>NZ_LUKG01000019.1:53660-61643 GCF_001601815.1 Flavihumibacter sp. CACIAM 22H1
TCAGCAAAATTCCGATAAAAATGCCCCTGGGGATGGTTTTACGCGCATCTTTCACCTCTTCTCCGAAATTAATCGTTTGCTGATATCCCCCATAGGTAAAGGAAACCGCAATTAAAGCAATGCCGAAAGAATAGAGCAGGCTGGAGAAAGAAGCGGGGGCAGCAGGAGCCGCAGAAGCCGGCACAGGCTCCGGAGCGCCTGGAAAAAACAAGGCGCCGATCAAAACCAGCACCATAGAGATCTTAATTAACATCAATACATTCTGCGTTTGCGAACTCATCCGAAGCCCTGCAAGATTTACAAAATAAAAAACCACGATAGCCGACATAGCAATCAATGACTTTACCAGGTCTGTAGCCGGCTCTTCAAAAATCAGTTGGGAAAGGTATTCGCTCCCGATCAGCGCTACCCCAGCCAGGGAGGCCGCATTAGAAATTAATATGATACAATTGATCGCAAAAGCTATCGAGGGGTGATAACAGGCAGCAAAAATTTTATAATACCCCCCGGTTACCGGGTATCTCGACCCTATTTCCGCATAGGTTAATGCGCCGCATAAGGCAATAACGCCCCCCGCAATCCAGGCAGCAAAATAAACCGTGGGCGATAAAGAGGCACTGGCCGCATCCGTTGCCGTTCGAAAAATCCCCATCCCGATAACCAGCCCCACTACAATCATGGTAAGATCAAACAATCTCAACTGATTGGATTTGCCTGTGTTGTTTTGCATGTTAGTCCCGATCTTTACCCAATATAAATCCAAAAGCCAAGCTGGCAAACTAAAAATGAACCTGCTTTTATTTTTTGCAACCCTCTCCGTTGAAATAACCGGGCATCCGGTAACTGATACCCTTCCCCGGACGCAATTAGACTCTGTACTGGTACAGGGATTTGTACAAAAAAGTCCATTGGCTTCCGTGCCTGCTGCGGTGTCCGTTGCCGGTAGTACGGAATGGAACCGGTATTCTCCCGTAAGCTCTGTACCTGCCCTGAATGCCTTGCCGGGGGTAAGGATGGAGGAACGTTCGCCTGGCAGTTATCGCATAGCCATCCGCGGTAGTTCCCTGCGGTCTCCTTTCGGAGTGCGGAACATCCGTTTCTATTACGAACAATTCCCCTTTACAGATCCGGGAGGTTCTACTTACCTGAACTTATTTGCACCGGCGGCTTTTGAGCAACTGGAAATATTGCGGGGCCCGGCGGCTGCGGTATACGGTGCAGGATCCGGAGGAGCCCTGCTGGCAACAGGCAGCAGTCCCTCGCCCGCAACATCCCCGCTCCGGTTGAGCCTGCTGTGGGGTAGTAACGGGTTGTTTCAGACAGACCTGCAATTGCTGACAGGAACAGCAGACAGGTATAACCGCATTCAATTTCATCATCAGCAGACCAGCGGCTTCCGGGCCCACAGCTCCATGAAAAGGAACTATGTCAGCTGGCAAAACAAGCAGTTAATAGCACCAAATTACCGGATCAGCACCCTGGTACTTTACAGTGACCTTGAATACCAAACACCCGGCGGACTCACCAAAGCACAATATGATGCAAACCCGGCGCAGGCACGCCCCGCCGGCGGCCCCTTTCCTTCTGCCCAGGATGCAAAAGCAGCTATTTACCAGCAATCCTTTTACGGTGGCGTACAACAGTTGTATACGCCCGTAAGCCGGGTGCGATTGGAAGCAACACTTTATGGAATGTATAACCGTATCACCAATCCGGCTATCCGTAATTTTGAAAGAAGAACGGAACCTTCTTTTGGTACAAGAGCATTGATCGGTTATACCGTACCGTTATCGTCAGGGAAACTGGATCTTAGTGCCGGGGGAGAATGGCAGAAAGGATATTACCAGGTAACGGTTTTTGGCAACCGGCAAGGCGTACAGGATACCCTCCAGAGTTCGGATGCCTTAACACCTGTCAATTCACTGGTATTTGCGCAGGCACAATGGAAAACGGATACCAACTGGGAACTTAGTGCCGGTATCAGTTACAATAACAATACCCTGCGTATTATCCGGGAGTCGGTGGTTCCGAATTATCGTTTCACAAACAGCGGGCAGGCGGAATGGGCGCCCCGGCTTTCTCTTGCCCGAAAATTCAAATCGTTTACCTTATATACCCTGGTTGCAAAAGGGTTTTCTCCGCCTACCAGCTCAGAAATACTCCCCTCTACCAGTGTTATCAATACCGCCCTCGAAGCTGAAAAAGGCTGGAATTATGAGTTGGGTGTAAGAGGACGGTTTGCCCGGCAAAGACTCTGGGCCGATGTTAATGTATTTTATTTCCAACTGAAAGATGCCATCGTTCAGCGAAGAGATGCCAGCGGTGCAGATTATTTTACCAATGCCGGCAGCACCCAACAGTGGGGCATTGAGTTAAGCACCCGGTATACGCCGTTAAAACAGGCGGCAAACTTTCAATGGCAACCATGGCTGAGTTATACCTTCCATCCATTTAAATACCGTACATATATTCAACTGGAAGCCGATTACAGCGGTAAGTACTTACCAGGCATTGCCCGGCATAGCCTGGCTGCCGGATTGGATCTGCTGCTGGCTCGTTGGGTGGATTTTCATATCACCTACCAGTATGTGGATCCCATCTGGCTGAATGATGCCAATTCAGCAAAAGCAAATGCATACCAGTTGCTGGGCCTTAAACTTGGCGCACAGCTTTATAAATGGAGCACTAAAAAAGCTATTACCGGAACCATCAGCTGGTTTGCTGGTGCAGATAATCTTTTCAATCAGCGATACAGTTTAGGGAACGATATTAATGCAGTGGGCGGCAGATACTACAATGCCGCTGCAACCAGAAACTATTTTGCCGGCATCCGCCTGCAGTAGTGAAAAAACCTATCTTCGCGCCGTATATGGTTCCGCTAATACCGGTTTTACCGGTTGAGGCGGATTAAAAGGGAAGTCCGGTTGATCCCGGCGCTATCCCCGTAGCTGTAATGTTTTAGGAATATTTTCCTCCTGAAGATCCAGAACCACTGTTCGCCTGCGCTTTAGCAAAGGCGGATGGGAAGGGGATCATCAGTTAAACGAGCCAGAAGACCTGCCATCTACAGAAATCATATTTCGCTTTCGGGAGAAAAGCAGTGATGTAAAGGGCCGGTTATTCCGCCATTTATATTTCTACCACTCATTTCCGGAAGCAGTCACTTAATCTTTTTCAAGAACATGAAAAGAACATGGATCTTAGTGGCTGCTACAGTTATCAGCAGCCCCCTCTGGAGTCAACAGCTAAGTACCGACAGTCTTCCATCCCCATTGGATGAAGTGGTGGTAACTGCTAACAAAATTTCGCAAAAGCAAAGCAGTACTGGTAAATCTGTGTTGATCATTAATCGTACAACACTCGAGCAAAATGCGGGCAGAACACTGGCACAGGTACTCAATGAGCAAGCCGGTTTGTTTCTGGCAGGTGCACAAAATAACCCCGGCACTGTTCCCGCGGTATACATGAGAGGAGCGGGAAGCGCCAATACACTTATTCTTATTGACGGTATGCCGGTTACCGATGCATCGGGTATTTCCATTGAATTTGATATCAACCATTTTGCCATCGATCAGATTGAACGGGTTGAAATCCTGAAAGGAGCGCAATCCGTATTGTACGGGTCCGATGCCGTGGCGGGTGTAATTAATATCATCACCCGTAAAAATGCCAGCGGCCGCCCGGTGGCAATCAATGGGCAACTGGCAGCAGGATCTTTCAACACCTACAAGGGCAACCTGGGTATCAGTGGACAAAAAGGAAAACTGAATTACAGCGCGCAATACAGCCGCTTACAATCCAGCGGTTTCTCCGCAGCACATGATAGTACGGGCACCGCTGGTTTTGACAAGGATGGATTTAAACAGCATGTGCTCAATCTTTCCCTGGGCCTGCAGGCAAGTAAAGAATGGAAAATCCAGGGATATTACCAGTTAAGTGATTATAAAGCAGATATCGATGATGCTGCTTATGAAGACGATAAAAACCGAACTATTTACAACCGGCAGCAGGTACTTGGCGTAAAATCCATTCTGCAGTTACCTAAAGGACAATTTGTTGTACATGGCAACTACAACCTGGTGAACCGCGACTATCGCGATCCGGTAAACAACCCGGTTGGATCCAATGATTATGACCCTTCAAGCGGAAAGTACAAAGGCAATTCTTTTTTCGCAGAAGCGTATATCAACTCCACGCTTACTTCAAACCTGAGTATATTGGGAGGGGTTGACTATCGTCGCAACCAGGCAGATATCGCCACTGATTTTGGCGGATTTGGAAGCAGCCTTAGTAAGGACTCCCTGGAAGCCAGCATGATGAGCGCCTATATTACCGCCCACCTGCACAAAGAAAATCGTTTCGGCATTGAAATGGGCGGCCGCTTTACCCAACACCAGGCGTTTGGAGATGCGCTTACCTATTCCCTGAACCCGTATTATGCGCCCATTCAACAATTGAAGTTCTTTGCATCGGCGGGTTCAGCCTTCCGTGCACCCTCTGTTTATAATCTTGCCAGCGAATACGGTAATACCCAGCTGCAACCAGAACACTCTCAACAACAGGAACTGGGCCTGCAGTACAGCAGTAAAAACAACCAGCTTTTTGTTAGAGCCACCTGGTTCCACAGAACAATTAAAGACATCATCCTTTTTGCGCCACTTAACACGCCGCCTTACGGGCAATACCAGAACGGTGATAAACAGGCCGACCGCGGATTAGAACTGGAAGCAAGCTGGAAACCCATCAGCCAGCTTACAGTTAAGGCAAATTATACCTACGTAAACGGGCAACTCAGCACCTCCACGGTAGCAGGAAAGGATACCAGTTATTTCAACCTTTACCGTCGCCCGAAAAACAATGCCAATATCAACCTCGGTTATCAACTTACAAAAGCTGTATACCTGGGCGTTAATTATCGCTGGGTAGATAAACGGCAGGATTTATTTTACAACTCCAACACATTCAGTACAGAACTGGCAACCCTTAAGGCCTATTATAACCTCGACCTCTATGCGAACTATACACTAAACAAACATTTTTCAATTTACCTGGATCTGCGGAATATTACCGATCGCACTTATTTTGACCAGGTTGGATACAATGCCCGGCGGTTTAACATGATGGGAGGTATTCGCTGTCAGTTCTAAATCTACCCGATGGACCTACGGAAACAGGTACAGGAATCAATTGATACAAAAACAAAACCGGTGGGCTCGCTGGGATTGCTGGAAAACATCGCCCTGAAAGTGGCCCTGATTCAGCAATCCCGGCAGCCTGTTATCCGGGAGCCACAGGTGGTTGTGTTTGCGGGAGACCATGGAATAGCTAAAACAGGGCTTGTAAATCCTTATCCCGCTTCCGTTACGGCCGCCATGGTACACAATTTTATGGCCGGGGGAGCAGCCATCAATGTATTCTGTCGCCAGCATCAGCTGGGCTTAACCATCGTAGACGCCGGTGTAGACGCAGACCTGAGCAAATACCGGCCGTACCCCCGCTTTATAGATGCAAAAATTGCCAGGGGAACTAAAAATTTTCAGTTTGAGCCTGCTATGCAGTTCGAAGAAATGGAAAGGGCCCTGCAGGCAGGTACGGCTATTGCAAAAGAAATAGCTGCCGGGGGCAGTAATACCATTGCTTTAGGAGAAATGGGAATCGGGAACAGTTCTTCAGCCGCGCTGCTGATGTCCTGTATCATGCACCTGCCCGTTTGCCGAACCGTTGGAAAAGGCACCGGTACCAACGCTGCACAACTTGCTCAGAAACGGGCAACCCTGCAAGCCGTTTTAACACAGCACGGAACGATCTGCCAGCTCAATTCCCCGTTAAAAGCATTGCAGTATTTTGGTGGATTTGAAATTGCTATGATGACCGGGGCTTACCTCGGAGCCAGGGACTCAGGTATGGTAATTGTGGTGGATGGCTTTATCGCCACAGCAGCCCTGCTGGTGGCACATGCCCTTCAACCATCGATCCTGGAAAACTGCATTTTCGCACATTGTTCCGGAGAGCTAGGACACCATACCATGTTGCATTACCTGAATGCCCAACCCTTGTTGAATATCGGCCTGCGACTGGGCGAAGGAACTGGTGCTGCACTGGCCCTTCCCTTGCTGCAGTCGGCCATTGCCTTTCAACGCGAAATGGCCGGCATGGACACCCTGAACCATTTGATTCAGGAACGTTTGGAAGCCTGGTAGGCTTTGCCTAATTCCACCAGCTCTAACAGGTTATTACAATTTAGTTTTTTAAACAACCTGGCTTTATGTGTTCCTACCGTGGAGGTGCTGGTGCCGAGTATGGTGGAGATTTCTGTCAGGGATTTCCCTTCCATCATCAATGACGCTATTTCAAATTCTTTGCCGCTCAATTTATCAAACGGATTGGAGGGATCTTCCTGTTGAAGCCCTGTTGCTAATTGAAGCGCCAGCTCAGAGCTGATATACATCTTGTTATTCAGCAGGGTTTCCACTGCTTTTTTCAACTCCTGGATACCAGTGTTCTTAGAAAGAAAACCTTTAGCTCCTGCCCGAATAAGCCTGGGTGCATATATATTTTCAGCGCTCATTGAAAAGATCAGCACTTTCGCTTCCGGAAGACGGACCTTAATAAATTCCATAATTCCGAATGTATCAGTGCCCGGCATGTAAACGTCCATAATGATTAGGTCAAATGGCCTTTCTTTCAGCTTTTCCAGTGCAGAAGCCTCATCTTTAGCTTCATGGATTGTACAGGGACGAAATAACTCGGCCAGTACATGCCCAATACCGGTACGTACAACTTCATGATCGTCAATGAGTAGAAAATGTTTCACTTATACAAAATAAGGAAATTACAGAATTAATGTCGCATTTTTTCTACATGAAATAACAAGTTTGTCTATTGTGGGGGCAGCGGAACACTTGCACCTTTGTATTGTAGTTGGTCCGTTATTAATCTGTATCCAATATCCTTTAAAACCTGAAACAAAACCCGAAAACCGTCCAAATCCATGTAAAGCCGTATCCACTCTGTGAAACCTGATTAGTATCAGCTTTTTTTATCTAAGGTTAATGGAAAGCCAGGGGCGCGAAACTTTCTCTTGTCAGAGATTTTTGTGCCCTTTTGGTTTTTCGCTTTTTTTAGCGATCTTCTGACAACCTTTCTAACATGCAACAAACCGAAACAGAAATCATACGGGAGTATGAACGTATCATGAATGCTTCCCTGGACATCATTTGTACGATGAACCAGGACGGCATGTTTACCCGGGTTAGCCAGGCCGCTACCCGCATACTTGGTTATACAACAGAAGAATTACTCGGCAAACCTTACCTGGGATTTATTGCAGATGCAGATCAGGAAGCCAGTGTTTCCATGCTGGCCAAAGCAATCAGCGGACAACCGGTCAACCATTTTGATAACCGGGTATATTGTAAAAATGGAGAACTGGCCAATATCCGCTGGTCAGCTAACTGGAACGAAACTGCTAAATCGCTCTATTGTGTAGGCCGGGATGTTACAGAGAGAATTAAAACCGAAGCCCGTATACAGGAATCGGAACAACGCTACCGGAACTTATTCCTGAACAATCCCCTTCCTATGTGGATCCTGGATATGGATACCAAACAGTTTCTGGAAGTGAATGAAAAAGCAATCAGTCATTATGGATACAGCAGGCAGGAATTCCTGGCAATGACCGCATTTGCAATAAGGCCGGAGGAAGACCGGCGCCTGATGAACCACTGCAGCGCATACAGGAAGGCGCCAACCTGGTACATAAAGGCCGATGGAGGCATCTCAAAAAAAACGGGGAACTCATAGACGTAGAAATCACCTCTCACCAGATCGACTACCACGGCAAACCCGCTGCCCTTGTTTTATCACACGATATTTCAGAACGGGTACGCCTGGAAAAACTGAAAGTGGAAGAAGAAAGAAACCGGGATGCGCTGATCAATTCAACCAGCGATATGATCTGGAGTATTGACAGCAACTATCGTT
>NZ_LUKG01000020.1:0-17471 GCF_001601815.1 Flavihumibacter sp. CACIAM 22H1
CATATACTCTTCGAGGTGTATTATCAGTGAAGATTTCATAACGCATAATTTTATGATGAAAAAACATGTGCACCCATTGCCGGTTTGCGGTTGGGTTCTCCCATAAACCAGTCAGTTACACTTTCCAGCCAGTTTAATAGTTTTGTGCGAAACGGGTATTTTCGGGTAGGCGTAACAGTTAACTGACTCATTTTCATACAAACAACCAGCCCATGGTACCTGAGTGCTTTTGCCATTCCATAAGAAATAGCCGGGCAGGCAGACCATTCGTCGGGGGAGGTTTGAATAACCGCTTTACCAGTTGCTTCTACATAATAATCTTTTCCTTTTTCGTAAAACCGAATTTTAGCAGGAAATTCCTTTTCAAATACGGAAGCATCTTGCAAGCTGGAGTGAAAGAGCAACCAGCAATTACCATTATCATCTGCATGAATCAGCCGGGCCACTCCGTTTGGTAAACGAAACTCCTGGTTGCTGAAGTTCATAAACAAGCCGTGGCGGAAGCTATTGATTAGTTCGGTAAGTGGACTATTGCTGTTCATAACAGATGATTTTACCTGTTAAAAGAAAAAATAATACCAGCAAAGCTTCTCCTGATCGGCTCCGAAAGATGTGGAATATCTGCCCCAAAACCCCTCAATTCCGTAGCTTTAAAACGGATTCTTCCCCGTATTGAAAGGCCGGGTGCGCCCGAACCCCTCCGCACCTGGTTGGAATAGAAATTGAACAGTAACAGCAATCACCTGATTAATCAATTATTCAACCTAAAAAACCTTCAGTATGAAACCCAAATCAGATGCAGCAATAATGAAAAGCCTTAGTCATTGTATGGAAAAAATGACAAACGACGGTTACACGGCTAATTTTGGTGTGGTAGACCAACACCTTCAACATATGGACAGCGGTCACTCCTATACGGCTGACCAGATCCAGATCGTAGATTTTTACCGGTTTGAAGGGGAAAGTGACCCGGAAGACAGTTCAATTTTATATGTAATTGAAACCAGCGACGGTCGCAAAGGCATGCTGGTAGATGCTTACGGCGCCTATTCCGACCCTGAAGTAGATGAGTTTATCAAACAGGTAGAAGATATCAAGAAAAAGAAAGGGCAGGAAAAATAGGCCTTACTTTTTAGTACTAAAAAAAGACCTGCTGGTAGGCAGGTCTTTTTCCCTGTAATCACCGATGGGTAAAAACCAAACAGGCTTCAGCAAAATCTTCCCGGAAGGACAGATTATCCTGAAACCTGTTACTGTTTTAAATGTGGCTATTCCCCTATATTGCTATCGGCTAAAACCTTTCTATCGGTACTTAATTAACTATGCGTGGGATAAGAGCTTGGCAATCAAACCTCCCCTCTTCTGATAAAACTCAGCAAAATTGACACCACTGCTAATACCAGCAGAATATGAATAAGGCCGGTTGCACTGTAAACAAAGAATCCCAGTAACCAACCAATAATCAGGATAACTGCTACTAAATATAATAAGCTTCTCATACTACTATTTTTTGTCGTGATTGAATGTTGTTGTTACAATACTTATCGAAAAAACGTGCCTGGCAGCCAATAGAGGAAAATGGCTGGTTTCTGTAGAAAGCCTTCCCCAAAGAGGGAATCTGCTGCCGATCTATACCAGTTTTTGCCCCGGCATAATTTCTTTTCCCCGAGGCCGATGACCACCGATAAACAGATGACCCAGTATAAACAGTTTTTACGCATTATAAAAGAGAAGGCTTTGATTTTTTTCGGCCTGGTAAAAAAGGCGGGTGCTGCTTTTATCCAGGATGATGCTATTAAACTAAGCGCATCCCTCTCTTACTATACCGTTTTTGCATTGGGCCCGGTTTTATTGCTCATCATCTCCATTGCTGGAATATTTTACGGAGAAGTGGCCTTACAGGGAAAACTATTCAGTCAGATCAAAGGAATGGTAGGAAACTCAGCTGCCTATCAGCTTCAGTCTATCCTGGCCAATATCCAAAAAGCAGATAAATCGGTGACGGGGGCTATTGTAGGATTTATTGTACTGATCATAGGTGCCACTGGTGTATTTACCGAAATTCAGAGTTCTATCAACTATATATGGTCGATCCGTGCAAAACCTGAACGCGGCTGGCTTAAACTTATTAAAAACAGGCTGCTTTCTTTTTCGCTGGTCGTAAGTATCAGCTTTATACTGATTGTAGCACTGATTGTAAATGCGGTGCTGGACTTACTCAACGATCGGTTGGCTTCCATCTTCCCGGGAGTTGCCTATATAATTTTTTACGTCCTCAACATTTTAGTCATCTTTTTTGTAATTACCGGGTTATTTGCCATTATATTCCGGGTTTTGCCCGATGGCACTATTGCCTGGAAAGATGCTATTAAAGGCGCTTCTTTTACTGCCATATTGTTTCTACTTGGAAAGTTTTTAATAGGTTATTATATCGGCCGCTCTGATTACGGCTTCACCTATGGAACTGCTGCTTCTATTATGATAATCCTTGCCTGGGTATATTATTCATCGGCCATCTTGTATTTCGGAGCTGCCTTTACTAAAGTATATGCAGTTAAATACGGATCAGGTATACGTCCCAATGATACAGCGGTTTTTATTATCAAAAGAGAAGCAAAAGAAATAGAACCAATTACTGATAACTAACCCTTCACCAAATAACGTTTTAATACCTGTACAATGGATCTTCGATCTCCTAATCCTTACTGGCTGCTCAAAAATGGACTGATCAGCAATTATCCTTCTCTTCCTAAAACCACTAAAACCGAAATTGTTGTTATGGGCGCCGGCATAACAGGGGCCTTGTGTGCCTGGCACCTGGTAAATGCTGGTTTCAAGGTAATTATTTGCGACAAACGTCATGTTGGAATGGGATCTACCGCAGCCAGTACCGCCTTATTGCAGTATGAAATTGATACGCCGCTTTACGAACTCATAGAAAAAACCAGCGAATCCGCAGCAGTTCGCAGCTATGAATTATGTGCCTATTCTATTACTGCATTGGAAAAAATTTGCCGGAATTTCGATGGGCAAGCCGGGTTCACCTATCGTCCAAGCCTGCAATACGCTTCTCTTAAAAAACATGTGGCCAATCATAAAAAAGAATTTACACTCCGAAAAAAGCATGGGTTTAAGGTAAGCTGGTGGGATGCGGATAAATTCGAGACAATCATGGGCTTTAGTGCGCCTGCCGCCATCTATTCACAATTGGGGGCAGAAGTAGACGCCTACCAATTAACCCATCACCTGCTTCAACATTGTATAAAGAATGGCGCACAGGTGTATGATAATACGGTTGTTGAAAAAATCAGCCATGGGAAGAAAACCGTTTCCCTGTTAACAGGCACAGGAATCACCATTACCGCTAAACACCTGGTGATAGCCTGCGGATATGAATCACAAAATTATATCCCCAAAAAAGTAGAAAGGCTGCATTCAACCTACGCCATGGTAAGTGAACCCCTGCCCAGCCAGGATTTCTGGTATCGAAACAGCCTGATCTGGGAAACCGCCAACCCCTATTTATACCTGCGCACTACCAAGGACAAACGCATACTAATCGGCGGATTAGACGATGATTTTTATTCGCCCGAAAAGCGCGATGCAGCCATTCCCCGAAAAGCGCAGCAATTGCTGACTGCTTTTCGAAAAAAATTTCCACAAATTCCTTTTAAACCAGACTTTCAGTGGGCAGGCACATTTGCCTCTACTAAAGATGGACTACCTTATATAGGATCCATCCGTCAACGGCCCCATACTTCCTTTGCACTGGGTTTTGGCGGAAATGGCATCACCTTTAGTTTACTGGCTGCCGAGCAGCTTACCGCCTCCCTGTGTAATCGGCCAGATCCGGATATGGCCCTATTTTCTTTTAATCGTTAACCAAAAAACATGACACCCATCACCCTTGCACAATTTTTTCACTGGTATTACCCGGCCGACGGCTCCTTATGGAACCAGCTCAAAGAAAAAGCACCGGAATTAGCCCACCAGGGCATAACTGCCGTATGGCTTCCCCCGGCATACAAAGGAGCTTCGGGGGGGTATTCGGTTGGTTATGATACCTACGATCTTTTCGATTTGGGCGAATTTGACCAGAAAGGATCCGTACGCACCAAGTATGGTACTAAAGCCGACTACCTGGCAGCTATAGAAGCCTGCCATAAACATGGTATTAAAGTAATAGCGGATGTAGTTTTCAACCATAAAGCCGGGGCCGATGAAGCCGAAAAAATGTTGGTTCGAAAAGTAGATCCGACAAATAGAAAAGAATTTATCAGTGATCCCTTTGAAATAGAAGCCTGGACAAAATTTACCTTTCCCGGACGGGGAAAGCAGTATTCTGATTTTATCTGGGATCATACCTGTTTCAGTGGCATTGATTGGGCCAAGGATATTGAAGAAAGCGGAATTTTTTCGATCCAGAACGAATTTGGAGAAGGTTGGGAAGAACTGACAGAAGAAGAGCTGGGAAATTATGATTACCTGATGAGCGCCGACATAGAATTTCGAAATCCACATGTTAGGGAAGAACTAAAGAAATGGGGCAGGTGGTATCTTGAACTTACCAAAGTAGACGGGTTTCGGCTGGATGCCGTTAAACATATGTCGCCCAAAATGATCAATGAATGGGCAGATTATGTGCAGGCCATTACCAAGGAGCATTTATTTATTGTAGGGGAATACTGGAATATACACCGTGTGGAAGCGCTGCAACACTATGTAGACGCCACCTCCGGAAGAGTTCAGTTATTTGATGCGCCCCTGCATCAAAATTTCTATGTAGCGTCGAGAATGGGAAAAGACTACGATCTGCAGCATATTTTCGACAATTCACTGGTAAGCATAATTCCCCAACTGGCTGTAACCCTGGTTGATAATCACGATACCCAACCCTTGCAGGAACTTGAATCTCCGGTGGAAGCCTGGTTCAAACCCATTGCTTATGCCTTGATTTTGTTAAGACAGGCCGGCACGCCCTGTGTATTTTATCCTGCACTCTACGGGGCGCATTATAAAGACCAGGGCGATGATGGCCAGGAACATGAAATCTGGCTTTCGGCTGTAGAAGAATTACCCGCCATGATACGCTTGCGCAAATTACTATCGGAAGGCGATCAGCATGATTACTTTGATCACCCCAACTGTATCGGATGGGTACGAACCGGCACGGTTGAAAATGAATTATCGGGCTTTGCCGTCGTAGTTTCCAATGGTTCCGATGGATGGAAATATATGGAATTGGGCACCCATAAGGCGGGTAGGAAAATGGTCGATTTGTTGGGAAAAAATTCAACTGAAATTGAGCTCAACGACAAAGGTGGGGCAGAGTTTCCCTGTCCGGCAGGAAATCTTTCCATTTGGGTAACAAAAGAGCTGGCACAGAATTTTTCTTCTCTCTGATATAAAATCGATTATCATGAGAAAAGAATGGAGAAAACTGGCCGTACTTTGTGCAACTGCAGGTGCTATCCTGGGCACTCAACAAACTCAGGCCCAGCAACAGGAAGTAGGTGGATCCGGCTTAAGCCCCCGGTTTGGTGTAAAAGCGGGTCTGAACCTAAGTAATTTTTACAGTGATGAGGTAAATGACAATAATCTGAAAGCCGGCCTGCATGCAGGTGTTTATGCCAAACTACCGGTATTTCAGGGGTTTTCTATCCAACCGGAATTGCTGTATTCCAACAAGGGAAGTAAAAGAAGTTATGACAATGCAATTTTTGGCCAGGGTGAATACCGTACCAACCTGCACTATATAGAAATGCCGGTACTGGGTGTGGTGAATCTTGCCAAAAACTTCAACATTCATGCAGGTCCGTATGTTAGTTATTTAGCAGGTGCTAATATTACCGACCTGGATGCTGATGGGTCAGTAGAAGAATTAGCTGAACTGAACCCGGAAAACCTGAACCGTTTCGATTATGGAGTGGCGGCTGGTTTCGGAATTGACCTGGGGCCAACTACTATTGGCGCACGGTATACGGTAGGTCTGCGGGAAGTAGGCAAATCTGGCTCCCTGGCTGGTGAGGCGTTCCGCGATACAAAAAACAGCAACATAAGCATATTTATAGGCGTCGGGTTTTAGGTTGGAGTATCCGAATCCCGTCAAAAAAAGCTGCCGAAAGGCAGCTTTTTGTTTGTGTATACAGCAGTATTAAACAGGTTCTTCCATCGGCAGGTGTACCTGGAAACTGGTGCCCTGGCCTGGTTTGGAATCCACTTCAATATATCCTTTATGAGATTGAATTATGTTCATAGTAGACGCAAGCCCTAACCCCATACCGTTGCGCTTACTGGTATAATAAGGTTCAAATAAACGACCCAGGTTATCAGCAGGAATGCCACAACCATTATCGGTTACCTCACATAACACAAATTTTTCTTCTGCAAACAACCTAAGTATAAGCCGCGGTTTTTCAGTTCCTTCCATAGCTTCAATGGCATTTACTACCAGGTTCATAAAAGCTATTTTCAATTTGCTCTTATCTGCCAATACATAAAACGGCGACTGCTGAAAATCAACCACCAGTTCCACATTTTTTAGCTGCATACTGTCTGCAGCCTGATCGATCACTTCCTGTAATAACTCATGCAGGCTGGTTTTATCCAGGTCTATTTCTGAAGGGCGAGAGCTGTTCAGCAACTCAGTAATAATGGTACTGATCCGCACACTGTTCCGCCGGATCACATCAAGGTATAACTGGCTCTCCTCGTCCTGCATTTCCTGCACAAGCTGATCGGCAGATAAACTGATATTGTTGAGCGGATTTCGAACCTCATGGGCAAGGGTTCTAACCAGCCTTCCGGCAGCCGCCAGTTTCTCCGTTTGAAGTGTTAACCATTCGGCCTTCTTTAAATTGGAAATATCATGTAAAATACCCTGGATATAATTCCTGCCTTCCATATCTGTTTCCACCGATGCCGAAAAAATACAGGAGCGGTGCTCTTGCGCAGTTGTTTTAATATCAATTTCCTTATCATTGATATCGTTGCCCGATTGGAGAAGGATGCGAAAATGGGTAGCCAGGGAATCTGATTCCATAAAGTCTGTGAGCGCCAAGGAATTGATATCCTCGTCTTTTATACCCAGCATTTCAATAGCTGCAGGGTTCAGCTCCAGGAAACGGAGTTCCATATCGGTAATAAATACCGCATCCATTGATTGTTCGAAAATATTGCGGAACTTCTGTTCATTTTTCCGGATGGCCTTTATGTTGGCCGCGCGTTCCAGTGCATAGCGGATCGTACGTTCCAGCTTTTCTGTATTAAGGTCAGTTTTTACCAGGTAATCAAAGGCGCCCAGCCGCATGGCTTCCCTGTCAATTTCCCGGTTACCTTTTCCGGTTAACAATATAATCGGTGCCTCACAGTTTATGGCAATAGCTTCTCTTAACAGGTCAATACCAGTTTTAGCACCCAGCCGATAGTCGACAAAATAAATATCATAAACCCCTTTACACATATAATCGAGCGCTGCCTGGTACTGATTGGCCCAATCTATCTGGAAATGGCTGTTTTCAATTTCCTTGATATAATCACTGGTAATATAATAATCATCCTCATCATCATCTACGATCAGAATACGGGTGATTTTTTTTGAAAAAGGCATGGGCGGTTATTGTTTTTCAGGTAAAATGATAGAGAATACGGCACCAACTCCTTCTTTGCCGGATGCACTTATGAAACCATTGTGCCGTTCCGCAATTCGCTTACAGATGGCCAGGCCGATACCTGTGCCCGGATATTCAGATTTTCCGTGCAAGCGCTGAAATACCTGAAAAATTCGCTGTTCGTATTCCTGGTCAAATCCGATTCCCTGGTCTTTAATATCAATTTGAATATAATTGGAAGACGGACTCAGAAAATTGGCTTCTTTTTCTTTTTTAGTCAGCGGTTTTGAACTGATTTCAATACGGGGCACTTCTCCTGCCTTATGAAACTTGATAGAATTGGACAATATATTAATGAACAGCTGTCTTAATAAGGAAGGGATTCCGTCTACCTGCGGCAGTTTTCCTAAACGAATCTCTGCACCCGTTTCTTCTATTGATAATTCCAGGTCACCTAACACTTCTTCCAACAATTGATCTAATTGAACTGCCTCAAAGGGCTGTTTATTACGGGTTACGCGGGATAGTTCAAGCAGGTTTTCGATCAGGCTTCGCATATGATCGGTGGCTACCTGCATACGGTTAATATACATATACCCTTCATCACCCAGCTGCGCTGCAAATTTTTGCAAAAGCCTTGATCCGAATGTGGTTATTTTTCGAAGTGGTTCCTGCAGGTCGTGTGATGCAGCGTAGGCAAACTCCTCCAGTTCCTTATTCGAGCGGTTCAATTCTCGCAGGTTTCGCTGCAAATCAATTTCCACCTTTTTTATATGCGTAATATCCCGGGTATTACCAATCATGCGGATAGGGTTGTTTTTATTATCCACCACTACCGTACCCTTGGTATTTACAATTTTCAGATGCCCTTTTCCGGTAAGAATACTGTATTCTATCTCAAATTCTTTCGTATTGGCAAGGGCTTCCTTTACCACCCGCTGCACTTTCTCCCGGTCATCTTCTACTATCTGGTCGAAATACCAGGACATAGTAAGGGGGCTGGTGAAGGTTTCCCGATCGTATTCAAATATTTCAAACAAACCGTCTGACCAGGAAATCAGCTTTGAATCCGCATTCCAGATAAAAATTCCATAGTTGAGCATGCGCTCTGTTTCCTTTTGGAATTCTTTGTTGGCATTGTATTCGATCGTTTGCTGGTATTGATCACTGATATCCCTATTTATACCATTGATTTTTAATACCCGACCACTTTCATCCACTACAGGTTTAGTAACCGTGGTAACAAAAATCCGCTTCCCGTCTTTCCTTTCCAGTGAAAAATCGTGTCGGAACTCCTTTCCCTTTTCGACGGCATCTTTAATTTTTTGCTTAAGCAGATCCAGGTCCTTAGGGCAAACATGTTTGTAAAAAAGTGCAGACGGAATATGCGGCATCTCCTGCCGGCTGTATCCCATCAATTGATACATACCATCTGACCAGTCTGTTTTGCCGCTTATTTCATCATGGCTCCACATACCTACGCCCAGCATTTGTTCGGTATCATCGATCAGTTGCCGGGCAGCTTTTCGTTCCTCCTCCAGTTTTAATTGCTCGGTAATATCCTGCGACAACAGGAGCAGGCTGGCCGGGCCCCCGTCTTCTTTACGCCGCAACACCGTTCCTACCGTTTTAAAAACACGATAGGTTTGTTCCTTATGGCTGAGCCTGCACTGGAAACTGTGTTCCGCCGCTGTTGTATTCAGTTTTTTCAGCTCTTCCAAAACCGTGGGTAAATCTTCCTGGTACACCAGTTGCGAAAGATCTTCTTTCCAGGAAGCAACATCGTCCCAGGAATACCCCAGGATATCGGTAATTTTCCGATTGATATAACGGATTTTTCCCTTATCTGTATCGTATACATAAATAAGGGCAGGAAACAAATTGGTGATTTGTTTAACCAGTTCTTCGTTACTTTCTCCCGATGCCAACAATTCACGAAGCTGTTGGATAGGGATTAAATCGTTTTCTACGGTCATTACAAATTATTGAATTGCTGATATTGCTTCATCTTATTATAAAGCGTTTTGCGATCAATATTCAGCAGTTTCGCAGCTTTTGTTTTATTGAAATTGGATTGTTTTAGTGCTTCCACAATCATTTCATATTCCGCATCAATACTTACGGCTTTTAAACTGTTTTCATTGAAACTCGGCACCACAGGAGCAGCCGGCTTTTCCATAGTTGCCGGTAAAGGGTTAGCTACCGGAATGGTTCCGCCCGACAAGGGGGTTGCAGCGGTTTCTGAATTCAATTTATTATGATAGATAATTTCAAATGGCAGGGCCTGCAAACCAACCTGTAGTCCATCTGTTAAGAGCGCAGACCGCTTTACAACGTTTTTTAATTCGCGCAGGTTACCGTACCAGGGATAGCTATTGAATACCTGTTGCACTTCCGCAGAGAAATCGGCAATATTTTTTCCGAGCTCCTGGTTGGTGATTGCCAGGAAATGACGGGCATAAAGCAGGATATCTTCCTTTCTTTCACGTAAGGGTGGAACATTTATAGAAAACTCGTTAAAACGGTGGTATAGGTCCTCCCTGAATTTTCCGTTTCTTGCAGCATCCCATAATTTCTCATTACTGGCTACAATTATCCGCAGATCCAGTTCTATATCCTTGTTTCCACCAACACGGCGGATTTTTCTTTCCTGTACTACCCGTAACAATGCTACCTGAATATCATACGGCAGATTGGCAATTTCATCCAGGAAAATGGTTCCCCCGTTGGCCAGTTCAAGGCTTCCTATTTTCTGGTTAAGTGCGCCGGTAAAGGACCCTTTTTCATGCCCAAAAAGCTCACTTCCCGCCAATTCGCGTGATAGAGCTCCGCAGTCAATGGCAATAAAAGGCTGTTGCTTCCGACTGCTTTGCATATGTATTTTTTGGGCAATTGCTTCTTTACCGCTACCACTTTCTCCATAAATGATAACACTGTAATTAGTAGGTGCAACCAGTTCAATCTGTTTAATAATATTCAGCATTTCAGGAGTTTTCCCGAAAATGTATTTTTCTTCTCCGGCTCCAGCTTTTGTTTTACGAACTGCCTGAGCGGCTGGTGCCGAACTTACCGCGGGCTGGTCTGCTGCTTCGGAAGACAATGCCTTTTGAATGGTTACCAGAATTTCGTCGGGGAAAACCGGCTTTGTTACATAATCGTATGCGCCAAGCTTCAGGATCTCTACCGCCATTTTTACATCACTATACCCTGTAATGATAATAAACGGAACAGCAGGATACATTTCCCGGGTTTTGATTAATACCTGTTTACCATCCATATCCTCCAGCCGGAAATCACAGAGAATAAGGTCTGGTTTTTCAGCGCTGATGTATTCCAGGGCCTTTTTTCCATTATAATGTTCTACCACTGCATAACCACGTTTTGTTAGGAACCGGTTCAGCAGGAGGCACATATCCCGATCATCATCAATTACCAGAATTTTCTGCATGGGTGTCATTTTTGTTTTTTAGGCCCAGATGGCGCGTACCTGTGCTACCGGTATATGAAGCAGATCACGGTATTTAGCTACAGTTCTCCTGGCCACTTTATATCCTTTATTTAATAAAATTCCTACTAGTTGCTGATCGGTATACGGGTTACGTTTGTCTTCGCGTTCAATGACCTCTTCCAAAGCATGCCGAATAACCCGGTTACTGATCACTTCTCCTTCCTTATTTTCGATGCCTTCCGTAAACAACTCTTTCAGGTGAATTGTTCCAAAAGGCGTTTGTGCATATTTATTGCTTGTTAAACGGGAAATGGTAGATATATCCAGTCCAACTTTGTCGGCAATATGTTTTAATACCATCGGTTGCAGGAGGTTAATATCTCCCTCCTCAAAATAAGCACGCTGCATTTGCAGAATAGCTTTGGTAATTTTCATAATGCTTTCGTTGCGCTGTTTTACTGCATACAATAACCAGTTGGCTGATTGCATTTTGGATCGAAGGTATTGAAGCGCCGCTTTGTCTTTTGTTTGATCAATACTTTCCTGCAATGCATCGCTTAAGCGGAATTGTTCACTGTGAATACCACAAACAGTAATGGTATACTCCTCTCCATTCCGTACAATTTCAACATCCGGAACAATATTGTTTTTGGGGCTTAATGAATGAACGTCATTGGCAACCGGCCGCATGGGCAGTTTGCTTAGAAAACTGATCAGTTCTCTGAATTCTTCCTCTACCAGTTCAAGTTTATCCATCAGCTTTTCAAAGCGGCGATTTTTGAAATCTTCGTAATGGTGTTCCAGTAATTCAATCGATTTTCTCACCATCAGGTTTTTCTGACGGCGGGCTTTTAGCTGCAATAACCAGCTTTCGCCAATAGAACGGGCGCCGATACCAACAGGTTCAAGTGCCTGTACAAAGCGCAGTACCGACTCAATTTCTTCCGGTGTTGTCAGAAATTGTGAAAAGGAAAAATCGTCTGCCAGGGTATCCAGGTCTTTTTCGAGCAAGCCAGTATCCTCCAGGCAGTCGATCAGGTAATTGCCGATAGCTGTTTGGCGATCGGAAAGGTTCAGAAGGTCTAGCTGGCGCTTGGCCTCCTCCCTGAAATCGGCAGGTGCCGCCAGGGGACGTTCCGGCATATCGGATTCATTAAAATAATTGGCATACTCTACCTGGTAATCCGGGATATCATTATCGGCATACTCTTCCCAGTCTTTGTATTCAGCTTCGGCCTGCATATCATATTGTTCGGCAGGCCCTTCTTCTTTGTGTTCGGCTACTTCTTCCAGGTAGGGGTTTTGTTCCATTTCCTGCCGGAGATGCAGCAATAATTCCTGGCTGTTATACTGAAACAGGTTCAGCAACTGAATCTGCTGCGGTAAAATCTTTTGTGTCTGCTGTTGTGATTGGTGCTGGCTGATCATAAACACAGGTTTTGTAAGCATAAATGAATCAAGCACAAAGCCAGTTTTAGTACATTGGATACGATTGAAAAAATATTTTCTAACGAATTGATTATAAGAAACTTAAACTTTTACATTTGTTATAGGTTAAACAATTTTTTCGTTTGATTTCTCAACAAATGTGGTAAATATTCCCCATATCGGGGACTGTCATTTTTTATGAAGCGTAATTTTTTCCTATATCTGATGGTTGGGTTCACCACAACGCTGATAGTGTTAGTGATTATCAGCCTGTTGAGCTTTCAACAGATGAATACGATGATCCGATATTCGAACCAGGTGGAACATACCTACCAGGTAATGGGAAACCTGAAAAGTTTGAGTGATGTTATAACTGAAGCAGAAACTTCCATCCGCGGTTATGTTATTACAAAAGACAGCACTTACCTGGTGCCCATGGACAAAATCAAAGTGGAATACACCGGTTTGATCAAAGACCTGGAAAAGCTGATCGTTGATAATCCCCGGCAGGAAAACCGCTTGGCAATGATTCGAAGTACCCTTCAACTACGGATACAACTATTGGAATCACTGGAGCAATCGGTGGGGGCAGACTCTTCACAACAGGCTGTTTTACAAAGGATTGCTAAAGGCCGCGACTTGATGACCAGCTTTAAGGAAAACCTGGCACTGATGGAAAAAGAAGAGCAGGAATTACTTACCAGCAGGTTTGAGCAAAAAGAACGGTTTCAGCGATTAACCCCCCGCACTTTCCGGATTGTTACCGCCGTGGTTGGCCTCGTTTTTCTGGCTTCTTTTGTTTTTCTGGTGAAGGCTATGCTGGATCGATTCCGTTTTCAACAAGAGCTGCAGGAGCAACTCCTGTCGCTCAAACAGAGTAATGATGAACTTACCCAACTGGCTTTTGCCGCCTCGCACGACCTGCAGGAACCGGTTCGAAAGATCCGGACATTTGCAGATCGGTTAAAAATCCGGCAAAAGGAGCGCCTGGACGAAGAGGGACAAATGATCCTTTTACGCATTGATGCAGCAGGTAAAAAACTCCAGGGCATGCTGGAAGATATTTCCACCTATATGAACCTGCTGGAGCTTCGGGAGAAGGCCGTGCACATTTCTCCCCAAAAACTATGGGAAGAAGTGATTGCAGCAGAGCGCGATCGTATACAGGAATTAAACGCCAGCATTACCCTGGGTGCGCTGCCGGAACTGGAACTCTACCCCAACCAGGTTAGGACCATGTTCAAAGCGCTGCTGGATAATGCATTAGGATACCATAAAGAAGGTGTGCCCCCCGTTATTTCCATTTCTCACCGGGAAGTAGACATAAAAGAATTGACGATACAGGGCTTGCCAACACTACAGAAACACTACCATGCCATTACTATCGAAGACAATGGAATTGGTTTCGAAAATGAATATAAAGGCAAGGTCTTTCAGCTTTTCCGTCGTTTACATACCCAGGAGCAACGCTCCGGAAAAGGTATCGGGCTGGCTATCTGCCAACGTGTAATGGCTAATCACAATGGTGTTATCGATGCCTTTGCCGAAGTAAATAAAGGAGCAGCCTTTACCATGTATTTTCCTAAGGACTAACCCTTTCACCAGGGCGCCGGTAACTGGCGGAAATACACTGGCACGATAATTTAACTTTTTGGGTAAAAGCATCTTTATTGCTCACCTAAATCAACGAATTATGTTACGCTGGACACTTATTTTCCTGGTGATAGCACTGGTAGCAGCTCTTTTCGGATTTGGCGGAATTGCTGCAGGTGCCGCTGGTATTGCAAAAATCTTATTTTACATCTTTATTGTATTGTTCCTCTTATCCCTTATCGGAGGGATGCTCAAAAAGGGATAAAGCTAAAATTTTTAAAAGGGGCAGGTTACCTGCCCTTTCTTCGTATCTTTAATTATGAATAAAATCTACATCCTGGTAGCTGAAGATGATGCTGATGACCGCTTCCTGCTGGAAACCGCTTTCGCGGAAAACGGTTATGAAGGCAAACTCCAGTTCGTGGAGAACGGAGTGGAGCTGCTAGACTACCTGCGCAACCTGAAATCTCAGGAAGCGGGCGCGGATAGTCATTTGCCAGGATTCATCCTGCTGGACCTTAATATGCCTAAAAAAGACGGGCGGGAGGTTTTAAAGGAATTAAAAGAGGATCCCCGTTTTAAGAAGATCCCCGTGGTAGTGTTTACAACTACTAAAAATGAAAATGAAATTAACCGGTGTTACGAATTAGGGGCTAATACCTATGTTGTTAAACCAGTAGGCTTTGAGAACCTGGTTAAAACGATAGATGATATACGGTCCTATTGGTTTAAAACTGCTCAAATTCCATAAGCCGGTAATATAATATCTTACCGGGTAGTATCCGGAACTTTCCCATTTTTCCCTTTTAACAAAGACTGAATTCCTTTCCATAAGCCTGCACCTTTCTTGTCAAACAAGTTAGTGGCCAGGTTACGTACTAATATTGGGGCGCCCAGGCGGGTTAGCAAACCGGTATTTTTAAAAAGGGTTCTTCTTAACAATACGTCAATTCCCAGATCCAGTCCCAGTTTCAGGAGCGGATTAGTTGATTTGGTAGAAGTGAACATGCCCAATGAGCCAACAAATTTGGTAGCTGGTTCCAAGGCCTCCTCAATTCCCATCCAATCCTGCCGAAGCTGATTTTTCTGAATTACAAGCAAACTTTTAAGGCGTGCTTTTTCCTCCAGCAGATCACGGTGTGTTCTTATCGGATTTATCATAGATCGATTGTATTATCTGGTTTCGAATCATCGGTACCAGTAGAGATTTACGAAACAAAAGCAAGGCAAGTAACAGCAGGAGAAAAAATCCTCCTACAATGAAAAAACCTGCTTTCATATTATTCATCGCCTCTCCAATCCACCAGGCCATACCAATTCCGGCAAAGAATAGTACTATCAGCCCAAACAGGGCAGCAGCCAGGGCAACCACGCTTACCGAACTGGCTTTTGCTACTTTATCGGTAGCATTCACTACTGTGAGGCGATAATAGGTATCCAGTAATTCGCCTCCATGTTCCAGTAAATCTGCTGCCTTCGATTTTAATGTATCCATGATGAACTGTTCAGAAATTAAAAAATGTCGCATTGCCCCAACCCGGCAATGCGACCCAATTTTCACTTAGCTCATAGAGCGCTTGGCTCTATTATATTCCTGACCAGCTTCATCAACAAGGTCTTCTGCTTTAGAGGCCATTTTTTTTGCGGCCATAGTGGCATCAGATTTCCGGTCATTTAACCAGGAACCTAATTCATCGGCCCAGTTTTTAGCGTTATCAGCAATTTTATTGCGAAGATCTTTTCCTTTTTCCGGAGCAACCAACAGTCCGATAGCTACGCCTGCTGCAGCAGCACCCAGAACGCCCAGTACAATTTTTGATGTAGTTGTCATAGTATTTAATTTAACTGTTATAAATTTTAATCTGAATAGACAGGTCAAAACTTCGTGCCAAACTCAAACTTTACCTAAATTGTACCCAGCTTGAATTTCAGCGCAAAATGGTGGGGAAAATACTCCCCAGAGCGATAAGGATTCACCCCCCATCAAGCGGTAAAAAATTGTGGCATTTTATTAGCGGAAGACTAAAACATGGGTTCAGCCAAGAAAATACTAATCGTAGACGATGAAGAGGATTTGTGTTTGTTAATGAAGATCTATTTCACCCGAAAACAGTACGAAGTGTCGATCGCAAACACCTTGGAGGAAGGCTTGTCAAAACTGGCAACACTTAATCCTGATGTACTCTTTTTGGATAATAATCTTCCCGATGGACTCGGGTGGGAGCAGGCGCCGGATTTACTGGATAAATACCCTGATCTGAAAATTCACCTCATCAGTGCATTTCACCCAACTATTCCACAACATGCAGAGCAACACCGGTTAAAAATTATGGAAAAACCCTTTACCCAGCAGCAACTAAATGAATTGGGCTTATAACAGTTCAATAAAAATAAATTTCAGGTCTCGGTACAAATAAAATGGTCCTGGTAGCAATTGCAACCAGGACCATTTCTTTTTACTCCCGCTACGGTGGGTATTATTTTATCGGTTCATATTCTTTGAATAGGTTAACCGGGTTGGCTTCTACCAGTTTCCGGTAGCTTGCCCATTTACTACTGAAGAAGGCGTTTATTTTTGCAACGGCTTCCTCCAGTTTTACTTCTGCGTCTTTCACCAGTTGCTCTTCCTGGTCACCTGGCTTTACCGGTTTAGCACTGATATAGCGGCTTGCCTGTTGCCATACGCTCATTGGTGTAGGCGGCTGTTGTGGACGGCCATATCCCTGGCGTTCGATGCTTTTTCCGTTGATGAACTCACGAATGGACTTGATTTCCTCTTGCATTGCTTTGCCGGCTTTGCGTAGGGTATCTGCCTCCTTACCAGTAAGGTCTTTCAGTTGATTTTCCATTTTTTTTGTCAACTCTTCCGCATCTGTAAGGCGATCCATTCCTTCGATCAGTTTGTCGCTGCTTTTTTTGAGGCGGTTTCTTAATTGTTGCTGGGCCAGTATTATTTCTTTTCGGTCTTCTATACGGGGGTCACCCACCACCCTAAGCTGGGTGGAATCTTTTTGTCCGGCTAGCTCCATAACCACTTTATAATTACCCGGAAAAACTGCTTCGCCACCTAGCTCCGGGGCGTTCAGCCGGGGTTTTGGTGAGCCGGGCCGGCGGAAGCCCTTTTGTTCAAATCCCCAGTAATTGCGGTTATAGCCGGAATCGGCTTTCCATTTAAGTGTCCTGATCAGCTCATTTTTATCGTCATAAATCTTCACCCACAAGCTATCCGCCTTTTTACGGGCGCTTGTATCAAGCCGTGATTTGTCGACAAAATAACTGAGCGCGGCCCCCCTGTTCCGATTTTCTGCGTCCCAGATACCCCAGGTACTCCATTCGTAGCCGGGTGCATTCCGGATTTCTGCCTGCACGCCAGTGGGTGCAGGGAAAACCGT
>NZ_LUKG01000020.1:17614-20289 GCF_001601815.1 Flavihumibacter sp. CACIAM 22H1
GCACGCCAGTGGGTGCAGGGAAAACCGTCAGCGCGGCGGAGGGGGTTTGTCCTTTATTGGCTGCCAGCAATCGAAGTGGACGAATATCATCCAATACCCAAATAGACCGGCCAAAGGTTGCAATTACCAGGTCTGCTTCCCGTTCCTGGATGACCATATCATAGGTTGATACGGACGGATACCCATTTTTCCATTGCTGGAAGTTTTCTCCATTATCAAGGCTTACCCAAAGCCCTTGTTCTGTACCTACAAAGATTAAATTAGGTTCGGTAGGGTCCTGCACCACGGAAAGCGCGTAGCCGGTTAGTTTTTTATCATCGACTAAACGGGTCCAGGTTTTTCCAAAATCAAGGGTTCTAAAAACATAGGCACCAAAACGCCTGTAATCATTCACTACTACCAATGCCTCCGCCGCATTGTGGCGGGAGGGTTGAATCTGCTGAACCCAGGCGCCTACCGGCATTCCGGGAATTTTTCCCCGGAAATTGGTCCAGGTTTTTCCTCCATCACGGGTTAACTGTACATTGCCGTCGTCTGTACCAACCCAGATCACTCCCTGTTGTTTTACAGAAGGCGCAATGGAAAGAATGGTACAATGGTTTTCGGCGCCGGTAATATCCAGGCTGAGTCCGCCGTTTTTGTTCTGGTCAATTTTACTGGAGTCATTGGTGGTAAGATCGCCCGAAATCAGTTGCCAGCTGATCCCTTTATCAGTGCTTTTATGGAGGTATTGGCTGCCGAAATAGATGGTCTTTTTATCAAAAGGATCCTGTGCCATTCCTGCATTCCAGTTAAATCGCAGGATGGTCTGGAGATTTGGATTGGCGGGTTTGATGGTCCAGGACTCACCGGTTTTTACATTATACCTGCCCACATTTCCCTGTTGGCTCATGGCGTAAACCCAGTTAGCATCTTCCGCATCGGGCATAACGTCAAAGCCATCGCCCCCCCATAGGTTTTCCCAATAGTAGTTTTTTATGCCGGCGCTCATCCATGTATAGGCTGGTCCGCGCCAGGATCCATTGTCCTGCATTCCGCCCATAACATTATACGGTTGTTCGTTATCAACATTGATATGATAAAATTGTCCGACCGGCAGTTTTTCATCAAAGACCCAGTTTTTTCCCATATCGCGGGTTATACCGATACCTCCGTCGTTGCCATCTATAATAAATTTATTGTCTTTCGGATGTATCCAGAATGCATGATGGTCGGGGTGGATTCCATTGTAGGGAATCACTACTTCAAAATCTTTTCCCCCGTCTTCGCTTTTTGCAATCATCTGGTAAATCAGCCATACCCTGTTTTCGTTCAGCGGGTCCACGGCAATTTCCTGGAAATAAAAGGGTCGGTTGGTGACCCAGGCGGGGTTGCTATTGACCAGCTTCCAATTGTAACCTCCATCCTCGGATTTATACAAGCCATTTTTGGTAGCTTCCACCAGGGCATAAACCACGTTGGGGTTATTACGTGCAATGGCCAAACCGATTCTTCCATAATCCCCTTCCGGCAAGCCATTTTCCTTGCCGAGCTTTTTCCAGTTTTTACCTCCGTCAAGGGTCATGTACAAGCCACTTCCCGGGCCCCCGCTGTTAAAGCTCCAGGGAGTACGGTAATGCTGCCACATAGCGGCAAAAAGTTTATTCGGGTTGGTGGGGTCCATAATCATATCGGCAATACCCGAACTATCGTTGGTATAA
This sequence comes from Flavihumibacter sp. CACIAM 22H1, assembly GCF_001601815.1. GTDB lineage: Bacteria > Bacteroidota > Bacteroidia > Chitinophagales > Chitinophagaceae > Flavihumibacter. The sequence continues at coordinate 19,315 of NZ_LUKG01000020.1, forward strand.
AGAATTTTTTCCCAATGCTGTCCCTCATCGGTGGTTTTAAACACTCCGCGGTCGGCATGAAAAGCATATGGATTGCCGATTACCCCCGCATATACCGTAGAGGGCTGGGAGGGGTCAATTAATACCCGGTGAATATTTCTTGTTTTTTCCAGTCCCATGCGGTTCCATGATTTTCCGCCATCGATCGATTTATAGATGCCTTCACCGATATTGATGGAATTGCGCGGGTTGCCTTCACCGGTACCTACCCAAACCACCTGGGGGTTTGATTGCTGAACAGCCACCGATCCTATATTAAGGATGGGTTGTTCGTCAAAAACGGGTTTCCATTCATGCCCCCCGTTAATTGTTTTCCAAACACCCCCGGAAGCGGAGCCCAGGTAAATAATATTGGGGTCGTCTACAACCGCGTCAATGGCGGTAATTCGTCCACTCATTCCTGCCGGACCAATATTCCGGGGTTTCCAGTTTTTAAACTGATCGAGTGAGAGGGAGGGAGAGCTTGGTGGTGGTGTAGTTTTTCGAGCTGTTTTTTTCTGCGCCGTGGCTACAAAAGCAGTTCCGGCCAGCAAAAGAATGCCCAGCCCGGATTTTCTCCAGTGTGTCATGTGCTGTAACGATTTAAATTGGAAATTAATGGATAATGTGGGAACAATGAATGGAAATTGCTGAAAGCTGTACCTTAGTGTTTAACCAATAAAACCACTTTATATGCAAAAATGGAACCTGCTGATACTGGCGGCTACGATGAGCCTGGGAATGTCTGCTGCTGCTCAGACCAAATGGAAACTCGACAAATCACATTCAAGTGTTCGCTTTTCTGTAAACCATATGGTGGTATCGGAAGCGGAAGGCACTTTTAAAATGTGGGATGGTACGGTAGAGAATTCCAAGGATGATTTTTCCGATGCCAAGATTGCTTTTACGGTAGATGTGAACTCCATCAATACGGACAATGAGCGTCGGGATGGTCAT
>NZ_LUKG01000020.1:20905-27243 GCF_001601815.1 Flavihumibacter sp. CACIAM 22H1
CTTCTATGAAGCCATTAGGCAATAATAAATATGCTTTAACCGGCAACCTGACCATACGGGATGTAACTAAACCTGTTACGTTTCAGGTAACCTATGGGGGTGTAATTGCGGGCGGCCGTGGTCGTAAGGCGGGTTTCAAGGCTACGACTACCATTAACCGGTTTGATTATAACCTGAAATGGGATCGTGCAACAGAAACAGGCGGACTGGTTGTAGGCAAGGAAGTAGAGATTACCGTAAAGGTAGAATTGGATGAAGTAAAGTGATAGGCGTCAGACAGGTGTTCTAACATGTATCTGACACATAGAAAAAGCCCCCGTCCAGAGGGGCTTTTCTTTTTTTAGTAGTGTTTAGTGATCCAGATCCAGAATTTGTCCAAATGTAACAACCGAGACAATTCGCTTACTGCTGCTTCATGATGTAAAGATGCAAAGCAGAAAGCAGGATCAAGAATGAGTTCGTCCATCGCTCAGCAATTGCCGACCAATCGACTTTTTTGCCCGATTTCCGGATTTTTACCCGCCCAATTACTGCCCCTTGTGCTGCTCTTTATAGGCTTTTTCCGCCTCTTTGGCCTTTTCAAAGTCCAAAATCAGCCCATTTATACAGTACCGCAGCCCGGTAGGCGGAGGACCGTCTTCAAATACATGCCCCAAATGAGCTTTACAGCGGCCACATTGAACTTCCGTTCTACGCATGCCATGCGAATTATCGGGCGTATAAATAATGCTGGTCTTGGAAATCGGCTGGTAAAAACTTGGCCACCCACAACCACTCTCAAACTTCGTATCGCTCAGGAATAGCGGATTGCCGCAGGCTGCGCAATGGTAGGTGCCGATTTCTTTGGAGGTTTCAAAGGGGCTCGACCAGGGTCGCTCCGTCCCTTTCTGACGGGCAATATAATAAACATCGGCCGGCAGAATTTTTTTCCACTCCTCCTCACTCAGGTTCAGCTTTTCGGAGGATGTACGAGAAAAAACAGGATTTTTTGAGGTATCCATTGATTTATTGTTTTCCTTTTTGGATGGCTGCGAATAACTGCATTGCTGAAAAACCAGCAAACAAGCCAGCAGCGCAAATTTTACATACATAGTTCGCATATTTCTATAACAAAGCTACGACTGACTGGTTCGTTTGGATTGTCAGCAGGTTGACAGTTTTCAAGGTTAATCGGGTTTTAATGGAATATTTTTAGGCGCTAACCCGTAAATTTGACATTCATCTGAGTTTTTTAACAACATGTTTAATTTAATTCTATTTGGTCCTCCCGGTAGTGGGAAGGGTACGCAGTCAGAGCGACTGATTGCCCGCTATGGTTTGAAACACTTATCGACCGGCGATTTATTGCGTTCGGAAATCGCCCATAAAACCGCCCTGGGACTGGAAGCCAAGGGTTTTATGGATCGGGGTGAACTGGTTCCGGATGCAGTGGTTATCGGTATGATCCGCTCTGCCCTCGATAATAACCCTGAAGCCAAAGGATTTCTGTTCGACGGATTTCCTCGCACCAAAGCCCAATCCGAAGCCCTGGATGCCCTATTGGCGCAGCGCGAGGAAGCCATTAACGTGGTACTGGCCCTGGAAGTTACTGAAGAAGAGCTGGTAAAGCGCTTATTAAACCGTGGCCTAACCAGTGGCCGTACGGATGATGTAAACGAAGGTATTATCCGCGCCCGGATCGAGGAATATCATAAAAAAACCTCCGCAGTAGCCGACCATTACCGCCAATTCGGTAAAGTGGTGGAAGTAAAAGGAGAAGGTACGGTAGACGATATTTTTGAAGCACTTTGCGCCGAAATCGAAAAACGCAAAGCTGCCTAAACGCATTTGACCCAACGGTAAGCAGCCTGCTATTCCGTTGGGTCAAATGTATTCCATAACCGCACCCACTAAAGCTTGATTCTTACCGGATCAATACCCGGCCCTAGTTTATCCTACGCAAGTAGACGGGTTGATTTACGACTCAATTTTCTAGCTCCGGAGATCGTAACCGGGTTTTGCCGCCCTTCGTCATGTACCACCGCAAGCCCTGCAACCTGGCTTTTTTAAACGGGCCTTATTCCCCAATAAACTGGTTGATATCTTCCAGCAGTTCATCGGCCTGGGGATAAGTAGAGATGCTTTGCAGAAATTTTTGCGCCTTTCTGGGCTGATTCAGTTTCAGGTAGGTAAGAGCAAGGTACCAACTCGCCTTTTCTTTCAGCTTTCCATTGGCTTCCGCCAGCGGCAGTAATTGTTGCAGGGCATCGTTGTACTGGTCTTTATTAAGATAGGCCACGCCAATATAATAATCCAGGGTATCGGAAAGCCCCTTGGTGGCTGGAATGGACCGCCAGCTTGCAATAGCTTTATCATAATCTGCCTCTTTATAACTCACCATTCCATCGTAAAATTGATACTGGCGGGTACCACTTAGCGTAACAGGTAAACCGGGGTCGGGACTAAAATAATGATTGGCAAGTTGCTGCGGACTAAGGGCCATGTATTTCCGGTACCATAAGCCGCTGATCAAAATGAGCATGGCCGCTGCCACCCACCACCATTTGTTAATGGAACGGATGCCGGCCAAACGAGGTTTGCCGGTCTTAAGCGCTGCCTTCGTTTCTGCCCTGAACGATTCCGCCGGCACTTGTGCAAGGAGCTGGCGCCGCAATTCTACCGCTTTCAGTAAAGACGGATCCGCCGCCAACTTCGCTTCAAACGCGGCCTTTTCTTCCGGCAGCAGGGAGTTTAATAAGTAGGCTTCGATCTGTTCAAAAAAAGGTTGATCAAGACGGTCTTTATACTCCTCCATATTGGCGAGATTTTTTCAAGGAATAACTGGCGCAATTGCAGCCTGCAACGGTATTGAATGATTTGATCTGTATTTCCGTGTAATTCAGCTCTTGCGCAATCTTTTTTATTTTTTGCAATAATAACAGAGGCCGAGAATATTCCGGCATTTTTCGCCCGGTTCAATGAAACTTTGCTGCCGTATGGCTGTTTTTCTGGCATTGTCGTATGCTGAAAACAGCAAACCAGTATCAGCATACTGTGCCCGGAACCTGGTCTTTCAAGGAAGTTTTTTCGGAATCTGGCAGACAGTTCATGGATGCATTTGTGTTGGCGATCTGCTGCGGGTTGAAGCAGTAAGCGGTAATTATTTCCAGGAAAAGCTGGTGCACATCCGTCGTTGCGCGCCGGAATTCTGGCGCCTACAAGAGCTGTTCTTATTGGTACATGGTGTTCTTATTTACTAATCAAATTCTTCACTATTTTCCCATCCTTCATGATAAGCAGGAATTTACTTTCCGGATTAGCAAGGAGCGAAAGATCTTTGAGAGGATCTCCATCCACCAGCAACAGGTCTGCATAAGCGCTTTCTTCCACTACACCCAGTTTACCAGGATAGGGGCTGCGAAGGCCTGCCAGCTGTAGCAGTGCTGCATTATCATGGGTAATCATTTTCAGGATTTCAGCATTGGTAAACCATTGCTGTAATTTCAGGATATAATTGTTCTGTTGTTTATTGAGCGCCGGTTCAAACAGAAAATCGGTTCCCCATGCCAGTTTTACTTTCAGTTTCTTGGCAAGCGGCCAAAGTTTGGCTTGTCCTTCTATTACCGGTTTTCTTTTTTCCCGCCTTAAAGAATCCATATCGGGTGTGTCTTCTACCAGGTTTTGCAGGCTTAGCCAGACGCCTTTTTTTGCCATCAGGCGAAGCGTTGCCTCGTCAGCCAACTGGCCGTGCTCCACACATTTTACCCCTGCTTCAATAGCCCGTTGAATAGCCCGGGATGTATATGCATGAACCGTAACATAGGTTCCCCAGTCTTCCGCAGCTTCTACTGCCGCCTTCATTTCATCCAGTGTATATTGGGTTACATCCACCGGATCGTAGGCAGAGGAAGTTCCGCCTCCACCCATAATTTTAATCTGGCTGGCGCCAAAGCGAAGGTTTTCCCGAACTGCCGTAAGTACTTCATCTCTTCCATCCGCTATAAAATTAGCACCAAAGCTTTCTGAGCGAGAAGGGGTTCCAAAAAAGCGTCTTGATTTTTCAGCAGGTGTACGAAAATCGCCGTGGCCAGAGGTTTGACTGATAACAGCGCCGGAGGGCCAGATCCTGGGACCGGTTAGCGTACCGGCATCAACCGCTGCTTTAAAAGGGAAAATTGGCCCACCCACATCACGCACACTGGTAAAACCCCGGAGCAGCATTTCCTCCGCACTTTTACGCATATGTTTTAAAATCAGTTCCTGTCCTAAATCGGGCGAGGCCATATCCTGCATGCTCATGGAGCCAAATGCCAGATGCACATGGGCATCAATTAACCCCGGCATCAGTGTTTTACCTTTCCCATTAATGCGCAGTGTACCGGCATCCACTTCAAACGGCGCAGTACTGATACGTTGAATTTTATTGCCTACCACCAATACATAAGAGGGCGGCGTCAAAGTCTGTGCATTTCCGGTAAACACCTGCACCTCTTCAAATAATACAGGCTGCGGCGCTGTTCCTGTAAATAACTGGAACCAAAAAAGCAGTATTGTTAACATGGCATTGGTTGAATGATAAATAAGGTCAGTTACTTAAAGATACACTTCCCGCTAAAAAACCGGCAACTTTGTACAGGCCGTTTCTCAACAAAAGCTATTTTGCCGAAGTAAATAACCTGTATGGAAAAGGATAAGCTTTTCAATTATAGACAACCTATGGTAACTGCAGCAGGTATAATCCTGGGCTTTGTACTGAATTTTGCCACAGAAATAGTAAAGCAGGAAAAAAAAGACGCTTTTTTTGCCGCTCTTATTCTGATCCCAATACTAGCAGGAATAATCTTACTAATTCTTTCGTTGTACAGAATCTTGAACAACCAATACGATCCGGAAAAGGCCAGACTGTATTATAAACGCACCCTGGGTTATTTTGTAAGGGGGCGTTATTTGTTCTTTTATAGGAGCCCTGTTTAAAATGATTAAAGTATTATTGATTGTTTAATAAAACAATTTATTGGCAGGGATCAGTTGTTTTTCCAAACCAGGGCCTTTATAATAAACATCCAGCCAATAACCACCTCCGCCATTAAAATACTCTACCTTGATGGCATGCCTGCCTTTGGTAAGTTTTATCTTGCCTGATTTCTCTTCCACGCCATGATCACCATCGTTGTCAACCACTTTTTTACCATTTATGAACAGCCGGCTGCCATCATCTGACCTTGTATAAAACTGGTAGTCGCCGTCCTGGTCAATTTCGAGCATACTCTCTGCTACTATTCCAAAACTTCCCTTATGTCCTTCTTGTGCTTTCTCCAGCTTTACCGGGTTAACCAGGAATTCATAATCCGTCCAGCTGCCGGTTGGCTTCAGCGATGCAAAAGCTGGTAATTGCTTCCATTCATCTCCTTTGAAAAAACGGAAACCTACACCGTTCTGTCCGCCTGATTTCAGCAACCTGAAATATGCAGTAGCAATTTTACCTGGTGTACCGTTTTCAAATACGGCCGCCTTAACTACCGATGTTGAAGAAAGTCCGAAAGGTTCGGTATACTTAGTACTTTTTTCGGTCGGGTTGCTTCCATCTGTGGTATAGTAAATCGGTCCAGACGATTTTTCGTTTGCTGCACTAATTTTAACCTGGGGCAAGGAGTCGATATACAATCCCCCGGCCCTTGCAAAAAAGGCTGCTTCTGGATAAATAACCGGCGCATCAGCCAGTTTAATTGCTTTCCAAACGGCCGGCGGTTCTTCAAATCCTTTAAAGGCAGCTTTTACAGGCCGGCCGATCCATTCATAGGGAGTTTGCAGTTGAAGGGCAAACGCAATCGTAGCGGCTGCATCATACTGATAAATTTGTTGTTGGATCTGGTAGCCGTTTTTTATGCCGACGCCAAAATAAATTACCGGAACAGTAAGTTCCTCCAGTTCAGTACCTCCATGTCCATAACCCACGCCGCCGTGGTCTGCCACCACCATTACCATTGTATTCTTTTCCATGCCTGCTTTCCGCATCGCATTGATTATTACCCCAACGCAGGAATCTGCCTTACGAATACCCTCAAAATAACCCTTTGTACCATGCCCAAAATTATGACCAGCACCATCTACCTCATCCAGATGTACCCAGGATAGCACGGGCTTTTTTTGAACCAGGTATTCTGCAAAGGCAGCCACGGTAGCATCCTGTGTTGGATAATGCCGGCTCAGGTTTACGAGGCTGGAATCAAACAACCTTCCAAAGCCTTCCCAGTTATAGATAGCACCAGCTTCTGCAGTAGGCCGTTGGCTCCTGAAAATGGTAAAAATAGACGGGAACCGATTGCTGCTATCAAATGCAACCGGCTCCAGGTTATGGT
>NZ_LUKG01000020.1:27639-45610 GCF_001601815.1 Flavihumibacter sp. CACIAM 22H1
CCGGCTCCAGGTTATGGTCATTCAGTTCCCAATCATTATCCGTGATGCCATGCTGCTCCGGTCCGGCTCCCTGTAACAGTGAAGCCCAGTTCGGACTACTTACCGTCGGTAAAACAGTACGTACAGAAGTTGAATAAGCACCCACCTGTAATAAACTATCCAGCACAGGTGCCTTGGCTTTTTTTAATCCGCTGGCACTAAATCCGTCAATACCAATAACAATTACATGTTCAATGCCTTCGGGAGCTTTATTGGTTTGTTTATCTTGATTCGGCGAGCAAGCAGCCATCAGGCAGCAAAACAGGAATAATTTATTCATACATAAATTTATTAAGCAGGTTGCTGTAAACCGCTAAAGCTAGTAAATTCATAAAAGCATAATGGTGCATAATTAACCAATCATTCGTCAATATGAGCAGCAAACTATCAGCCCGTTTACTGGATATAGTTAATGCACTTCCTTTAAAAAATGGACTGCGTATATTGGAAATCGGATGCGGACCAGGCGCAGCCGCCCGTGAAATGGCGGGCCGAATCGGCAACGGGCATGTGCTTGGTATAGACCGGTCAGCCAAAGCTATCAGCCAGGCCATAAGCGGTTCTGCCCAGGAAATAAAAGCAGGCAGCTTATCTTTCAGGATAGCCAAGGTAGAAGACTTTGAACTAGAACCAGGGGAAGCTAAATTTGATATTGCCATTGCAATTAGAGTAGGCGCTCTTGATGGAAGACATCCTGAAATAGAAAAAAAGGCCCTTACTAAAATAGCGAAAGCATTAAAAAAAGGCGGAGTATTATATATTGATGGAGGAAACCCGGTTAAAACTTTACCAATAGATACGTTTAGAAACAGCCCTTAATGCTGCCACTGCTTTATACCAGGTTCCAATCTCCAGGAACTGTCAGATAATTCCAAACTCCTTACAAAATGCAATTAGTTGCTCATTGGTGGAGAAATCATGTTGCTCCTTCAGGAAATTCAATCGCTTTTCAACACTGCTTAAACCGCTTGGACTGATCTGATTTTTCTGCAGATAGGCTGGTATATCTTTCTGCCGTACGCCGTCTGAAAGCAGGGTTAAAATGGTAATATCAAAGGAGCTGAACTCAAACGCATTTTTTTGTTTCCTTAGTTGCACCAGGTTACGGGGAAAATAGCGTTGATTTTTTGCTATTTCACCAAGGGCATTTTTCAATTCGCGGGCATCATTCCTGGCTTTCAATACATAGGCATCAATTTCAAACTCATTGTACAGCCTTTCAATAATACTCAACTTAACTTCTGCAGAAAAAACCAGCACCTTTAGATCTGGTTGAAGCTTTCGGGCCTCGGCTATCAGTTCAATGCCTCCTTTTATCAATTGCTTTTGTCCATCTTCATCAAAATACAAATCCGTAATCAGCAAATCAAAGGATTGCTCCCTGTTTAAGGCATGGCGGATACTTGTTAGTGCATCATCGCAATAATACATGTACTTTACTTCAGTAGCGCCCAGCTCTTCTAATACTTTTTGCAGGGAGATGTTTACCATCTCATGGTCTTCGGCAATCAGAATTTTGTTTATCATGTGCTATATTCAACTGGCAGGTGAATCTGTATTTTTAATCCCCGGGGAGGATTGTTCTCAAAACTAAACCAGCCATTCAATCCTGAAATCCGGTTTTCCGTATTTCTCCATCCATTTCCTGGTTTAAGGTTAGCGGGGATACCTACCCCATCGTCTGTATACAGGATTTTTAATTCCTTTCCTGCTCGTTCAAATTTTACAATCACCTGGCTGGCCTGGCTGTGCTTTTTCATGTTGATCATTAATTCCTGTAGTATTTGTTCCAGCTCCGTTTTTACCTTCAAATTCAAGGTTTGCCATAATTGGGCATCACTCCCGGCTATGTATACTCTTGTTCTATCGTTGGCAAAACTTTTAATCAGCTTACTTATCTTTTGATGAAAATCTATGGACTGTATTGGTTGATCAACCTCATCATAAGAAATATTTCTTGATTTTTCATACAGGTATTCAATATCATCCAACAGGGTCGGCTTTTCCAGAGCGGGGTTGTGTTCTATGTTTGTCATGATCCGGTACAATCCATTTGCAACAACATCATGCACTTTCTGAGAGGTCTTTAATTGGGCCTCGCGTAACTTTTGCTGATGCATCCAGTTCAGCTGTTGTTGTTTTTTGCGGTACCAAATTAACCCCGCTACGAAAGCCAGCAGAAATACCAACACAATAGTAAACAGAGCCGCTTTCTGGCGAACCAGTTTTACCTGCTTTTCTGCATTCTCTTTCTGTAGCGCCAGGTTTTCTGATTTTGCTTTTGCCGCCTCATACCGGATTAATGCAAACTGGTTTTTAGCGGTGGTTCTGGCGGTTTGTAAGCTATCTCCAAGTACCCTGTATGCCTGGAAGTAGGATTTTGCTTCCGGAGCCGGTGAATAGCTGATTAATTTATCCAATGCTTCCAACCGGTCAGTAGGACTTTTAATAGCAGAAGCAGAAGCATACATCTGGCGGGCATAGTACCGGGCAGAATCCGGATTGCTGGCTGCATAAAAATCGGCCAGGTGGGCAAAACTTGCATTGAGCCCCCATTCGTCTCCTTTAATTGTACGGATCCTGAGGGCTTTTTTTAATTCGGCGGAAGCAGGGTAAGCCGGGTTTTCCAGCCATTTGGTACGTGCCAGGTTAGATAAGGTACGGGCATAATCAATGGTTGTATCCGGTAATCCCTGCAAGGCATTCGCAAAAATGTCAATGGCCTTATTATATTCTCCTTTTTTCTGATAGGCTACACCCAGGTTATTGCGTACAATCTGTTTAAAACTTTCTTCTTCGATGAGCTTCAGGGATTCCAAATAATAATGAATGGCAGCCGGATAATCCTTTAAATTCAGGCTGTTGGTGCCCAGTAAATTATAGACGGCCTGCAAGGTATACCGGTTGGTTTCCTTGGCAGGATTGAGTAGTTTCAGTGCTGCCAGAAGAGATTCCAGGCTACCATATAAATCTCCGGCATCATGCTGGATAATTGCCATGTAGTTGAGGGCGGAAGCTACTGTTAAACTATCATTTGAATAGGTTGCCAGTGTGTTGAGGAGAGAAAAAGCAGTGTCTGGCTGGCTGTACATGAGCTGTTCGGCTTTTTCTAAATCCGGCAATTGCGGCGGAGGCAGCGGGCTGCTATTTTTACGGCATCCCGTAAAAAGCAATAGGCTAAGAAGCAGGATCTTTGTTACTATTCCGGAATAAGGCATTTGATTTAAAAATATTAAAATCATGGTTATCTTCCGGTAAATATCGGGGCAAAAAATAAGGCAAGTTTTCACTTGCCTTATTCTTCGAATCAGCCTTTTGGTTTTGGCGGTCTTGGAGGAATATGCCCGGTTTCTCCACCGGTATCGTCCATAGTGCTTACTTGTGTGCCTTCATTAGTGGAAGGTGTAGATTGGTTGGGGCATGAGAATGCCAGTAGCAGGCTTATTATTAAATAAAGCATTGTAGTTGTTTTTAAAAATTGATGGGTGCTACTGCCTGGAGATTTTTTTCCCGGCGTAGATTTCTGAAAGCCGTGTAAGCAGCGCTTCTTACACGTTTGGGAAGTGAGGTTGAGAGGGTAGAATGCAAATCAGAAAAGCGCTTCCCAAGCCAATTATCCGGTCCGCATCCCTTCCTCTCTGCAATCAATCCTGTACAGTGAACCTGGAAGCAAATCAGGTTTCGATTGATTGCAGAACGAAAATAATATCCGATAAACGCTTGATTACTAAACGATTCCGATAATTCCGATCATTCCAATGGAATTCCAGAAAGGCCGGTTGAATTCCGGAAATGACGGTTGAATTCCGGTTATTATTAATTTATAGACTATGGATCTATGCTGTTGTATGCTGATTACATGAGGCTGGTTAGGAAGGTTTACCAGCTTAAAAAGGAGCAAAACCTGCTGCCTCAAAGCATTTCCAACCCCGGCAGAAAAGCATTGAGAGAAGAGTCGGTCAGAATTTGCAGAAGCCGCTTAAGAAAAGAGGACCTGAAAATAATCCGCGAATTTTTTGACTGGGAAGGCAATGAAAAGGAGATCATAGATGCAGTGGAAAGATTACCCGTTGATCGGTTTCGGCCACTGGTTAATCTGATGATGGGAGAAACGATCAATTCAGAAAAGAAAAACGTTGAGTTGTTAGCCTGGTTGATCGATTTTCAACCAAGACCTTTTGAAGGAAGCCCCGATTTTTACCCAAAACTGGCAGCGGTGGAGGCTGGCCTAAAAAGAGGAGAATTATACCTGCCTGATCAGGCAGAGCCAGAAAGCAGCCAGGAAGAAGAGGAACAGGCAGCAGCAGGCGAACCTGAAAAACTGCCAACAGAACAATGGGGGTTACTAAGTGGAGGAAAAAAAGAGCTGGTTCAGCGTAAAAGGCGAGGTAAACTGCTGGCCAGCAGCTGGCTGATAGGGCTTGGACTGGCAGCAGCTGGTGGAATAGCTGCCTATTTTAGCCTGCCAACTGGTGCTGACAGGAGCCAACCAGACTATTTTTTTCAACACCAAGCCTGTATGTATTGGACAGGAACTGCTTATAAAAAAGCGCCCTGCCTGGTTAAGAAGGGAGATACATTATTAGTTGCTTTAGACAGCACCCTTTTATTAAATTTTCAACGCATTACTACCCCCGATACGATATCAGAAAAAGCTATCGGTCAGGTTCATTACAGTAAAAGAAATAAAGTAATCGACTATTTTACCTGCGGCGGAAAACATCCGGAAGATCCTACCAGAAAATTGAGACCGCTAACCAAATATATATATGATAAATACCTGCGGCCATTACCTCCAACAACCAGGTAATCGGAAGGAATCAACCGCTTGCCTCCCGAATAATGCTTAATTTCAGGGCATTATGCAAAGCTTCCGTTACTACCTGCTGCTGGTGATAACCGTCTGCAGCATTTCAACCGCCAGTGCTCAGTTAACTGATACACGCTGTTTTGAATTACGGATCTATTACTGCCATCCTGGTCGCTTGGATGCGCTGATGGAGCGTTTTACAAACCATACCACCCGTTTATTTGAAAAACATGGTATGCAGAATATCGGTTACTGGTTGCCGGTTAATAATACAGAAAATGCGCTTTATTATGTGCTGGCCTACCCAAGCAAAGAGGCAAGAGAAGCCTCCTGGAAGGCATTTAGTGAGGATAGTACCTGGAAGGGCGTTCAGCGGCGCTCTGAAGAATCGGGTAAAATTGTAGCCCGTGTCCGCTCCATCTTTATGGAAGCAACAGGTTATAGCCCGGCTATTCAGGCTTCCAAACAGGGTGCCGATCGGTTATTTGAGTTGCGCACCTACACCTGTTATCCTGACAAATTATCCAATCTGCAGGAACGCTTTAAAAACCATACTTGTAAATTGTTTGCAGATGCGGGTATGACAAATATTGCTTACTGGACAAGTAAAGCCGACGACGACAAAAAGCAACCAACCCTGATTTACCTGCTGGCGCACAAATCAGAAGAAGCGGCAAAAAAATCATGGGATCTGTTCAGGAATAATCCCGAATGGATAAAGGTCAGGAATGCATCGGAAGCTGCCGGCCCCATTGTAGAACAGATTGAATCCATCTTCCTGAAACCACTGCCCTTTTCTGCCATCCGATAACAATTACCAAAATGGATACCACTGCTGTACTGAAGCGTATTGAGTTAACCAGCTTCAATAATAGCAAAGCCCTGCAAATGGGACTTGCAATTATTGACCTTGCCAAAAAAAGAAAACAGGTAATTGGCGTGGAAATAGCCCGGCTCAACCAACCCATTTTCCTGTATATAGATGACGACCTGCCTGCTGACAAAAACCACTGGCTGAAACGGAAAGCCAATACAGCCCGGCACTTTGAAGAAAGCTCCCTGTATGTACGTTATGAACTCGAAAAAAAGAATCGTACACTGGAAGCTTTTTTTGGTCTTGATGAGAAAGACTATGTGGCCAAAGGAGGCGCCATCCCTTTGTTTGTGACTGGTGCCGGTATTATTGGAACCATCACCGTAACAGGCTTACCCGATACGGAAGACCACCAGTTGATTATTGATGCCCTGCAGGGAAATTTTTTCTAGCCCTTTTACCATAGAAAGTTCCAGCTACAGCCAAACAGGGAAGGTTCTGTCCTGGCAATTGCTACCTACTTATTTAAGGGCTGGCTTTCTCCAATTCCAGGGCGCTACCGGATGGGGTTCTTTCCATAACCCCACACCGGCTTTACGGGCCGCTTTTTCCAGGCTACTATACACTTCACTCTTTGAATACCTGGTGAAATGCCAGGCAAGCCCAGCCTTAACCAGTTCCTTATTAAGACTGCGCCCTCCGGGTACAATAACTTCCCCTATAAGTCGCTTATTCCGATCCAGTTCATTTTTATGAAGGATACGCACTATTTTACCAAAACACAGATCGGCACTGAATTTTTTTGCAGCTGTTCCATAAGGTTGCTGTTTGCGGATCTCCGGACAGTCAATATGCTCAAGACGGATCCGAAGTGCTTTTCCCTCATACAGGATATCAATGGTATCACCGTCCACTATCCCAATAACTTTGCCGGATAGCTGATCGGGATAGCTGGAAACCGTAGCCGGTATCCAGCTTAGATTCAGGAATATTATAAAAAGGAGCCGAAGCATCATTCTCCAAATGTCAGTTTTAGGCAGGATATAGTAAAATCGAAGCATACTGAACCGTGTTTTCTGAGTAGTATTGAATGCTTAATTTTCAGTATGCCGTATAAACTTCTGCTGACGCTTTTTATTTCCACTATGTTGTTCAGCTTTCCGGGACTAGCCCAGGTTTCCGTTGAAAAGTTCGGGGCACTACCCGATGACACGCTGAACGATCGGGAAGCCATCCAGAAAGCAATTGATTATTGCAAAAAAAACCGGGTAAAACAATTGCGTTTTCCACCCGGCCGTTACATCATCCGGGAAGAGAAGGCCATTCAATTAATGAACGATGTAATGGACGGGAAGATGGGACGCAATCCACAGGATATCGTTTATACGCCCTATTATCCTTATACCAGGGGAATTCATATCAATGGCTTTTCTGAGCTGGAGATCAGGGCCGACGGTGCCTTTTTTGCCGTTCAGGGCTGGATGGAACCGATTTCTATTGAAAACAGCCGACAGGTTAGCATACAGGGAATAACCATCGATTACGATACCCCTCCGCACAGTGAAGGACTGGTAGTTCGGCAGGAGGCCGATTATTTTGACCTGCAATTCCAGAAAGCATTTCCGATCCGAAACAACATGGTTATGCTGCGGATTATGTTCTGGGATTTGACAAAAAACCGGTTACAGGGGAATAGCCTCTATTTCCCAAAGAAAAATGAGTTATTAAATGATTCCACAATCCGAATCTGGGCTAGCACACCCGAGCCTGTTACCGGTACAATGGCACTGATTAACCATATGTTTCATTTTCGGCCGGCAGTTCTTTTAAATGAATCTGCCGATATTCATTTAAAACAGCTCACCATCCATGCACAACCAGGCATGGGAATCGTAGGGCATCGAACAGAGAATATAACCATGGATGGCCTGAGAATTGTTCCGGCGCCGGGTCGTTATCAATCCACCAATACAGATGCCACCCATTTTACTTCCTGCAAAGGCCTGATCCGTTTCAATGGCTGCAGCTTCGAAGGACAGGGAGATGATGCTACCAATGTGCACGGCTACTACCAGGTAATTACAGCAGCTGAAGCTGATCAGCGCTATACGATCCAAATGGAGAAACAATGGGGCACGCATGCGATGGTACTTGATTATCCAGACGCGGGCGACGAACTGGAACTTGTAGCCAAAGAAACACTGGAAGTAGTAGGGCATTATAAAGTAACCAAAACCATTCCCCGCCCAAAGGAATGGTGCACCATTATTGAACTGGATAAAAAAATCGCGGGGCCTATCAACCATTACTACCTTATTAACCGTACCAGGATTCCCCGCCTTGAATTTGTCAACTCCTATGTAGGAAGTCATTTAGCAAGAGCAGTTTTAGTGAAAACCAGAAATGTACTGATCGAAAACAATACTTTTCGCGAAAGTACCGGAACGGCTATTCATATTGGTGCTGAGGGAGACTGGAGAGAGGGCCCTGGATCAGCAAACGTACATATTCGAAACAACCGCATCCTGCGCTGTGGAAGAGGCGATGGCACCAATGATGACGCTACAGCCATTGCCATTAATGTAAAAGCACCTGCTGCTACGGTGGCAGGAATTCATCGCCAAATATTGATAGAAGGAAACCTGATTGAAGGTGATTCTTCCATTACCGGTATTTCCATTTCCGGAGCAACGGATGTGCAGGTTCGGAACAATGTATTTTCAGGCTGCAAAAATCCTATTGTTCATAAATTCTCAACGGGTTTACGGTTCAGTAATAACTACGATGGTACAAAACCGATACCTTCTTTTTCTTATTGAGGAATAGTAAGCCGGGTAGCTACAGGCAATGGTTTTCCGAAATCAGGGGTACCGTCTTCTTTCCAGGTAAAGGGCTGAGCGCGTGGCGATCGGAATTCTCCACATCCCTGGCCAGGTGCATCATTGGCATGATACAAAATCCAGTTCTCTTTTCCGCTGGGGGAAACAAAAAAGGAATTATGACCCGGCGCATATACCTTATTCTCCGGGCTCTGGGTGAATACCGGCTCTGGGTGTTTTTTCCAGGCGGTACTATCCATTAAATCAGCCCCAATAGTGGTTGATAACATGCCAAGAGAATACTGATCCGTCCAGCAGCCACTTGCAGAATAGATTAAGAACAATTGATTCTTATTGCGTAACAGCTGTGGCCCTTCATTCACATTCACATGTGGCACATCATTAGGATTATTCAGATCGCCGTGTTTTTCCCAGGGCAGGGTAGGCGAGGATAACCGAACTCTTTCACCGGTTACCGTCCAGGGGTTCGACATTTTAGCAATATAAATATCCTGCTGGCCATTTACATCGCCTTCCCAGCCCGACCAAAGTAAATATAATTGTGTTTCATGTTCGTATACAGTGCCATCGATCGACCATTTATCATCGGGGGTAGATAAGCGTCCTTTTACTTCCCAGGTTCCCTGGAAAGGATCGGCCGATCCATTTTCGAGTACCCATAACCGGTGATCTACATTATTACCGCTGTCCGCCGCAAAATAAACGTACCATTTACCTTGCAAAAAATGGATTTCCGGGGCCCATAGTTCCTTTGAATAGGGCCCGGTTGCAGGCGGACTAAATACTACTTTCTTTTCTGCGGTTGCCAGTTCAGCAATTGATTTTGTTTTCCAGACGGTGATATTGTGGCCGGTGGTATTGGTATAATAATAATACCCGTCTTTGTAAATACACCAGGGATCAGCGCCAGCGGGCAAGAGCGGATTCGTAAATGTTGCAACAGGTTCATTACTGCAGGATGCCAGGCAAAACATGGCAAGTACTAAAAGCAGGTTTCGTCTTAACATAATCCCTTGTATTTATTCGCCGGAAGGTACACCTATTGCCGCGGAAATGGGCGCTGGCACACCAAATTGAGGGGTTCCGTTGGCAGTAAAAACAAATGGCTGAATACGTACATTTCGTTTTTCCCCGCAACCGTCATTGCTGTTATTATTCGCATGATAAATGATCCAGTTTTCATCACCCTCCACCGATTTAAAAAATGCACAGTGGCCAGGCCCGAATGCACGACCGGTACTACTCTTTGAAAATACCGGCACATTGTTTTTTGTCCAGTCTGCTGCATTCAGGGGGTTGCCATCGGGTTTTAGCGTCAGCATGCCCAGTGCATAATCATCTGTCCAGCAACCACTGGCGGAATACACCATAAAAACCTGCCCGTTTGCATTTTTCAATACCTGCGGTGCTTCGTTTACCGGGCCTCCTGCACGCTCCCAGGACAGTTCGGGTTTTGTCAACTCTACGCTGTTCCCGGTCAATGACCAGGGCGTATCCATTTCTGCTATATAAATATTCTGGTTCTGTACCGATTGATCAGGTCTTCCACTCCATAAGAAATACCGTTTCTCTTTGTATTCCAGTACGGTTCCGTCAATTGCCCAGAAATCAGTATCCCCTGCAAATATTCTTCCTTTCATAGTCCACTGGCCAGTAGTGGGATCAGTGGCCGGATTTTCGAGTACCCAGGTACGTTGTGTTTCGTCCGGGCCACTTCCAGCCGTTATATAGAGGTACCATTTATTGTCAAGGTAATGTAATTCCGGTGCCCAGACATTGGAGGTATAAGCACTGCCTGCAGGCGGATTAAATACCACGGTACTGGCTGCACTGGCCATAGTAGTTACCTTATTGTTTTTCCAAAGTACCACCCTGTTGCCAACGGTATGTGTATAATAGTACGTAGCCCCCTGTTTAATAATCCAGGGATCGGATCCACTCATAATAGGGTTGCTGAATGTTTTCTGCTCAGGCCCTGGTGAGGGAGGCGTATCCTTTTCACCACATCCTGCAATCAATAAACCAATGCTCAGTAATGAAACAATACCGGAACGGATAAACATATAAACTAATAATTGCTTTATTCAATTTACCAGCCCTGGTTCTGCACCAGGTTTGGATTTATGTCGATTTCTGTTTGTGGAATCGGCATGTATTTATTACGACCTAATTCAAAATTTTCGAACTCGGGGTCACGGGCCTTTAATTCAGCCAACTTATTGTTATCATCAAAATATCCCCAGCGTGCAAGATCATTCCACCGCAATGACTCCCCGGTTAATTCCATTATACGTTCATGTTCGAGCTGTTTCAGGAATTGCGCCTGGGTCATACCCGGCATAGCAACTGAAAGGGGGCGTAAACCTGCACGAACCCGAACCCGATCTACATACTGGTATGCATCGCCCGTTTGTCCAAGTCCGTTTAATGCTTCGGCATACATCAGCAATACATCCGCAAACCGGATTAACCGGAAATTGATCGGTCCGTTAAACACTTCAAATTCATTCAACCGGAAATAATCGTTCAGGTATTTGCGATACCATACCCGCTTGGTGATGTCTTCGTTATAATTTTTTGAAGTAAAAGAACCTCCATAAACCTGGGTAAAATCAGGCCCCCGTTCATCGGTAGAATCATACAGGGCTGTAACTGCAAGGCGTGGATCTCGCCCGCCGGCAGCTGTTTCTTCCTTCAGAAATTCGGCTACTACCCACCTGCGCATATTGGCGTCGTTAAAACCATGCCCGGGTGGGGCAAAAAATGGAGAACGACTGGTACCAACATTGGAAGTGGGACCATCTTCACCACTGTTTTCTGCCCGCATTTTAAACTGGATCTCGAACACCGACTCCTTATTGTTTTCAGTCGTATGCATAAAGTTATCGGCATAGTTGGGCATCAGATCATATAAAGATTGGCCCTCACCGGAAATCAGCCATTCCAATGCATCCGCCGCCTGCTGGTATTCTTTTTGTTGCAGATGCGCCCTTCCCAACAATGCATAGGCAGCTCCTTTAGTAGCCCGTCCAATTTCTTCTCCGGTATACGTTGCAGGCAGGTCGGTAGCTGCTTCTGCCAGGTCTTTTTCAATCTGTGTCCAAACCTGTTCGGGGCTCGACTGAGCAGGTTTATCTGCCGGAAGAGAGGGCTCCAGGATCAGGGGAATATTGCCCCAGATGGTTACAAGGTTGTAATAATATACCGCCCGTAAAAACTTAGCTTCTGCCACATATCTTTTCTTCAGGTTCTCATCCATAGCGATAGAGGGAACATTGCTGATTACCTGGTTACTCCGGTAAACACCCCTGTAATGATGCCACCAGGTATCGTAGTTTACTTCAAAACTGTATTGGGTAATATTCAATGCACCTACGCTTCTAAGTTCATTCCAGGGACTGGTAGAATACCCATCGTCAGACCGGATATCAAAATAAAAAGGCGTCCAACGCGAACCGGGCGAACCATTCCGGTAAAAATTTCCGTAAACGGCATTGATACCCTGTAATGCATCTTCCCCGGTTTTCCAGAAATTTGATTCATCCTTACGGTTAGGGTTTTCAATATCAAGATCAGTGTATTTTTTGCAGGACCCTGCACCGGTTAAGAGCAGTCCGGCCAGGCATATATTTATCAGTGTTTTCATTGCTACTTGTTTAATAGGTAAATCTCAGGCCAGCGGAAACCATACGAAGTGCAGGATACTGACCGTTATCCAGTCCTCTTTCAAAAATGTTTACACCAACAATATCCGGATCCAGGCCAGTATAATTTGTAAGCGTTAACAAATTCTGGCCACTCAGATAAACCGACGCCGATTTAAAGCCAATGCGTTGTAAACTTGTTTGCGGAATATTATATGCCACTTCTATATTCCTCAACCGCAGGTAACTACCATTTTCCAGCCAGCGGTCTGATTGTGGCAATACATTGTACTGGATGCCCTGATCGGGTGCTCCGATAGCTGCGCGGGGCCATTCGTTGCTTTGATTTTCCGGTGTCCAGAAATTTGCACCTTTACGGAAATTGGTATTCAGATCCATACGATCTACCGTATAACGTGGACGGTTGTATAATTGATTTCCAACCACTGCATACCATTGCATAGAAAATGAAAACTGCTTATACTGCATATTCAGGATCAGCCCAGATTCCCAGTCTGCCCAGGGGCTACCTGCATAATGACGATCTTTATCAAGATCAAGTGTGCCATCATCATCCACATCCACATAACGGATATCTCCTGGTCTGGCCCATGGCTGCAATAGCTCACC
The DNA here is from genome assembly GCF_001601815.1 of Flavihumibacter sp. CACIAM 22H1. Classification (GTDB taxonomy): domain Bacteria; phylum Bacteroidota; class Bacteroidia; order Chitinophagales; family Chitinophagaceae; genus Flavihumibacter. The sequence continues at coordinate 40,417 of NZ_LUKG01000020.1, forward strand.
GGTTTTACCGCGGTGCGCATCTACTTCTGCCTGGCTTTGGAAAATGCCGTCTGTTTTAAGTACATACCACTCGCCGATAGAGCGTCCTAATTCCGTACGGGCATCTCCGATCTGTGTGTATTTGGTCGATTCATTTCCGAAGGCCAGTACTTTATTACGGATCCTGGTAAAATTGACGGTTGCATCCCATTTGAAATTAGCGGTTCTTTTAGATCGGTAAGTAAGGGCTAATTCAATTCCCTTATTCTGAATAGAAGCAGCATTAACGGCCGGATTACCACCGGCATTTCCAGTAGTAAGGCTGATCGGCAGATCAACCAGTACGTCTTTGGTTTTAGCAATAAAATAATCTGCGGAGAAACTAAGCGCATTATTAAGGAAAGAAGCTTCAATACCCAGGTTAGTGGTGTTCTTGCGTTCCCAACGAAGGTCTGTATTGGCCAACTGGGTTACAATGGCTCCTACCTGCTCTGTACTATTCGGACCAAAAACAGCCCGGGGGAAAGGATTGATCACGGCGTAATACATCCACGCGTTGAGGAATTCGGCATTGCCCAAAGAACCATAAGAAGCCCGGATTTTAAGATCATTAACAGCATCCACATTCCAGAACTTTTCTTTAGAAATCCTCCATGCAACTGAAGCCGAGGGGAAATTACCCCAGCGATTATTATTACTGAACTTAGAACTGCCGTCTCTTCTGAAAGTAAGGCTGGTGAGGTATTTATCCTGGTAACTATAGTTTACCCGGCCGAGATAGCCGATAAAATTGGAGATTTCTTTGTACCTGTCCAGCACTTCGGGGTTAGAACCAATCTGGTTAATTCTGTCTACCGGATGATCAAATCGTTGCATACTTACCCCGGCAACCGCACCGATACGGTGGTCACCGATTACCTTATCATAATTTAGGGTATGTTCAAGCAGGGTAGACTGAAATTCACCCCTGCTGCGGAATCGGCCAATTTCATTGTTATTGGGAGAGGGCGTACCCTGGCGAACGGTGCCGGGCATACGGATACCATCGCCCCTGTCCATAGTTTTTTCGATACCAAAATTAAACTTGTAAAAGAACCCATCAGCAATGGTAAATTCAACAAATGCATTACCCCGGATTTTGAAGTTGCGTTGCTCAAACTGATCAAGTCGTTGCAGCGCGGGCACATTTGCTGTAAGTGTATTTAAATAAGCGTTGTTTAAACCAATACCCCAGCCTTCGGGGTTCTCCGCAGACTCATACCTGCTGCCTCTTAATGCAACAACGGGTGGCATGCTGATCATATCTACAAACGGGTTTACACCCACTCCTGAACTAGCTATGGGGTCTTCTTTTGTCCAGCTGAATAATACGTTTTCACCAATATTGAAGCGGCCATGCCGGATATTGGTATTAATACGGAACCCGGTCCTGGAAAAGCTGTTATCAATTACCGGTCCTTTGTTATTGAAATGGTTAGCGCTGATAAAGTAATTAAGCTTTTTTAAAGACCCGGAAGCGGAAAGGTTATAATCGCCGATAGCCCCTGTACGCAGAAACTCTTTTTGCCAGTCTGTGTTGATGGAAGGATCAAACTCTGTACTGATAGAAGTTGGAACCGGCAGGCCACCTGCTTCATGCAATTGTGTAGCAAGTGTGCGATACTCCTGTGCATTCATCATATCATACCGGTTATGCACACCCTGAATACCAGCTTTTATACTTCCGCTAAAGGAAGGAGGCCCTTTTTTGCCTTTTTTAGTGGTGATGATGATAACTCCATTTGCGGCGCGGCTACCGTAAATAGCAGCAGCGGAAGCGTCCTTAAGAATCTGTATGGTTTCAATATCAGCCGGGTTAAAATCTGGGGTGGCGTCACTGTACATACCGTCAATAATATACAAGGGGTTATTATTCGCAAAAGTTCCTGCTCCGCGAATATCAATTTTTGCCCCTCCACCCGGCTGGCCGGTATTACGTACGGTTACACCAGGCGTAAGCCCCTGTATACTCTCCGCTACAGAATTGGAGGTATTTTTATTAGCTGTACCAGGATCTATTACGCCCACAGCACCGGTAAGGTCTTTTTTTCTTACCGACTGGTAGCCAATAACCACCACCTCGTCGGCCAGGCTGGCTGTACTGGTCAGTGAAATAGTTAAGGACTCGCCGGTAACTTTTACCTCCTGGTCCTGGTACCCAACATAACTGATTACCAAAAACGATCCGATACCCGCTTCAATGCTGAAAGCACCGCTGGCATCGGCAATTACCGTCTTTTGTGTTCCTTTTACTTTTACGGTAGCTCCACCCAGGGGTTCGCCATTTACCGATCGTATAGTACCGGTAACGGCCTGTTGGGCATACAATCCTACACAAATCAGTAAAGCCAGGAGTGTTCCGGAGGCTTTTACCAACATGTTTCTGGTGTTGTTCTTCATATGCAAGTTCTGGTTTAGATGATTTTTGTCTTGAGATTTTATGGCTGCTGTTATTGAAGTTGGTCTGTAATAGTGCAGTAGCGGCCGTGTATTAGCTTATAAGCTGGTTGGAGCATGGCAAATGCACAATCGTTACTGACTGTGAAGGTTTCAAAATTTAAGCAAACAGTAGATTTTTTTTGTATCAAAAAACTTCAAAATTGTCTCGATTTTACCTGGAATGCTGAATGGCAGAAAAAAATGGACTACCAAAAGAAATCCTATTTTTGAAACCCCATGCTCCGCTTGTCGTTTATAGGGTTCTTATTCTTTGCCTGCATTTACCCGTTGCATGCGCAACATTATTTTCGGCATTACCAGGTAGAGCAAGGGCTTTCAAACAATACTGTTTTTGCAATTGTTCAGGATGCTAAAGGATTTTTGTGGATGGGCACCAAAGACGGATTAAACCGCTTTGATGGGTATAGCTTTAAAATATTTAGAAATAACCCGGATGATGGCCTGAAAATTGGCGATAGTTTTATCCGAAGTCTTTACCTCGATCAGGCAGATACGCTTTACGTGGGAACCCGCTCCGGTTTGTACCGGTACAATGCATGGGATGAATCCTTCAATCTGCTAATCTCCAGTAAAGATGAAATCCGTGCTATAAAAAAAGATGCCGGTAATAACGTATGGTTTATAGGCGGACAAACGCTTTATTGTTTACCTGCAGGCAGCAAACGTATACAGGAATATAGGCCTAACCGGTATTTTGCAGCTACCAGTGTTTGCACAGATACCAAAGGAGTTTTATGGGTCAGCACTGCAACCGGTCTTTTATTCCGTTATGAAGCAAGCAGTAACCGTTTTATAGAAGCCGATCTGCCGATCTGGAACAAATCGGTTGCCAATAAATGGATTGAAAAAATTTATTGTACAAAAAAGGGGAATCTTTTAATCGGAACTGCCGGCATGGGCGCATTTGAATACGACCCGGCCACCGGTGGTTCTGCACCCGTACTCCGCAATCTTCCGCATACGGATATTTTTGTGCGCGATTTTGCAGAAGAGAACGATAGCACCCTTTGGATTGCAACAGAAAATGGGGTATATATCCGTACCCGCAGTGGCCAGGTAACGAATCTGAAAAAACAGCTCAATAATCCCTATACCCTCTCCGATAATGCGGTGTATAGTTTGGCTAAAGACAAAGAAGGCGGCATATGGGCAGGAACATATTTTGCAGGCATCAATTATTATCGTTGGCAATATGCCAGTTTTTATAAATACCTGCCAGGTACCGACGCCAACCAGTTAAGCGGTCAGGCTGTGCGGGAAATTTGCAAGGATAAAATCGGGCAGCTATGGGTGGGTACAGAAGATGGCGGATTGAACTGTATATCAGCAGACGGACAATCTATCCAACATCTTAAAGCAGATGGCCGGCCCGGAAGTGTTACCTATACGAATATACATGGCCTGCTGAGTGTGGACGATCAGCTTTGGGTAGGAACATTTGAACATGGTGTAGATGTGCTGGATATCCGCAGCAAAAAGGTTATTGCGCATTATCCAAAACGGACAGATCCGCGGATGGAAAGCAATTTTTTTGTTGTGTTATGCCAGTTGAAAAACGGCACCCTTCTCGCAGGTACCCGAAGGGGTATGTACCGGTTTAACAAAAAGACGCGGCAATTTGACCAGGACAATTCCATCCCCACCAATTGCTTTATTCATACTATAATCGAAGCTAGAGATGGCACTATCTGGGTCGGCACCCTGGGCAATGGCTTATACCGGCTTAACCAGGAAGATGGCAGCGCTACCCTTATGAGCCATAACCCTAACCTGCCGGGCAGTCTTCCTTCCAATTCTATCACCACCCTATTTCAATCAACCGACGAAAAAATATGGATAGGTACCGAAGGCGGCGGACTGGCATTATTTGATGACAGCACCCACCAGTTCAGGCGATTCAGTATACAGGAAGGATTTCCCTCCAATACAATTTTTAAAATCCTGGAAGATGACGATAACCGGCTCTGGATAACAACCACGAAAGGTTTGGTGTGCATGAGTAAAAATTTCAAGCTGATTAAAACCTTTACAACCGCCAATGGTCTGTTGAGCAATCAATTCAACTATAATTCGGGCTATAAAGACAGGGATGGCCAATTCTATTTTGGAAGCGCACGTGGAATGATTCGTTTTCACCCTGATAATTTTATAAACACCGGTTATATGCCAGACATTCACATCACCGGGCTAAGCATTGGAGGAAAAGAAGCTAATGTAGGAAGAGAATTAAATCACTCTATTTTATATACCGACCGTGTTAACCTGAGTCATAACCAATCAACCTTTGCTATAGATTTTGCAGCTTTGTATTTTTCTGCACCGGAAATGACAGAATACCAGTATATGCTGGAAGGGTTGGATGAGGAATGGACCACACTAAAATCCAACCGGAGGGTATATTTTACTAACCTGTCTCCGGGAAATTATACCTTCAAAGTAAAAGCTGCCAATACACAAGGCCAATGGACGCCCCGGCCGGCTACCCTGCAGGTTCATATTGAACCACCTTTCTGGGCCAGTAATGCTGCCTATGCCTTGTATACCATTGTAACAGGCCTACTTATCTGGTTTTTATTTCGGACCTATCATATGGCCATGGCCAATAAAGCAGCCCGGCAACTCGAAATGATGGAGCACGAAAAAGAAAAAGAAATGTACCAGGCAAAAATTGAGTTCTTTACCAATATTGCGCATGAAATTAAAACACCGCTTACAC
>NZ_LUKG01000020.1:46065-58624 GCF_001601815.1 Flavihumibacter sp. CACIAM 22H1
AAATCACCGCTTACACTTATCAAGGCACCGATGGAACAGGTGTTGAAAAAAGAACATGACTACCCGGATATTTCCTTTGAGCTACAGATGATGAATAAGAATACGGCCCGGTTACTCGAACTCACCCATCAATTGCTTGATTTCAGAAAAATTGAAACATCCGGTTGGCAATTGCAAAAAACACCTATTAAATTAGCCGATTTCATAGAAGACCGCTACCAGGCATTTTTACCTCTTGCCAATCAGAAAAGAATTCGTTTTGAACTATCACTGCAACTTGGCAACCTGCTTATTTATAACGATGAAGACGCCCTTCAGAAAACAGTCGACAATTTATTGAACAATGCTATCAACTACAGCTATCGGTTAATTAAAGTATCCGGTAAACGTAGGAACGATAAAGAAGTTGAACTGCTGATCGAAAATGATGGGAAAGCCATCCCCCCCGAACAGTGGGACCGGATTTTTCTCCCTTTTGTACGGTTGCAGCAAGATAAATCGCGCACGGGTAGCGGAATTGGACTAGCCCTTGCCCGATCCTGCAGCCAATTAATGGGTGGCAGTTTACGGATAATCCGATCAGATGCACAATTAACCAGTTTTCAATTGATACTTCCCCTTCAACCCCCAACACATACACCTTCATTTTCAACCCCATGACAAAAGCAACCATTTTACTGGTAGATGATAATGAGGATATTCTTCAATACCTCCGGCATTTTCTGCAAAAGCATTTTGCCATCAGTACAGCGCATACTGGTAAGGAAGCGCTTGAAAAATTGCAGGAACTGGAAGTTCAATTGATTGTAAGTGATGTAATGATGCCTGAAATGGACGGTTTTGAACTTTGCCGAACCATTAAAAGCAGTGTAGATTTCAGTCATATTCCGGTAATATTACTTACTGCAAAAAACACCCTGCAGGATAAGCTTGAGGGCCTGGAACTTGGAGCCGATGTTTATATTGAAAAACCATTTTCTCCGGAGTACCTGTACCTGCAGATCAATAGCTTACTGGTAAACAGAACTAAAGTACTGGCTTTTTATGCCAATAACCCATTGGCCCATATTAAATCCATGGCCAACGATAAAGCCGATGAACAGTTCCTTGAACATCTTAATAACCTGGTACAGGAGCGTATTGAAAACCCGGAATTTGATGTGGATCACCTGGCCAAGCTGATAAATGTAAGCCGGCCCACCCTCTACAGGAAACTGAAAGAAATAACCAACCTAACGCCCAATGAAATCATTCACCTGGTTCGGCTAAAAAGAGCCGCCACTTTATTACTGGAGGGACAGTTAAGCATACACCAGATCAGCGAAAAAGTAGGGTATACCAGCCCCAGTCAGTTCAGCAGAAATTTCCAGAAACAATTTGGTGTGCTGCCTTCAGAATATGCCAAAGATCATTAAATTGACGCCTGTTATGCAGGTACCGGCTATTTTTAATGCACGTATTCGTATACCGGAAGAAAAAAAGTTCTGGTATTTCCTCATAGTTTTTACCACCGTTTTTAACTTATTCTTTCTAAATACCTTTCTTCCATTTAACATCAATACCTGGAGAAATGATGCCGCATTTGAGCAGCTTCTACACCTTTCTGGGTTTGCCATACTGGGGGGAGCCGTTTTAACGCTGTCTCATTGTTTACTGCAACTTCTTGAAATCCGGCAGTTTGCCTTAAAAACCTACCTGTTGAGGTATTTTGTAGAACTACTTATCATGTCGGTTGTTTTTATTCTTTACCAGGAAGGTGATTGGTTACCCTTTACCGAATTGCTGAAGGAGGTTCCCATTAGTTTTAAATACAGTTTGCTCAGTACCATCCTTCCTTATTCTCTTTGCTTTTTACTGTTTAGAAACCTGACGCTCAAAGAAAAGAACCAGCCCATTGTCGAAAAGGAACCCATAGTAGCTGATCAGGAAAAGTTTTTCAAGGGCATGATCGGTTTCAGGGATGAAAGGAATCAGCTACAATTTTCTATCAGTGCAGATCAGGTTATCTACCTCGAAGCTGCAGATAACTACCTGTATGTATATTGTGTAGACAAGGGTCAGGAAACAAAACACTTATTACGTAATACCCTCAAAAACATGGAACTGCTTTTAGCGGGTTCGGCGTTGAAACGTTGTCATCGATCCTATATGGTCAACGAAGAAAGGGTGCGTTTCGTGCGTTATGAAAAATCGAAATGCCTGCTTTCTCTGCATGGAACCGACCAGGTAATCCCTGTTTCAAACCGGTATTTGAGCGCATTTGGTGAAATAAATCGCCCCTGATTCCTGCAAACGCTGGCTTTTCACCCCTGCTATGGTGATTTCACCCCTATGATTTTTGGGCAGAACAGGCTTCTTCTACATTTACTAAAATTTAAATAGACGTATATGAAAAGAATGCTAAGCCTTTTATTGCTGACCGTGGTAACGGTATGCCTTACCGGTTTTTCGGGTCAGGCGCAGTCTGCCGCCTTTAGCGGAACCTGGTATTTTTCGGCACCCGATTCGCCAGATCCGGGTTATGCTGCCGGATCAATAACCTTCAGTAAACTGGAGGGTAAAAAAGTAGCTGCCTTTAGCTTCAATAATGGAGAGAAGCTAACCGCAACAACCATTGATATTAATAAGGATACAGCAACATTTACGTTGCAAATCCAGGGAGAGCCGGTAAAATTTAAACTGGTGGCCGACCAGGAAAAACTGAAGGGAACGGCCATTTTATCTACCACAGAAATAATACCATTTACAGCCAAACGAAAATAAATCCCGGCTAATGCCCCCCAAGATACCTGGCTTTTAGCAGGCGCATCATATAAACATTGATTTCCCACTGATTCGCTAATGGCTGCCGGGTATAGGGGAGTGTAGGCATATAATCAGCCGGACCAAACTCAGTGAGTACGGTCATTGACTCGCCCTTTTGTTTTTTTCGGTTGATTATAGTATCCCACCAGGACAAATGTTGTTTTACTGTATTTTCCCATTCCGGGGCCCGCGGATCATTTACCTGCGGGCCTTCGGGATGCCCGATACGGGCATGAATATGTTCTGCCCGGGCCAATGCCAGGTTAAGCGTTGCTGCCTGATCGGCCAGCAGGCTTTCGTGTACTGTACACCAATGCGATATATCCAGTGTTAGGCGCATTTCCGGAACTGCTTCCAAAAATTTTCGTGTTACGGGTGCAGAATAACACATACGACCCCGGTGCGTTTCATGGTACACCGGAATGCCGGTTTGTTTGGTAGTTTCCGTTGTGAAGCGGATAAAAGAAAGATTTTCTTCGAAACTAAAATAATCGCGCCCCGAATGACAATTTATATACAAGGGCTTTTTCCGGCTATTTGAACTGGCTGCCTGGATAGCCTTTTTAAATGTTTGCAGATGTTCCTGGGCATCGGCCTGCCATCCGCCACACAAAAACCCTACCTGTAATTGGTGTTTATCCAATGCATCGAAAAGCTTTTCTTGTGCCGCTGCATCCTGTGGCCACCAAACTTCCACCCCATCATAACCCTCCTTTTTTGCCGCCCTACAAAACTCATCTGCGGTTCCATTAAATCCCCAATCAGTAGCCATAAACTGGATTGAAAATCCAGGTGCTGCAACAAAGGAGGGTAACATTGTACCGGCTGTTAGTGCCAGGCCGGATTGCAAAAAATCTCTTCGGTTCATAATTAAATATATAAGGTGGTATTCAAAAATAATGCAAGAACTTATTGTACGCGCGCTAATCTAAGCTGAATATTAAAAGTACCTGTTTGCTTATAAGCGGCGGGAGAATGTATGGTAGCAGCCCCATAAAATACCAGGGGCATTCCCTGTTTGTCGAGTAAAAGAAAGGGGCGCTCGAGGTGATGGAGTTTAACCACCCTTCCATTTTGCAACACAAGTTCCTTCTTTAAAAATTCAGCGTAAAAGGAACGATGCCAATTAATTCCATCGTCTGATTCCAACAAGGCAAGCGAGGCATCGCCTTTTGTAATTTTGCCCGTGAAATCTTTTAACACGGCAAAAAACCTGCCTTCTTTGGTACTATACCATACAAACGGATCCTCTGCACTGGCAATTTTTCCATCATCCATTCTGATATCGAAAATAATATCGGGCAGAACCTTAAAAGGCCCCACAGGAGAATCGCCGATAGCTACACCGTGTACACCCCGCCAGGTTGGGTCATACCAATTCCCCTTAAAATAAAGCAGGTACTTTTTATCGGAGGGTCTATACACAATGGATGGATTTACTACCACTATATTATCTGTTCCCGCAAGCGTACCCGCCGGCGAAGGAGCAATTATAGCCGTTGCTTTGACTCTTGTTGACGGTGAAAGCAACGGGTGAGCAGGCCGTATAAATTTACCGTCTAATAATTCGCTTACAGAAGAAAATTCAAGTACCCCTATTTGCTGAAACTGCTGTACCCTGTCTCTTTTAGATAACAGGGCGCCTGTTGAGCCGGGGGCCTGCGGACCAGGGTCAGCAGACCCTACATAATATAAATAGTACTTCTCGTTAAATTTTTGAATATGTGGATTATGAACCATCTGTGCATCCCAGGCAAGTGAATCACCCGCATATCTTTTTCCCCGCAAAATAGTTTTAAGAGGTGTAAATCCCTTATCCGGATACCTGGACCTGGCCACTGCTATTTCCGATTCCAATACCCAACTATCATAAAACCCCAGGCTGTCTTTTCCACAGGCCCAGGTTGAATAAAACATGTAATACATGCTGTCTTCCATCCGTACTACAGAGCCGCACCATACCATTTTACCTGTATCCATTAACACAGAAGGGCCGGCCAGCATTTCAGCATTTCCTACTGTAATCAGCTCGGCTTCAACAGGCAATGCATGAACCCTGATTTTACTGAGATGGCTTGTTTTACAGGAAGTAAACACAGTAAGTAAACCTAGCAGCAATAAAGAACAACATGTTTTCATACGTCTCTGATTAAGTTATTGTACCTGCCGGCCGGCATCTATTCTACCAATAATAAAACACCTTTTCCTGCTGGTACAGGAATTGGATCGGCGGGTTTAAAGTATTTTTCCTCCTGGAAAAAAGGTATGGCAGGCTGGTATACAACCGCCTTGCTGCCATTAATCCCTAATTTCTTCCAATCAATAGATAGTTGTACCAATTCTTCTTTATCTGACCAGGAGCCGACAGAAAGCATGGCTTTGCCTTTATTACTATAAACAGTGCAAAATACGTTGTCAGACGACACTTTAACCGGGTTGTCTTTCTCCCAATAACCTACCATCCTGGCATCCTTAATACCAAATTGATCCCATACTTTCCAAATATCCCGGGGGTCACAGGTTACGCCTTCTGTTCCCCACGGATAGCGAACCGTCATCCCATATAAAGGGCCTTTCCATGGATTTCCTCCACCATGTAACATATCTCCCATTAATCCAAAGGGTATTCCACTCACCTCCACCATCCAATTATCCGGTGGCATCTGATCATACATAAAACTTTCTCCAAACCAGATCTTATTGATATAGGGAAAATACTCCGTGTATTGCGTGGCTGGTCCTTTTGAAAAGCCGGTATTAGAATGCAGGTCGATCAAACAACCCGGTTTTACTTCGTCCATGACTTTTCTCATACGTTGCAGCATGGTACGATCAAAAGCCACATCATCCAGGTACAAACCGTCAATATCAAGGTTTTTAACCAGCCATCGCAAGCCTTCGATATAGTAGTTATACCAGCGTGATTCACCGCTTGTAAGAATAGAAGCATCACATTCTTCGTAGCCGTTTATCTTATTAAACCATTGAACATTGTAGCCTGATTTAAGGTGTTCTCTCAACCAGGGAAACCCACCCCCATTTCCATCCGCAAATATCTCGGTACCTAAACTTCTGAGTGCCCATAATTCCGGTAACTGGTTCGTCAGTTCCCGGATAGTATAGTAGATTTTTACTTTGAGTCCATTCGCATGCCAGTAATTGACAAAATTACGCATACTGTCTACCGCTATGAACGGATAATTGATATAAGGATTAATAGGGTTGGCATGATGTACATTAGTAAGCCGGATTCCATACTGAAGATCTGTAAGTTTAGGTGCCGGTACATTTCCATTATGATAATAGCGGTTCACAAACTGATCCCGGGTATCTAATTTTTTAACCGGTGTAACCAGCAGTTTAAAAGAAAAATCGAGTTTTTCTCCTGCCCGGATGGTTCTTTTTCCACTTAAAACAGCGGCTTTCACCTGTTGGTCGTCTCGTTTAATTGAAACAGTTCCTTTATTTTGATTATACCAGCTATCGGGGGGCGATGGCTTGTAAAGATTCAATAAAGGACCCGTATAGGCAGCTCCCTGCAGCTCTACATGTAAGCCTGCATGCACATCACCTATCCAGAACGCATCCTGCGGGCCCTTCCATTTCCAGTTATACTGGTCAGGGCAGGCACCACCCGGAAGTCCCAGCCCCATAAAATATCGTGAAATTGCCTGCCGGAAGGGAAGGGTTAGGCGAACGTCTTCTATTTCCAGGTCTTCTTTAGCCTCCAGGCTAAGCTGGTATGAAATGGTTCCGTCAAATTCCATTTTTCCGGTGGTTACCAGGCGGGCTTTATCATTACCCGCTGTTTGCTGCCATTCTATCTTTCCCGCTGTTTTCTTATTCACTGTAAACCCACCTGGAGAGAAAACGGAATTACCGGTAGCACTTACTACTTCAAATCCAATCGGAGCAGCCAGTAAAGGCGTAGTTCCGGCCATAAGTTGTGTTGGCAGGCCTAGTTCATTGAGCGTAAGTGTGGCGGTTTTCCCCGAAACCTGTTTGCCTTTTAATCGAAGCGCAGTATATGGCGCTACAACCCGATCATCTATGCCCAGCCTTGAATTCAACCATCGTAAACGGGAGTGCCGCCAGGGTTCATTATCACCCCGATCAACCAGCATCGTATCATCAATTGAAATACTAATATTAACCTGCTGTTCCGGGATCTCCTTTGCCCGTATACGTACCGTAAAACGCAGTTCCCTGGAAACTGGCTTTTCCGGAATATCAACACCTATCCATAAGGCCTGTACCTTCCCCTTTTCAACCTTTAGTTTTTTGGTAAATGAGTTCCCTTTTGCATCCACCCCTTCTGTATTAAAACAGGTTGCCGCCGCATTATCGGAACTTACCGTTAATTCCGACAGCGTGTTGCCCGCCGCTAAGAGGCCAATCTGAAAAACATAGTACTCATTCCTGTGCGCAACACCGCTGAATGTATTAGACGGACCTTTATCTATCCAAACCGCAGGTATATCTGCCGTCATGCGAATAGGATTTTTACGGTCTTCCGGAAATAATAAAACCTGCCCCGGGTAAGCTTGAAACAACTTATTTCTTTCGGTGGAACTAGCACAAACTTCCATCGGATAAAAACTATCAAACGCTGTTCTGGACTCGAGCTGAAGAACACGGGCTGAAGGATAGTTAAGGGCGGCGTTTGCTACCGATGCCAGCCAATCATCGGTAGCCGTGTTTTCCGGTTTAAGATAGGCCCCTTCCCACCAGCCAACATTTTTTTTACCCTGAAAAGGCAGGTAATAACAGTAATAACGCCCCTTACCACTGGCCGGCTCAAACAACAGCACGGCCTTCTCCCGATTTATTGATACAGTTTTAAGGCTCCTGATCTGTCGCCCTTGTTCATCGAGCAAAAGCAGTCGTTTTTGAGAAATGGCCGAATCCTGCAATCGCCAGTTAATAACAAGCTGAACAAATTTTGAGAAAGTATCTACCTCAATAACAGCCCTGTGATTTCCCAGTTGTTCATCCCAGGGAGTGGTTGCAACAGCGTATTTTTCTACCTGTGCCTTGGCCATTCCACCGAATAAAAACAGGCCAATGGCTCCAAACAAAACTAATTTTTTCATAAACGCTTCTTATTTAGCGATAAGGGTGATTCCTTTCGCACTGATCGATTTTTTAGACATAGCAGAAAATTCCAGTACCGGTTTCCAGGGCACATTAAATTGATTATTGTTAACCGACACCAACTGGCAGGAACTTAGGAGCAGGGAAGGTTTTTCGCCATTCCCCGGCAGAAGACTGGATTGTTCAATGGTATTACCGGTAAATTCTAAGCCCGCAGTTGAACGAGCCTGAACAAGAGGTGCTTCGTACACCTTAAACGTATTATTCCGAATACGGATATTCCGGTGTACATAGTGGTTGGGAATCAGTTCATGATTTTCGGGTGCTATAGAAATTACATAATTCCCCGGCGCAGAGTTATAGCCACATTCCTCAAAACGATTACCCTGAATTAATACATCTTCTACCGGGCCAGATTCATACCAGCTGCTGGCATCATCTGCAATGAGGATGGCATGCATACCGGTGCGAACAAAGCGGTTATTTTCAATACGAACTTTTTTTCGGGTTGTTACGAGGATGCCCCGTGTATTGGTGCGTTCAAAATGAGAATTCTGTATCGTTAATTCCGGTGTAAAGCTGATGTTTTCCAGCACGAAGGTCTGGTCTACTGCCGCCGGGATAGCAGTTTCCATTTCGAGCTCCATAATTCTTTTGTCTATCTTGCTGGCCCGTTTTATTCTGCCGGTACCCTGCGTAACAAGTGTAGATGCTTTTACAAAGCCAACCGTATCACCCTGAAAAAAAGCATCAAAACCATAGGTCTGGTGATGCATAAACTCAACACGTATAGTACGGTCGTTCAATTTCTCCTTTACCTTAAGGTGTGTGCCGTGTACATTAATCGGATCATCATGCGCCCCGGAGAAATAACACTGGTCAATCAGGATTTTTCCTTTACAACCGGAAAAATGAAAGCAATCCGCAAAAGAAGCAATGATTCTTCCGGAACCTTCCGGAGGCGCCACCCTTATTTTTTCCATGGTTATATTTTCAGAAAACTGGGAAACAATTCCGAGCCCATGCATATAGAACATGGAAATGTTTTTCAGGTGGGTATTTACTGATTTCCATATTAAAGCGCCAGCATTATCCCGGTAAGGATCACGTATAGTAAGGTGGTCGCCCTGCTGCCAGCCTGTTTTTGAAAAATCGCCTTTTACTTCTAACTGATTAAATGAAAGTTCACGTACTTCACCAAGTTGTACTGGCCGAAAATTACTGTATTTCATCAATGCTGACCCTGGCCTGAATAAAATGGTATGAAGGTTCTTTGCACTCCAGCCTTCTCCATACCATATAAGTTTACCTTCCTGTATTTTATAACGCGATGCTGGATGAACCTGGAACTGCACCTGCTTTTCCCCTATTGATTGGATGATTAATTCAGACATTGTAGGGCGTTCATAATCAAACTGAATTCCTTCAATAAATATATCCTGGCAGTTGATTAAGGCAAAGGATACCATTTTACCGTGTAAAACAATCAGGGTTTCAGCACCGATGAGCTGAAAATTGCGGAAGTCTTCCAATAAAAAACCGATTGATTTAAGTTTCGAAACTGTATCATTTTCAGTTCCATTGCTTATGTACAGCTCTTTTTTAAAAGAAAATTCCGGCCACAGATCAATCCGCCCTGCAGGTAGTTCCAATCGGGCCCCGGGTTTATCTTTACAATAAGCAAGGGCTCGCTGAATGGCAGCGCTGGCATTTTCAAAGCTATTGGGTCGCACCCCAAAATCCACCGCCTTAACCACTACCGGATTATTTGCCTTTACAGCCCCGGGCAATAAAAACAGGCAACACCCTACAATTGCAACCAAAAGATGAAATGTTCTTTTCATTTAATACATTTTAATAAGCAGTAATTGATCTTTTACTAAAGAAAGTGAAATCGAGCCTTTCTGAACAGTAGTTTCTTTTATTTTACGGGTTCCCGCTGCTGAAACTTCATACAATACCAGTTTCCGGAATCGTTCATAACCTGGTGGAAGTTTCCAGGTTCTATGTTCATAGCCGTCGGCACTATAGGCTAATAAGGAAGAAGAGTTTATCCAGCCTGCCGGAATCAATACATTCTTATCCTCTGCCAGCAATACACCAGCCTGGGTTAATCGAAAACCATTATTATGAAGGCTACTCACCACATTTTCGGCATAATGCACTTCTTTTTTTTGGGAGGACTCTACCAAAAATTTTCTGTTGAGCTGGTTCAAAAAATACCAGATAGCTGTTCCTGTACTGAATTGCTCTTTGAACCCGCGTAATCCAATGGGATCGTTTTTCAGGATTTCCTCGCCATGCATACTAGTTCCAAAAAGCCGGCCCCACTCACTATTGTCTCTTCCGCCCGTATACGTTGATGCTGGCCATTTAAGGTAATAAGAACGATTGTTGAACCACCAGGCCATCGACTGCTCTTCAGCAAAAGCATCGGATCGCAGAAAATCAACTCCTTCGCTGGTGACATCAATTCCTTTAGAGGCCCAATAAGCATAAATTTTCTGTTGGGCTTCCTGTTCGTCCTGCACCGTAAAAGAAAGATAGGGACTTGTCGGTTTTCTGTCCAGGTCAACGCCCCAACTACCATCCGGCTTTATATATGGAATGGGTGGCCAGGTATGAAAAGCATCAATATGTATGGTGCCTGCTTCCCGAATGGGGAGCAAGTCACATAAACTGTCAATTCTTTTCTGCGCATATCCGGTTGCCCATTCCTGTGCATAACTTATTGGGTAGCCCCATTCGCCACCCAATAAGGAGCCGTCTTTTTTCCGCGCAATAATATTGTTCTTTACATAGGCATCCCAAAGCGGACTGTCTTCATAGGCGTCAAACATATTAATGTGTAAGCTAACGCTTGTATTATACGCCCTCGCTTCCTTCATTAACCAACGGATACTTTGTATTGCCGTACTATCCTCCTTTCTTTTTAAAGCCAGGTTAGCTTCAAACCATGCCGGGTATTTGGAATCATGGCCATTGTATTGCCAGCCTACCAGGTAAACAATTTTTGGCATGCCAAGTGTAAGTGCATCTATTTTTTTGATCTGCTCCAGCGCCTGCACGGCATTCAGGTATACTTCAGTTTTGCCATTGTCTCTTCTTTTGAATTTTCCATCAAATAAAGCCTGGCTCATAAACAGCTTTAAGGTAAGGGTTTGGTGATACGCCGGGTGAGGAAATTTTTTCTTAACCAAGCCGTAGTTAAAATAGGTGGTATCAGAAACGGCCTCGTTGGCCAATTGATCAGGTACCAGTAATAATGGTTGATTTGCTTTCAGATGAATGGATACCTGGTTGTTCCTGAACTTATGTACCCCTGCCAGAACCAGCCCGTTTTTTGTAAGCTCCCAGGATTGAACACTTCGGGCATTTTTCCAGCTGTCCGGGATATTACCTGTAAAGTTTTTATCGCTTGTACTATAAATAGCAAAACTATTATCCTTTCTCCAGCCGATGGGGAAGAAGACGGTTTGCTTTTCCCGGTAAACAAGTGCCTCTTGCTTTACCGTGCTATCCGCCAGTGAAACCTGAATATTGCCGGAAAACCTTGCTACCCGCTTAGAAGCCTCGCCTTCAACCGACAAACGTTGGTGCCGGTTCAGGAAATCATATTGTAGGTAATTCAGAAAAAACTCTTTCTGAAACCTAGTTTGCCAATCAGACTGATCAGTTTGTTTACGTCTGTCGGGAAAAATATTTTCTCCGTACATACTAGTTCCAAAAAGGAACTCGAGCCCGAAATCACTGTTTTTAAGATCGGGGTTCATCCTGCTTCCGGTACATAGAGAAGCTGGTTGTTTAAGGTAATCTTCCTGCGTGCGTCCGTTAAAATGCCAGTAATACGGAATTTTACCCAGCATATAATCCATAACCCATTCGCTGGTAGGATCAATTCCTTTGGAATGCCAGTAGTCCGCCAGCTGTTGTTGATAGTAGGCTTCGTGGATCATAGTTTCCCGATGTCCTTTACTTTCCCTGGCTATCCATGCATCCAGGTGAACAGTGCCTGCTTTTTTAAGTTCAGGAAGCATTTCCAATAATTGATCCACGCGTTTTTGGGCATATCCTTTTTCCCATTCGCGCTGGTAATTAATCTGGTACGCTTTGCGGTTATTATAGTTTCCTATGACCAGCAGGCTGCCATCAGCATTCCTGGACAGCATTCCTTCATTTTTATAGGTTGCCCATAAGGGGCTGTCTTCATAGGCATCCGTCATGTTTATATGAAGGCTTACAGTTGTATGGTACTGCTCTGCCTCCTTCATCAGCCATTTCAGGCTTTCCAGGGCAGTGGCATCCGTTTTTCTTTTCAGCGCAGGATTTACATCAAAAAAGGCCGGGTACTTATCATCGTGCCCATTGTATTGCCAACCCACGAGGTATATAATTTTAGGCACTCCCAGGGTAAGTTGATCCGTTTCTTTAATTATTTCCAATGCTCCCTGAAAATCCTGTCCAACTAAACTACCTCCTTTGCCATCCGGAATAGCCAAAAACAATTTCATGACAAGGGTTTGGTGATAGGCATGCCGGAAGGCTGGCGCATTATCACCGGCAAGCACAGAATCGGAGTTTAATCCGGTTAACAGGAGCAAAAAAGAAATCGCTAACACTTTCATGGCTGATTTATTTCAAATTCTTGAACGGGTTGATT
>NZ_LUKG01000021.1:0-31062 GCF_001601815.1 Flavihumibacter sp. CACIAM 22H1
AGGAAGCCGATAGAAGATACCTGTTTTATCATATAACCAGCGGCAAAACATCAGGGCTGTATGTTGCGACATGGAATTAACCGGAAAACCTCCTTCTTTGCCCATTCCCCAGGTGAGGTCAATATACTGTGCGCTGGGCCGGGTAACAGCATCTACTTTGGAGTTCTGACTGGTGTTTGCATCCTTGAAATACACATCAAAAATATCCCTGCTCAATTCGAAACTGGCCATCCAAAAAGCCGATATAGCAACTTTTTGCTGCGGCCCTTCATCGGGCTTCCTGTTTTTTTCTGATTCGGGCGAACCCATCAGAAAGCTGCCGGCCGGAATCGGAACCATGGCCAGCTCAAGGGTAGAACCCGGAATGGATTGTTTGTAAGCGGAAAAATCGGGCTTGTTTTCCTGGGCTGCAACCAGGCTGGTTGATCCAAGCAGCAGGAGCGTAAAATGGAGTGGTTTCATGTTATACTAAAATGGCTAAACTATCAAATCTAGGCTTAATGAACTTCTTCTTTTGATGCAAACGTTTTCATAAAATTCGCAAACCCTTTGGAATGGTGAAATTTTAGTTCATCCATTTCAAGTTCCGCTATCAGGAATTCTGCATCTAGTTTTTTTGCCAGCTTCCTTGCTTTTTTAAGGGGTAGTATGCTGATAGCTTTGGTTAACCAGTCGGCTACCACCGGGTCTTTTGCCACAACAGTTACCGATTTCCGGGCGGTTAGTCCATAACCCGTTTTGGGATTAATGATATGCGAATAACGTTTGCCCTCATGTTCCATATATTGGTAAAGATCGCCGGAGCTGGTAACCGAATGATCTTGTAGATATAAATGATCATGCAGCCATTCTTCTTCGTGGTGGGGGGTATTAATGGCCACTACCCATCCGCTTTTACCTGGTGGATGCCCACGGACTGTTATA
Organism: Flavihumibacter sp. CACIAM 22H1; assembly: GCF_001601815.1. Classification (GTDB taxonomy): domain Bacteria; phylum Bacteroidota; class Bacteroidia; order Chitinophagales; family Chitinophagaceae; genus Flavihumibacter. Next base: position 925 of record NZ_LUKG01000021.1, read on the forward strand.
TCACCGCTAACGTCAATTAATGCGGTGGTTATGCCCTGGGATTGCAGGAAACGCATCACCTGGTCGCCGATATAACCCTGTGCAATGCCACCCAAATCGAGCTGAATGCCGGGTTTCAGTAGCCGGGCGCTTTGAGTCCTGGGGTCGAGCTGCAGGTATTTCATACCCGTTTGGTTTAGGGCTGCTGCTACTGAATCGGGCGAGGGCCATTGATCGGTTTTACGGGCCATGCGCCAGAGCTTGGTTAAACCACCCAGGGAAATATCGAAACTGCCTTTGCTGACCTGCCAGGCTCTTTTACTCCTTAGAAGAATATCGAACAACGCCGGGGACAGGGGCCTGTACATGGCAGTATTAGAGGCGGTGGCACAAAAACGGTTGAGCTCGCTATTTTCATCATAATCGGTAAAAATTGCGGCCAAACTATCTACTAATAAAAAACTTTCTCTGGCTAAACGGTTTGCTGTACTACTGTCTTCATGGTATAAAATGATGGTAAACGGAGATGCCATCTTGTTTTCCACGTACTCAAACCGCTTCGGTTGGGCATAGCTGTAATACGCAGCGATTAACAGGAGCAGGGAAAAAATTAACTTTTGAATCAATTTGATTTTTTTTGTGCTGGATTCCGGTAAATTTAGTTCATCAAATTGTTTTCCATGCAAAGAAGAAATTTTGTTCGTCAGTCTTTATTGGCCGGTTCAGCGCTGGCAGGTGGTGTTCTAACGGGTTCCGGAGCCCTGGCTGCCGGTAAAGCCAAGGTCGACACGGCCACCCTTAATGGTGCACCATTTAATCTCGATTATGCGTTCCATGATGGAATGTTCGCCAATCATGCCGGGAAGGACTTTATTGAGCAAATTAAGTTTGGACACAGTATGGGCTTTCGTTCCATTGAAGATAATGGTATGATGGGCCGTTCGGTAGACGAACAAAAAAAGATCGGCGATACCCTGGCTAAACTGGGTATGCGGATGGGGGTTTTTGTTATTACATCCGACAGCTGGCACTGGAAAACTTCCCTTACGACAGGAAAAAAAGAACATATCGACCGGATGAAAAAGGATTGCGTGCAGGCAATTGAAGTGGCCAAACGTTGCGGCGCCAAATGGATGACGGTGGTACCCGGAAATTTCGAACGCAGTTTGCCGCTCGACCAGCAAACGGCCAATGTTATTGAGGCCTTGCGGATAGCTTCCGATATCCTGGCTCCTCATGGGCTGGTAATGGTATTGGAAGCATTGAGCGATAATCCTGATTTATTCTTACGCTATACCAATCAAACCTATATGATTTGCCGGGCGGTAAACAGCCCCGCTTGTAAGTTTTTGTACGATATGTACCATATGCAACGGAACGAGGGAGATATTATAAAAAATATTGATCGTACCTGGACAGAAACCCCCTATTTCCAGATTGGCGACAATCCTGGTCGCAATGAACCAGGCACCGGTGAAATGAATTACCGCAATATTTTCAAACATATTTATTCCAAAGGATATAAAGGTATTTTGGGGATGGAACACGGTAATGCCGGTCAGGGAAAAGAGGGAGAGCTGGCCCTGATCAAAGCTTATCGCGACGCAGATAATTTTAAATAACCTTACCTGTTCCCCCGCAGCAGTTTTTTGGTGATGACCCGGTTAGAATACTGCAACCGGATATAATACATGCCAACCGCCAGCTCTGGTAAATAGAGCTGCAGGGAGGTACTGGTGGTGCCATTGAATGCCTGCTCATACACCAATTGACCGGAACTGGAGAACAGGCTGATCTTTTTCAGATCTGTAGGCGCCTGGTAATGTTGCACCGTCAAACTCCTGTTAAAGAGGGTTGGCGCAATTAGCAGGCCTTCTTTTTTCAGCACATCCGGAAGTGTTTTAGTGTAGATGTCCACTTCATCGAGGTATACGGTATTCAACTGGTTGTTGAGATTTCTGAAAACCAGGTAAAAATTTCGAGCCCCGTTAAGATAGGAACTGAGGTTAATGGAATCTTTTCTCCATTGTGACGGTGTATTGGGAGAAAATGGCCCCGAGCTGGAATTATCGGTAGTAGCCAGGTTGGCACCTGATTTTTGATAAATAGTTTGGTAATGCTGGCCGCAATCGGTCGTCAGCAGGATGCTGAAGAGCCGGGCGGTATCGGTTGTGGCCGAGTTGGCAGCAGCAATCCGGAACGATAAATAAACAGAATCGACATTGCCGAAACTAACCGGGGGCGTATACAGATCGCTTGATCTTGCGTACAGGGCAGCCGTATAATTGGTAGCCAGTGCAGAAGACAGCCCGGCATATCCTGCAAGTGCTGACCTGCTCCAGGAGGCTATGCCATCACCCACTGTAAATAGGTCCCAATTGGCCGGTGGAAACTGGTTGCCTTCAAACCCTTCGTGCAGTGGAAGCGGCATCGGATTACGGCGGGCAAAACTTTTGCGGAGTGTGTCGTTGGCGGCAAATTGATCTGACCTTCCATTGGTTTTACTAACCCAAACATTCAATACATGCAAGCCTTCCGGAACAGCCATATCCGGTAATTGCACCAGCTGCTGTTGCAGCCTGGCTAGTTTTCCCTGCCAGGTATAGTTAAGCACAGGCCCGTTATTCAGTTGGTATTGTAGCGTAAGTGATTTAATCGTATCAGCTCCCTGGTTTGCGATAAGCAGGGAGGGCTCTACCGAACCGGAACAAATGCGTCTGAGTGGAGATGGGAGGTTCAGCAGGGCAGCATCTCTGGGAAGAAAATCGATTTTTTCCAGGCCGATATCATCCAGGTAAATATTATTTCCGTATTGGTTAATATTTCTGAATAGTACTTGGATAGATGCCTGGTTACGGAAAGCAGACAGATCAAGGTGTTCATGTTTCCATTGTTCCGCAGAAGGCACAAACTGGTAATCGGTAGGCGGGGCAATAGCAAGTTCACTGCTCCATTTTTTATAGATGGATTGATAGCTTGCTCCGCAATCAGTAGACACCAGCACTTCCAGGGTATCCTGGTAGGTTAGGCTGTAAACAGCGGTTGCCACCGAAAAGTGTAAAACAAGCGAATCTGCATCACCGGTATAAACCGGACGGAGCAGCAGATCAGCTTTTTTACCCATTTCATTAAACTCGTAATTAGGGAAGTAAATAGAGCGGCTGCCGCTGTTGGACGCCAGGCTGGTGATTCGCCAATTCTCTTTTCCGGAAGTATTTACCGACCAGCCAACTGCTAAATTGCCTGTTTCAAATCCTTCGGCTAACGGCAGGGTTTTGGGTTGTATAGCAGAAAAGCGAACGGTGATCGTATCATTGGCCGGGTTTTCATCCGATATACCATTGACTGTTTTTACAATAACCTGCAACTGGTGATTGCCCGCACTCAGATCAATAGCTGGCAGGTTTATTTCCTGTTCAGAAAAAGATGCCAGCTGCAAGTCAAAATTCTGCTGGCGGATACTACCGCCATCCAGTTGTATACTCAGCTGTACCGCTTGAATGGGCTCCTTGCCAAGATTCCTGATTAATAACCTTGGTTGTTGAGAGCCGGTACAGGTCTGGGCATCGGGTAATGGCGATACTAAGGCTTTCAGATATGCATCTCGCTGGTACACCAATACCGGCGTACAACCATCCGACAGAAGCAGCGATTGCCGATCGGGGGCATTGGCGAGCATAGACTCCATCATGCTGCTTTGCTCGTGGGTAAACATTACCATGGAGGCATCATTCACATAGTCCATGTAGTTCATAAAAAGAATACCCGGAGCGTTGGGTGTGCAGGCATCTGTTACGGGGAATACCGGGTCGCCAAAATTGGCCTGATCCTGATTGGGGGTATCATCGATTCCATCCGAATCAGCACAGGAGGGATTGTTTTCGTTGGCTCCCCAGATATGCTGAAGTCCCAGAAAATGCCCAATTTCATGGGTGGCAGTTCTGCCGAGGTTATAAGGTGCTGAAGCAGTTCCTGTTGAACCGGTATTCTGGTATTTTAATACCAGTCCCATTTCGTTTTCCGGCAATCCGGGTAAACCAGGTAAAAAGCTATAGCCAAGGGTTACCCCGTTGATCCTTGTTATCCAGATATTCAGGAAACGATGCGGGTCCCAGGCATTTATTCCACCCCGTACTGCCTGTTTCACCGGATCGTTTATTCCTGGTTGGGAAAAGCCGGTAAATATTTTCCGGTTAATGCCAGTGCTGGGTTCATTATCGGGGTTTCGGGCTGCCAGGCAGAAACGGATCTTTGATTTGCCAAACAGCGGTTTAAAACTTGCTGGTATTTTAGACGAATCAGCATTTAATCCGCCAAAATCAGTATTTAGGGTTTTTAGCTGGTTCAGGAGCTGTTGATCAGTTACCAGGGCTGGATCGGGTAGCAGAACATGAAATACAACGGGTATCTGGTAAACCAGTTCCTCTTTGTTAAGCGGGGCCATGGAACGGCGCGTGGCTGCCTGCTTAATTTGCCGTTGCAATGCTTCAAATTCTATTTTCTCGCGGGGGAATTGCTTAAAATACGCTTCCATTACGGCGCCGGTACCACAGCGATCTGGGTTAGACTGTTGGGCGTTTACACAGGTAGTTACCAACAATACAAATAAAAAAAGGAGAGGGCGCATGCAGAAGAATAGTGTCAAAGATAATTCGTTCGTGGGTCAGAATCAACTATTTTCGCAGTCTGTTCTTTTCTATACGACGTATCAAACAGTATGGGTTCCCGCTAAAAACGGGATTAATAGGGAATTGTGTGTAAATCACAAGCTGTCCCGCAACTGTAAGTAACACAATAGGTTTTTACCCCTGTTGTCCACTGTTCGCCAAACGATTGTGAAGGCGGATGGGAAGGACGGTAAAAATGTTACGAGCCAGGAGACCTGCCTTTGCTGTATGAAACAATGCTTTCGTGGAATGAAGTAGTTGTTTGATTGATACATGCAGCAGGCAGCCCGGGCGGGCAGGCTATGCCGTGCATGTACTATTGCTTCTTTCATTCATTTCCGACAGCATTCCTGTTTAGCAAAGAGCTTTTATCTGATTTTTTCATTTTAAAAGCATTTAGCATGCAAACACAGAACCTGGGTTACCCGAGGATTGGTAACCAACGGGAGTTGAAAAAAGCGACGGAGCAGTATTGGGCAGCAAAAATTTCTGCCCAGGATCTCCTTCAAACCGGTGCAAAAATTCGCCTGCAAAACTGGCAATTGCAAAAAGAGGCCGGCATTGATTTGATTCCCTGCAATGATTTTTCGTTTTATGACCAGGTACTTGATACCTGTATTATGCTGGGGGCCATTCCGGAACGCTATCATGCCCTGATGCAGGCGCAGCAGTTGCCGGTAATTGATTTGTTATTTGCCATGGCCAGAGGCTATCAAAGAGATGGATTCGACCTTACGGCCATGGAAATGACCAAATGGTTTGATACCAACTATCATTACCTGGTGCCTGAATTTACCGCCAATCAACAATTCCTTTTATACCATAACAAGGTGGTAAAAGAATTTGAAGAGGCTAAACATGCCGGCTTTACCTGTAAACCCGTGGTGCTGGGGCCGGTTTCATTTCTGTTACTCGGCAAGGAAAAGGAAGAAGGATTTCACCGGCTCGAATTAATCGACCGGCTTCTGCCGGTTTACCTCGAAATGCTGGCGTCTCTTGAAGCAGCCGGGGCTTATTATGTTCAGATCGATGAGCCTTGCCTGTCGCTCGACCTGAGCAAAGCGGAGCGCGACATTTTTACCAAGGTGTATCGCAGCTTTAAAGAAAAATTACCACACTTAAAACTTATACTCACCAGTTATTTTGAGTGTTATGGAAATAATCTTGCTACCGTATTGGATTTGCCAGTGGCTGCGCTACACCTCGACCTGGTTCGTTGTCCGGCCCAATTGGACGATATTCTTGCCACCAGTTTTTTCCGCTCCAGTAAAATTCTTTCCCTGGGATTGGTGGATGGCAGAAATATCTGGATAAACAATTATTCCAATTCGCTGGAGCTTATTGATAAGGCCATAAAACGATTGGGTAAAGAAAGAGTATGGATTGCTCCTTCCTGTTCGCTCTTACATGTTCCCTGCGATCTTTCGCTGGAAACAAAAATTGACCCGGAGTTAAAACAATGGATGGCTTTTGCCAAACAAAAGCTGGAAGAGCTGAACACGCTGAAACAGCTTGCCGATTCAAAGGAAATAGATAAACTGGAAGCCAACAAAAAGAGCTGGCAGCAGCGAAAGGACTCCGCACGAATCCACAACCAGGCAGTGCTGGAGAGAATGTTGTTGGTTACTGCTGTGGATGCACAGCGCGCACAACCATTTTCCAGGAGGAGGACCCGGCAGCGGAAAACATTGGGACTGCCTAATTTTCCTACAACCACCATCGGATCCTTTCCACAAACAAAAGAGGTACGAAACTGGAGGGCACAGTGGAAGAAAAAAGAATTGTCGGATGAGCAGTACGAAACGCTTCTGAAAGCAGAAACCAGGAAAGCTGTGCAATGGCAGGAAGAAATAGGGCTGGATGTTTTGGTGCATGGAGAATTTGAGCGGAACGATATGGTGGAGTATTTTGGCGAACAGCTGGCGGGTTTTGCTTTTACAGAAAATGGCTGGGTACAGAGTTATGGAAGCCGTTGTGTAAAGCCACCCATTATTTATGGAGATGTATTCCGGCCTAAACCAATGACGGTTTATTGGTCGACCTATGCACAATCATTGACAAAACGATGGATGAAAGGCATGTTAACCGGACCGGTAACCATTCTTCAATGGAGTTTTGTGCGGGATGATCAGCCGCGCAGCGCTACCTGTATGCAAATTGCACTGGCTATTCGGGACGAGGTATTGGATCTGGAGAATGCCGGCATAAAAATAATCCAGATAGATGAGCCTGCATTACGAGAGGGACTTCCCTTACGCAAAGAAAACTGGACGGCTTACCTTAATTGGGCAGTACGTGCATTCCGCATTGCCTCCTCTGTGGTGGAAGACACCACCCAGATCCATACCCATATGTGTTATTCTGAGTTTAATGATATAATAGAACATATTGCAGCCATGGATGCAGATGTTATTACCATTGAATGCAGCCGGTCACAGATGGAACTACTGGATGCTTTTGCGGCCTTTAATTATCCCAATGAAATTGGTCCGGGTGTGTACGATATTCATTCGCCCCGGGTACCTGATAAAGAGGAGATGATAGAGCTGTTGAGAAAAGCCTCGGAAGTGGTATCGGCAGATCAGCTATGGGTGAACCCTGACTGCGGGCTTAAAACCCGTCATTGGGAAGAAACCCGTAAATCACTTATTGCAATGGTTGAGGCCGCCCGGCAATTGCGAAAAGCTCCCAAAGTATTTATTTAGTGTACAAAGCAGGCCGGGAAACCGGTCTGCTTTGTTTTTACCGGAACAGGCCGAAACGGGTGAAAATATATTGTCTCAAAGAATTAATGGTAGAAAACAAAGGTCCATAAATACCAGATGCCATAATTACCTAAATTGAAGGCGAAACATTCATTTTTTACATAAACCCAGGCTCGTGAAGATTTCTGCTTTTGCATTTTTAGTAAGTGCTGTTTTAATGGCCCCCAACCTATCCGGTCAGGTACCCGAAGAACCGGCTTCTTTCAATCACATCCAGTCGACTTATTCCTTTAAAAATGGCTTAACGGCTCCATTCCCATCGAGGTATGGAAGAGAGGCCGTCTATAGCGACGAATTGGCTTATTTGTATTTCAGTAAGCAATTAGTGGCGCCCAAAGAGGGAGCGAATGCCGGTTCTATCGTTAACGGACAGCCGATTGTTTGGGAAGCCATGGATATAGACAGTACGGGTCGGTTACGTCCAAAGAGAGGACGATTTGTAGGTGGGGCACCCGCAGGCCCTGGTGTACAGGCAGGTGCCACCCGGGGAGGTCTGTCATTTGGCAGCAGGGTTGTCTATTTAAGCTATACCTCTCCCAAAGCCCAGTCTGCTATTCTTTCTATAAAAGGAAACAGCAGCGTATTGATCAACGGGGAAATGCACACCGGGGATCCGTATAATATGGGATTTTTATATATCCCGGTACAGTTAAAAAAAGGTTTGAATGAGTTTTATTTAAGAGGAGCTTCTGCTATTGCAAGTTTATTGTTTCCCTCCAAACCGGTACAATTGCAGGCAGAAGATATGACGGTGCCGCATATAGTGCCAGGTGTTCAGACAGGCAAACAAGAGGCTGCTGTGGTGGTTGTCAATACCGCAAACAAACCCCTGAAAGGCTTACGTATTCAGGCAATTGTTGGCGGAAACAGCCAGGAAACCCAGCTGCCTGAAATCCCTGCGCTCTCCACCCGTAAAGTGGCATTTGTATTGGACGGAACATCGCTTACCACTAAAGGAACCTATACTGGCACCCTTAATTTACTGCAGGGTAAAAACATGCTGGATCAGCGCTCCTTTTCAATAGAAGCGATGAGCCCCGGAGAGGCTTACAGCAGCACTTTCACCAGCGAAATGGATGGCAGTTTGCAATATTATTCTGTTCGTCCGCAAACACCCGGTAGTTTTTGGGAGCCGGGAAAAAATGCCCTGTTTTTGTCGGTGCACGGAGCAGGTGTAGAAGCTATCAGCCAGGCCAGGGCCTATAAATCAAAAGACTGGGGAACATTGGTAGCAGCTACCAACCGCAGGCCGCGTGGTTTTAACTGGGAGGACTGGGGCCGGCTCGATGCGCTGGAAGTGTTAGGAATTGCTAAGCAGCGGTTTCAACCCGACCCTTCAAAAATATACCTGACCGGGCATTCGATGGGAGGCCATGGTACCTGGTTCCTGGGAGCTACTTATCCCGATAAATGGGCAGCAATTGCACCCTGTGCCGGATATCCTACCATGAAAGGATATGGCTCCGCAGATGGATTGATACCGGATTCCAGCGGCAATTTATACGAGCAACGTTTATTGCGTTCCAGCAACCAGAGCGATGTGATAAAGCTGGCCACTAACTATAAACACCATGGGGTATATATTTTCCATGGCGATGATGACCGCACCGTACCTGTTCGGTATGCCCGGCAGATGAGAGAATTATTAGGAGGCTTTCAACCCGATTTCGTGCACTACGAATACCCCGGGGGAAGTCATTGGTTTGGCGATCACAGTGTTGACTGGAAACCCTTGTTTGATTATTTTCAGTGGCATGAACGGCTTCCGGACAGCAGCGTTAACAGTATTGATTTCACAACAGCGCACCCCGGCATTTCTGCCAGTTCGAGGTGGGCCAGCATCCTGCAACAGGAAGAAATCCTGGAGTATAGCAGAATGCAGTTAAACCGGAACAGGGTTCGGGGATTGATTCAGGGTACTACGCAAAATATCCGTTTACTGGAATTGAACCTGGCTGATTTTACAATCGGAACCACGGTTGAAATTCGATTAGACAGTATGCCGGCTGTGAAACATATTGTCGGAACCAATTCCGATAAACTGGTATTACAGCGCGGTGCAAATGGATGGGAAAAAGGCGTGGCCCCTACAGCAGCACAAAAGAATCCTCAACGGTATGGCACACTCAAAGAAGCATTTAACAACCGTATGGTATACGTGGTAGGCACCATTGGCAGCAAGGAAGAAACTGCCTGGAACTGGAATAAAGCCCGTTACGATGCGGAGACCTGGTATTACCGGGGAAATGGTGCTGTAGATATTATTACCGATAAAGAATATTCCCTGGAAAAATACAAGGACCGCGGGGTTATCCTTATTGGTAATAAATCAACCAATGCGGCCTGGCCACTGCTTTTATCCGATTGCCCGATCCAGGTAGAACGCAACCTGATTACGGCGGGTAATCAGCGCTGGGAAGGAGAGGACCTGGCTACTTATTTTGTATGGCCCCTGAAAAATTCATCGAAAGCTTCGGTAGCTGTTTTAACCGGAACTGGTGACAAGGGAAATAATGCAGCTTATGCCAACCAATACTTTGCCGGTGCCAGTGGATTTCCGGATTATATGATCTTCAGTTTCGATATGCTGAAAGATGGTGCTAAGCACCTGAAGCTGACGGGCTTCTTTGATACGAACTGGAAATTGTAATCCTGTCTTAAAGAGTTCAACAGCCGTTTGGAATCAACCCAAACGGCTGTTGGCATTTTAGTACAGGTGGTACATACAAAAATTCCGGTTTTAAGAAAGGATCGGAAAAAAGAAAAATTTTCCATGTAGATTTAATTCATGAAACGATTCTTTTTGCTGATTTTTTTCCCGTTTGCAGCAACAGCGCAACCTGGTTTTTCTGATACCAGTCTTCAGATAGAAAAGATTTTGCAACCCTGGACCCATTCCAACCTGCCGGGTGTATCCATCGCAATAAGCCGTAACGGGCAGTTATTATATGCCAATGCTGTGGGGGCGGCAGACCTCGAGCACGGAATAGCCAATGATACTGCCACTATTTTTGAGGCGGGTTCGGTTTCTAAACAGTTTACGGCCGCCGCCATTTTGCTACTGCAACAGGATGGTAAACTTAGGCTGCAGGATGATGTGCGTACCTATATTCCTGAACTTCCTGAATATGGCGCTGTACTTACCATTTATGACCTGATCCATCACCAAAGTGGATTGCGTGATTGGGGATCGGTTGCAGAGGTGGAAGGTTGGGGAAGAGGAACAAGAGCCTATTCGAATGCACATGCCTTGCAAATCATTTGCCGCCAGAAAGCGTTGAACAATGCCCCCGGCACAGAATACATTTATAGCAACAGCAACTATAACCTGATGGCTATAATCGTTGAAAGGGTAGCCAAAACCAGCTTTGCCCAGTTTTGCAAAGAACGTATTTTTCAACCCGCAGGTATGACTCATACCAGTTGGCGCAGTGATTACCGGCAGATTGTGAAAAATAGAGCCATCGCTTACCAGCAAACGCCTCTGCAACTTAAAACGCTTATGCCCAATGAAAATGCGCATGGTAACGGGGGCTTGTTAACAACCGCTTCCGATCTGGTAAAATGGGCAGCTTTTATGCAGGCAGGTAAATTGGGGGGCACTGCTTTTTTACAACAACAATTAGAGAGGGGAAGATTCAGAAATGGGGTATGGCATCCGTATGCGGCGGGGTTAAGGATCGACCAGTTTAATGGCCAGGACCGTGTAACACACAGCGGTGCTACCGCCGGCTACCGGGCCAACCTGGATTATTTTCCCAAACAGGGCCTGGCTATTGCATTATTATCCAATACCAGCGGATTTTCACCGGTTCAGGTGGCAGACAAAATAGCGTCCCTGTTTATACCCGCGCCCCCAACAACGGCCAGTCTGCCTTTGCAACCATTCAAAGCAGCTCCTGCGGTACAGAAAAAGCTGGAAGGCTGGTACCGGAACAGTAAATCAGATGATGCCGACCACCTGATAGCCGCTGATAGTTTGCTCTTACTTGCCGGCAAGCAACCCTTCCTGAGGGCAACAGACGGCAGTTATTCCATCAATGGGTTCCGGGTTTATTTTACCAGTTCCGGGTTTACGCGGATAGACCCCGGCCCTTCTGCCGATACCGTTCTGTTTCTAAAAGAACCAGCCGCTTCCTGGACGCCAGCCCAGCTTAAACAATTTGAAGGATCTTATAAAAGTGAAGAAGCCAATGTCAGGATCCGCCTGAAAGCAACAGATAAAACCCTGGAATATAGTCTAGCGCCCGATGCTCCCGTTGTTTATACCCCAACGTATAAAGATGGATTTGAAACATCCGGTTCCAACCTTCGTTTTCTTCGCAATCAACAAGGTAAACTCACCGGTTTTACCATTTCAGTAGGAAGGGCCAGGAGAATTGCATTTTATAAAGAATAGGTTTACCCGTTGCGCTTAAACTTATTTTTACCCCGTAGACCCAAGGGGATCGGGTAGTTCAGTTGCCGTTGGCGGCAACGGATCATTGGCTGCATAGATAAAATGAACTACCACCAGAAAAAAATAGATGAACGGAAATACCAGCGCAATAATTCCTTTTAATATACGCTCCTGGTGTTTTTGTTGAATGGTGCTGATCTGGTCCTGTACGAGATCATCTATTATTAATTCAATGGATTGGGATTTTATAGCTGCAAGGCTGTCTTTAAGGTGTACGTATTTGTGTAGAAAATTCAGTTCGTTTTTGTAATCGCCGTATTTCCGGGTTAATGCATGCAGTGCCTGGTAAACATCAATAAGAAGCTCCGTCATCTGGTATTTTTCTGCTATTTCTATAGACCGTTTATAGAATTGCAAAGCTTCCTCCTTTTGGTTGAGGCATATGGATAATTTACCTAATCCATCGTATAAATAAGCTTCATAATTGGAAGCGCCTGATTGTCCTAAGAACTCGGCGGCTTTTTTGTACAAAGAACGGGCGGAGTCGATGGCATTGTACCGCAGGTACAAATCGCCCATTGAAATCAATGCCAGCGCTTTGTCCTGAGAATTATGTTCCGGGTTGTTTTTGAAATAAAGTTGATTTTGGGGATTATCTATAATTTCCAGTACAGCTCTGTAATGGGCTAAAAGGCTGTCTTTTTGTTCGGTAGCAATTTCGCAGGATAAATGATAAAACAGGGTGGCATTGATGCGGCTTTTTTTATCATTGATGCGAAGTAATTGACGGCCGGCCGTTTCAAAGCATTGCTTGGAATAGGAGCTTAGCCCAAGAGCAAAAAAGTTTTCTCCCTGCAGCATATCAAGGTAAAACTGATCTTCCGGGTTTTTTTTAAGATACCAGGCATGTTTATCTAGCTTAGCTAAATACTGATTGCTCTTTTGGTAATCTCCGCACTTGGAAAGAATGTCTGCTATACACCATAATCCATTTACAATGCCGCGTTCATAGCCGATTTTTTCTGACTCCTGCAGTATTCGTAAAGAATAGGATAGGATATAATTGAACCGTTGCTCATTTCTGTAAAATGACCGGCTGGTATCAATCATTTTATCAATTAATTCCCGGCTTTGCCCTGCAACAGGGCCGGTTAAAAACAAGGCAGTTACAACCAGTGTAAGTATACTTTTATGGTAATGGCTAGTCATGGATCAGTAGTCCTGCGGCGTACATAAAATTTACCAGGTCAGCAGTATTTTTAACTCTCAGCTTTCGAATTATATTATTTCGGTGAACTTCAACGGTTTTTTGTTGAATATCAATTTGACCACTGATTTCTTTAGAAGTAAGCCCTTTGCAAATCAGTTCGGCAATTTCAATTTCGCGTTTGGTAAGCTGGTTGATAGACCGGGAACGGTGCGGTAATATCAGATCTTCAGTAAGATTGGTTTTTACTTCATCACAAATAAATTTAAGTCCCTTTGCGGTTTGATGAGCCGCCTGTAAAAATTCTTTCCTGGAAGTGTTTTTGGTGATGTATCCTTTTGCCCCGGTTTTCATAATTTGTTTCACCAGCCAGGGTTGGGCATACATGGAAACGGCCAATATGTTGAAGGCAGTGGAAACGCTCAGTAATTCTTTAATGGCAGTAACGCCATTAACAGGGCTCATTACAATGTCCATCAGGATTAAATCGGGGCGGTGCCAAATCCCCAATTGAATAGCTTCCTCACCATCTGCAGCTTCAGCTACAACCTGGAAACCTGGTTCAAGTGCTAGTATACTGGTCCAGGTATCCCTGATGAGTTTTTGGTCGTCTGCAATAAGAACACTTATAGTTGGCGTAGACATGGTTATTGCATTTCGGAATTGGATTGAATTACTAAGCAAAGCTACCAACTTGCAATAACCCGTCAATTACACTTTTGTACCAATTTTTATTTGGAAAGATATTTTTTTATGGCTTCACTTCGGGTACGCACATGCATTTTTTCGTAGATGCTGCTGGCATGTTTTTTAATAGTGTCTATGCTTACATGTAGTTTGTGAGCAATTTCCTTATACAAATAGCCCTCTACAATTAATTCCAATACTTCTTTTTCGCGGTCGGTAAGACTATTCAGATCGGGGCCAGAACTGCTCCGTTGAAAATAGGTAATTACCCGCTTGGCAATTTCGGGCGACATGGGTGCGCCACCCGCCTGAAGTTCCATTATGTTTTCCAGTAAATAATCAAAGGAATGCTTTTTTAACAGGTAACCTCCAGCGCCCGATTTGATGGCATTAAATACTTTATCATCATTATTGAAAATGGTAAGAACCAGGAATTTTGCATGCTGGTCTTTCAGTTTTATTAATTGAATGGCTTCAATTCCTGATAAGCCAGGCAAGTCAATATCCATCAATGTAACATCAGGTTTTAAGGCATCGTATTCATTGATATACGACTCTGCGTCGGGGAATGACCCAATGCAGGAAATATTGGCTGAGTTGTTGACAATTTCTTCTAGCGTTTGGCGTAATATCGGTTGATCATCAACAATACATACAGTAATCATAACGTTGGGTTTGTAGTTTCTTGTGCTATTAAAATAATTAGTTGTGTGCCATCCTGGTTGTTCCAGGTTACGGAGCCATTAATGCTCGATATCCTTTTCCTTATATTGTTTAATCCATTGCCGGGTTTTGAAAGATCAGGAAAAAATCCTTTTCCATTGTCTGAAATTTTTATTTCCAGTAATCCTTCATTTGTTTTATTACAATCAATGCTAAATAAGCTGGCATCAGCATGTTTTACCGTATTATGAAACGCCTCTTTTATTACGAGCAGAATATTTCTTCGAACCGTATTGCTGATATGCAGGCTATCAGGTACGGTGCTGTTTAATTGGAGGCGAATGGGCAGGTCAATTCGTTGTAAATAACCTGCCATATAAATCCGAAGATGGGCAATAAGACCGTTAAACGTATCGTCTGAATGGTTTAAAACCCAGATAATTTCACTCATCTGGTCAATCAGTTCCCCGGCAATTCGGCTTATATCTGTTAACATTTTATTGGTTCTGGGACTATCCGGGTTGGCCAGCAATGATTTGGACAAGAGCCTTATCGAAGTAAGGCCGGATCCCAGGTCGTCGTGCAGCTCTTGTGATATACGCTCTCTTTCATTTCGGATGGTAGCCATATTTGCCAGGATAATTTTCTGGCGTTCTGTTTTTTTGCGGTACCAGTAATTGGTTGCCAGAAATATTAATACGCTAAATATGCCGGAAATCAGTAAATAGAACCAGCTTTCTTTCCAAAACGGAAGGGCAATGGTGAAACTATAAGATACTTCTTCCACTTGTTCACTGTCGGGGTATTTTCCATATACACGAAGTTTATAGCTGCCGGGTTTTAAGCCAAAATAGTCGATGGTAAGGTTGTTAGGAATTCTCCAGGTAGAATCAATGCCTTCCATTTTATACCTGAGTTCAAAAGGCTCTACCTGGAAACTGGAAATTGCATGTATAGAAAAGCTGAAATTGCTTTTGAAATAAGGGAAGTCTTTTTTTTCTACAATTGATCCTGGAAGAATGCTGTTATGAATCAATTGGTCCTGGTTTTTTATGCTATAGAAGAATACATAAAAGTTCCTGTCTTTTCGCACAAACAGATGCGTGTTTACTTTGGAAATTCCATTCGAACCACCGAAGTAAACAATTTCGGTGGAATCCACGGCAATACTTTTGGTATTAAATTCTATGTTGGCAATGGTTCGCAAGGAGGATAATTTGAAAACGCTGTTAGACTGACAGTCGTATGCAATAATTCCGGCATTGGTGGCCGCCCTATAATATATTTGATTGGTCAATATAACCGCTGTAGATAATATTGCCGTTTATCTGATTTGTTTCTGCAGATAATCGATGCGAAAACTGATTAGTTGCTTTGTAAACATAAATGCCATTGGTGGTAAGCAGGTATTTATGTTTATTGCCGTCTTCAAGTACATAACGTACAGGGATATTAGAATTGAATTCATCAATAATTTTTTCCAGCTTTCCGTTAACCAATTGAAATACTTGCAGGCCCGAAGTGCCCAGGTACACATGACCAGGGTCAGGTAAATCAATCGAGGTAAAATAATGGTTGCCTTTAATAGAGTCTATTAAAGAAAATTGGAATCCTCTTGAAACAGCTCCCGTTACTTCATAAAGTTTATTATTAGCTGTAAACAAAAACAGGGAGTCGTTTATTTTTTTTATGATCGGTATGGCATCTTTGGTTGGTAAAGATATTTTAAAGGATTCTTTATGCTGCCTGGAAACCTCATCAATCGGAAAGTTAAGATTCAAAGCTTCCATTTTTTGGGTATTGATGATATCCAGCTTGAATTTATCCCAATAAATAGCCCATGTATGGTTTTCGTCAAGGTTTTCTAAATGGGCAATAAAGGTAGTATGAATGTTTTTTACCGGGTTATAGCTAACCTGGTAGCTGTCATTGGAATAACTTATACGGTTTATGACATTCGATGAGTTGCCACATAGTAGGGTGTTTTTTTTCAACGCAATAGTTCCGACAATATCACCGCCTTTGGGAAAATTATTGATGTTGGTAACCAGGTCTGATCGGTTAGAAATTAAAATACCCGACATAGTGGTGGAAAGGTATACTTCATCTTTATTATTGATGATATCAACAATATGTGTATCTGACCGACCACCAGCTTCGGCCAGTTGTGGTCTCAGGTTTAGCAGTTTTTGTTCTTTGGGGAAATAGACCAGTAATTTATTCATACCACCAATCCAATAATTTCCCTGCTGATCACAGGAAATATCGTTGATCGGCAGGGTAGAGGGATTTGTTTCGTACGGCGAAAGATCCAGTTTAACCAGGGGGCTTTCCGCATTTGCCGGCAGATGATATAAATACTTGTCGGTACAGATAATTGCCTGCTGCCGGTTTTCTGTGTTCAGGATAGCAAATTTTGGTTTGTAAGGCAGTTTTAATAAGGGTTTGCTGCTATTGTCTGATAGGTTATGTTCAATTAGCTGGTTGTTTTTGGTAAGGAAATAATGCGATGTATAGGAGCCAATATGAATGGCGTCTTTTTCATATCCCGGCCCGTTTAGTTCTTTTTTGTCAATGATTTTATCAGCGCTGTCGATAGTATAAAAAGTGGAAAATGTTTTGAGATGGATGTTATTACCGGTTTTTGACTTTCCCAATAGTTTTATGGTTTCTCTGCCGATTGGAATGGGCTGTTGTTTGTTTTTTGTAATGGTGTGTGTGCGGTAGTTATAGGTATAGAGTCCGTTTGGTGAACTGATTACCATATTAAAACTATCTTTTTGTAAGAAGGTATGTGGTTTTTGTGATAGATTAAAGGCACTGTCCTGGGTGTACATCGGCAGGTTGAAAAAATGGGTGCCATCAAAAATGCTGATCCCGTAATAGGTACTGATCCATAAAAAGCCGTATTTATCCTGGTAAATATTATCACAGGCAGCCGTTTGTAGCCCCTGGATCGAATTGTATTGTTTAAACTGGATGTTTTTATAGTCCTTTTCCTGGCCATAACAGGTGGTTATGACAAATAGAGATAATAGTAATAAAAGCCGCATTTTAATGTCTGGCATTATCGGGTGACTTAGTTACGGTGAAAGTACATTAGTTCCAGCTGGAGGTACTGGCACTTTTGTGTAATTCCCTTATAAATTAATGAATTACGAGCATTTTTTAAGATTTTTCAGATCGGCTAATTTGAATAAATACACAAAAGTGGAATAGGAAGGGCAAAGGCGGTTGGTACCTTTGCCTCAGAATGTAACAAACCCGTTTTTAAGTCCAGTTAATCATTACCAAGTCCTATGATCCTGATCCGTCCCATTGAAAGTACATACAGCAAGGAATCGTCCATGATTAGTAGCATGCATCACAGCTGTATTACAAAGGCCATTATCAATTTGATAGTGGCTTCTTTTTTACACAAAAGTGCCGTTTTATACCTATTTACAACGCGTAGCTTTGTACTATGAATTTAGAAACCTTTACAGCATATCCTATGAACAGAACCCACACATCAAGGCGCATTCAGCCGGCCATTGCAACTACCAGCATACAGGAGCTCGTTTCCAGCTGCCCAACCGAAGCGGCCCCCGCCGATTTTTATAAGCGGGAACTAAAAAGCGGGGTATTTATGTCGGCCAAGGAACTTTGTTCCTTATCCATCCTGGAAAATGAAGCGGCAAGGACTGATCTGGCGCACGAACTCCATGATAGTGTTAACCCCTTGCTTTGTGTAGCGAAGCTGTATATGGAACAGTTGCTTCCTTCTACAGAAAAAGACATACAGGCTAAAAAACAGGTAATGGAGCTTTTGTCGTCTGCCATACAAAGTGTGAAGCAGGTTTCAGAATCTAATTCTATTTTTCAGAAACAGGATCTTTCTGTGGTGGAACTGATAAAGAGCTTTATCGGTAAAATTGCTGCTTTGGGTACAGTAGCTATTAGTAGCAGTTTTTCAGGAATCGGCCAACTCAATTCTCTTCATAGCAGTTATAAATTAACCATCTACCGGATTATCCAGGAACAGTTAAACAATATAATGAAATACAGTAAGGCCAAAAATGTGCGTATCCAGGTAACGGCCTTGCGCAATAAGCTGGTATTAAAGATTTCGGACGATGGGGTGGGGTTTGACCTGAAAAAGATAAAAACTGGTATTGGTATAGTTAGTATGGAAAGGCGGATTCAACAATTGGGTGGTTTGTTTGAACTGGATAGTTCATATGGACACGGTTGCCGAATAGTTGTATCCTTCAATTTAGCAGACTAACCCCCAGCTTTTAAAACAGGGCAAAATAACACCAGTAATGGGCAAGTTACTTGCAGGCCAGTACAGTAAAAAAATTAGCTTTATGCCGGAGAGAAATAGCAAGCTATATGAGTACTGGTACGCTCGATTCCCGTAGCTGGGAAAAGATTATTTTAGGTACGGCAGGTTTGGGAGGCGTATGGAAAAGCGTGGATCCGGACCTGTCTGTTGCAACAATACTACATGCGCTCAAAGAAGGAATTGGCGCAATTGATACGGCCCCTGCCTACGGTGACGCTGAACTATTTGTAGGGCAGGCAATCCGGCATTGGAAAGGTAAGCCTCCCTTTATAAGTACTAAAGTCGGCCGCTTAAAAACCTATACTTCCGATCAGGGGCGCTATGACTATTCCCCTTCAGCCCTTATTAATAGTGCAGAAAACAGTTTACAACAATTAGGAATTTCCCAGGTAGATCTGCTTTTCCTGCACGAGCCGGCTGCTATTCCTCCTCCACAGATAAAAGCTGCTGTTGAACAAATGCTGGTATTCAAAGAAACCGGTATTACAAAAAAAATCGGCCTTGGCGGAAACTATCCCTCCCTGTTCAAGAATTACCTGGAGGCAGGCATTTTTGACGTAGTTATGGAATATAACCGGCTCAATGCCTGTTGTACCGATGCCATCGGAAGTTCCCTGGCAGCCTGTACCGATAATGGAATAAGTTATTGGGCCGCCAGTCCACTGTATATGGGTTTACTTGGCCGTCGGTTTCAGGAATTTACCCAGTCTGCTCCGAATTGGCTGGATCGGGCAGCAATTGTTACCGCGCTGCGGCTGGAAAAAATTGCCCACACCCATCAACTCCCTCTGAGTACATTGGCTATACGTTTTATGCAAACTATTGCCTTCCCGATTAACATTGTTTTGGGGGCGTCTAATCAGCAGGAACTGGATCAAACCCTGGTTGCACTTAAAATGGGACCTCTTCCCGCAGCCCTGTTCCAGGAAATACTGGAGTGTATTAACGAGAAAAAATATAACAAGATTTAAATATGAATCAAATCGATCTGGAAACTTTTCATATTCACCGCGTTCAGTTAAGGGTATTAGAGCCAGTGCCAACAGTTACCCCTTTTCAGGATGCTACCATGGGGCCTTTTAACAGGTTTGGATTATCCATACTAACTATTGAGGACGAAGACGGCAATATTGGAGAAGCGCCCATTTTTAATACGTATAACAATATCCTTGAAAAATGCCTGTTTCCTATTTTATTTTATAATGACGGACTTCCTTACCGCGATCTATATAAGTTATTGTACTGGTCTATCAGGAATGAAGGCTTCCGGGGTCAGGCAGCTGCATTATTAGGTCAGTTAGACCTGGCTTTATACGATCTGGCAGCAAGGCGAAAAGGGGTACCCATGTACCAGTTTTTAAATGCGGAGCGAAACTGGGCAAGGATGTATGGCAGTGGGGGAGGAACGAATTATAGTTTTCAGGAACTGGAGACAGAAATGGTAAAATTTCTTGAAGCAGGTGCGGATTGTGTGAAGATGAAAATTGGCCGTAATTTCGGTTCAGACATGGCCGAAGACATTGAACGGGTAAAATTCGTACGACGATTAATTGGTAAAGAGGTAGCCTTAGCGGTGGACGCTAACCAGATTTGGACACTGAACCAGTCGCTTGACTTTTTGAACCAGGTTGCTGATCTAAACATTGCCTGGTTAGAAGAGCCCATTCATTCAGCAGCATATGCTGATATCGAAGAGCTTTGTAAACAATCTTATCTGAAAATAGCCTACGGAGAATCTGAACGTTCCGGAAAAATGTTTCCCGCTTTGGTTAATGCAGGGGTTAAGCACCTGCAACCAGTACCTACTCATTTAGGTGGTATCCAGGAATGGAAAGAAGTACGTGACCTGGCGATCAAACATGAAATCGATTTCTCCTCCGGTGGCTATTCGCTTTATACAGCCTCCTTTCTTGCTACAGCCCCCGAAAATTGCCCGGTTGAATACCTGTATTCCATTATGTTTGGACTAGAGAAATATTTTACGGTAAAGCCAGCATGGAAAAATGGGAAATATATATTTCCTGAAATAGCCGGGCTACCCATCCGCATAGATTGGGAGTACTGGAGCAATACGGACAAAGTATTGGTTCATAAAATCTGGACAAAAGAGAATGTTACCAAATACGCACCCGTTGTAAACATGTAACAGTTTAAAGAATCAATAGATGAGAATTTCGCTTGCCCCCCTGGATTACATCGTTTTAGTAGTTTATATCGTACTGTTATTACTGATAGGATTCTACCTGAACCGAAAATCTGCTAAGGGCAATGCCGATATCTTTCTTGGTGGCAGAATGTTACGTTGGTGGCAGATCGGCTTAAGTTTGTTTAGCGCAAATGCCGGGCCGATGATGTTAATTGGATTTGCAGGAATTGGGTTTTCACACGGTGTTGTAGGTAGTAATTTTGAATGGTTGGCCTGGATTTTTTTACTGATACTGGCCATGTTTTTCCTTCCCCATTACCTGGCTACCAAAATCAGTACCATGCCGCAATTTCTACAATTGCGGTTCGGAAAAAGATCGTATAATTTTCTTACCATTTACAGCCTGATCTCTATTTTACTGGTTTGGCTGGGTAGTGCGCTGTACGCAGGCGGACTTATTATTTCACAGATTTTCGACTGGCCGTTGATGTATGCAGTAATTCTTGTAACCGTAATTGCCACCAGTTTTACTGCTATTGGCGGATTGAAAGCGGTGGTCAGAACCGGAATTTTTCAATCGGTGATAATTATCGTGTCTTCTGTGATATTGTCCTGGCTGGCGCTTCAACGAATTGGTGGTATCGATTCCTTTGTGAATTCCGTGCCAACAGCATATTGGAAGTTGTTCAGACCGGCTTCTGATCCTCACTATTCCTGGATTGCTATTCTTGCCGGTTACCCTGTAGTGGCAATTTATTATTGGTGCGCAGATCAAACCATTGTACAGAAAGTACTGGCGGCAAAAGACCTGAGAGAAGGCCAATTCGGGGCTTTACTGTTGGCGGTACTTAAAATCATTATGCCCCTGATTTTTATTTTCCCGGGCATGATGTGTTATGTGTTGTTCCGAGACCAGGCACAGGAAGATAACGCCTATATTACATTGGTTACCCAATTGATGCCGAGCGGTTTATTGGGACTTTGCCTGGCTGCAATCATTGCAGCCTTGATTGATACCGTTTCTTCCGGTCTGAATTCTTTCAGTACGGTCTTTACCCTGGATGTGGCAGGCAGAATATGGCAACTGGATGAAAAGGCAAAAATTACAATGGGTAAATGGATTACCGTAGTAGCCGGACTTATTGCAATTGGTATAGCATGGTTGTTTTCCCGCTCGGGAAAAGGTTTTTTTGAGTTAAGCCAGGGTATGGTATCGATCCTGGCACCACCGCTTTCGGTGGTCTTTATTACAGGTGTTTTATGGAAAAGAATGAGTAGCCTTGCTGCTGAAGTGGTTTTATATGGCGGCGGATTGATTTGTTTAGTGATTGGCGTATGTACGGTATTGAATCTACCCCATGCCGGCTTTTGGCCACATTTTTTGATGCTTTCCGTTTATTTGTTTGCGGGCTTATTGGCAGTTGCCATATTGGTGTCTTTATTTTTCAAAACAACCACTGTTCAAACCAGTTTGCCCACCTTGCTTGAAATTGATAAAACAAGAGGAAATGACCTGCGCATGGTTTGGACAGGCTGGTTAGTACTGGCCGTGGTAATGTTATTGATTTATTGGATATTTAGTTGACGTGTACCCGGTTAATAGTAAAATATGTCTTTATGAGATACCTGCTTTTTTGTACGATCTTCTGCTGCCTGCTTTCCTGTAATGAACAAAAAGAAGAACGCCATCTGTTTGCGGTAAATATCAGCACAGAGCCCGATAAACTGCGTGAGTACCTCGATTATCACCAGAAAATATGGCCTGAGGTAGAGGCTGGTTTCAAAAATGCCGGCTATCGGTCAATAAAATTATACCATTATCAACACCTGGTTGTAATGGAAGTAATTGTTCCGGCAGGTGCGGATTTGGGTGAGTTGGGCAAAAAAGCAGCAGCTACTCATGCCCGTTGTGCAGCATGGAACAGTTTAATGGACAGTTACCAGTTAGGTATTCCAGGTACGGATAAAGGACAGAAATGGGTAGAATTGTCGGAGTTTTATCGTTTTCAACAACCCTGATATTAATTTATTCTTCCTCTGCACCAGCCAACTGGTATCGTTTCATAAACTGTTTGGGAGAAACGCCGTGCGCTTCCTTAAAATGTTTGTTGAAGTTTGAAATATTATTGTATCCGCTATTATAACAGGCCTCGGAAACATTATGTGTTTGCTCCAGCAATAGTTTGGAGGCATGCCCGATTCTCAGCTCTTTAATAAAAGCAGTCAGTGTTCTGCCCGTTTTTGATTTGAAAAACCGGCAGAATGCGGAGGACGACATAGGAATGATAGCTGCAACTTCTTCCAGGGTAATATTATTCCTGAAATTCTTGAAAATATATTCAAACACATTATTGATATTGTTAGCTTCTGTGGAGCTTTCAATAATGTTGCAACCGGGCGAACTCAGAAGCCGGGCGTTGGATGATCCGGCCATCAGGTCCAACAACTGTAATAGCAGGGCAGCTCTTACCAAGCCTTTTTCATACAGCATCTGCTGCATAATCATTTTTGCTTTACTGATGGTTTGTCCCGAAAATAAAATTCCATTGGCTGCATCTGAAAACAACTGTTTCAGGTGTTTGGCTTCTGGTTTTGTGAAAATTTCGTCGCCAAGAAAGTTGGGAAAAAAATGAATAATAATGGCATGCGCGGGGGCATGTTCGTCAATGGTCTGATAATATTGCCAGCAATGTGGCAAATAGCTGGCCATCAGAACCAATTCGGTTCCTTCAAAATCCGCAATATGATCCCCAATAAATCGCTTGCCAGAACAGTTTTCGATCAAGGCTATCTCATAATTAACATGACAACGGAAGGCCTGGTATTTTTTGATTTCGATAAACTCAGACCGGATAGTGAAGGATTGATCCGGAGGAAAAGTAAAGTTTTCGTAAATGAATTGCATTGCTCTTCAATCAATTGTTGAAATGTGTTGGAAAAGATACAGCAATTGCAGGATTTTTTTCAAAAAAATATCCTGCAAAAATAGCATCAAACCTCGTCAAATTCATTGTTGGGAAGAAAGCATTAAATAACAAATTTTAGGGTAATAAATTATTTCAAAAGATAAGGATCGTTTTAGCCAAATTCTAACCATTTATTTATGAGTAAACTAACGAAATTGCTGTTGACGGCAATCTGCGTGGGCTGTTCTATGCTCTTTTCCGTAGCGCTGGTGGCACAGGAAAGAGATAAAATAACAGGCCGCATAGTTGCTTCTGAAGATCAATCTCCTCTGCAGGGAGCTACAATTGTACTGGATGGTAGTAAAACAAGTACCCTGTCAGATGCAGCTGGCAGGTTTGAAATTACTGCTCCAAAAAATGCCCGCTTAACTATTTCTATGGTAGGTTTCCAAACCAGGAAAATTGCTGCAGGAGCCGGCTCCATGTTTGTTGAACTTACCCGGCAGGATGGTAGCCTGGAAGAACTGGTGGTGGTCGGCTACGGCACACAAAAGCGCGAATTACTCACCGGGTCGGTTGTAACCATGAAAATGGATGAGCCCAGGCGTAATACACCTACCACGTCGTTAGGTAATTTGCTGGCAGGGCAGATGGCGGGCGTTCGGGTAGGTACGCCAAACGGCATTCCAGGCACACAACCAGGCATCAATATACGTGTTGCAAGCTCTTTTAATGCACAGAATGTATTATATGTTATTGATGGAAAAGTAAGCGGTGCGAGTGATTTCAACAACCTGAGTCCCAATGATATTGAAAATATTTCTGTTCTGAAAGATGCTGCTTCCTCAGCGGTGTACGGTTCTCGTGCTGCCGGCGGGGTTATTGTTGTTACTACCCGGAGAGGTAAATCCGGGAGAGCGCAGATCAATTATTCATTTAGTACCGGATTTGAAAAAAGAGGAAAAAATGCGGAATTGACCAGTGCTGTTGAAACGGGCGAGTTATACAACCGCATCAATCCCAACTCAGATCCGGCCGGATGGAGATGGACCCAGGATGACCTGGATTATTTTAAGGGGATTAATAATGGTTGGGGATATGATCAACTCGATGCCGTATGGCAGGACCCATCTACAACCGCGCATAACCTGGGAATATCCGGGGGCGGGGAAAAAATAAAGTACTTCGTGGGTGGATCTTACATAAAGCAAGGTGCTTTTATGAAAAACCTCAGCTATGATAAGTATAATCTTCGTACTAATATTACCGCCGACCTCACTAAAAACCTCAGCCTTTTTGCAGGACTAACAGTGAACAATAACCTCAGTTATTCACCTACCAATACTTCGGTGGGTGATATCCAGGGTATTTACCGTAAACAGTTACTATGGCAGCCTGATCAGCCGGTATGGACCGATGCAGGAAATCCGATCGATTATGGCTGGATAGGAAATGTAGGGGCTGAAGTTAGAGGGGATGGAGGATATATTAAAAGTAATGGTATAAAACCAATTCTCAACTTACAGGCAACCTACAAAATTGCTGCTATTAAAGGACTAAGTGCATCTGCACAGTTTAATAAATCCTATACCAATAACCGCAGTAAATCCTACATGAAACAATATAACATGTGGGTAATGAAAAAGACTGGTTTACACCAGATCAGCACAAAAGATGAAGACCTGGTTACTTTAAAAAGGTCTTCCCAGGTTGGCAGGAGTTTTATCCGGGAAGATCATAGCTGGAGCAATGATTACCAGTTGAACTTTCAATTGAGCTATGATCGTACCTTCCATTCAGTGCATAATGTTAAAGGCTGGCTGATATATGAAAAAGCCGAAGCCCAGGGCGGAGGTATTTTTGCCGGAAGAGAAAGTTTTCCTGTTTACCTGACCGATCAGTGGTGGGCAGCCAGTGGCGATCGGCTCGATAGTTATGCGAATGGTAATCCTGAGTTTATTACCGGGCGTAAATCCTGGGTGGGTCAGTTCTTCTACGATTACGACAATAAATACATGGCCAGTTTTGCTTATCGCTACGACGGGTCAATGAATTTTGCACCGGATCAGCGCTGGGGATTCTTTCCCTCTGCATCTGCCGGATGGATTCTTTCTAAGGAGAATTTTTTCAGCAAGGTTAAAAATGTAGAAATGTTGAAGCTGCGTGCTTCTGCGGGTCTTGTAGGAAATGATGGTATCGGTGGATGGCAATGGCTGCAATCCTACTCTTCTGCCAACCCGGCCTATTTTGGAACCAATGGCGTAACCAATCCAGGAATCACCTACGGCTCGCTGGTAAATACCAGCCTCACCTGGGAAAAATCCATGAACTATAATATCGGGGTAGATATCAATTTCCATAAGCATTTTACCGCCAGCCTGGAATACTATACTACCAGAACCTATGATATTTTAGGTAGCAGGATAAATTCTGTTCCTCCAACATTCAGCCGTACCATCCCAGCCTCCAATTATGGCGAAATAAAAGCCCGCGGCATCGAAGCTATGGTAGGTTACCGGAACACAGCCGGACAGGTTAATTACTATGCCAATGTAAATGCTGCTTATGGTAATGCCAATTATGTGATACAGGATCAGAATATTACTTACCCCTGGCAAAAAAATCCTGGTAATTCAACCTCCAGGGTTACCGGGTATGAGGTAATCGGGATGATCCGTACCCAGGCCGACCTGGATAGATTACTGGCCGCTAATCCCAACTATAAATGGAACGGCGTTAGCCCTGCATTGGGACAGTTAATTTATAAAGACCTGAGTGGTGTAGAGGGTAAACCCGATGGAATCATCGATAGCTGGGATATCACCACCCTGAGGAAAAGAAATAACCCGATTTCAGTGGGATTAAATATGGGCCTTGAGTGGAAAGGACTTTCTATAGATGCCAGTTTTAGTGGAAACTTCAATCAATTCCGGTATGTGAATAATCTGGTTACCGGAAATGTGGAATGGAACCGGATGTGGCGTAATTGGTATACAGATGGATGGACCCCCGAAAATACGTCCGGAAGCTTACCGATCCGCTACTCTATCAACGACGGTACACAATGGGTAACCAACTCTGAGAGTGATTTTTGGTTAAAGAATTCAAGCTTCCTCCGCCTGCGGTTATTAAATGTGGGTTACCAGTTGCCCGATCGGATTACCAATATTATTGGTTTGCAGGGATTGAAACTATTCTTCAGCGGATCTAACCTGTTTATGTTCAGCCGGTTTGGTAAAGATTTTTACGATCCTGAACTGGGCGATGGGTTCTCCTATCCAACTATGAAAAATTTCAACTTCGGTGTTAATGTATCGCTTTAAGAAGCACTAAAAATGAGCTTAGTATGAAAATACGTATAAAAATAAATAGTTTTCTGACGGGCCTCCTGCTATCCGGACTACTGCTGCCCTCCTGTAAAAAAGGCCTGGATTATGAAAATACCAATTCAATTGTACCAGATAATGTGTGGAAGGACCCTGTTATGATCAAAGCCTTTCTGAATGATATCTATGGCGGACAAATGCCGGGCTGGCCTTTTAATGGAAATGCTTCGGACGAAGGAATTTCCGTTGCAAAAAGCCTGGGTAATTATCAACGCGGTATTATTTCAGTAGATGGCACAACCTCCGCCTTAAATTATACATTTATTGACCGGGTGAATTATTTCCTGGACGAAATGGACCAACTGCCTGCAGGTATACTTCCGGAAGTGGAAAAAAACCAACATATCGGTGAAGCCAAGTTCTGGAGAGCCTGGACCTATTGGGGAATGGTCAACAACGTAGGTGGTGTTCCCTTAATCCTGCACAAACAAAATGCAGCAGATGTGCAGGGATTATTCCAGCCTCGAAACAAAACATCGGAGTGCGTAGCACAAATCATTAAAGACCTGGACAGTGCCATTCTTTTATTGCCGGGTGCCTATGCCAATACTGCTACCGATTATGGGCGTATTACCAAAGTAGCTGCCATGGCTATGAAAGGGCGGGTTTTACTAAGCTATGCCAGCCCGCTTTTTAATCCGACCAATGACCAGGCACGCTGGCAGGCTGCTTATGACGCCTGTAAAGCCGCCGTTGATGAAGGTATTGCGCAGGGGCATGCACTACATCCCGATTTTCGTAAAATCTGGTACCAGGAAAGAAACAAAGAAGTGGTTATGGTTAACCAGTTTTTCCATCCCGGGCATGCCGTTAACTTTAATGTAATCCGTCCCGAACCAATTACCAAAGATGCATCGAATGCGAACCAACCCATCTTATCCCTACTACTGGCCTTTCCAAAACGCGATGGCTCTCCACTACAGTTTGATAAGGATCAGTTGGCAGATCCGGAATACAATACTGAATTCCTGAACGATTTTTATGCAAATCGGGACGACCGGTTTTATTCGACCGTTTTCTTTGGGGGTACTCCTTATCCTACGCCAGATGAAGTTTCACCTATTTATATAAAAGGAAACAGCTTTTGGAATGTCTGGAAATGGGACGCCGCTAACAGCAAATACATCAATATGCTCAATGTAATTCATCCTTCCATGCCCGGAAACCCAGGTATAACCGGATTTTTCCAGCGTAAAGGATTGGATACTACCTTGGTGGCTGCGCTTTCTAACCAGGGACAAACGGATTGGATTGAAATGCGATTTGCTGAGTTATTGATGAACTATGGCGAAGCAGCCAATGAATTAGGTAAAACCAATGAGGCCCTTCAGGTATTGAAAGACATTCGTCAACGGGCAGGTATTACTGCGGGAAATGATGGGAATTACGGCATAACAGCTAATTCAACGGCAGCTATTCGGGAAGCATATATTAAAGAACGCCAGGTTGAGTTTGCTTTCGAAAATAAACGCTTTGGTGATCTGCGTCGTTGGAAACGTTATGATATTCTGAATAACCAGGGAGCCAGGCACGGGTTATACATTACCATCAAAGAGGGCGAAACCCTTCCGCTTCCTTCCGACAATATAATGACGCCAGCGGTACGTTCAAAATTTGTAGCCCGTTATATTGACAACCTGGATGGTGATGAAACCTTTAAATTTAACCTGGATTTGAATCACTGGTTTTATGCCATTCCTCCTAACCAGATTTCCCAGTCTAAAAATGTACTGGAACAGAACAATGAGTGGGGCGGAAGTTTTGATCCCCTTCAATAATTCCTTTCCACCCGACTGGTTACCGGTCGGGTGGAAACTTTAATTAAACAGTCGACTGATGCAAAAAAGCTTAGTAGTTACATTAATCTTTCTCCTGGCCGGGCCCGTAGTTTTTTCGCAATGGAATTTTTCAACGGATTATTTCAGTATCCATATCGATAAGCAGGGATTTATTACCAGCATGAAAAACCGTTCTTCCAACCCGGCCCGGGAATTCAGCGCGGCTGGCAAACCATCTCCTGTTCTTCAACTTTATAATGGCAGCACCCAGGAATATTACCTACCCGTAAAAGCGGCTTATCAGGCGGCATCCAGGCAGTTGGTGCTAACATTTTCTAATGGGTCTGTAGCAAGGGTACAGCTCGAACTCCGTAAAAAATATTTCCGCTTTAGCCTGTTGTCAGTAAGCAATAGGGCCCAGATTGAAGCTGTTCAGTGGGGCCCGTATGCTACCAATATTACCAATCTCATGGGAGAAATAATTGGCGTAGCGCGCGATACCAGTGCTGCTATTAATTATGCAATTGGTTTGCTGGCCTTAAATGATAATACGCTGGGAGGATTAGCTACTACTATTGCAGATGCCGCCCCGTTTCAATATATCATTCATACCCCCGATCCGCATCGGTTTCCATTACCCGATAGCTTACGGGAAGGGCAGGTGTTTAGCCTGGGTGGAGACGGTATCAGTGATGTTGCTTTTTATGCACATAAAGAACCCTGGTACAGGATTTTATACGGAGATGCTGCGCAGGTAGACGAAAAAGGTCAGATTTCCATTGCCTACCAGTCGAGAGACCGCTCAAAAAAGAGGGAAGTATTTTTTTCGCTGATTCCTCATATGAAGGCCAATATACCCAACCATATTGAGGTGCAGCCTTTACCAGGCGTAGATTATATCGGTTCATCCGTGGCTTTTTACGGAAGCCCCGATAGTATTGCACTGATGGAAGTGATCCGCTCCATCGTAGTTGCAGAAAAACTGCCAATGCCACATTTTAACGGTAAATGGATTAAAGACCCCGCTGCTTTTGTTCCCGATGCAATGGCTGCCGGTAACCTCAATGACAGCATCATTTCCTATACGCGCCGCCTGGGTTTTAAAGCAATCAGCTTATATGACCAAGGTTTTTTACGGCCCGACCGGGCCAATGCCGGCTTCATAGATGGAAGGGATTTTAGCCGAAAACCAATCAAACTAACATCCGGCAACCTGTCTCATAAAACC
>NZ_LUKG01000021.1:31174-35673 GCF_001601815.1 Flavihumibacter sp. CACIAM 22H1
GCCGAAGGTATTCTTATCGGCCGAACCACCATTACTAATTCACTTGCCCCGGGCACCCTCGATGCAAGCCCGGTTCCCAGCGATAGTTTATGCTATCAGCAAAAACGATTACTGGCAAAACCAATTAATTCAACCGATACAATTATTATAGTGGATGATCCGAAATACCTAGAAGAAATTGCCAGTTGGGAAGGGCATTGTGCCAATTTAAACATGATTAAAATCGGAAAGGAATTAATTCATTACCTGGGTGTTTCGGATCAGCCCCCGTACCGATTGTTGAATGTGAAGCGTGGGTACTGGAAAACAACACCGGCTTCACATGCAACAGGTGATACCGTGTATAAGTTGCAGGTTACCGTTAATTATGGGTATGATGGCCTTATTCCGAACATGCAACTCCAGGATAAAATAGGGGAATATTATGCCGATGTGTGTAAGATAAATGGGTTGGCTTATTATGATTTTGACGGACAGGAATTCCTGTTCAATAACGGGCACGGTTATTATTCAACCAAGCGCTTTTTTCGGAAAATGTTTGAACGTGGCAAAAAAATAGGTGTTCCCTACATCCGCTTTACGGGTGCTACTTTATCAGAGGGCTCCTGGCATTACCAAAGCATCTGGAACGTGGGCGGAGGTAAAAATTTGTATGATTTTACGACCCGTGAATGGGGCAGTACTACCAGCCAGGGAAAAGATTTACGGGATGTCAGTTATGCAAATTTTTTCCCGGTTGGCATGGGCGGAAATTTTGCTATAGGTGCTAAGTCGGTAGTAGAAGACTATGAACATATTCAGGCAATATCGGTAGGAACCGGTACCACTTATAGTTTAATTCTGAATCAAAAAGACGTAGAAAGCTGTCCGCAGAAAGAAGCCATTTTTGCCACCATCCGTACCTGGGAACAAGCAAGAGCGGCCGATGTATTTCCCCGTTGGTTAAAAGCACAATTGGCCGACCCTGCCAATAGCTGGCGTTTAGAGCAGGGTAAAGAAGAAACAAGCTGGGTTTTATACAGGCTGGTTAATGGCGTTAAAACAGCTCCTGTTTATTTACAAAAATCAAAAAAGCCCTGATCCGGGCAACGTTATGTACAGTCGAAAATTATTGCTGCTGCTGTTATCCCTAGTGCTGACAGCTGGCAGTTTTGCGCAATCTTTTCCAGCCATTGACAAACACCTGAAATCCCTGAACGGCCAGCTACAGCTCCGGATTAAAAAATACAAGGGAACGGAATTACTGGAGGAGCAGGTAATTACGCAACAAAATCCGAGCATTCCCAAGGGGTGGAAACTGTATGTAGAGGCTGTGCCGGTGAAACACCTGCCGGGGGCACTTGATATAAAAGTCCGCTTTTTGCTGGAGGAAGGCTTTTCTCCGTCAACTGCCGTGGAACTTTCCTTTGATTTTGCCGGCTGGCATCCGCAAAATTATGTGATGGTGCCCGCTATTGTATACAATGGAAACAGGTATCGATCCATCGGCAACGGCTACAATCCTGCTTATCCTGCAGATATGTATTATAATCCTGCGGTTCCCCTAACAATTTCCAATAATCCAAGGCTATCAGTGGAAGAAGGAAAGGCATCCGTGGTTGAGTTGGAAACCGGCAATAAAGCTACACCTGCTTTCTGTTTTTATTCCCCTTCGCTTCAGAAAAACTGGATACTGCTGACAGATCAGCGATCTGTTTTCGGTAATCATGGCCTTACTATTTCTGAAAATGCGGCAAAGGATCAGTGCCGGTTTTCTATAACAGCACCGGCTATGCGTAAAATGGCTGCCGGTTTTGGTGATTTTCAGGCTAGTGGCGATAGAGCGCCGGATTGGAAGGCAGGCGACGAATTAAGTCTGGTGTGCCGGGTAATGGTAGAACCTTCTTCGGGAATACCCGGCTTATTAACCTCTTTCATGCAATACCGTAAAAGCTTCACCGGTCTCAATCAGCCTAGGAACTGGTTGCCTATGAGTTATTTCAGCGGCTTGTTTACAACAATCACCAGTAATAATTTCAGGGCTTTTCCCGTAGGCAGTTACTATTTACCGGAAAATAGCAACGATTTTCAGTTGGGTTGGGTAAGCGGTATGATCAATACCTATCCTATGTTGGCGTTGAACGATGAAAAGGAAAGAAACAGGGTACAACAGGAATTGGATTTTGTAGTAGAAAAAATGCAGGGAACAAGCGGCTATTTTTACGGCGGTATAACCGCAAAAGGAGAACTCCGGCCCGAAAAAATGAATGCGGCCTTTCCAGAACCGCAGGCCATGGTGCGTAAAAATGCAGATGCGCTTTTATGGTTGTTGAAACATTTCCAGTTATTCAGGGCACAGGGGCATGCGGCGCTTATAAAACCTGCGTGGGAAACGGCCGCTCAAAAACTTGCGGAAGCTTTTTCACGCACCTGGAAGCAAGCCGGTGAGTTTGGACAGTATATTACTCCGGAAACAGGTAAGATAGCCGTCTATAATTCTACGGCCGGGGCAGTGGTGCCCGGTGCTATGGCGATGGCAGCCAGCTATTTTAAGCGGTCAGATTGGTTGCAGGTTGCCCGCGAAGCTGCGCAGTTATATTTTGAACGGGATGTGGTTAAACAGGGGCTCACCGGCGGCGACTGTGGAGATATTTCAATGGATGCCAATTCTGAATCCGCGTTTGGGTTATTGGAGTCGCTGATGGCGCTTTATTACTATACAAAAGACAAAACCTGGCTTCGCAAAGCAGAAGTTCAGGCAGCACTTTGCGCAAGCTGGACGATCTCTTACGATCCTGTTTTTCCAGCTAATAGCCAAATCGGAAAGCTAGGCAGTAAAATGGCCGGCGCAGTATGGGCAAGTATTCAAAATAAGCATGCTGCCCCGGGTATCTGCACCGCTTCCGGCGATTACCTGTTTAAACTATTCAGGGCTACCGGAAAGCAATGTTATGCCGACCTGATCCGCGATATTCAACATGCCCAGGCAGAAGCTGTAAATATACCCCCTCATCACCTTACCACAAATAATCTACCGGGTAGTAGTATGGAACGGATCCAGCCAAGCGATGCAGAAGGCCGGGGAAGCACAGGTAATTATATCAATACCCGTAATTCATGGACAGAAACCAATGGTGCGCTGATGGCGCTTGAATTACCGGGCATATATGTGCAGCGCGATAAAAAACGGCTACAGGTATTTGATCATGTGGAAGCAAAGCTTGTAGATAATAAAGAAGGATTGAAACTGGTCATTAAAAACCCAACAGCGTTTGATGCCAGGGTAGCAGTATTTATAGAAACGAGTAAAGAGGCGGCTCTTCCCTTATCGTATACCGCTTTTCTACACTGGCCCAAAATAGATGTGCCGGCAGGAGGGGAGCTGGTATATCGGATAGGAAAGAGCCAACCTTAATAGCTGTAGAGGGTTGCTTTATTGACGCATTTGAGAAAGAATAGTGCGTACAGCTTTTATTTGTTCCATTTGGTTGGCATCCATTTTGCCCCGTTCATCTGCGAAAATATCGAAACAGATAACACCTTCTTTTTCCAGTACTTTTTCTGCCCATTTGGTGAGGGCATCAGTAGAGAAACGGGTTCCTTTTGCTGCCCACCAGTTACCCAGGTAGGTAAAGAAAAACCATTGAATACCTGGTTGTACCCAGCGTAATTGCGGCGTTTCATCGAGGTATTGCTTTTCACCAGCACTATAATCATCGTACGGAGAATTCGACTGGATAGCAGCCACGCCATAGTTATAACTAACCAATGCTGCGGGGTTGCCGGCTTTGGCTGCCAGGGTATGCGTACTTATATTATGCGCCAGGCTCATGTCTGATCGGGTTTCAATGATACCGCCCCTGTACATACCATCAAACCACCAACCCATAAGGTCTTTTCCATAACGCAGGCTCCATTCCCTTATTACCGCTTCCCAGGCGGCCTGTGTAAATTGAGAAGTAGGTGAGTCTTTTCCGTAGGTGTAAGCAAACCGATCAGCAATTAGCTTATTAGATATGGGCGGATTGCCCGGCAGGTAAAACAGCAGCTTTATGCCCCTTTTTTTGAGGGAAACCAGCAGGTCGGCAGGCAGGTCGCGGTGGCTGCAGAACGTTCCTGGTTTTGCACCGGTTATCCTGTCATAGGCGGCATTGGGTGCGCAGTAATAACCCGAATTTTGGCCCAGTGCAAACATTACATAAGATGCACCTGCCTTTTTGCAGTCCTCTGCAAATAGTTCCGTATCAAATTTATCAACGGCCGCATTCCATGCCTCAGATCCCCCTTCTTTTGCATATATATCTTTCAGGTAGTGCAACATAACGCCAACCCCTGCATTTTTGAACCAGTCGGTATGCGGGTTGCCCTTATCTACAACCGGGTCTTTCGAAATTGCTTCCTTAATAGCAGTTTTTCCCTTTTTTAGTTCGGTTACCACTACTTTTAGCTGTTTACCACTGTACTTGTTCAGCAAAACAATTTGCTGGGTAAATATGCCGGGCAATGCTTCCCAGTTTTTA
>NZ_LUKG01000021.1:35867-43291 GCF_001601815.1 Flavihumibacter sp. CACIAM 22H1
TCCCAGTTTTTACCGGTTGTGTCTGATAAAAACCATCGGTAGCTTAATTTCGACAGGCTGGTATCTATTGGCTTATGGGTGGCGGTAATTACATTTTTTACGGTTAGCTCGCCAGAAAGGGTAAGTTGTTTTACCTGCGCCATGCTCATAGAACCAATCAGCAGGGTTGCCGGCAATAAGAGTTGTTGCATTCAAAAAATTTAGTCTCAATGTACCTTTTAAAACAACCTTTAACTTATCAAAAACTGCGTTCCGTTTGCTCAGAGTTTATTTTCCCAAGCCAATAACCTGGAAACAATTTCCTCGGTCGACCTGCTGAAACGAACAAAACTTTGGTCATCAGCAAGCTTTTGATACAGGGCAATGTAGTCAGCAATAAATCGAATCGGGTCTTTAACCAGCAAGGCGGCTATGGCTTCGTTGCCCTGGTGTTGGGCGATTTTTTTAGCCATTTCATAACCGACAAAATAACTGGTTTCATCAAAGGCTGTTGAAAATCCAATATCATAAGTGGCCTGGTAATTGGCAGTAGAATCATGGTATTGCCTGTAAAGAAGGGCTTCCAGCAATTGAAAATTCTGGTACCTGCGCGCACGATTTTTCTGGTACTGGCCAGCTTGCTCTTTTGAAAATTCTTTTAGGTCTTTTATGGCAGCCATATCGCCTACAAAATTGGCAATGCCTTCTGCCCATAAATTGTACAGGAGGTAATAGGTTGCTTTCTCTGGATAGGTTATTTTTTTGTCGTCTTTTTGATACACCCTGCTACTTTGCCCTATATCCTGTAAGCTATGGTAAAGTTCATGTGCTACCAGGTATTGCAACCCTTTGATATCATCGCCGATTTTCTGAAGGGCCACATTAAAACTGGGATCATTGCCAATTGTAAACCCGAGTGAGCCACCTCCTGCCAGGAAACAGGCTTTGGCGGCTGCTTTCAGTTCCTTTGGCAGATATG
This sequence comes from Flavihumibacter sp. CACIAM 22H1, assembly GCF_001601815.1. Lineage (GTDB taxonomy): Bacteria > Bacteroidota > Bacteroidia > Chitinophagales > Chitinophagaceae > Flavihumibacter. The sequence goes on from NZ_LUKG01000021.1 coordinate 36,826, forward strand.
GCTGGATAATTGCTTTTACCTCCTCAATAAATACCCTGTTGTTGCTGCGGATATAGTTCAGCAGTTGGTTAATTTCCGGCAATTTTTCTTTAACCAGTTTCCAATTGTATTCATCTCGTCCTTTTATTGTACCGGTTTCGATGATTTCTTTGAGTGTATTTATAAATACGTCTTCCCCTGCACCACTATAACCTTTAACTTTTTTAATAAGCAATTGGTTGCCGTATAAACCGGCGGCTTTTTTAAGCTCAATGGTATCTGCTTTTTTCTGCGAAAGCAGCTGGCATATTTTTTCTGCACTTGCCATATCTATTGAAACAGAAAGCTCCTGGGCAAAAGCTGGGGTAGAAAAGCAAAAAATTAATAGGTATATAAGTCTTCGGTTCATACGTAGAATGATTGTAGAATCCATAATTTAACCAGGTTTACTGTTTATTATAAGGTATATAATTTTCCCATTGCCAGGGGGTATACCTGTCTCCGATAGCATAATCCAGCAGCTCTTTAAAAATGCTTTCACCAGTATCGTTATTGGTCATAATCAGCAGGGCTATTTTTTTATCTGGAAAACAGATGGAATAATGCCCCCAGCCATCATCATGCCCTTCTTTAAAAAAGGCCCGTCCATAGGGTGTATGAAATACCCCAACGCCCAATCCATAACCGAGCTGTATGGAGTCATTATCTGCAGCATCTACCAGTGCCAGCGGACCAAACTGCGCCTTGGAGCGGATGCGAATTTGGGTAGATGTCATGGTTCTGAACATGTTTTCTGATAAACCATGTCCATTGATAAAAGCGCTATAAAAACTGGTATAATCGTCTAGTGTAGTAGTCATGGAGCCACCTGCGCTGGCTTCCTGCCATTTCATTAATTCGTAGGGTTCACCGTTGGCGGAGTGCCCGTAGGCGATGTTTTTATCAAAGGCTGCCTGCCAAACCTGGCTGGTATTTTGCATCCGCAAAGGGCCAAAAACCCGCTCTTTTGAGATGGTTTCATAGTCTTTTTGAAGAATTTGTTCTAAAACCCATTGCAGCAGGTAAAGGCCTTCGCCGGAATAACTGTACCGGGTGCCGGGTTCGAATTTGATGGAGAGTTTTTTGTCCGGTTCAAACCAGCGCCAATTGGGAAATCCGGTACTGTGGGTAAGGCAGTTTCTTGCTGTTATTTTTTTATAACGAGTATCTTTTTTCAGATCCTGGTATCCTCTGTTCCATCCGCGTATGGTATAATCAGGCAGGGGTTTGTTCAGGTAATGAACCAGCGGGCTGTCCAAATGGATTTTTTTTTCTTCCACCAGTTGAAGTACAATATACGCGAACACGGTTTTAGCCAGTGATGCTGCATACATTTCCGAATAGGGCTGTAGCGGAATTTTTTGTTGAACATCCGCGTAGCCAAATGTTTTGGAGTAAACCGGCTTATTCTCATTGAAAACTGAAATCGCCAGGCCGGAAACACGGGCCGTTTTCATCAGGTAATTAATTTTCGCCGTTAGGCTGTCTGCGGGAAAACTGCTGCCATTAATTCGATGAATGGTCTGCGATAAAACGGTAATAGGAGCTGCTAGTATTAGAAGTAAGTACCGAAATTTCATGATTGCTAATATAACTGTTTTAGTAGTTAAAAACGGGCGGGTAGCAATTTTTCAGGACTATAACCCTGCTTTATTTTCCTGCCAAATGATTAAATTTATGGAAAGCAATTTGCTCTGAACAACGATGAGCTATATAGATTATTATAAAATACTCGGGCTGTCAAAAACGGCTACGGAAGAGGATATCAAATCGGCTTACCGCAAGCTGGCAAGAAAGCATCACCCAGACCTTAATCCCAATGACCCGGAAGCTGTAAAACTTTTCCAGCAGATCAATGAGGCCAATGAGGTTTTGAGCGATCCGGAAAAACGGAAAAAATACGACCAGTATGGTGCCGACTGGAAACAGGCGGAACAATTTGAAGAAGCAAAAAAACGTGGTGGGGGCAGTGGCTTTACAGAAGACTATTCCGATTTTTTTGCTTCCATGTTTGGCAATGCCGGAGGAGGGGCAGGTGGGCGCCGGCAGTCAAAATTCCGCGGTCAGGATATCCATGCTACCTTAACCCTGAACCTCTCTTCTGTCTATCATACCCATCAGCAAACCTTTTCTGTAAATGGGAAAAATATACGTATTACCATACCGGCAGGCATTGAACAGGGCCAGGAAATAAAATTGGCAGGGCATGGGGGAGCCGGCGTTAATGGAGGGCCGAACGGCGATTTATACATCAGCTTTGAGATCAGGAACGATACGGTATTTCAGCGTAAAGGAAATGATCTTTACCTGGATCATCCGGTATCTGTGTACAAAGCGGTATTGGGAGGAGAAGAAACGATTGAAACCCTGGGTGGAAAACTTAAACTGAAAATAGCCCCCTTAACCCAGAATAATACCAGGGTGCGATTGAAAGGGAAGGGGTTTCCAGTGTATAAACAAGCAGGCCTTTTTGGTGATTTATACATAAGCTGGCAGGTTCAGCTGCCCACCCGGCTTAGCGAAAAAGAGAAACAATTATTTGAAGAACTGGCAGCATCCGCCAATAAAGCGTAGCACCATGGAACAGATCAATAAAATAAGCCTTCCTGAATGTTGTACCTACTATAACATTGAAGCTGGTTTTTTGCAGCAACTGGGAGATCATGGCCTGCTGCAGTTCTTTTCATATGAAGAAGAATCTTATCTTACGCATGACCAATTGGCTGACCTGGAGAAATACATACATTTCTATTATGAACTGAACATTAATATGGAGGGTATGGAAGCCATCAAACATTTATTGGGAAGGATCCTGCAGCTACAGCAGGAGCTGAAACAATACCGGGCCCAACAAGTTTATGCAGGTGAATAACAGGTAGAGCAACTGGGGCAGTATAAACCGGTTGAACGCAGTTAGTTTAAGCAATAACGGAGTCCGAGACTTAGTAGGCGGATCCGGGCTTTTTTTCCCGTATAATCCTGCCCGTTCTCTTCGTATAATTTGGTTAGAAATTGCTGGCCTGTCAGGTCCAGGGAAAATTTACGGCTAAGCTGGTAGGCTGCATGCAATTGAATGGCTGCGCCAAATTGCGTAAAAGGATCTTTGTCGGTTGATTTTGTAACCGTTGTATGCAGGATATTAGGCCCTTGCCCCGGACCGGGCTGCATTCGTACTTCATATTCTGGGTAATAGTAGCGGACATTGATTAGTTGTTGCAGGGAAGCCCCGGCGCCCAGTTTCAATTTGGGCAAAAGTTCATACATAATGCCGGCTTCCAATCCTATGAAACCCAGTGAGGCCTTGCCAAGTTTGTCTGGGTCGCCCGTTGTTGTGGGGTCAATAAGTACCGGTCCTGTTCCAAAAACCGGCAGGCCGTTTCCACTGAGCCCTGGTATGGCATAACCAATACCGTTGTATTCCATCTCGAAGCCGGAAATATTGCTTTCACTAACGGTGGTTCCTTTAACCTTGTTTTTTTGTTGGTACCGGATATAGGAATAAGTAATTGCAGCATTTAGCTGCCATCGTTTGGCTATTTCCCGGCTTGCACCGGCTTTAATTCCCCAGCCGGGTTGACTGGAATAAGCAGACCTGGATTCAAGTCTGGTAGCATTGGGATTTGGCGCAAATTCATTGATGAACTGGCCGTTGTATGTTGATGTAGGTAAGATCGAAAGATTGCCGCCAAACTGTACAAAATACCTTGTTTGTCCATTTGTGGTACTGAAAATGCCCAGCATAAGTACCACTACCCAGCCCTTTTTCATAAAATGGTTTTAAACATCAATTATAGTTAATATTTGGAAACGATCGGCATGATTTTGCTATTCCGGAAACCGCTGTCTGTACCGATGAATTTGATTTGTTGACTGTTTAGGTGTTTCCGGAAGCATATAAGTGTATTTTGTACGGCGATTGCAGCATCCGTGATAGGCCGCCCACCAGGGGTAAATTCCAGCTATTGAAGAAACTATCAAAATAGGCATTCAACGGCTGCCCTGTCCTCTAAAAGATAGTTCCCGGCTGTTCGTCTGCGTTAGTGCAGCCGATGAACTGGCCAGGGCTTCCCGCTACCGAGCTATAGCGCTGTGGCAGGAAGAGGCAGCAGAGATAATTCCTGTTTTTAAAGGATAGTTTGCCTTAATTTTTGAATAAATTTTTAAATTCGGTCCTACTCATTTTTAAAAGATCGTATGGTTAAGAATTTTTCGATTGCAATGGCCTTGATGCTGGCGGTAGTACTCCAGGTAAGCGCTCAAACAGTAGCACCCATCGACAGTGACCCGGCCCTGGTGCCGCAACCTGCCTCGCTTAAAGTAAATACCGGGCAGTACCTGATCACCGAATCCACCCGCATTGGTTACGCAGGGAAAGACAGCCAGGTAGTAGCAATGGCAGAAGGCCTGGCAGCTTATATTAAAGCTAAATCAGGCTTGCAATTAACGGTTATGCCCACGGTACAACCCCTTTACAATATGATCTTTATCGGTATCGGCCAGGTGCCCGATTCACTGGGTAGGGAAGGGTATACGCTCAGTGCCGACAAAGCCCAGGTTACAATCAAGGCAAAGGCAGCAGCCGGTTTATTTTATGGCACACAAACCCTATACCAGTTGATTAAACTGGAGGTACAGAAAAAGCTGCCCATGATGAGTATTCCCCTGGTTCAGATCAGCGATAAACCGCGTTTTGAATGGAGAGGTTCTATGTTGGATTGCGGCCGGATTTTTTATTCGGTGGATTTCATCAAAAAATACCTCGATTATATGGCCATGCACAAGTTGAATACTTTTCATTGGCATTTGACCGAAGATCATGGTTGGCGCATAGAAAGCAAAAAATATCCCCTGCTCAATGAAATAAGTTCCTGGAGAGCAGGTACCCAGTTTGACCATTCGCCCGACCGGCAAATTAACCCAACCCCGCACGGCGGTTATTACACACAGGACCAGATCCGTGAAATTGTACGTTATGCTGCAGAGCGGTACATTACCATTGTGCCGGAAGTAGAAATGCCGGGACATACGCTGGCGGTGCTGGCGGCCTACCCGGAACTGTCCTGTACTGGCGGGCCCTTTAAAATGCCTGTTCAGTGGGGCATCCAGGACGATATTTATTGTGCCGGTAATGAGCAGACCTTTGAATTCCTGGAAGGCATATTGACGGAGGTGGTGGAATTGTTCCCTGGAAAAATAATTCATATTGGTGGAGATGAAGCGCCCAAAAAACGCTGGAAGGAATGTCCGAAATGCCAGGCACGTATACAGGCCGACAGTCTTAAAGATGAACATGAACTGCAATCTTATTTCATAAAACGTATAGAAAAATTCCTGCAAACGAAAGACCGGTCTATTATCGGGTGGGATGAAATACTGGAAGGCGGTCTTGCGCCCAATGCAGCGGTTATGTCCTGGCGCGGTATCCAAGGCGGTATTGAAGCTGCCCGACAGAAGCACCCGGTGGTAATGACGCCCACTGATTTCATGTACTTCGATTATTACCAGGGAGCCCCTTACCTGGAGCCGGTGGCAATTGGTGGTATGCTTACTTTGGAAAAGGTTTATTCCTATGAACCTGTGCCGGCAGAGCTGAGTGCTGCCGAGCGCAAGTTCATCAAAGGGGTACAGGCCAATATCTGGTCAGAGTTTATTCATACGCCTGATAAAGTGGAATACATGGCTTTTCCCCGGTTGGCGGCAATGGCTGAGCTGGCCTGGACGCCTGCAACGCGTAAGAATTGGGAACAATTTATCAAGCGTATGGAAACCCAGTATAAGCGCTATGACGAGGCAGGAATAAATTATTCCAGGGCTGCCAAAAATGTCTGGCAGCAAGTGGAGCTGGATAGCCTTTCCAATACAGCCATGATCCGGCTTCAAACACAAAGTTATCAACCAGAAATTCGGTACACTACAGATGGAAATGAGCCAACCAAATCATCTACTCTTTATACTGAGCCCTTTCCGCTTAGTTTACCGGGTACGGTTAAAGCCGTAGTTTTTGAAGGTAATAAACCCGTCGGTAAAATCAGTATACAAACCGTATTGGCACCTGCTTTAGGTGAACGTTTTTAGAGTAAGAAACGTTGATACGATTATTTACCATTTTTTGATATGAATAGTGATTGGCGCTTTACTACGAAATTAGTGTCGAAGTTTAACCCCGCATTTAAGGATGATAGGGGGAGCAGTCTTAGGGAAGACTGGTTGGGTTTTTTTCAAATAGGAAAAAAGTTTTATGATGGAGAATTGACTTTTCAATCCTATTTGATAACTGAGGAGAAATATTGCAAGGCTGCCATCCTTTTTTTTCAGTTTCATAATTGTAATAAGGTCATTGTAAAGAACTTAGAGAAGAATGATTCTTCAGGATACAACTATGAAGATCGCCCTGATTTGATATGCCTATATGACGCTATTGATGAAGGAACGATTATTTTAGTGGAGC
>NZ_LUKG01000021.1:43628-56477 GCF_001601815.1 Flavihumibacter sp. CACIAM 22H1
ATCCCCTGTGTGCTTGAGAGACGCCGACCACGCACACACTGTTGATATGGGCTGAAATATTCTGTAGCAAATCTGAGGAAATTGCTGTTCGATTTGGATATGATTTTTATATGTATTTTAATTCCAAGGAAAACATACAGGAAGTTTTAGATAAAGCTGTCGAATTGGGATTGTATGTGGATTGAAGTGGTAGATCCCTTGATATACCAGGTAAGCTCAGCCCTGTCTTACTTCCCTTTTTTTCTGGGTATTGTGGTAGCTATTTTGGGGAAAACAACTATGTCTTCGCCTTCGTAAATGAAGCGGTCGATGGTTCCAAGCCGGTTCCTTGCAAATCGAATCTGTGCGGGGTTATTTTCATTTATATAGAATATATCGGGTGCATAATTTTTTAGCTGGATGACATAATTCCGGCCTTTAGCGGTATTCAACAAGAGTGAATCTCCTTTTACATACACCACCAGTGTGTCGTTTTCGTTGCTTAAGTATTCGCCTTCGTATTGTTTGAAGCGGTCAGCAGGTAATTTGGTTTCAGTGAATTTAAATCTTTTTTGTCCAAGTAGCCAGGTGTAAAAACTATCGTTATTGTAGGTGGCTGTCCAGCTGTCGTGGCCTGCTTCGGGGTAAATGGTAAACCTGGCTTCTTTATTATATCGTTTCAGCGCATTCATCATTTTTTCTGAGGCAGAGAGCGGAACGGCATCATCTTTGGCCCCGTGAAAATTCCAGACAGGCATATACTGCAGGCGATAAATTTTAGCGGTATCTCCTCCTCCGCAAATAGGTGCGATGGCGGCAAATTCTTCCGGATACTTCATGGCCAGGTCCCAGGTGCCAAAACCTCCCATACTTAAGCCGGTCAGGTATATACGGTCTGGATCTACGCGTAAACTCGATTTAACAGACCGGATCATTTCAATAAGAACGGGGCTTTGCCATCCGTTGGTAGCCTGGGGTGAAACCAGTATAAAGGGAAATTTTTTTCCCTGCTCCACCAATTTGGGTGGACCATGCATTTTCACTTTTTCCAGGTCCATACCGCTTTCTCCAGATCCATGTAAAAAAATTACCAAGGGCCACCTGGTACTGCTATCACTGCTATAGGCAGGAGGCATGTACAATAGGTAGCGGGTTTCCTGGATAAATTTTTCCGGTGTTTGCTGGCTATACGCCTGCTGGCAAACAAGGCCGAGTGCCCCTGACAGCAAAATATGAAGCAGTCTGTTCATCTGGCTATTTTGAGTTGGATCAATAATGCTTAGTAAAGTACGAATTAGTTTTGATTCAGTGTTTGCACAATGCACCGCGAAACCGACCACCTGTACTAGTTGCTGAATTTTCCTGGATGGCGGTTTTTCTTCAAATTTTTTTATCTGTTCAATGATCTTGGAATAGTGGTGCCTGTTTTGTAATGGAGCTTCCCTAATATACTGTAAGCCAGTTTTTAAGTTGATTTTTTCTGATCAGGTGAGTTATCAAACAGCTTTTAAAAAATAAATGTAGTGGTGCTGTGTTTAATGGATTTTAATCTGCTTCGCTTGCAGAATATTTTTAAATACAATATTTTTAGTATTTCCGTTCCTCTTTTGATCCGTAGCAAGAATGCTTGGTACCAGCTGCTAACCATTTGATCATATCCAAAATACTTGCTCATGGAACTAACTTTATCCAATGGAAACCTGCTTGAATTTCAGGACGGGTTGCCGGTACATTTTCCCGGACCATTTCTACGAGGAGCAATTTCTTACCAGGCTAAATCCAACTTATCGGAATTAGTTATCCAGGAGCTAAGGGAAGATTGCTACAGTATCCGTTATGTAATTGGCAGGTTTTTAAAGAAAATAGATGCCCGTGGCTGGATCCATTCCAGTGGCATATACAGCTTGTTTATGCTGAAAGGTGCATCTCGTAAGCAAATTGGCAGTATTGGCAAATTGCATATCCGCCAGGACCAGTTTGGTTGTTTTTACTCAGAAGCAACTTCTTTTGTTGCAGTATTTGATAAAAGCAAGGAGTTTCATGTACTGGACCTGTTTTTCTCACCGGTTTTATTGGAAGAAGTATATCCCTATTTCGATGGATTGAAAAAGACGGTGGAGCAGGAAAGCGGATATCTTTTTCCTGGTATTCCGGGCTGGACCCTGCCGGGTATGCAGGAAATAATCGGGCAGATACTGGATTGCCGCTTTGATGCTCCTACGAGGAAATTTTATTTTGACCTGAAAGTACGGGAGCTCTTATTCGAGATGCTTGATTTCAGTTATAGATCGGCGAAAGATAAAACAGTTTATAGCTCGTCGGATTCATACCGGATTCATCAATCAAGAGATATTTTGGCTGGTTTTATTGACAAAAAGCCACCTGCCCTAAAATGGTTGTGTAAAGAAGTTGGCCTTAATGAATTTAAGCTGAAGCAGGGATTTCGCCAGTATTTTCATAGCAGCATATTTGACTGGTTGTATGAACGGAAAATGATGCGGGCCAGGGAGTTGCTGCTTACTACTAATCGGCCGATTAAAGAAATAGCCGCCCTGGTAGGGTATCCCCGAAGTACAAATTTCACCACTGCTTTTCGAAGGAAATTCGGAGTTACGCCGGGTTCAATGCGTCGAAAATAATACCGTTCGCAAAACAATTGAGCGCTTCGCAAATACAATTGCTCAAAATTTGCGGGTGAAGAGTTGGAACTTTGGGGTATTCAATTACCGTTATGCGAAAGGGAGCACTGTTACCCAATTTTGCTGATTATGTGGCCGCTGTTTATATGCTGGTATTCCTTTATACGGGCATCAATAAGTTGTGGTGGCAGCATAAGTTTTATGTGGTATTAGTGAAATCCCCTTTATTGAACAACAATGCGGCCTTTATTTCCTGGTTTATTCCGGTGTTGGAAATCGCCCTTTTTTGTGCACTTTTCTTTCCCCAAAGCCGACGGCCGGCTTTAGTAGCATCGGTTGGTCTGATGGCTGTTTTTACGGCTTATATTGGGTTTATGCTATTTACTGCGTCCAGCTTGCCTTGTTCCTGCGGGGGAATTTTAGGTAGTTTGAATTGGACCCAGCACCTGGTTTTTAATACAATGCTATTAGCACTGGGCCTGCTAGCATTATTTCAGAAAAAACATTCAACGATTTATTGCAATAAACAGGCGTAGCCGAAAACCTGTAGAATCGAGTAGGCAACCATAAAATCATCTAAATAACCTTTTATGAAAAAGTATTTTGTGGGAATATTTTCCCTTGTATTGGCCATTTGTTTTAATTTGCTACAATCAAATACACCCATTGAAAGGAATAGTGGGCCGGCGGATCAGAGTACCTTTGATTGGTACCAGGTATCAGATAATGAAATTAGTGATATTGATCCTTTACATTTTGGTAAGACTAAGACTCAGGCAATTGCGGACGATCCCTGCAAAGATGAAACTTCTGTAATTTGCCTTTACGGAACAAATGAAGAAGTAGAGGTAGGTCAAAATGTAGCAGGGGCTCCTAATGATCAACTAATCATGAAGCAATAGTGTTTTTTTGTAAAAAAGGGCAATTTTACAAATTGCCCTTTTGCTAATTATTCACGAAGTATTAAAACGTCCATAATAATTTCTTTTTCTACTAAATCAAGATCATATCGATTCAAGGCCTTTTTATAATACGAAATTGTTGGTATTTCTGTTACTGATTTTTTCATTTCAAAGTCTATATTCTCTTTGTAATTTGTCAGATCTATTACCTTAATATTCCAATACAAGTTGCCCAATATTCGTAGTTTGTTTATCAATTCAATGATAGGTTTGTTTCTAATGTAGCTAATAGGTTGTTTATAATTTATACTATCTGCAATATGTTTTGCAAATGAAAGCATGTTTTTAGATGGTTTTCCTCCCTTTGTTTTTAATTTGTCCAAAGTAGAGGTTCGAACAACTGCCAGGCATTTTACGGGCCTTTTTTCGATGCTTACTTGTAAACCAAAATACCTCCGCAGATCTTCCTGCATAATTTTATATCGGTCTGCCTTTAAATGATCCGGAAGAATTGATTCATAATAATAACCATTTCTGCCACGCCAGCTATCGTAGCTTTTCCAGTTGTATTTTGTATATTTTCTGTATTTTTCTTTGTCCGTGATTTCAAGGATTGTTCTTCCATGTTCCCTAAATCCCATTTGCATTCTGCTGTCGGATTCATTATAGGCAATTTGGTACAATTCTTCAATGGAGGTGCAGTAGGAGGCTATTTGGTGCCCTTTGCTTTCTAGGTGAATGTCAATACTGTCAATTCCACGTAGTAGGATGGTTCCGTATTTTACATATGGGGTATAATCCTGTTCAAATAAACTAGTAGTGTATTTAGTATGCGATTTTCTTTCAAATAAGCCTTTTTCTCCCCGGAAATGAGCGTCAAGTATGGCAGGCGTAATTGCTTCATGTGTTGAATATATAAATTTTCCGGTTGGGTTTACCCACGCATAATAGGGTACTCCAATATGCTCAAACATATTGTTCAATACTGTATCATTGGTAATCAGCGGAATATTTTTGGGCTTGGATACATTTCGTCTGTTCTTGAAAAAATTTATAGTTTTCTCCTTATTATCTTTATTTACCAGAATGATCTGAATTTTATCATGGTATTTTTCCTGGAGTAATTCTATTTTTTGAAAATTTTTTATGCAGTTTGCGCAATAAAAGCTCCAGAAATCAAAGATGATTAATTTGTCCTTAAGCTCGCTGAGCCTTAGTTTGTTTTTTGAATAATTTAGTAATTGATCAAATTCAAGGTCCGGTATCTGTTGTCCCAATGATAATTCTTGTGCCCTAACCTCCTTGTTAGATGTGAACAATAGCAAAGCGGTCACAATATGAATTATAAAATATTTCATATACTAATTTGTAAGTGAATGATTGAAAGAATCAATACCCGGCGTTTTGTAATAATGCGCTGTTGTATAGAATTTCGTTGAAGGGGATTGGGTATAAGCTATCTGTTGATTGCCAATCTGTACCCTTAATCGGTGATAAAACCTGGTCAAGACTGGCCGTTCTTTTTAGGTCAAACCAACGATGCCCGAATTCTGCAAAAAACTCTATTTGCCGTTCTTTCTGGATAGCATTTGCTAATTCTGATTTACTGGTGGTTGACAAATGCGGCAGCCCGGCTCTTTCCCGAATGGTATTTATGTCTTCCAGGGCGCCTTCAATATTATCCAGCTGCATGCGGGCTTCTGCTCTTATCAGATATTGTTCAGCCAACCTGAAAACAATCGTGTATTCGTCTATAAAATTTCTGGATCTGTTTTTATATTTGTAGGGAAAATAATAGATATTTCCGTTGACTACATTTGAACCTATCCAGTGAGTTTTTCGGAGATCTTCTTGCTCGAAAATATTCAAAATAGTTTCTGTTAATAGTAACCTTGGAACACTGCCAGGCGACGAGGGAATGAATTTTGCGGCTTCTGAAGTATTGTAGGATTCATTAGTAGGTGCCAGCTGCCAGATTGTTTCATTGCCTGTATTTTTAAACATAGTTTCCAGGTTTTGTGGTAAACTGTACATGCCGGAGGAAATAATGTTGCTACTTGATTTTTCTGCCTTCTCCCAATCCTTTCTATATAAGTATAGTCTTGCCAATAAAGCAGTTGCAGTATATTTATTAATTCTTGAACGAAAAGGGCTGGAATAGTATTCCGGCAGCAAATCTACTGCTTCTGTTAAATCAGTAAGTATTTGTTTATATACGCTATCAATTGATGTCCGTGGCTTCTGATCATTTACTGCATAATTCGTGGAGGTAATTAAGGGTATTTCTCCGAAGATATTTACCAGGCTAAAATAGCTAAATGCCCGTATTGTTTTCATTTCTCCTAAAAAAGTATTCTTTTTAGCAGAAGTTATATTGCTGGACCTACTTAACCCTTCGATAATGGCATTGGTTCTATAAATAACACGATACGAAGCAGTCCAGAATTGTGAGTTTAGAATGGTACTGGTAGGATCAACCGCGTTTTTATAAAATGAATTGTATTCAGATATGGAAGATTCCGAAATTAGTTCGTCTGCACTAAGACCGCAATAAATAGTCATACTTCCACCAGCAATAGATGGTCGAATTGATTGGAGTTGGACATAAACTCCTCGAATCGCTGATTCGGCGCTGGATTCATCGTTAAACAGGTTGCTCGTTTGAATAAGGTCTGGTGCTGGTTCTATTTCTACGAATTTATTACATGCCGATAAAGTGCCGGTAATTAAACTTAAAAAGAGAATACCTAGTTGATAATATTTTTTTAGCGTACTCATTTTCCTGAGGTTTATAAGGTTATATTTATCCCTGCTACCAGCGTTTTAAGGGGCGGTAAAATCAGTAGGTTTTGGATTTCGGGATCTGCCCCCTTGTACTTGCTTAGCACAAATAGGTTTTGCGTATTTAGAAAAACAGTAAGATTTTCAATTCTCAATGATTTAATTGCTTTTGCAGGTAATTTGTATGAAATAGCTATGTTCTTACATCGTATAAAGGAGGCGTCAACAATAAAGGCCGCTGATCGTGGTAAATAAGACACTAAATTCCTGTAGGCAGTGGATCCGCTAACTGTTGTAAATCGCTGGATGCTCGATTGATCTCCCGGATGCTGCCAACGTTCCATAACTGCCAATGGATGATTCCATAATCCTAAACCAGGTACAAGAACGGTACGGGTATTTAGAAAGCTATACCCTCTTTGTTTCCGGAATTCAAAAAAAACAGATAACGTTAATCCCTTGTATTCTAAGCTGTTTAATAGACCCCCAAAATATTGGGGATCAATATTTCCGGAATGTATTCGATCTTCTTTGTTAAAGATTCCATTGCGATCTACATCTTCAAATTCGTAAATGCCAGTTGATTTATTTACTCCTTTATATACATAAAACTGGCGGGTGCTGACCGATTTTCCTTCTATATAGGTATTGGCATAACTGGAGGTGGATAAGCCGGGAAACGATACCAGTTTATTTCGGTTGAATGATATATTAAAGGCTGTTGTCCAATTCAGCCGTTTCGTTGTAATGTTTTTTGTGGTGAGTTGAAATTCAAATCCCCTGTTTTCTAAGATGGCATTCAGGTTCTTTAAAATGGAATTGAAACCCGTTTGTATCGGCAGGGTATAATTTATTAACTGATTATTGCTCCTGTTTTTATAAAAGGAAGCTGAAAACATTAGTCTGTCTTCGATAAAACCAAGGTCGATGGCGGCCTCAATTTTTTTATTTCTTTCCCAGGCAAAGTCAGGGTTATATAAGGCAGTTGGGTTTACGATGGGCGCTCCCTGGTAGGTGTTAGAATAGGCGGTCCAGGTATCCAGGTAACGATAGTCACCTATCTGATCATTCCCGGTTACACCATAACTGCCCCTTATTTTTCCAAAGCTTAGGATTTTTTTTGCACGGTTCATCCAGTTTTCTTCAGAGAAAATCCAGGCGGCGCCGGCGGCTCCGAAATTGGAAAACCGTCTGCCTGGTCCAAATCTACTGGACCCATCTCTGCGACCTGATAGGTTTAGCAGGTAACGGTTTTTAAAATTGTAATTTATTCTGCCAAACAGGGCAGTATACCTGTATTGCTGAAAACTATTGTTTGTCCTTACATTGCCTGCACCACTTATAGCACCTAATAATGCATCGCTGGTGTAATTGGTTGCCATAACGTGTATTCCTTCGGTAGTATTTTCCTGCCAGGTGGCTCCAATAAGACTTGTAATTTTTCCTTTCCCTAAAAGGGTTTGATATTCCAGTTGAGGCTCCATGATCCAGCTTGTAAACGTTCGGTTGGCAAAATATGCGTAGGGTAAATTAGATGAATAGGGGTCAATGGAAGTGCTTGGTCGGGCAAGATATTCATTGCCTACCAGGTTATTATAGCCTGCGTTCAATTTTGCTGTTAGCCCGTTTATCAATTCGTATCTTATTTCTGAGTTGGATACAAGGTTTTTGAATTTTCCCCGGTATGTCATATGGAGGGCTGCTAAAGGGTTTGCTCGGAAGACGATATTTTTGTAGGGGATTCCACCTTCCTGCCAGTTGATATTGCCCTGCTCATCGCGTAGCTTCATATTGGGTGGGAGATTGGTATAACTGGTCATATCATGTTCGTTCAGCTTATTTTCATCTGCCAGGTAATTGACGTTTAGTTGTATTGCAAACCGCTTATTGGTACTGCTATGGGTGATAGTAAAATTGGCAGAGGCTTTGCTGTCTCCATGATCAGTTGGAAATACAGTGGTTTGCCGTTGATAAGCTGCCCCGACTAAGAACTGGGTAGCGCTGGAACCGCCACTCAAGGAAACCCGTGCATTGGATACACGTGCTGTACCGCCAATCAGTAGTTTTTTCATATCCGTGTAGCGGGTACTGTCCCATACCATTATATCCGGTGCATAACCAGGGTCTCTTGGGTCGGCACTTGGCACCAGGCCATCGTTCATAAATGCCTCCCTGCGCATCTGGATGTATTGTTTTGTATTCAGCATATCCATGGTTCTGCTAACCTTACTAATACCCATACTTAGATTGGCTGTAAGTCTTGTTTTTCCAGGCTTCCCTTTTTTGGTAGTTATCAGGATCACTCCGTTGGCCCCCCTGCTTCCATAAATGGCCGTTGCGTCGGCATCCTTCAGCACTTCCATACTTTCTATATTGTCCATACCAATCAGGTTGAATGGACTCATACCAATTTCACTGGTTGAATTTTCAAGTTGGTTTAACCTGCCGTTACCCGGTGCAAAGGGAATTCCATCGATTATATACAATGGTTCGGAGCCCTGCAGGATGGAGTTTTGCCCACGTACTTGCACTTTCACCGCTGCTCCGTTGAGCCCACTTCTTTGTGTAATCATCAGGCCTGGTACCCGGCCAGTTAGCGCCAGTAGCGGGTTGCTTACTGGTTGCTTTTCAATTTCAGCAGCAGTTACCCGGCTTATATTGCCGGTATTTAGGCGCATGCTTGTTTTCCCATAAGCCATCACAACAGTTTCATCTAATTGGCTAACCGATACCTTTAATCGAACTAGTAGTTCTCGTTGTTTTTTTACCGGAATTTCCTGGCTTTGATAACCAACGCTGGATATCAATACTATTTCTCCTTCGTTCAACTGTTTTAGCACAAATTCTCCCCGCCCGTTTGTAGAGGTTTGCTGACCTGATTTTTTTGCTGTAATACTTGCCCCCGCCAGTGGCTGCCCTTGTTCATTCAGTACCCGGCCGTTGAGATTAAAAGCCATGCTACCGGAATCGGGTAGGGGACTTGATTTTTTTCCGTTCTGGATTACTACGTATTTATCCTCTACGATAAACCAGATAGGTTGGTTGCGGAAACATTTTTCCAGTACCTGCAGCAGGGGCCCGTCTTTAACATCAATAGTAAGCAGTTTGGTATGGTGGAGTTGATTGCGGGTATAAATAAAATGATAGCCCGTTTGCCTTTTTATCTCTTTAAAGGCTTTTTCAAGTGGAGCATTCCGTAGAGATAGGGATACTGTTTGTCCATAGCCGGTAGCAGCAGCCTGCAGGCAGGCAACGATGGTAAACAGGAATAAAAGTTTCATGATTATGATACATTTTATCCTCCCCTCAGTAATTAATTGCATAGCTTTGTTACGTTTGGGTTTTCTGAAATCGGTTGATAGCTTCAGTTGATTCTTGGGTTAACCCAAACATCCGCCGAAAGTGTTGCGAGCACTTTCGGTTTTTGTTTGAGCTGACCTTTACTACCTCTCAGTCATCGGGGTAAAACATAAATGGTTTTTTTGTCAATTTTGAAATTTACCTGGCCGGTTAATTCCAGCAGGTGCAGTAATTTGGTTAATGGTTCACTGCGCAGAATACTGGCATTGAACAGTTGGTTTACTTCTCCTTCGTATATAATGGTGGCGCCGTACCAGCGTTCCACTTGTTTCATAATTGTTTCTATACCGGCGTCTTTAAATTCAAAAACGCCGTTTTTCCAGGCGATGGCGGTTGCTGTATCTACCTGTGTGGGTGTATCGATGCCAGCGGGTGTCAGCAGTGCTTGCTGGCCTGGTAACAGCAATACGGATTGTTTTTCTTTGGTTACCCTCACCTGCCCTTCCAGCAGGGTAATTTCCTGTGCTGTTTCCTCCGGGTAAGAAAATAGATTAAACCGGGTGCCCAATACCTGTACGAAAGCTCCATTGGCCAGCAATACTTTAAAAGGAGCTTCTTTATTGGGGGCTACTTCAAAATAGGCTTCCCCCTGCAGGTTTACGATACGTTCGCCTTTACTGAAAGCGGTTGGGTAGCGTAATTGCGAGGAGGCATTCAGCCAAACCTTGGTACCATCGGGCAATTGTAATTGGTACTGACCGCCCACCGGTGTGGAGAGGGTATGCACCGAAGTTGTACGGTTGGCGAACGCCTTCGTTTCATACACCAATTCTCCATCAGCCGGTTTGCGAACATGAGAGCCTTTACCAAAAGCAATTGGCCCGTTTACAGCACTGCCCAGATCAATTACAGCACCATCTTCCAAGGTTAGTGTAGCCTTGTTACCCCCGGGTTGTAGCAGTTGGTTTTCCAATGTTGTTAAGGCGGGGGGCCTGGGATCCTGGCTACTGTACCGCACTAAAAAAAACAGGCTGATTACCAGCAGGATACTGGCGGCTGCAAGCCAGCTATTGGGTAGGGCCCGCTTTTTTTTCCGCGTTGTAAACGCGCCTTTTTCTTTTAATGCCGTAAAAGACTGTTCCGTCTGTACCTGGTCCATCCAGTGCAGGTTCTCTTTTATAGCAGCTTCATCGGTTAAATCTTCAAAGAGCTGTAGGTTTTCATCGGATTCATTCACCCAGTTATCGAGTTCATCCTGTTCCTGCTCGCTTAAGGTATTCCTTATATAGCCTGCAACCAGGTAAGCGATCCTGTAGGGTGTTTCATTCATACTAGTAAGTTAAAGCAAGCATATATGAGAAAGGGCGCAACGATCAAAAAGGTCTACAGGGTGGCAAAGAAAATTTCAAAAAAAGACAGGAGCAGCGAGATTGGCCGTATTAAACGTTTGCGCAAGGCTTCCAGTCCCCTTGTTTTTTGTGTTTTGATAGTACTTGGATGGAGCTTCAGTTCGCGGGCAATTTCACCGGTGCTTTTACCTTCCAGGTAGTGCATGGTAATTACTTTCCGGTTGGCAGGGGAGAGTTCCAGCAAGGCTTTGTGTAGAAGCCGGTAAAATTCTGTTCGTACGAGTTGTTCAAAAGGGGTATCTGTCAGCACATCGGGTGGCTGTGCTGCCTGGTGTATAGTGGACCGTTTTTTTTCTTTACGTAGAAATGCAAGGGAGTCTCGCTGCACTATTTTATAGAGATAGGCGCGGATGGCGCCGTAACTATCGAGTTTCTCATGCATTTTCCAGGTTTTTGCCAGTGCATTGGCGGCTATTTCTTCGGCAATAGCCCGATTATTCAGGAAGCGATTGGCATAGAGGGAGAGGGCGGGATGAAAATCCCGGTAAATAACTCCCAGCGCTTGTTCATCACCTGAGCGAAATGCAAGCAGCAGGTATTCCTCCGATGGGTAATCAGCTAATTCAGGCATCTTGAATCGTTTTGGAGGAGTCGACAGGGGAGTGTAAAAAAAATGCGCAGGTCTCCACTTACAGTACTGAGGCCGTCGGAGGCCCGGACACAAATAAGGGAGCCCACGCATATACGTGAGCTCTTGCTTATCATCTTGTGTCCATGAAATTTCCGACGTTTCAGTACAAGACTCCAAGCGAAAGCTTCAGATCATTTGAAGAATCGCAAAAATATTTTATTCCGCAGTGGCTGCCTTGTTGGGAGCCAATTATAGGGCGAATGTACAAATTAATGACGAGTATGTCATTTTTTAGCTCCTGATATGTTCAGAATTTGAGCCAAGATGTCTCAAATCCGTGATAGTCAATTGCTTCAAAAAATTGCCGTGGTTCTAAAAGAGCTGCGTGAGAAGCATGCATTAACACAGGAAGATGTATTTGGAGACACGCAGATCCATATTGGCCGTATTGAAACGGCTCGTGCAAATGTAACCGTTAGTACTCTTTCCAGGCTCTGTCATTATTTCGATATTTCGCTTGCGGAGTTTTTCAATAAGGTGGAAAAGCTGGGCGGTAAGCGATAATACATCATCGAATACTTCCTGACTTCTATCCTGTTATAATATAATGTTGCAGCATTGAAATAGGCTTCTCTAACGTATATCAATAGCCGATGTAAATAAACTGTTTGTACATGTAAAAGCCAGGTTGGTGTGATAATTCAGAGGGCAGAATATAAAATTTAATGTATTTATTATTAAGTAACTGATTGTCAATATGTGAAATTGTTTTTATAAATAACTACTGATTTGCACTTAGTGAAATACCGTGTTTTAACGGGTTGGTATATGTGTATATAAAAAATATATTTGCCCGCAATTAACCCAAACTGTAATGATAAATCGAGCGGTCGCTTATTCTGATATTTTTTCTAAAGTTTCACTTTTTATAATTGCTGGTATTACATCATTTCAGTTGGCAATTGCTCAATCCAGTTCGCCGAGTAGCCCTGGTGATTATCTTCAAATCTCTGCGGTTTTGCCTCCAACACCCAACGCAAGTGCATTTGGAAAATTTGGTGGAATGGAGTGCAGGAAAAGTAGGGGCTACGGTGGATTACATCTATGATGCCAATGGAAATATGGTGAAGGATTTGAACAAAGATATCGCCACTCCGGCCGGAGTCTCGGGTATAAACTATAACCACCTGAACCTTCCTAGTGAAATCAAGATCCGTAAAAACGGCACTGACGAGCGAGGCACAATCACTTATACCTACGACGCAGCT
>NZ_LUKG01000022.1:0-3338 GCF_001601815.1 Flavihumibacter sp. CACIAM 22H1
TACCTTTACTGTTGAGGGTTTCTTTTCCGCCTACGCTGGTACCCCAAAGGCCTTTATTGATGGAGTATTGTGCTTTTTCGAAATTCATTTCAACATCGCGGGCTTTCAGGTAATCTATTTCTGCTTCGCGGCTTAGCTGCAGATCGCGGATGGGGGTAAGAATCGGCAGATCGGGAATCATAATATGAAAAACCATATCAAACCTAACCTGGTCATTGCCGGCACCGGTGCTGCCATGTGCCACCGCATCGGCCCCTATTTTTTTAGCATGTTCTGCTATATGAATCGCCTGTATCAACCTTTCTGCAGAAACACTTAAGGGGTAGGTATTATTTTTCAATACATTTCCAAAAACCAGGTATTGAAGGATGCGATCGTAATAGCCTTTAACAGCATCTACGGTTGTATGCGATTTAACGCCCAGGTTTTTAGCGTGTGTTTCAATCTTATTTAATTCTTCCTCACTGAAACCTCCGGTATTTACAATAATGGAGTGTACTTCATAACCAAGGTCTTCAAACAGATATTTAGCACAATACGTAGTATCCAGTCCGCCGCTAAATCCGAGTACAACTTTTTTCGATGTCATCTTCGCTTATAAATTTAGAAATGAAAGAATGAAAAGAACCTTTTTTTAACCTGTCCGCCGCCGCCTCCTGTTTTGGAATCCGCGCCGGTAATTTTCCTGAATGCTTTCAGAAACCGTGATTTCTTCAAACGCAACAGGCGTTCATAACCTTTGGAGTGCTGTTTGAAGTCTTCGGCTGTTTCTTCCGGTTGGTAGTGGTCTTTGGGGTCATAGAGCATAGCGGTGCAAAAGCAGTTTTTGCGTTCCTTGCTCATGAGAATATCGTAGTTCACACAGCTTTTACAACCTGCCCAGAATGCTTCGTCCTGGGTAAGTTCGGAGTAAGTTACCGGTTCATAGCCTAAATCAGAATTAATTTTCATTACAGCCAGGCCGGTAGTGAGGCCAAATATCTTTGCAGAGGGATATAATTTCCGGGAAAGTGCGAAAATATTTTCCTTGATACGTTTGGCTACGCCGCTTTTGCGGTAGGCAGGGGAAACGATTAGCCCGGAATTGGCCACATACTCGCCATGGCTCCAGGTTTCGATATAACAGAAACCCACCCAATCACCTGCATCGGTATGCGCAATTACAGATTTCCCTTCTTTCATCTTTTGTTCAATGTATTCGGGCGATCGTTTGGCTATGCCTGTACCTCTTGCCTTGGCAGAGGCTTCCATTTCATCGGTAATGGTAACGGAATAATGGATATCATCGGGAGTGGCTACCCTAACGATAATGGCGGAATTTTCCACTTGCAATAAATTAAAGGATCAGTAAACTGGCTGCGTACACCCTGGGTGTAAGAACTTAACTCATTGGGGCTTTTTTCACTGATAGGGGCCGGTGCAAAGGGCTCGTCCTATCAGCATCCACGTCGCGGTCGGGGAAGAAAACAAAAGGCATGCAAAAGTACATCAACCTGGCTGTCCAGCTGAAAGGGAGCGCTATATGGTTGGAAACTATTCATTTTTCGTTTAATTGCCTATGTTTAAAATGCGCCCCAAAATTATACGTTTTTGATGGAATTCTCCCAAAATATTCTATAAAATATTGTTGTCTTACTAAAAGAAAAGCAGGCCGATGAAAAAATCTTCATCGTTCCTGCTTTCCTGTTAAAAATTATCGAACGCTTGTTAGTTTCTTAGTTCAGTTGCTGCTTAGTCCTGTTCCAGCCAGGGCGCCAGGGCTTCTGCCAGCTTTCGATCATTGCTTAAACGCGGTACTTTGTTTTGTCCGCCCAGTTTACCGATGCTTTTCATATAATCGATAAACCCATTTTTGCGTACTGGTGTAATTTTCAGTGGCAGCAGAATATTGCCTGTAATAAGATCGTCGTAATAAATATTCTTCGTGCGCAGGTTTTCATTCACCTGTTGTGCAAATGCATTCATATCGGCAGGTTTGCCATCAAACTCCACAAACCATTCGTGGTAAGACTTTCCTTTATCCTGCGTAATCATGGGGGCTACGGTAAATTCTGTGATATGTACCCCTGTTTCGGTAGCTGCTTTCATCAGGCTGTATTCTACTTCCTCTCCGATTACATGCTCTCCAAAAGCAGAGATAAAATGTTTGATCCGCCCGGATACAATAATCCGATACGGATTGGTAGACACGAACTTAACCGTATCGCCTATATTATAGCTCCATAACCCGGCGTTACTATTAATAATAAGCGCGTAATTCTCGCCTGTTTTTACTTCCTGTAAAGACAAACGGGTCGGATGCTCGGAAAAAATTTCGTTGACCGGAACAAATTCAAACCAGATCCCGCTATTGGTATTCAGCAGCAGGCCTTCTGCATGCTGACTGTCCTGGAAGGCAAAAAATCCTTCAGAAGCAGGAAAGGTTTCGATGGCTGCTACCTTACGGCCAATGCTGTCCATCAGTTTTGCTTTATACGGCTCAAAATTCACCCCGCCGTGTACCAGTACTGAAAATTCCGGAAATAGTTCGCCCACCGGTTTACCGCTTTTTTCCATCAGGCGGTCGAAATACATTTGCATCCAGGGTGGAATACCGCTGATCAGGGTCATGTTTTGCCGGATGGTTTCCGCTACAATTTTATCGAGTTTGGTTTCCCACTCTTCTATACAATTGGTTTCGTAGGATGGCAGTTGGTTTTTGCGCAGGTAACTGGGAATATGATGGTTTACAATACCGCTTAAACGGCCTGTAGGAATACCGGCTATTCGCTCCAGTTCCGGAGAACCGGATAAAAAAATCATATTACCATCTGCAAACCGCGAATTGCCGGATTCTGCCATGTAGCAAAGCAGGGCATTACGGGCGGTATTAATATGGTTGGGGATAGACTCTTTGGTAATGGGGATATATTTTACGCCGCTGGTGGTACCCGAGGTTTTGGCGAAATAAATAGGTTTCCCCTTCCATAATATATTGTGTTTGCCTTCTTTTACCAGTTCAATCCAGGGTTTGATCTGTTCATAATCCCGGATGGGTACCGCCTGGCGGAATTCCTCCATGGTCTTCACTTCCCCGAGCTGGTGATCTTTCCCAAATTGGGTGCCTGCCCCGATTTTCAGCAATTCCCGGAAAATGGCCTCCTGGTCGGTTAAGGCCTGTTGCATCGACCTTTTTACCTGTTTGGATACGTAGGAAGCGAAGGGTTTTGCAAGAAAAGACTTGAATTTCATGGCACTATGATGGATGAATGGCGACAAATTTAGGCTCTCCACCCGAGTAAACTCCTTAAATTTGCACTAAATATTTAAGAAAATCTGTTTGGAGGTACGAAATTCCC
>NZ_LUKG01000022.1:3578-24551 GCF_001601815.1 Flavihumibacter sp. CACIAM 22H1
CGGTCAGCAATTCAAGGTTTCGAAAGACCAGACATTGTACGTTCCCCAGATATCTGGTAACGCCGGAGACAAAGTTGAATTTGCAGATGTATTAATGTTCGATAACAATGGTACCCTCACGGTTGGTGATGCGGTTAAAGCTGTTGTAAAAGCAGAAATCATTGACCACCTGCAAGGAGACAAAGTGATCGCCTTCAAAATGAAAAGAAGAAAAGGTTTCCGCAAGAAACTTGGTCACAGAACACATTATACCAAAATCAGAATCAACGAAATCGCATAATCTGGTAACATTACAACTGTTATCACTTAAAACTCATACGTCATGGCACACAAAAAAGGTGAAGGTAGTGTTAAGAACGGTCGCGACTCACAGAGCAAACGCCTGGGTGTAAAAATCTATGGTGGTCAACCTGCGATTGCCGGTAACATCATCGTTCGTCAGCGTGGTACACAATACCATCCTGGAAAAAATGTTAGTGTTGGAAGAGATTTTACACTGTTTGCAACTGCAGACGGCGTGGTTGAATTCCGTAAAACGAAGGCGAATAAAACCATCGTTTCTGTTGGAGAAATCGAAGTGACCGCTTAATCATTTCTGATTAAACAGCAAAAAAAATTTTGCAGTTTCGGATTAGTTTATATTTTTACTGCGTAAAACCCATTTACTAATCATTAAATTCTAAAAAATGGCAACTGCAAAAAAAGCTGCTCCTAAAAAAGCCGCTGCAAAGAAAGCCGCTCCTAAAAAAGCTGCTGCAAAGAAAGCTGCTCCTAAAAAAGCTGCTAAAAAAGTAGCTAAGAAAGCTGCTCCAAAGAAAGCCGCTAAAAAAGCTGCTCCTAAAAAAGCCGCTGATAAAGAAAGTAGCTAAGAAAGCTGCTCCTAAAAAAGCTGCTAAGAAAGCTGCTCCTAAAAAAGCCGCTAAGAAAGCTGCTAAATAAGTTTCGACTTATAGCAAAAAATACAAAGGCCCCGGTTTATCCGGGGCTTTTTTTATGCATTGCCTGAAACAGGTAAGCGGAATTGCGCCTGGATACTGCAGCAGACTGAATGGCTCAAATCGCAGTTTCACTACCTTTGCCCCATGCTTGATAATTATGCCATTGCCGACCAATTCAGCCTGCTGGGAAAACTCATGGATATACATGGAGAAAATTCCTTTAAGGCAAAATCCTATTCCAGTGCCGCCTTCACCATTGAGAAACTACCTGTTCAACTACGTGATACACCTCCTGAAAAAATTGCTGGTTTAAAAGGTATTGGAGATAGTACGGCAAAAAAGATCCGTGAACTGCTTGAAACCGGAAAACTGGCTGCTCTTGAAGAGATCATCGCTAAAACACCCACCGGTATTTTGGAAATGATGCAGATAAAAGGGTTGGGACCAAAAAAAATCCTCACCATCTGGAAGGAAATGGGCATTGAATCCATCGGCGAATTACTATATGCCTGTAATGAAAACCGCCTTCTGCTGTATAAAGGTTTCGGAGAAAAAACCCAGGAAGCAGTAAAACAATCGATCCAATATTATACCGCTCATAAAGGACAGTTTTTATACGCCGATATCGAAGCCTATGCCCTACAGCTCGAAAAGATTTTCCGCGAACAATTTCCTACGCACAGAACCAGCCTTGCCGGAGATATCAGGCGCCAATCCATTATCATTACCCAACTTGAACTGCTAAGTACCGCAAGCATTCCAGACCTGATCGCTTTTCTTGAAAAACTGCAGTTTATTTCTATAAGCACGGAAGACAACCTCATAAAAGCACAGTCTCCGGAAGGGGCAAAGCTGGTCCTGCGTCCATGTTTGCCGGAAGAATTTACGGAACGTTTATTCACCAGCTCCTGTAGTAGTGCATTCCTGGAAGCCTTCCGGCAGCAGGAAATGGCCGCTGCAGCAGCACCTGCTGCTCTACCTGCTGCTGACCAGCCGCAGGAGGCTTTTATTACCAGCGCTGAGGAAGCCCTGTTTAAAGCAGGAGGCTTCCATTACCTGCCGCCGAACCAGCGGGAGCTACCTGAAACGCTCACCCTCCTGCACCAGGCGCCGCCGGCTAAAACCATCAGCACCACCGATATCAAAGCAATTATTCACTCACATAGTAACTGGAGCGACGGGCTGGAATCGATCGAAGCCATGGCCCTGGCCTGCATACAAAAAGGATTTGAATACCTCGTACTGAGTGATCATAGCAAATCGGCCGGGTATGCCAACGGTTTACAGGCCGACCGGATAAAGGCACAACACCAGGCAATTGACGAACTCAATGCCCGTCTAGCGCCCTTTCATATATTTAAAAGCATTGAATCAGATATCCTCGGTGATGGCTCACTCGATTACGAGGAGGAAATACTGCAATCCTTCGACCTTATCATTGCATCGGTACACAGCAATCTTAAGATGACCGAGGAAAAAGCTATGCAACGCCTGCTCAAGGCCATTGAACACCCTGCCACCAGGATCCTTGGACATATGACCGGCCGTTTATTATTGAGCCGACCCGGCTACCCTGTTGATCACCGAATCATTATTGATGCCTGTGTTGCCAACGGGGTTGCCATTGAACTGAATGCCCATCCGCGCCGCCTGGATATCGATTGGAGCTGGATTCCCTATGCAATGGAAAAAGGCTGCCTTCTTTCCATTAACCCCGATGCCCATAGTACCGAAGGATTTGAGGATATCCGGTATGGCGTATTGGCCGCACAAAAAGGCGGACTAACAGCTACCCATAACCTAAGTAGTTTTGGATTGGATGCGTTCAGGAACTGGCTGAAGGAAAACAAACATAAAAACGGGTACCGGTAGTTTCACCGGTTTCAAACCAGATACGCCCGCGGGCCTGCTCTACGATGCCTTTACTCATGGCTAATCCCAGCCCCGTGCCCGACGTTTTAGTAGTAAAATTGGGGGTAAATATTTTAGACTGGGTTTCTACAGGAATTCCCTGACCGTTATCGCTTACGCAAACCAGGATAGCATCATCCTGCCATTCTTCGGTTACTTCTACCCTCCGATCTTCCTTGTTTTCGGTTGCTTCTACAGCATTCTGCAGCAGGTTGGTAAACAGGCGGTTCATCTGGGTCTTATCGGCAAAAACCCAAACAGGCCCTGGCACAGGCTGCCACTTAAACTGCACCAGCTCACTGGAATCATAGAGCGAAGAAAGCGAATGGAGAATATCATGCAAATCAAAAAGCTCATTATGTGCATTGCTGATATTGGCAAACTGTGAAAACTCCGACGCAATTTTCGATAAGTGATCGATCTGTTCTACCAGGGTATTGGCCACATTGGAGGTCAATTGTTTTACATCGCCGCTATTACTGTTGATGGCTTTCTGCAGGTACTGGATGCTCAGCTTCATCGGCGTTAGCGGGTTCTTGATTTCATGCGCTACCTGCCGGGCCATTTCTCTCCAGGCACCTTCCCGTTCGCTTTTAGCCAGGGCTGCCGCACTTTCTTCCAGCTTCAACACCATTTTATTGTATTCCTTGACCAGTTCCCCTATCTCATCATCACGGTGCCATTGAATTTCATCGTTGTGCTGCCCCAGGTTTACTGCCCGCATTTTTTCACTGATCAGGGAAAAAGATGCCGTAATCCGGTTGGTAATGAAAAGCGCAATTACCCCCGCAATCAGGAAAATAAAGGCATTAAGGTTGATAATCGTAACCAGAAAATTGGAAATCTCTTTTTTCAGTTCGGCCTGCGAATCAAAGGAAGGCATATTAAGGTAGGCATAGGGATTGCCTTCCTCATCGCGCACCGGCGAATAAATACTCTGGTAACTGATTTCACCGATCTGTTCGTTGGTGGTAAACTGAACCAGCTTTTGCCGATGGATCCGGTAATAGGCCTCCGGATTCATCCGCGAGCTTAAAATTCCTTTATCGTAAATAAAGGGGTTCGAAGACAACCGGAGTTCGCCCTGTGTATCGTAAATATTAATATCCGTACCATGAATTTCCGACACTTCTTTCACCAGCACTTCCAGGTACTCGTTATAGCCGCTGTCGTAAAGCCGCAGCATATAATCAAAGAAGGTTTGGCTATCCATCTTATTCTGCACCTCGTTGGTCATGATCTGGATAGCCCGGCTCAATTGTTCCTGTTTATTCCGGTTGTAGCGGTTAATGAAGAAGAATATTGTTGCCGCCCCGATCACCAAAAAAGAAAACAGGCTGATAAATATGATTGTTCCGTGTACCTGGGTGCGCAGGTTCAACTGCAATTCCTTCCGCAAATACGACAATCGTAAGCGGGAGCGGATCAGTACTGAAATCAGTTGAAACAACCCCAGCAACAGCAGGAAGGTTGTAAAGAGATAGGCAACCAGGGTGATGGATTCCAGCCATAAATTGTTCAACCGGGCAATGATCACTACTTTATTATTATCGCGGTACCACAATTCATCGTAGCCTTCGTTCTGCCGGTAAGTAAAATTATTTGGCGGCAGTTGTTTATCACCCAGCCTGGTGGGGAAGGCATAGTTATTAAAATAATCGATCAGTTCCTTGTTATTGTAAATCGCATAGCTGTAAATAGGCGAATATTCATCGGGCAGAAAGTCCTTTCTTGTTCGGAATAATTCCGGCACCAGGGCATCGTTTTTATATTTTTTGGGTTCTGATAAAATAAATACGTAACCAATGGCCACCCCACTGGTATCTGTTACCATTTTACGGCTTATGTAAGCATATTTATCGAAGGCTTTTTCGAAATAGCGCATATCAGACACATTGGTAGCTTTGCCTTCAATGCGGTAAATGATATCCAGTGTATCAAAGGAAACCGGGGCATCGTTATAAAGGGGGCGTTCCTGTGCATCGTAGGTATAAATACGGGTATCGTATTTATTCAGGTAAGCACTGAAATTTTTATTGATCAGGCTGTCTTTCAGGTACTGGTTAGAGGAAGCCAGCCGAAACCGGTTAAAATTTGCGTACAGGAAATCATTGTCAAAATAAGTTAGTGCAATACTGAGCAGGCGTTCCGAACTGGGATCTGCCTGCGTAGCCAGTTTTTCAGCAGTACGCCTCCGCTGCTCAATTTCAATACGGCTGTTCTCTGCAATGATGATCAGGGAAATGGAGCCTGAATAAAGGAAGATCCAGAGCAACAATACAGAAACCGACCAGCGATCGTCTTTGGTGATCAGCAATGGCTGCCGCAATAACCAGGTATAACCCAGGAGCCATAGCAATACAAAAATATTCAGCTCCACGATATTACCGCTCTGTATAAAGGTGATCAGCAATAAACCAAATACTGCCAGAAATGCATAGAGATAAATACCCGATTTGCGCAATAAAGGAGCAAGTAGCCGAAGAATTACGGAAGAGGCCAGGAAATAGCTGAGCGCCAGCGTAGCCAGTACCACAAAGCCGCAAAAACTATAAATATCGAGGCTGAAAAAATTGGTTACATTAAAGGAGATACGAGCGGCATCGGCAATCATACTACGGATGATTACAGCGAAGGAAAAAGTAAGACTTACCAGCAAAAAAGCACCCAGGGCTACCAGCGGCCAGCGTAGCCAGTGCGGCTGGTACGCCTGCAGGTTCATCCCGGTACTTTTCCGGTAAATGAACAGCAATATCCAGCAGAATAAAAACGAATTGATCAACAAATCGCCCAGGGAGGGCAACAATAAACTGGAACTGTAAATAGCGGGGTCAAACAATTCAAATTCTGCCCAGGAAAGCATGTCTGCAAACATATAGGTCAGGAGGCGCAGCCCGATTACCGTACCTGCCAGGAAAATAAGTCCGCGTGTAAAACCATAGGTTTCTGCAATACTGTTGGCGGTACTATGAATGGCAATCAGTAATAAAATAATTCCGATAACATCCATCAGGATGGCCCACTCGTTGGCCGATGAATTAGCGGACACTTTTCGGGGTTGCAGGTGGTACAATACCTGCCCGTTGATACTTCTTACGGGGTACCCGGTTTCTGTTTCTGATATAGCCACTGAACTTTCCGCATTGGGGAAATCAACAAACCGGGAGGACAGGTTACTATTCTGAACAAAATATTCCTTCCTTATCTGGATCAATGCTACCAATAGGATTTTTTCCCTGGCCAGCGGAATTATTTTCCGCACATATTCATATTCTCCATTCTGCAGCCTTACCAGTTGATTGGTTTCGGAGCTGTAAACAATATCGTCGTTGGGTTCTGTTTGCTGATAACTCCAGAACTGAAGTTTCCAGTTAGCGAACGCATCTGCCTTGTACAGAAAAACCCCCAGGTTACTGCGGTTCAGCTGCTGTAATACCTCCATGTCATAGGTGCCATCGGTCAGCACTTTCAGCAGCGAAGTATCTTTCGCCAGGGCTTCCACCTGTTTTTCCTGCACCTGAATACGTTCCTCCATGGCCTTCCGTAAATAAGGAGCAGAAGAAGCGCCGACAAAATAATTATTAATGATGAAGGCGATGGTAAACAACCAGGCAGCCGCCAACAGGAAATAGGCGTTCTTTTTTAATATTCCGATTACAAATTGAATCAACTACTGGTTTTTTTAGCTTTTATTTCATTCCACAACGCATCCATTTCTGCCAGCTTCATATCTTTCAGTTGCCGGCCTTTGGCCTGCGCCAATTCTTCCATCTGCATAAACCGGCTGATAAATTTCTGGTTGGTACGAGACAGCGCATGTTCGGCATCTATCTGCAAAAACCGTGCATAATTAATGAGCGAAAAAACCAGGTCGCCAAACTCTTCTTCCATATCCTCCTGCCGGCCGCTGGCAATGGCCTCCTGCAACTCCTGCATTTCTTCCTGCACCTTGGCCCAAACCTCCTGCGAGTTATCCCATTCAAAGCCTACCTGCTTGGCTTTTTCCTGCAGGCGCATTGCTTTTACCGTTGCCGGCAGTGATTTGGGCACCCCGCTTAATACCGACTTCTTGCCTTCGCTGAGTTTGATCTGTTCCCAGTTCTGTTTTACTTCTTCCGCATTGTTGAGCTGAACGGTTCCGTATACATGCGGATGCCGGCGGACCAGCTTTTCATTGATTCCACGGAGCACCTCGTCCAGGCTGAATTGCCCCTGCTCCTCGCCTATTTTGGCGTAAAATACCAGGTGCAGAAATAGATCGCCCAGTTCCTCTTTGATGCCTTTCCAGTCTTCGGACGATATTGCATCGGCCAGTTCATACAATTCCTCGATGGATTGCTGGCGCAAGCTGTGGATGGTTTGCTTTTTGTCCCAGGGGCATTTTTCTCGCAGCTCATTCATTATACCGATCAATTCTCCAAATGCTACCTGTGCTGCTTCTTTCATTTGCTAGACTTTAATGTGCTGAATTTCCTACCTGTGCTGCGCTGATGGCCGTAAAAATTACCAATAGCAGCGACATCATAAAAAAGGACAGTATGTTTAACAGAATAAATTTAATAATGGTTTTTCGCCGGCTATCCCCGTAAAACCGGCGCATGCCCTTGTACAGGTATAAATAAACTGCAATTGTAATAATAACCTGCAACAGGTTAATAATGCCCCAGCCGGTTGTTTCCTGCAGCGAACTGAGGGCAAATGTTCCCAGCAAAAAAATAAATGTGGCACAATAGGTATGTATCGTAAAAATGGCGTGGTCGGAATAGGTGAGTTCTTTCCGCCTGCCATATAACCAGCCCAGGAACAGGGCGAAAATAGGCAGAGAAACGAACAGCATTTTAGGCATACTGTGAAAAAGATTGTACAGGAAATTTTTAAGATAAGCCCGCTCCCCCTGTATTTTGCCGGTTTCTACGGCTGCAATAATCTTGGTCACAAATGCTTTTTTTACCCAGCTGTCTTTTTTATCGGCCGGTAAAGCTGCCTGCATCCGGCGGTAGGCTTCCAGAGATTCGTAATTAACGGAAGAAAATGCATCGTTGCTACTATCACTGCCCGTATCCAACGTAAAAAACTCCGATTCCTTTCCCTGAACAGTTATATTGCCTGGTACATTGATACCGGCTTTTTTCAGGGTATCGGAAATATTTACCTTTTCCAGTTGATCCAGGGAGTCTTCCCGCTCCTCTTCGCGGATCTCCAGCTTTATTCCGGCAATTTCTTTCTCTAGATCAGCCAATACGCTGCGGGCGGTTTTCCGCTCCGTACTATCTGCGGAAAGCAGCGGTTTTTCCGTGACCACCGTTTTTGCCAGTTCCAGCTTTTCCAGCTTTGCCTTTCTTCTATCAAAATCTGACTCCCCGATCCTATCCGCCTTATACAACGAAAAAAAGATGATAAAGAAAAAAGCCGAGGTAAATACATACATCCGGATAGGATGCAACTGGCTGACCCGCTTACCGCGAATGTATTCGAGCGACAATTGGCCCGGCTTGGTCAGCAATACCTTCATAGTGCCGAAAAACTTGCTGTCGAAATGCGTGATATCATACACAAAATGGGTCAGCAGGCTCCAAAAAGATTCCCGGGCAATGATATTTTCCTGTCCGCATTGTTGACAAAACCGCCCTTCCACCTGCGTTCCACAGTTCAGGCAGTCTTTTTCAACCCTTTCCTTATAATGTGACAATAGTTAAAATTTGAATAAAAATAAATACAAAAAACTAATCACACCTGTATATTGCAGCCAATCGGCATTGATAAAACCATGCTCCACATGAAAAACATCTTTTTTCTCCTGCTCAGTTGTACCATTAGCCAATTGTTGCAGGCGCAATATTATTACAATGATCTGCTGGCCAACCAGCAAACCAACCAGCGGTACAATTTACTTAGCCAACTGGGCATCAAAAAGGTGACCATTACCAGTTATGACGGCAATTCACCCGAATCGGCCGGGTTTACCGCAGAACAGAGCCTGGATGCCGGCAAACGCACACTGCGCACACAAACCACGGCCAATAACCAGGGACAATCGTTGCTGGAAGCCGTTTACAACGAAAAAGGATGGCTGATCAAAACCAGAGATACGGCACAGAATGCCTCGAATCGCTCCAATTACACGTACAATGCAGCCGGACAATTACTACAGCTCGAAACAACCAGCTATTCCGACAATATTACCACCACAGAAATCCATTGGTGGAAATACGATGCGGCAGGTAAGCCGGCATCCATGCTTCGCGTACGGAACAATACCGATACAACCCGGGTAAGTTTTGTGCTGGATGAAAAAGGCAACCTGGTAGAAGAAAAAGCGATTCGTACCAACCTGCCGGCGATTATTTATTATTATTATTACGATGCTGCCAACCGCCTTACCGATATCGTACGCTATAATGCAAAAGCACAGCGCCTTTTACCGGATTATATATTCGAGTACAATGAAAATAACCAGGTAAAAAAAATGACCCTGGTACCAGCCGGAAGCAATGCGTATGAATTATGGTTTTACCAATACCTGCCTAATGGTCTGAGAAGAATGGAACTGGTCTATAATAAAGAACAGCAATTGATGGGCAAGGTAGAATACCAATACAATTAACGGAATTAACCAAGGGATATGCGTTTACTACTACTTATAGCCGGATTTTTAGCCGTTTGCACTCAAACGCCGGCGCAAACGGGTAACCAGGCCGCCAAACTGGACATAATTGTAGTGGGCATGACCCATGATCATGTACATGGCATCCTGCAATACTACAAGCAGAACCGGGTTACCATAACCGGTATAGTAGAAACCAACCAGGCTTTGATCGAGCGTTTTATGAAGTCGTATCAACTGCCCTCCTCCCTGTTTTTCAACAGCCTGACAGCGGCTATAAAAAATCGCAAACCGGATGCTGTATTGGCTTTTAATGCCATTGATGAACACCTGGCAGTGGCAGAAACCTGTTTACCCCTGCGCATTCCCGTTATGGTAGAAAAACCCTTGGCCACTACACTGAAAGACGCCCTTCGGATGGAGGCCCTTTCCAAACAATACAAAACACCGGTACTAACCAATTACGAAACTACCTGGTACAACAGCAACCACTATGCAAAACTACAGGTAGAGCAAGGAGCGCTCGGCACAATCCGGAAAATGGTGGTACATTCCGGCCATGAAGGCCCCCAGGAAATCGGCTGTAGCAAGGAATTTCTTGCCTGGTTAACCGACCCGGTAAAAAACGGAGGCGGCGCCTCGCGCGATTTTGGCTGCTATGGGGCCAACCTCATGACTTGGCTGATGCAGGGGAAAGCGCCGAAATCAGTAACCGCTGTTATACAACATTACAAACCTGCTGTTTATCCTAAAGTGGACGATGTGGCTACCATATTGCTGGAATATGAAACCGCTACCGGCGTAATTGAAGCCTCCTGGAACTGGCCCTATTCCATTAAGGACCTGGAAATTTTCGGCTCATCGGCCTACCTGCACGCGGTAGATGCACAAACAGTGCTGCAAAAAAAGGAAGCATCCAAACCTATTACCGGCACCGCTCCGGCAACCATTTATGGCGATTATATCAGCTACCTCGAGGCTTACCTCGATGGCAAGATCACCGATACCCATGATCTTTCCTCCTTGTCGAACAACCTGCTGGTGGTAAAGATCCTGGAAGCCGCTACCCGTTCGGCCAAAGAGGGCAGAAAAATTCAGCTTGATTAAGGGTTTATTTCCTGGGCAGGTGTTTTTTCCGGTATTCGCTGGGTGAGCAGCCATGAATCTGTTTAAACTGACGGGCCACGTTATTGGTTAAGTTGAGGCCGGCTTCATGCGCAATTTCAGAAATCCGCTTGTCGGTTTCCAGCAACCGCTCAGAAAATTTCTGCATCCTGATTTTGCTGATGTACTTGTATACACTGGTACCGGTAACTTCCTGGAATTTCTTCTCCAGCGAACGCCTGGATATGGTTAGCTGGCCCAATACATCCGTTACATTGATATCATGGTCCAGGTTCTTATGAATGTATTTAAGGGCTTTGGCGATATAGGCATCGTCCACCGCTGCAATATCTGTTGATTGGCGGGTGACGATATAGGTAGGCATTACCATTACATTTCTTGGCTTCTTAACCTTGCCCTGGATCATCTGGTCCATCAGCCTGCCAGCCTCATAACCTCCTCTTTCTGTATCCAGGTTAATGCTAGACAGGGGCGGATCGGAGAGATTACAGGTAAGCTCATCATTGTCGACGCCCAATACAATCACATCTTCCGGAATCCGAATATTGGCATGTTTGCAAGCCTCGGTTATATGCTGGCCCCTGGCATCATCACAGGCCATAATGGCAATAGGTTTAGGTAAGTCCTGCAACCATTTACTGAGATCGGAGGGTTTATAATACCAGAGATCGGAGGTTTGTGAATTTTCTTCCTGGTTAAAATAATAGACATCAAATCCGCGCTCATTCAGGTATTCTTCATATCCCATAGAACGTTCTCTTGACCAAACGATATTTTTAAACCCATAAAAAGCAAAATTCTTAAAGCCTTTTTTTACAAAGTATTCCGCGCCCATTTGGCCGGCTTCGTAATAGCCCCCGGTGATATTGGGAAATTCCTCAAACCGCTCTCGGTAATCTTCTACAATAAGGTGGATGCCGGATTCTGCAATTTTCCGCACGTCGCGCGTATTGTTCAGCTGCGCAATAATACCCTGTGCTCCCCACTCTTTAGCAAATTTCAGGATGCCCTTTACACCCAGTGTTTCGCGGTAATAAATCGGCATATTACAAAAAAGAGCATTACTGTTTTCTTTAAAATAGCGGACAATGCCCATCATAAGGCTTTGCCCATACTTTTCAGAAATATCAAAAAGTAAAATGATTTTGTTCATGCGAAGGGGAATTGCGCCGCTTAAATTAAAGTATGTTCCACACTCTGCAAAATCATACCAGTGCCCTCGACGGAACAAGGGCTGCTGCTCCTAATAAAGCAATGTTTTCCGTTTTGGATTTAATTACTTTAACCTGTTTCAGCAATGAAGGATACATAAAATCATCCATGCTCAGGAGCATGGATGATTCAAAAAAACGATATGCATTTGAAATGGATCCTCCTAATAATACCGCCTCGGGTGCATAGGCGTACAATACCACTTTCAACACATTGCCAAGATGGTGTCCATACTCCTGCCAGATCTGCAAAGCGCGGGGTTTCCCCTCCTGCGCTGCATAAAATACCTCTTCCGCTGTGGTGGAATGTATATCAAAAAAACTACTGCTTGAATAATATTCCAGGTTCTTGTCTAAGTAGGGGAAATAACCAATTTCGCCGGCGCCGCAGTTTACCCCTAGATAAAGTTCGCGGTTGATAACAATGGCGGTACCTAATCCGGTACCAACCGAAATAGCTACAAAAGAGGAAAAATTTTGTGCGCTTCCGTATTGCTGTTCGCCAAGTGCAAAACAGTTTACATCATTATTCACGTATACCGGTTTCGCAAAATGCTGTTCCAGTATTTTTTTGAGTTCCACTTTTTTCCAGGAAGGGATATTTACCACATCAAACACGACCCCATTTTCTACGTCCACGATGGACGGAACTCCAATTCCGATGCCTTCCACCTCATCACTTACCAATGGTTCAATTACATGAATAAGTTGTTCCAGGGTGGAATCCAGCGAATGTTTGTTGGCAAGCTTGTGACTGATGGATTGCACCACTTCTCCCTGCTGAATTAATCCAGCCCTGGCATTAGTGCCACCCAAATCAACGCCTATGATCATATTGAGTTAATTAAAAGATAATGCTGAAGTAACACGGCCTTACTCTCTTAACAAAACTATAGTTCAACCCTCAGAATGCAACCCGAATATGCGCAGCTTTTGCATCAAATTGCGTAGATCCAACAGACCCCAAAATATGCGCATTTTGATGATTAATAGTCGTATTATGTCATTTCGAAGAAACAGACTTAGGCTAATTTTAGGAGAGGAAAAGGTATTTTCCTTTTGAACTAATTGCTACCGCTGCTGAGAATTTCTTTAACTGACTGTAAACTGTTTGCCATGGAAACACTCCTGATAAAAGGACCCTGAGGGGGCTGCCTTTTATATTCAAATTTTTCTCTTTGCTTTTAACTGTATAACCAACTCAAATTATGAAACTAAACTTCCTGCTAAAGCGACTTTTTGCTTTTATTGTGGGTATTGCCCTGTTTCAGGGGGCAATGGCACAAAACTCCATTACCGGTAAGGTAACGGACCAAAGCAATGGTGCGCCCCTGCCAAATGTAAACGTTACCGTAAAGGGAACGACCCGGGGCACCACCACCAATGACAATGGAATTTTTACCATTACCCTGCAACCCGGTGATGCTACCCTGGTTTTCTCCAGTACCGGTTTCACCAGCACTGAACTTGCTATTGATGGCCGCAGCAGCTATGATGTTGCACTGGCTGTATCCAGCGCCAAATTAAACGAAGTGGTGGTGGTAGGTTATGGAACCCAATCGCGTCGCGATGTTACCGGCGCCGTTGCGTCTGTAAAAGGCGATGCCATTCAGAACCTGCCGGTTTCCAGTGCTTCCCAGGCATTACAGGGCCGCGCTGCCGGGGTAAACGTGGTTCGTAGCGGTGGTAGCCCGGGCAACCCTGGTAGTATCCGGATCCGGGGAACAGGCACCATTAATAATGCCGACCCCCTGATCGTTATTGATGGTATACCTGCCGGCGACCTGAACTCGGTTAACCCGAATGATATTGCTTCCATTGAAGTATTAAAAGATGCCTCCGCTTCGGCTATTTATGGTACCAGGGCTGCAAACGGTGTGGTAATTGTTACCACCAAACGCGGAAACTTTGAGCAACCCATGCGGCTCAATGTAAACGCCTACACCGGTATGTCCAATGCCATTAAAACCCTGGATATGCTGGATGCGGCTACGCTTGCTGAATTAAAAAGAGAGCGGTTTACCAACGACGGGCTTACCATTAACCCGGTTTGGAACGACCCCAACAATGCTATCCAACGTACCAACTGGCAGGATGAGCTTTTCAAAACCGGAACAGTAAACAATATTGATGTGGCGCTTTCCGGAGGTTCTGCCAAATCCTCTTACATGTTATCAGCCGGTATGTATGATGAAAAAGGGATCATAACCAATTCCTTCTTCAAACGGTACAGCATGCGCCTGAACTCTGACCACCGGATCGGGAAACGCCTGAAAATCGGGCAAAGCATTCAGCTTACCCGCTCCAACGACAACAGCCTGAATACGCTGTCTGCACAGGATGGACTTATCTGGAGTGCCATTCGCTTCATGCCCTTTATCCCGGTAAAAAATGCCGACGGATCCTGGGGAAGCTCCAAAGCATCGAATGAGTTTGGTGATATTAACAACCCCATTTTTACCGCCAACACTATTGATGCAGATAATGTAAACACCCGTTTACTGGCCAATATCAACGCGGAATATGAAATTCTGAAAGGACTTAAATTCAAAGTAAACCTCGGTGTAGATGGTAATCATTATACCGGCCGGAACTTTAATATCATCATCAGTGATCAGACACGTACCAGGAACAATAACTCGCTCGACCGTAATTTCAGCGAATCTTATTCCCTCCTGGGTGAATATTTCCTCTCTTACAGCAATATATTCGGCGGCAAACACAAAGTAGACGCTGTTGCTGGTTATACGGCGCAAACCTTTAACGGCGATTTCTTCTCAGCAGCCAAACGCGACTTCCTGAATGAAGATCCTAACCAGCGCTTCCTCGATGTTGGTCAAACCCTGGCTGGCATAGGTGGCAACCGCTACTATGATGCCCTGCAATCGGCTTTCGGCAGAATCAACTACGATTATGACCAGCGTTACTTGTTTACTGCCACTTTCCGGGCAGATGGTTCTTCGAAATTTGCAGATGGAAATAAATGGGGCTATTTCCCTGCCTTCTCTGCAGGTTGGAGGATTTCGAACGAAAACTTCTTCAAATCGTCCTTTATTGATGAATTGAAACTGACTGCCGGCTGGGGACAACTGGGTAACCAGAACGTAGCCCGCCTGCAATACCTGGCATTGATTGGTGGTGGTGGCCGTTATTCCTTCAACAATAACACCGTAGTAGGAAGCACCCAAACCAGGCTGCCGAATGCCAATATTGCCTGGGAAACCGCTGAAATGAGCAATATCGGCTTGAATGCTGAACTCTTCAACCGCCGCCTCTCTGTTAACCTGAACTATTTCGATAAGAAAACCCGCGATATGTTGCTGGCGCCGCCTACAATCGGAACGGTGGGTACCCTCAGCATACCCGACCAGAACGTAGGTGTTCTGCAGAACAGAGGTTTTGAAATGGACCTCTCTTATTCGAACAAACTGGGCGAACTCTCGTATCGTATCGGTGCCAATGCCGCCTTCATTAAAAACAAGGTTATTGAATTGTTTGACGGAAACTTTATCGGATCCCGTGCCTATGGCCGCCCGAATGAAGAGATTTCAAGAACCTATGAAGGACTGCCCATTGGTATTTTTTATGGCTGGAAAACAGATGGCCTTTACCAGACAACAGATGACATCAATAAAGATCCGAATATCTCCAATGACCCACGCCGTAGTTCCGGCCTGATTGAACCTGGTGATGTACGTTTTGTGGATGTGAACGGAGACGGATTGATCGATGACCGCGATCGGGTAAACCTCGGAAGCCCCCACCCGAAAATGGTGTATGGCTTTAACGCAGATTTCAATTACAAAGGATTTGATCTCGGTTTGTTTTTCTTGGGCAATGCCGGCGTAAAAATCTTCAATGCCGACCGTATGCAGGGTATAGATCCCACTTATTCCTTCAATATGTATGAAGAAGTAAAGGATCGCTGGACAGGCCCCGGCACCAGCAACAGTATTCCGCGTATGACCACGCGCAGGAACAACCGCAACTACCGTACCTCGGATATGTTTATTGAGAAAGGAGATTTCCTTCGCCTCAAAAACCTCAGCATCGGGTACACCCTAGCTGAGAAACTGACCAGCAGAATGGGAATCGGTAAAACAAGGTTCTATATCACCGGACAAAACGTATTTACATTTACCAAGTATTCCGGTCTGGATCCTGAGCTTGGTTACACAGACGGTAACAGGCAGATCAACGTGGATTATGCACAATACCCACAATCTCGCAGCTGGATTTTTGGCCTCAATGTTACCTTTTAACTGAAAAAAGAGAAAGAATATGAAACATACGATTTTATATAAAGGATTATTTCTGCTGCTTGCCGCGGGTACGGTAAGTTGCAATAAGAACCTGCTGGATTCTCCCCCTTACGGACAATCCACTTCTGCAGACTTCTGGCGGAATGCTGATGACGCGGTATCTGCCTCCAATGCCCTCTATTCCTTCCTGGGAGATGAGTATACATTTGCACATACAGAACAAACCTGGGATATCTGCTCAGATGACCAGTGGAGAGCAGGCGACCACCCCGAAGATCAGGCAATTGAAGATTTCACCTACGACCCATCCAATGTACAGTTGAATGATAGCTGGGCGCGTAAATACGAAATCGTTTCCCGCGCTAATGCCGTGCTGATTAATGTGCCTAATATCAATATGGATGCAACGCTGAAAAATCGCATCCTGGGAGAAGCCCATTTTATCCGCGGTCTGATCTACTGGCAGTTCTACAAAATATATGGTGAAGTACCCCTGATCCTGGAAGCCAATGTAAGGGAGAACAATTACAATGTTCCAAAAGCAACAATGGCTGAAATGGAAGCCCAGATAGAAGCTGATTTCCTGGCAGCTGCTGACCTGTTACTGACCACGAATGACAATGCCAATATCGGTAGAGCTACCAAGGGCTCTGCCTGGGGTTACCTGACCAAGTTTTACATGTACAAAGAAAACTTCCCTAAAGCCATTGAATTTGGTAATAAAGTGATCAGCGGGCCCTACCCACTGGCAGCTAATTTTGCCGACAACTTTAACCCTGCTACTAAAAACAACCCGGAAGTTTTATTTTCTATCCAGTGTACAGAAGGCTGGACAGAAAACGTAGCCTCTATTTACTACGGACCAAGACCCTGGGGCGGATGGGGTTTCCAGGAGCCGATCAAGGACCTGGCTGATGAATTTGAGCCCGGTGATGAGCGTATGACCTATACCATGGCAAAAGTGGGCGATATGATCGATGCAGGCGCTTCCAATGGCGGAATGCAGGCTGTTCCTGCCGGACTTACCAATACCGGCTACTTCTTCCGCAAATACGTAAGCTGGAGACCCGACGGTGGACTGGACAATAACATGAATATTATCATGTTACGTGCCGCCGATATTTACCTGCTGGTTGCAGAGGCAAAAATTCGTTCGGGCCAGAACGGCGATGCTGAAATCAATGCAGTGCGCGACAGAAACGGCTTACCAGATGTGAATAATGCCACCATGACCCAGCTGATCCATGAAAGAAGAGTGGAACTTGCCGGTGAAAATGAACGGCACCAGGACCTGATGCGCTGGGACCGTGCCAATATCATTAACCTGCCCGCTCATTATGCCATTAGCCGTGGACAATGGAAACCCGGCCGTACATTCACCCGCCCGAAAAACTACAAATTCCCGATTCCTCAACGCCAGATCGATCTTAGCAATGGCGTCCTGATCCAGAATCCGGATTTCCAATAAGCTTTTTTGAGCAATCCCCTACCGGTTCCTTTACTTTACAGCAGTTTAGTAAAGGACCGGTTTTTTTTATCTTTGAATTTATCAAAACAACCCGATGAAAGGTAAACGCCGTTTCTGCCTGTACAAACCGTTCTTCTTTATGGCTATTCTAAGTATAGGTGTAGCTGCAGAGTCTTGTCAAAACAAATCAAATCCGGAACTTGCCGGGGCCTGGCAAATTGATTCTGTATTTGATTTTTATAACGGCTTTACCTTTATGGATACCCATCCAACCCCAAGGGAAGTGCATGTGTACCAGGCTGATAAAACCATGCTGCGTAGAGGTATGGGGGAAGAAAAACTGTATTATTATGAACTGGACGGGAACCGGTTATTCATTCGCGATCTTCCCAATTCAGCAGTCAGCAATGAGCAGGAAATCGTTCGGCTCGACTCCTCTCAACTGGTTTTGCGTAAAAATAAAAAGCCCCAGTTTGAAGGCAGGAATCAGGAGCGTTATGAACTTCGTTATTTTTCCCGGGTAAAACCCTGATGCTATTTTTCTTTCCAAACGCCCAGGGGGCCGTCATTTTCTGCTACCAGTACCAGCCCTTCTTTGAGCGTACCAATCTGTTTTCCATTACCCGGAACAAAAAAGCCCGTTCCTTCCAGTACATTAAATCTGCCATCTCCTTTTCCTTTCAGCACCAGTCCGTAACCCGCATCAACGGCACCATTAATGACTTCATAGCTATTATCATTACCCGTTAAAAGCAGATCGGCTATTCCATCCTTGTCAATATCTTTCACCAGGATCCCGAATACCGGCGAAAACTGTGCCTGTACCGGAAGTGCATGCAATTTCCATTCACCATTTAACAATACGCCGGATTGCCATTCATTTATTTGGCGATAGGCTGCTTTTTTCAACAGTTCGGGAGAGAACAAATCATTTATTCTTGCTTTGGCATAATCCGTGTATAACGGAAATTTTTTACGTAAGCCGGGCAATTGCAACATTAAATCATCTCTAGGGTGGATCGGGTACCGCTCTCCGCCGTTGGTGTAAGTAAGAACAGCATTCCGGTTGCCCACATTAGCAAAATCATACCAATAAATACCCAGTCCGGTTGTTGCGGAATCCTGGCCTGTGCCTGCGCTTGCACCTGCTGCTGCATAGCGGCTGTTTAACCCATGGTTACCCAATACCAGGTCAATACGCCCATCTCCATTAAAATCGCCGGTTTTAACACTGTTCCACCAGCCTACGGTTTTGTCCAGGCCAAAAGCACTTGTTTTATTTACCAGCTTGCCAGCTTCGTTCAACCAAACTGATACGGGCATCCATTCACCCACCACTACCAGGTCCATCCAGCCATCCTGGTTAAGATCTACCCAAACGGCATCATTTACTAACCCAACCATTGCCAATCCTGCTGCATTTTTTTCGGTTATGTCCACGAATTTGCCGCCGGTATTTTCCAATAACTGGCTTTGGCCTGCTTCGGGATAATGTTGCGGGCGAAGACGACCGCCTACGAACAGATCGAGGTCGCCATCCTTATCAAAATCTGTTGCTACCACGCAGGAACCACTTGCTGTTGTTGCGGGCAGGGCGTCTGCGGCCCATTGAAAACCACCTTTTCCATTGTTCAGATAAAGCCGATCACGATAATACACCGAGCCTTCCTGAAATTCATTGCCACCGCTTACCACATACAGATCATGGTCGCCATCTCCGTCTGCATCAAAAAACAGGGCGCCCATATCCTCCTGGTTTTTTTTACCGGTCTCAAGAGGTCTTTTCAGAAACCGGCCGTTGGCCTGCTGAAAAAAGAGTTCCCCCGATTGGCTATAGGCGCCTCCGATAAAAAAATCTGTTCTACCGTCGCCATTCAGATCGGCAATAGCCAGTCCGGGTCCGCCCATGGAAAACTTATGCGGTAGTAAGGGTTGAATATTAAAATCGGTATAAGGTGTTTCCTTGTGCCGGAAATCAATCCCTGTACCTTCATTGTACAACTGAAACAAGGGTTTATTGGCCAGCACCTGGTTGGCCGGAAACTTTTCTGTACCCGCAGCCTGATAATCCAGCACCAGTTCTTTCCCAGGTAAAGGCTGAAGCACCCGTTGCCAATTTCCGTCCGGCCACTGCACGAGTACGGAATCTATGGCAGAAGCAGTTCCAAGTCCCATGGTAATCCGGTTATCAACACTGGACTGATAGCCGCGCACCACCTGGTGTTCTTGGTAAAGCACCTGCCCGTTAAAATACACCCAGATTTTTGTTCCCAAACCATCGCGGTTGCCTGGTTTACCATTAAGTCGGAAGCGTATAAAATGATTACCAGATTGTTCATTGCGGTTATTCTTGTATATAAATGCCGGTTTCCCGGTATTTACTACTACCAGGTCAAGGTCTCCGTCATTATCCAGATCAGCATAGGCCGCGCCCGTGGAATAAGCATCTTCCCCAAACCCCCAGGAAGCCGAAGCATCAGTAAACTGCAGTTGGCCGTTATTGCGGTACATAAAATTATTCAGGTAAGCGCCCTCCAGCTTTTGCAGGGTCGCAAATTGCTGCGCGGTAAGTGGCTGGGAAGGATGAGCGCGGGCCAGCCCCTGAGACTGGTAGGTAATAAAATCGCGGTTAGTGATATCGCGGGGGTAACCGTTGCTGATAAACAAATCGCGAAAGCCGTCATTATCAAAATCAGCCAGTAAGGGACTCCAGCTCCAGTCGGTAGCTGCAATACCTACATATTGCCCGATTTCACTGAAATAAGGCAGCTGCTGCCCGGTTAGGCCACGATGCAAGTGTAATGAATTACGCATGAACTGCGGATCATAACCAACCTGTATTTCAGACCGGTACCGGTCATGATTGGTTCCGCCCAACATTAATTTCTGCCGGTAATTATCCGGAGGCAGCATATCTACCTCTACCAGGTCGGGCCAGCCATCGTTATTGATATCTCCCGCATCATTTCCCATGGCAGAGTAACTGGTATGTTTAAACGCAGCAGAAGCCTGTTCCGTAAACGTGCCGTTTTTGTTATTGATATAGAGCAGATCGTTCGACAAATAATCATTGGATACAAAAATATCCGGCCATCCATCCATATTGATATCAACTACAGCCACACCAAGTCCGTATCCTTCTTTCAGAATGCCCGCCTCCCGGGAAATGTTGGTAAAACTGCCGTCTCCATTATTTCTGTACAACCGGTCTGTATTGGCCATTTCTCCCTGAATGCGTTTTGGCCGTATAATATTGGGTCCCAGTTCATCTGTGCTATTGGTCAGCAGGTAAGCATCCAGGTCGCCATCGCGGTCAACGTCAAAAAACACGGCCTGTACTGTGTGGCCGGTATCAGCCAGGCCATATTTTGCCGCCTGCTCAGTAAACCGGTTATTGCCCTCGTTTATATACAGTTCATTCGCCCTTTTTTCAGCACTATGCGGCCCGGCAAAA
>NZ_LUKG01000022.1:25380-55761 GCF_001601815.1 Flavihumibacter sp. CACIAM 22H1
ATTTACCACGGGTATCAATACCCGAAGAATCGGTAATGTCTTCAAAGCGCATTCCACCTTTGTTAAGGTAGATCCGCGATCCTCCCATATTGGACGAAAAAAACAGGTCTGGCAGCGAATCGTTGTTAAAGTCTCCTACTCCAACACCAGCTCCATTGTAGAAATATTCAAAACTCAGAATATTCAGGCGTTCGTCTTCGGTCAATACATTTTCAAAATCAATGCCTGTATGGGATGCAGGTAACCGTTCAAAAAGGGTTGTTTTTTTGGGTTGTTCCGAACAGGCGGCAAGCAGTATCAAAATCGCAGTTAAATAACCGGGAAACTTCATAAAAGCAGAATAATTACTGCTTACCAAGTTAATCAAAAGCAACTTGCCTGCATGGGCAATTACGCATTTTGAAGATTATTATACGCAATTTCAGAACCCATTGTTTTGGCCCGAGGTTAATTTTAAATTTCGAACACGCTTATTGCTAATTTATTGGTACATTTCTCAAAATGACTGCGCATGGATTCAAGAAGAAAATTTTTACGGAATTCATTTTTACTGGCAGGTTCCGCTGCGGTTCCGGTTCCGGGTTTATTGGCCGGAGAAAAAACGCCGGCACAAACAGACAACGATATTGATCTGCAAAATGATTTTAAGAATACCTATGTAAAAAACATTTTCGTAACGGAGAATGAATTTCGTAATGCCAAACCCACCCTGGTAGCGGCGCCTTCTTTTGCACAGGCCAGGGAAATACTGCCCCTTCCTACCTGGAAAGGGAACCAGGCTGCCTTGGACATGTATTGGAAAGCCTGGGAAATTGCCTTCCGAAACATCAAAGACCCTGCGCCCAAATCAGGATTTATTGCCTCTTATATCGACACAGCCTACAATGGCAATATATTCATGTGGGATTCCACCTTTATTACCATGTTTGCCCGGTATGGTTCCAGG
The DNA here is from genome assembly GCF_001601815.1 of Flavihumibacter sp. CACIAM 22H1. GTDB lineage: Bacteria > Bacteroidota > Bacteroidia > Chitinophagales > Chitinophagaceae > Flavihumibacter. The sequence goes on from NZ_LUKG01000022.1 coordinate 26,327, forward strand.
GCCTACCCTTTTCAACAGACACTGGATAATTTTTACGGCAAACAACACCCCGATGGTTTTATCTGCCGGGAAATATGGGGGCTAACCGGTAAGGATTGTTTCCATCGGTATGACCCCACCAGTACCGGCCCTAACCTCATTCCCTGGAGTGAGCGATGGAATACTATCGTCAATTCGGTGACCTGCCCCGCCTGCACAAGATTTTCCCGGTATTATGCGCCTACTACCAGTGGCTGCGGCTAAACAGAACCTGGCAGGATGGTTCCTACTGGTCGAGTGGTTGGGGTACAGGAATGGACAATCAGCCCCGGGTTCCTAAAGAATACAACCCGATCTTTTCACACGGGCATATGACCTGGCTGGATACCTGTTTGCAACAACTCTATATCGGAAAAATTCTGGTGGAATTTGGTTTTTATGTAGAGCGCTGGCAGGAAATTGAGGACATTGAATCAGAAACAAAATCGCTCAAAAAATACATCAGGGAAAAACTCTGGGATCCCAAAACCAATTTTCTGTACGACCGCTATGCAGATGGCTCAATTGGTGATTTTAAATCCATTGGTGCGTATTGGGCACCTTTGGGCAGATATTTTGGAGCCGGATGAACTGGAAAAAAATTTGTGGCGCACCTGAATGATCCGCAAACCTTTGCGCGTAAACATCCGATCCCTTCCATGCCTGCCAATCATGAAAAATACCAGCCCGATGGCAGGTATTGGCAGGGAGGTGTATGGGCCCCTACCAATTATATGGTAATTGCCGGCCTGCGGCATAATAATTTTCACCAACAGGCCTTTGAACTGGCCAAAAAGCACCACCAGCAGGTGTTGCAGGTATTTAAGGATACGGGTACTTTCTGGGAATATTATGCCCCTGAAACAACGGCTCCGGGCCTGTTAGCCCGCCCTGATTTCATTGGCTGGACAGGCCTGGTGCCCATATCAATTCTATTGGAAGGCATCTTTGGTATTAGATCAAGTATACAAACCAATACCATTAACTGGGATGTACGCGTATTGGAAGAACATGGTGTTGATCGTTACCCGATCGGAAAAGAGGGCATCCTTTCTTTGCAGGCTGCTGCAAGAACCAATGAAAAACAAAAACCTTCGCTGACTATACAAGCTAACCTGCCGCTAAAACTAAAACTAAGTTGGGCCGGAGGCAGTGATACATTTGATATAAAACCTGGTACAAATAAAATTTAACCAGCTAAAAAACCAGTTTCTCCAGCCGGTGCTGACCAGTTCAGCACCGGCTTTTTTACGTTTATACACCACCGTTACAGCACTTGATTTATGCAGATTAAAAACGTTTTAATCTCCGCATTTTGAAGTTTATTATACGCAAAAAAAGGGTCGGTAAGTTTAACCGGAAGTTATCTTTAGGTTCAACACCGCTAAACAAACTGTTTATAAACAAATCATTTCCATCCTTCATCACCATCTTTTTTTAACCCTACATATTCATTAAACGAAACCAACTGGTATGAAAAAATTCGCAGGCATTATGCTATTCCTGTTAGGGCTTGCCATAGCCGCAAGTGCCCAGCAGAAGATTACCGGTACTGTTACTTCCAACAAAGACGGAAGTGCATTATCCGGCGTTTCCATTATGGTGAAAGGCAGTTCGGTCGGAACCGTCTCCAACGATGATGGAACCTATTCTATAACCGTTCCGGCCGGGTCACAAACCCTGATCTTCTCTGCCGTAGGCATGAGTACGGTAGAAAAAACCATTGGCAATTTAACCACGCTGAACATTAGCCTCGATCCTTCGGGTTCCAGCTATGACGAAGTAGTGGTAATCGGGTATACCACATCCCGTAAACAGGATTTATTAGGCGCTGTATCCACCGTAAAAGTGACGGACAATTTCAAAGGCCGTCCGGCTACCCTGGGAAATATCCTGCAGGGCCAGATGCCGGGTGTAAACATTACACAAAGCGGAGATCCTACCTCTACCGGTTCTATCAGCATCAGGGGTAAAGGAAACCGGAACGGAGACGGGGTTCTGATTGTAGTAGATGGTGTTCCGGGCGCACCCTATAACCCGGCCGATATTGAAACAATTACGGTGTTGAAAGACGCTTCTTCTGCTGCTATCTACGGCGCCTTTGCAGGCTCGGGTGGCGTTGTACTGATTACCACTAAACAAGCTAAATCAGGCAAAATGAGCGTGGAAGCAAATGTGTGGAATGGTACGCAACAGGCCTGGCGTACGCCCAAAGTACTAACGGCCGAACAGTTTAACACGGTTTGGAAAGATGCTTCCGAAGCCGCCGGCAGGGCTGTTCCAAAAACCTATGATCCGATAAGCTTTCCGTATGGAAATGTTACCCGCACAGATTGGGTGGATGAAATATTCCGGGTAGGAAAACTACAGCACTATGACCTTACCCTGCGCGGCGGTACCAGTGCCATCAAAGCACTTGCATCAGTGAGCTACGACGATGTGGAAGGAACCCTTATCAATACCTATAATAAAAAATTAACCTCCCGGTTAAATGTGGATTTCAACCTGGCCAAATGGATTGAAGTTGGACAGCATATTTTATTTGATTTCCAGAAAGGACAAAGTGCCGTAGGCAGCGGGCATACCGGAACCATTTTCGGCGCCATGGCCTACCCAAGGTTCAGCACGGTTCGGGAATATGGTCCGGATGGAGAATTATTGTACGGCGGAACCGTGCCCCGCTGGGCATTAGCCGAAGGCTTCAGTGTAGAAGCAGATCTTCGCAACCCGGTTGCCATGCTGGAAAAAGTTATTCAGAACAACCCATCGAACAAACTTTTCTCCAAAACATCACTGCGTCTGAAACCACTACCCGGCCTCATGTTCCGGTCCGAATTTTCCGCAGACATCAGCAATTACCGGAATGAATCCTTCCAGATGAGATTCCTGGAACCCGGCCGTACAATCGACCAGAACTACCGCGCCATCTCCAATAATCTATATACTTACTGGAACTGGGATAATATCCTGTCCTATAACAAAACCTTCAACTCGGTACATGATGTGGCAGTTATGGGCGGTTTCCTGATGAACCAGCGTAAATCTCGCTACAATTGGGCAGAAGTAAGAGGGTATGCTTTTGAAGATCCCTATCAAACCATATTCAACAATGGTACCGACTGGTCTATTCGACCCACAGAAGATATCTGGGAAGAAAATGCTGTTTCGGTATTGGGTCGCCTGTCTTATTCTTATGATAACCGTTACTTTATTTCAGGTAGCATTCGGCGCGATGCTTCTTCCAAATTAAGCCCGAATAATAATTCAGATGTGTTTCCTGCAGCTTCTGCCTCCTGGAAAATTTCGTCTGAAAAATTCATGCAGCGTTTTGATAAAATCAGCCTGCTGAAAGTTCGGGCAAGCTGGGGACAGGTAGGTAATATCAACTCTGTTCGCCGGTTTATTTATGCTCCCCCCTACCAGGTTACCGGGTGGCCGCTCTTTCTTGGATCAGATGGCAGCAACCAGGCATTTGGTATCTTCCAGCCTACGATTCCCAACCCAAATCTTAAATGGGAAAGAACCGAACAAATCAATATAGGTGTTGATATCAGCCTGTTTAATAATTCACTGACCGCCTCTGCCGATTATTTTGTTAAAAAAACCAAGGACCTGATCGAAGCTATGCCTACTCCTTCAGTAGCGGGTGTTGCTTCTCCTCCTGAATTCAATATCGGACAAGTAGAAAACAAAGGTTGGGAATTCACCTTGAATTATACCCGCAAAATCGGATCTGTTGATTTCAATATGGGTGGTAATATAGGCACCTATAAAAACAAGGTACTGAACCTTGGACCTACAGCCTTTATTGCACACGGCGATGGTGTAAACTCCATGAACCCGCTTCGCTCTACGGTAGGTATGCCCTGGCATTCTTTCTTCCTGATCGAATCTATGGGAATTTTCCGCAGCCAGAAGGAGATCGACGAATACACTTTTGTAAATACGGCCGGGGAAACCAAACTAATTCAGCCCAATGCCAAACCAGGCGATCTGAAGTTCCGCGATTTCAACAACGACGGCACCATCAATGACGGCGATCGCCAGTACATGGGTTCTTATGATATGCCCGATTTCAATTACGGTTTCAATATCGGCGCCAATTGGAAAGGATTCAGCCTTTCCCTGTTTTTCCAGGGCGTGGCCGGCGTAAAAGTATTCAACGGGGTAAAAGCGATGACCTATACGGGTTCCAAAGGATGGAATATGAGTACGGATATCCTGAACTCCTATAACTACAATCCCAATTCCAATATTCCCCGCCTGGCGGTAGTAGAAGATCCGAATGGCAACTATTCGAAAGTATCCAGTTATTTCCTGGATAAGGCCGATTATATGCGCCTGAAAAATCTTCACCTGGCCTACACCCTTCCGGGCGCAGTGATGCAAAAAGCTGCTTTCCTGAAAAACTCCAGCGTTCGGATTTATGCCAATGCCGAAAACCTTTTCACCATTACCAGCTATAAAGGATTTGATCCTGAAGTGGGTAACCTGGGTATCGACGGCGGTCGGTTCCCGGTATCCAGAATGTTTAGTGTTGGTATGAATGTATCATTTTAAAACTCCCGAAGATGAAGACAAAAATTATTGCAATAGCGTTTTTCATACTGGCAGGCAGCCTGAGCTCCTGTAAAAAATTCCTGGAACTGCAACCTTATGGGCAGCCATCGGAACTCAATAACCTTACTGACCCCCAGGCCATGCAAGCGGTATATTCCCTATTCTACTGGCAGTACCGGGAGGGCACACTGGGAAGAGGTTTCATGTGGTACGAGAACTGCAGCGACAATTTTGTAACAGGCCGTACCCAGGCAGAAGCGCAGAATATCAAAAACTTTCTGGATGAAGGATCGAGCAGCCGCGATGTTCGGGAGAACTGGCCACAGATGTACCAAACCATCAACTATGCCAATAACCTGATACGTTCTGCACCAGGTGCTACCAAACTTTCTGAAAGAGTACGTAACAGCGTATTGGGACATGCGTATTTTATGCGGGGCTTTGCTTACCTGTGGCTGGCACCCTGGTACGGCGATAACGGTCCTAATGGAGGTATTCCGATTGTGACCGAAACAACTACCATTGACCAGATCGATGTACCACGCCCCGCTTCTGTACTGGAGAATTATGCCCTGATCATTGAAGACCTTAACAAAGCAGCCGACCTGCTGCCCTGGTTTGATGAAATCCCGGAAGCGGAAAAGGGACTTATGCATAAAACCGCTGCCTGGTCGCTGATGGCAAGAGCTGCACTGTATGCAGCGCAGTACGACAACTCTTATTATGAAAAAGTAATTGAATATACCGACCGTGTAATCAACTCCGGCAAGCACAGCCTGGTGCCCAACTACAAAGATGTTTTTGAGATTGATCATAACTGGAGTTCAGAATACATTATGAGCGCTACCAGCACAGAAATTGACGGCTCCAAATTACCCGGGGTAATTTTCCAGAATGGTGGCTTTGGCATTTATAATACCTGGGGCTATTTCCAACCCACGGTTGAACTGCTGAAGGCATTTGAACCAGGCGATACCCGAAGAAAAGCAAGTATTGCTATTCCTGGAGACACCCTCTCCTTTGTTGGTAACCAGCTTATATGGGCAGTTAATCCATCTTCTGTTTCAAGCCCCACTGCCATGACCATCTCTAAATACCTGGCTCCATTCCGCGAAGCGGATGCGGTGGGCAATACGGTAAATCCGAATAGTGACAATGGTACCACCGATCTGAATATTCCCCTGGTTCGTTATGCAGATGTACTGCTGATGAAAGCGGAAGCCCTGATATGGCTGGGGCGTAACGGAGATGCCCCGCTTAACCTCGTTAGAGAACGCGCCGGGCTCGACCCCAAAACCAATGCTACCAAAGAAGATCTGAAAAACGAACGTCGTTGCGAATTTGTATTGGAATTTGGCGTGTTCCGTCACCTTGACCTGGTACGCTGGGGCGATGCACAAGCTGCCTATTCCAAACCACTTCACGGATACAAAGTAACACTGGCCGGCACTACCGTAGCCAACCTGGAAGAGATTGTGGTATGGCCTGCCCGCAATTTTAATCCATCGGTACATCATGTATTCCCGATCCCCAACAATGAAATTGCCAAAAGCCAGAACCTGAAACAAAATCTTGGGTACTAAATCAGCCAACCATGAAACAAATCATAACAAGTTTATTATTGGGCGTACTGGTATTAGCCGGTGCCTGCTCTAAAGACGAATCGTCTAAACCGGATGGCCGTTTACTGGGTCTTGAACTCAGGTTCAATCACACCGATCCAAAAACCGGCGAAACCAAAAGCAATGCGTTCAGCGATTATTACAGGAAAGATGACGAAGTGGAGATCAATATTGAATCTTCCCTGGAAATAGACAAGATCGACATAGTAAACTCCATCACTCAAACCGTGCTTACCACACTTAACACCGGTGGCACTACGGCTAATTTTTCGGTTCCGGTAGCTGACCTGAATATTCCTTTTGGCCAGCGCGCATCGCTGTTCTTTCACGTATATTTTAAAGACGCGGGCAAAGATGGATTCAGCTACCCCTCCATGAAATCCTACACATTTAATGTAATCAGTGAAATTCCATCCATTGTTAATGTTGCGAAAGCTGATGGCGCCACAGTTGAACTTAAAACAACTGACGTAAACATCCAGGGCTTTTCTGAAGACGCTAAAAGAGGCGTGGTGGCCACCTTTAAACCCGGCGTAGCTTCCTACCTGAGTATCGAAGATTCGCCCTTATTGCAATTCGGCACTAATAAAAACTTTTCGGTGAGTTTCTGGATTCAATCAAACCACGATATCAGTGATCCGGCCATCATGGGTACGCAGGACTGGAATAGTTCCAACAACAAAGGATGGGTGATAGCCTGGCTCAATGGCCGCTTGCGGGTGGTTACCTGCGATGGCGCCGGTTTAAAAAACGATGTGCGCGAAACCAGTGGCGGAATGGTAGGCAACGACTGGCATTTTGTAACCGTTGTGTTTAATCGCAGCAGCAGTTTGTCAATTTTCATTGATGGCGTACTGACAGCAACCGGCCCCGCTATTCCTATGGATATCAATAACGGAAATACAGTCAAAATCAACCAGGATGGAACGGGCTCCTACGGCGATCGCCTGGGTTCCAAATTCAGCAGTGTGGTTTTCTATGAAAAAGCATTGTCGGATGCAGAAGTAGCAGCCATTTATAACAGCACCAAATAAGTTCCATGCGTTCTTTTCGAATAAGCGTTTTAGTAGCAATTAGTAGTATATGTTCTCCGGCTGCATTAATAGCACAGACGGAGCAACCGGTAAAGGATAACCTGCAGTACACACTGCAGGTTCCTTATCCGGTTCAACAAATAACAGGCGTAACCCGCAGCAGCGTTAAGAAAAAGCGGGTTAAAAATGTGATACTGATGATCGGAGATGGAATGGGACTTTCCCAGGTTTCGGCAGCCTGGATTGCCAACCGGGGACAATTATACCTTGAACAGTTTACCCATACCGGTTTATCCAAAACAACCGCTGCCAATAAACTGATTACTGATTCGGGAGCAGGTGCAACAGCCATGGCATCCGGACAAAAAACAATTTACCATGCAGTGGGGGTGGATACCGCCGGCCGCGACCTGGCGACCCTTACAGACATCGCCCGCCAAAAAGGCCTTGCAACCGGCATTGTAGTAGCCTGTTCCTTAACTGATGCCACACCGGCTTCATTTGCGGCTAATAATATTGATCGGGAAGAAGAAGAAGAAATTGCCACTGATTTCCTGGAAAGCCAGGTAGATATCCTCTTTGGTGGTGGCCGACGCTATTTTAACCGCCGGAAAGACCAACGCAACCTATTGCAGGAGTTGACGGATAAAGGCTATGAAGTGTTAAGCTCCACGGCCGATTTTCTGAATTCACGGCAAAGCAAAATATTTGCCGTGGTAGAAAACGGGCAACTTGAAACAGCGCCCAAACGCGGCCCTGTTTTCCAGGAGGCATCCATTCATACCCTCAACCTTTTAAAAGCGCAGCAAAAGGGCTTTTTTGCCCTACTGGAAGGATCCCGCATTGATGATATGGGCCATATGAATAACCTGCCGGGTGTGGTAGAAGAAGTGCTTGATTTTGACCAAACAATTGGCCGGGTATTGAAATGGGCTGCCGCAGATGGAGAAACCCTGGTAATTGTTACAGCTGATCACGAAACCGGGGGACTTACCCTGCTCGACGGTGAGCTCACTACAGGCCGGGTAAGCGGAAAGTTTTCCACAGGCGGACACTCTGGCGTTATGGTACCAGTATACGCCTGGGGTCCCGGGGCCGAAAACTTCACCGGTATATATGAAAACACAGCGCTCTTTAACAAGATTTCTGCGCTTCTAAAACTGAAATAAACTATTAAAGCATCCCCAATTTTTGCAAAAACTCTTCTTTGTAATGCTGCCCGATCGGAATTTCCTTTTCCCCGATAAATACGCGGTTGCCTTCGATATGGCTGATCTTTGCTTTATTGATCAGGAAGGAGCGATGTACCCTTATAAACTGTGTACCGGGCAATTGTTCTTCAAAAGCAGAAAAACTAATGCCCGGCAACAGGGTCTGTGTCATCATTTCAATGCGGGTATAATTACCACTTGCCTCAGCATAGAGAATTTCATCAAATAAGACCCGGAAAATTTTACCATCTGCTTTTATGAAAAGATAGGCTTCCTGCACAGATGCCGAAGCAGCAGTAGCTGGCTCCACCGGCTCGCTACTGTTTCTTTTGGCAAGCACTTTATCTACCGCCACCAGAAAACGTTCCAACGAAATAGGCTTCAGCAAGTAATCAGCCGCCGATAGATCAAATGCATCCAACGCATACTCACGGTAAGCAGTGGTAAAGATCACATCCGGGGGATAACGCAGTGTTTTAAGAAAGGACAACCCGTCGAGCACCGGCATATTGATATCCAGAAAAATAAGATCAATGCTTTTTTCCTGGTTTTGTAAAAAACTCTTTGCTTCCAGAGCATTGCCAGCCTCAGCTACCACGTTGATATACGGCAACTGCTGGCAATAGCGCACAAGGATTGCCCGGGCTATAGGTTCATCATCCACAATCATACAATTCAATGACTTCATACTGCATTGATTTTTAAACGTAACTCTGCCCTGAAACGGCCATTAAACCGTTGTACCGTTAAAATATGGTGGGCCGGATATATAAAATTCAGTCGTTCTTTGAGGTTTTCCAAACCAAAGCCACTGTTTCGATTCACCAGGCTGGTATTCAATTCCTTTTCAGCACAGGAATTTTCTACAAAAAACACAAGTTCTTCCGGCTGCAGCGTTAGCCGAACATCGATAAAAATTTTGTTTAAACTGGTATTGCGGGCATGTTTGAAAGCATTTTCCACCAACACAATAAAAAGCAGGGGCGCCACCCCCAGGGTAGATGATTTCCCCTGTTCCAGGCTACAGTGCAGCAGGAGCCGGTCATCCATCCGGATCCGTTCAAAATCGATATAATGCTGAATATAAGCCAGCTCTTCGTGCAGGGGAACAATCAGTTCTTTTGCGCCGTATACGGAATACCGCAGCAAATCCGACAATTTCAACAGCAGGGCTGGCAGTTTATCTGGCTGTGCAATGGAAAGCCCGTATAAATTATTGAGGGTATTAAACAGAAAATGAGGGCTTAATTGTGCCTGTAGTGCGCTTAATTCTGCCTGGCTCTTGTTGGCTGAAAACCTGGCATCGCGCAGTTGTTTTTCCTGGTAAGTACGGATGAATTTAATAAGCATGCCGCTACTGACACCTATTAGAATAAAACTGATCAGCAAGAGCACCATTTTTATTCCTCTAAGTGAGGGCGATGGAAAGTCGAGTAAAATAAATACCGTAATTGTAGGTGCCGCAATCAGTACCATCAGCAGTACAAAAACAGTTTGAAGCTGCGGATGTGCTTTATGTTGCCAGGTAATAGCGAGGTAACGCCCCGAAAACATGGCGAGCATAAATAAAATAACCAGCGCGGTAGCCATGGACTCATCTTCGGGCAAATTCCACTGCTCTGTAAATGTATTGGCAATGATCCAAAGCGGAATACCCAGGATAAATGCAATCACCAGGTTCTGCCATCTTCCAAAAAAACGTTTCTGTTCCGTATGTACTGGCTCTTTACTCATTGCACAAAGATGAATACCGCCCTGCTCTCCACCTCATTTTTATGTTCAAGCAGTGCATTATCTGGTCGAACCCCGTTTTTAAACGGACGAAACGGTTCGTCCGTTTAAACCTGCTATTTGACACGAAAACCATAAGATACAACCCTTTTATTTTTCTACCCTCTCCCACTGAAGAATTTTTGTGGCATGAAAAAACAATACCTTATCCCCGTTTTATTTTTTCCGGTTGCGCTGGCAGCGCAAACACCCGATCCGCTTCCTGCCCAGGACACGATCATGAAAAAAGACACCCTGCTTAAAGAAGTAATCGTAACACATCGTAAACCACTGCTCACCCATGCTATTGACCGCACGATAGTTAATGTGGATGCCATGATAAGCGCAGCTACCAGCAATGCCCTGGAGGTACTGGGAAAAACGCCGGGCGTAACGGTCGACCAGAACAGTGTTTTATCGCTGAACGGCCGCTCAGGCGTTCAGGTGCTCATTAATGGCCGCCCCACCTATCTATCGGCGCCGGACCTGGCGGCTTACCTCAGAAGTTTACCTGGATCATCCATTGATAAAATTGAACTGATAGAAAATCCGCCGGCCCGTTATGATGCCAGCGGCTCTGCCCTTATAAACCTGCAGTTAAAACGCTCGTCGATTATGGGCATTAATGGCCAACTGTCGAGCGGATACAGCCAGGGAAATTATCCGCGCTCCAACCAGGGGCTCAATCTTACCTACTATACACCCCGCCTGCGCTGGTATAATAACCTCGGTTATAATACGGAAACCAGTTTTACCAGAGATCGTTCCGAACGGACCTACCAGAATGAAGACCTGCAGCCCGAAATCGTTCAGTTACTTGAAAACAAAACTATTTTTAAGCGGAAGACCTACGGCATACAATCAGGCGTCGACTATACGCTGAATGCAAAAACCACGCTTGGCATGCTGGCACGTTACAATTACGGAACCAATAATGACCGGATTGATTTCCAACTGGATAAAATCCCTGCTACATTCAGGCAACAGCAGCAACGCCGGAACCTGGCCCTGAATATGAATATCCTCACTAAACTGGACGCTGCCGGTCGCGAATTATCCGGCGAATTCAACTACATGTTATACAACTCCAAACAGGATCAGGAAATGAATGATTTCAACCTTTACCTGCCTACCAATATGAAGGTACTCACCTTCAATACAGACTATATCCATCCCCTTGGGAAAAAAGCTAAACTGGAAGCAGGCTATAAAGCGAGCTACGTGAGAAGTACTAACCGATATGACTACACGCCGGTAAATACCTCACAACCTGGTTGGGGTGAAAAAGAAAGCTTTCCCTTCGATTTCGAAGAAACGATCCAGGCTGGCTACATATCCGGACAACAAAAATGGAAACGATTGGGTGTTCAGCTGGGATTGCGGGCTGAATACACCAATAATAACGGGTTTGGCAAATCAACCTCGGGCGGTGTTGGTGAAGTGGAACGTTTTCGTATGGATTACCTGAAACTATTCCCTACCCTTCACCTGAGTTATCAACTCGACAGCGCTGGCCATAACAACCTTGTATTAATGGCAAACAGGCGCATAAACCGACCCAATTATTACCTCATGAATCCGTATATATTGTATGACGACAGATACAATTACAACCAGGGTAATCCGTTTTTACAACCGCAAATCATGGACCGCTATGAAATTAAATTCATGCGGAAGCAATGGTTGCAAACTGCCTTTGCCTACAGTAGATTCAAGGGCGTTATATTCCCGGTTGCGAGGGTACAGGACTCTGTGGTAATTCGCCGGAATGAAAATGTAGCGCTTGGTCAAATGTTTATTCTGAATAACCAGGTTACACAGCGTATCAATAAATGGTGGAACCTGCAAACTTCCATAAGGGTTTTATACGCGTGGCTGGAAGGTAAAGATGGACATCCCACCATTGATGCCGGCGCCCTGATGATGCGTATTAACCTGCGGAACGATTTCAATTTTAGCGAAACCTGGCAGGCCGAATTTGGCGGCAGTTATAACAGCAGGGATATCAATGTACAATCCTTTACCAAATCCATTTTCGAGTGTTATGGCAGTATTCAGAAAAAAATACTGAAGTCAAAAGGCAGTATCCGCTTATCTGTTGAAGATATATTTCGCAGTTGGGTGTATCGAAACCGATCCTTCGGCCTCGAACAACTTGCCATAGATCAGCGTCTGTACGCCGATTCACAACGTTTTGGACTGGCCTTCACCTGGTCGTTCGGCAAAAAATCAATCCCTAAGAAGAGCCGGAATCTTGAACAGGCAGGCGAAGAACGGAATCGTTTATAAAAAGCGGGTTAAACAGAGGGCAGTACAGAAAGTTCAACTGCACTGAAACGGGCTTCTCCGTCGTTGACGAAGAAGCCCCAATTTCCTTCTTTAAGATCATAGGCCCTGAAATTCATTGCTACGGTATTGTTAACGTAAACAACCCCCATGGTACCGTCCATAAACAGTTCTATGGTAACCGGAGTGGTGGCGGGTAAAGCGATCATACGCTCCAGTTCCACCTGCTGATACACTTCATTCACCGGTCTTGGCCACATATCAAACACCAGCCGGCTCCTGGAAGGTTCCAACCGGATATAATAGGACTTCTCAAAATCATCGCTGCAACGAAGTGATACCCCAAAATCGCGGGTTCCCTGCTTGAATTGTACGGTCGTTTTAATTCGGCAGGTTGAAGGCATTTTACCCCCTGAAACCACCTCGAAACGGCCGGCAGCTTTTAGATCCACCTGCTTACTACCGATCATTTTCCCGGCAGCGTTACGAAATTCAGGTACCACCGGTTGAGAAAAAGCAGCAGGTACGGAGGCAGGCACCTGTACCGTCAAACGCCCGTCTGCTTCCTGTTTTAACTGGTGTACCACCAGGTTGCCGCCCCAGTTCCAGCCCCCATTGTCTTTATTTTCACTACGGGTAGGATTCCAGCCAAAAATATACCTATGGCGGCCATCAGATGCAGTTTTTGCAGCATAAAATGCATGTCCGTCAAACGTATCTTGCACGGGTGTTAACCAGGGCCCTTTGAGTGACCGACTCATCCTGTAACGGGTAGCCACCTGTTCTGTAAATTCAGAAAAAACCAGGTACCACCAATCCCCTATCCGGAAAAGATCCGGGCACTCGTGGGTAAAATATTGATTAGGGGCATAAAAGGGTTGTTTTACCTCCCATTTTATCAGGTCTTTTGAACTACAGAGGGCGGTGAGTCCGCGGCGGCGGGAAATTCCTTCAGTAAAGCGCGCGGCAAGCAGCATATTGTATTCACCGGTTTCTTCGTTGAAAAACACAAAGGGATCGCGCCAGTCGTGTTTTTCATAGCCCTTAGCCGGGGCAAAAAACACGTGTTCAGGAATTTTTTTCCAATGTTGCAGATCCGGGCTAACAGCATGCATAACACCTTGCATGGGCTTGTCTTTTTCCGCCAGGTGGTGGTTATGGCCGGTATAAAAAATATGGTATTGCTGATCGGGCCCTTTAATAGCGCAACCTGTAAAAATGTACAGATCCTGCTCCTCTTTACCACCCCTGGGAATGACTTCTCCGTGCTCTGTAAAGTGTACAAAATCGGTAGTTGATAACCGATACCAGGGGGTTCCTTCTCCATATTTTTCCGCATCGCGCCAGTCGAGCAAATAAAAAAGTTGAAACTTACCTTCCGCAAAGAAGGGAATAAAATCAGCCGCCCAGGCATTTTCCGGTTTGTAAAAAAAAGGGCGCTCCGCCGCTGGTGCAGGTATAGGCTGCAGGCTGACCGGGTCGGTTTCTTCTTTTCCATTTTTCGATAACGCTTGTATGAATTCCCCGGTAAAAAAAGGGAATACACCAGTTGCCCGCAGAAAATTTCTTCTTTTCATTACTGAATGGTTAAATTTTTAACATGGAGAATCGCCCAGGTAAAGTATACCGGCAAAGAATTCTGTAACGATCAAACTGCTGAATAAATAAAACAACTACAGTATCCTATACCAACTGCCCCGAACTACCCCGGGTAAAAATGAGCAGCCAATTGATGCAGTCAGGTGAGCCGGTATACTGGAAAAAATCAGGAAACATCATTTTTCTGTTGTTCTTCCCTAATCATCTGCAAGCCATAGTTGCGAATAGTGGTAATTAGTTCGATGATCCTTTCTCCCTGTTGGGTTAAACTGTATTCTGTTTTAGGGGGTACCACGGCGTAAACCTTCCTGTTAATATAACCGTCTTCCTCTAACTCTTTCAATTGCGCAGTAAGCATTTTATCTGAAATATGCGGTATGTCTTTGCGTAACTCACCAAAGCGCATGGTTTTGTCTTTCAGCCGCCATAGTATAGGCGCTTTCCAGGCTCCCCCGATCTGCTCCATTACTAATTGAACAGGATTGTAATAGATTTTTCCTTTGTAATTGAAATCCGGCATAGCAGTAAAAATCTGGGGTAAATTATACTTACCAAAAAGTTAGTAGCAAACTTTTTGGTTGTATACATGGTGAAGGTAGCTATAGTATGCATGTTTGCAATAGAAAATTAATTCACCGAGTATGCAAAAAGAACTAAAAAAATACGTGCATTTTCACGGCGCTCCCAGTAAGGGTAAAATTCTGATGGTGGCCAGTTCACCAGCAGTCAGTAAGCAAACGCAATGGCCAATCGGTTTCTGGGCTGCCGAATTAACCCATCCTTTACAAGTGTTCCAGGAAGCAGGGTATGAAGTAGAACTCGTGTCTACAGAAGGCGGCAAAATTGAAATGGATGCGTATTCCAACCCTGTCGATGCCAGCGGGTATTCAGCACATGATATTCTTTCCCTGGGTTATATGCAGCAAGCCGCCTTCACCGCGATGCTGGAGAAAACAAAAAAACTAACAGAGGTGAACAGCGCGGATTACCAGGCTATTTTTTTGGTAGGTGGACAGGGGCCCATGTATACATTCCGGGGCAACACCGAACTGGAAAGCTTATTTGTGTCTTTTTATGAAGCAGGTAAGCCCAGCGCTGCTGTTTGCCATGCTACTGCATTATTACTGGAAGCCCGGAAAACGTCCGGTGAATTATTGGTGGCAGGAAAAACCTGGACAGGCTTCTCGGATGCAGAAGAAGATATGGCAGATCGGGCGGTTGGGATAAGGATTCAACCCTACCGGATTGAAACAGAAGCCCAAAAAATAGCTGACACCCAATTCAGGGTTGCCGAGCCTTTCTGCGCGTATGCAATACAGGATGGAAACCTCGTTACCGGCCAGCAACAAAATTCGGGTGCAGCTGCTGCAGAGCTGGTGGTAAACCTATTGAATCAATAAAATTTGTTCTGCATGTTAAGTATAGGAATAATTGGGGCGGGAAATGTGGGGGGCGCCTTGGCGCAGCAATGGATAAAAGCGGGTCATTCTGTATTAATAGGGATACAGTATCCAGCCAGTGAAAAAAGCCGGTTATTGATGGATAAGATCGGCCATCAATATTTTACGTCAATTGAAAAAGCAACCCAGGAATCGGAGGTATTATTGATAGCTATACCACCGACGGCCATTGCGGAGATACTTACAAAGATGGGAGATCTTACCGGAAAAATAATTATTGATGCCACCAATTCGCTGACGCCTGTTTCGGAAAAATCGCCCGCCACTGTTTTTCAGCTGTTGGAAGAAAAGACGGGGGCGGCCATTGTAAAATGTTTCAACTCTACCGGTTATGAGAATATGCTGAACCCCCTCTACAACGGAGAACGGATTGATATGTTTATGGCTGGCAGTAATGAACAGGCTAAAGGAACAGCCCGTCAGTTAGCTTTGGATGCAGGTTTTGGTTCCTGTATTGATTTTGGAAAATCAGATAAGGTAGACCTATTGGAGAAACTTGCAGCTTCCTGGATTAACCTGGCCATCATTCAGGGGCATGGCCGCCATATTGCGTTTAAGTTGCTAAGACGGTAGGCGGTAATGAATAGAAATAAAAAAGCCGGTTCAGTCAGCTGAACCGGCTTTTGTGCCCGGGACGGGAATCGAACCCGTACTCGCTTTTTCGGCGAACAGGATTTTAAGTCCTGCGTGTCTACCAGTTCCACCACCCGGGCATCCTGGTTTAAAAATTCAACCAAAAAAAAATTCCAAACGGTGGGTTTGGAATCTTTTGGAGCGGAAGACCGGGCTCGAACCGGCCACCCCGACCTTGGCAAGGTCGTGCTCTACCAAATGAGCTACTTCCGCAAAAAAACTATCTGACTGGCTTCCAATTGAACCTTAAAAAAATGACCAGATAGTGTATCTAAAGAGCTGTTTTTCAATTGGGATGGCAAAGATAAGGACTCAAATCTTTCTGCCAAATTTTTCTCCGAAATTTATTTGTATTTCGGTGTGTACTGCGTGCTTTCAGGCACTGTAACCTTACCCTTTCCTTTGTAACGGTTAGAATACAAGCCAAAACATCCCCCTAAAACAAAAGCCAGAATACAAAATACCTGGAGATAAAACAGGAAACTGGAAGAATTCACCCAATTGTGTTTAAAATCTTTTTCCAGCGGATTTTCTAATTCATGTGCCTGATTATGAGCCATATCGTTTATTTAAATGCAGTGCAAAAATAACGGTTCAACCTAAAAAATCATGCTTTCCTACCTACTATTTCTGAAAAATATCGACGACCGCGGATAAAATGCGCCCATACCACCGACCCCTTGTACCAACCTCTCAGGCTACCTTTTCTACTAATCGGAAATACCGAACGCCGGTGCCGTAGCAATACCCAACCCATAAAACCAATATGTGCTTCCAGTATTGCTTTGAAATAAATTGCCTGTCCCTCAAACAAACTTTTCCAGGCCGATACTGCATCCAACAGGAACCGAAACGGTATTTTCCAGATCAGCGCATACCAGGGCAGGTTTTTCGCCAGCATAATGAGGTTATTCCTGAAATTCAAAAACACCTTCCACTCGTTTCCTTTAGGCAGGGTGCCTCCCCCCACATGATACACTTCACTACCGGGGCAAACAACCACCCGGTAACCCGCTAACTGCATTCGCCAGCAGAAATCAATTTCTTCCTGGTGCGCAAAAAAGAATTCATCCAATCCACCTAAGCGATGGTAGAGGCCTGCCTGCACCACCAGCGCGGCGCCACTGGCCCAAAATACATCAGCCGTATCGTCGTACTGCCCCTGGTCTTCCTCGCAAAAATCAAAAACCCTGCCCCTTGCAAACGGATAACCCAGCGAATCGAGCCATCCGCCCGCAGCACCGGCATACTCAAAAAGCTCCTTATTATGGTACATCTTGATCTTCGGCTGTGCTGCACCAATTCCAGGGTTTGCTTCCATCAGTGATATAATGGGCTGCAACCAGTTAGCAGTAACTTCCACATCACTGTTCAGCAACACATAGTACCGCGCATCCACCTGCTTAAGCGCCTCGTTATACCCCTTGGCAAAACCGAAATTTTTTTCGAGCCGAATTACCCGAACGTTTGGATAATTTGTCTCCAGCCAATGCACCGAATCATCAGTAGACGCATTATCCGCCACCACCAGTTCCATACCGGCACAGGCATGCTCCTGCACAGAAGGAAGAAAATTTTCCAGGTGCTTCCGGCCATTCCAATTCAGGATAACTACTGAAACAAGTGGTTGCAAGGGCTTGAAAATTAATTTAGTGGGCAAAAATACAGGTTCAAAACTATTCAGCTTAATTAGTTAGCTTTCAATCTCCAAACATCACCTATGCAACGAAGAAAATTTCTTCGGGATTTCTCCTGCTCCGCCTTCCTGCTTCTGGCTAATGGCGCAATAAAACCACTTCAGGCAGGAGGCTTCCTTCCACCGCAAACCCCTAACCGGTTTCGGTTTGCCATAACCTCCGATGGGCATTATGGCCAACCAAATACCCCCTTCGACGAATATTATTCTACCATCTGCAAGGCTATCAATACCTTTCACCAGCAATTTCCCCTGCAATTTACGGTAGCCAATGGTGACCTGATCCACGACAACCCGGCTTTACTGGAAGCTTCTGCAAAAGCACTTCAAGCCATTTCCACCCCGCTTTATGTAACCAAGGGCAATCATGACCGGGTAAGCGATGCCCGTTGGAAGGAGGTATGGAAACAGGAGGTAAATCAAGCCGTTGAACTGGGAGATACGGTGCTGCTGCTCGGCACCACCTCCGATGAAAAAGGGAACTATCTTTCGCCCGATACCGCCTGGTTTGACACCCAGCTCAAAAAATACAGTAGCGCAAAAAATATTTTTCTTTTTTTTCATATCACCCCGGTAAAGTGGACCGATCATGCGGTAGACGCCAAGGATTTTCAACAGTTGCTGAAAAACTACAAAAATATCCGAGCAGCTTTCAACGGGCACGATCACCAGGAAGACGGGGTGAAACTATTTGGCGCTATCCCCTTTTTATTCGACGGGCATTTTGGCGGAAGCTGGGGCGTAGGATACCGGGGATTCCGGGTAGTTGAACTACTACCCGATAATAGCCTGCTGACCTATATGATGAGCCCTGTCGAAAAAATGGCCGAACTCACTATTTTTAATTCACTCTAACCTATGCTTTCGGTACTCACTAATTGGCGCAGCTGGCTGGCATTACTGGCACTTTCCATTGTAATCGGCACTATATTTTATTCTCGTTACCTGGCTAATAAAATTGCGCAGGAAGAACGCGATAAGGTTGAGCTCTGGGTCAATGCCAGCAAAGCTATATTCGACAATCCGGATATGCCGCTGACCCTGCCAAATATGATTCGAAATGAACAGACCAATATACCAATAATTGAAACCAATGAACTGGACAGCATTGTCAGTTATATAAATCTCGACAGCAGCGAGGCGCGGCTTAACCCCAGTTACCTGCCCGGCAAACTGCGCGAGTTTAAACGCCATAACGATCCCTTTGTACTGGTGCTTAGCCAGGATCCGTACCTGGCCAATAAATATTACTATGGCAATACCCGGCTGCTTAAAGAAGTGAAATACTATCCCCTGATTCAGTTGGTTATTGTGGGCCTGCTAATTACCCTGCTGATATTGCTGTTGAATACCCGGCACCGATCTACCCAAAACCAGTTATGGGCAGGCATGGCCAAAGAAACTGCCCACCAGCTTGGTACTCCTCTTTCTTCTCTACAGGGCTGGGTGGAAATGCTGAAAGAAAGCGGCGGACAGGAAAGCATAACAAAGGAGCTGGAAAAAGACGTAAACCGCTTAAAACTGGTAAGCGACCGATTCAGTAAAATTGGCAGCATTCCACAGCTTGAGCCTACAGATCTGGTGAGCCAGGTAGATGCCATGCTCGATTATATTAAACGGCGCGCTTCCGGGAAAATCCGTTTCGACATCCAGTTACCGGAGGCCGGAAGCCTGATTATTCCTCTTTCGGCTACCCTGTTCGACTGGGTGATGGAAAACCTCCTGAAGAATGCCCTGGATGCCATGGAAGGCGAGGGACAAATAAGCGTGCAACTACAAGAACATGAAAAACAAGTATGCATCGACGTAAGCGATACCGGAAAAGGTATTCCGGCCACGCATCTCTCCCGCGTATTTGATCCGGGTTTCACCACAAAAAAACGGGGTTGGGGTTTGGGCCTGTCGCTTTCCAAACGCATCATCGAACAATACCACCAGGGAGAACTTTTTGTAAAAAGCTCTGAACCGGGTAAGGGCACCACGTTTCGGATCGTTTTACCCCGGGAACGAAGCTTGCGCAAATAAAATAGACCGATTTCTTGGCCGCAATTCCCCGAAATCCTTACATTTGCAGCCGCTTCAAAAGCGAGCCCAGGTGTTGAAACTGGTAGACAAGCCACCTTGAGGTGGTGGTGCTGGAAACGGCGTGCTGGTTCGAATCCAGTCCTGGGCACTAAAAGGTTGTAAGTAACTACTTGCAACCTTTTTTAGTTTTACCTTTCTTCCATGAAAACACTTATTGTGGATGATAACGCAATTGCCCGCGCTACCATGAAACAATTGGCCAGCCAGGTTAAAGAAATTCAGGTAGTGGGGGAATGTTCCAATGCAATGGACGCCTATAACCTGCTACAAGAAAAACCCGTCGACCTGATTCTTCTGGATATAGAGATGCCTGGCATGTCGGGTATTGAACTAACCCAGGCCATCCGAAACAGCCAGTCACTGATCATTTTTACCACTTCAAAGAAAGAATACGCAGCCGAAGCCTTTGAATTAAATGTAGCCGACTATATTGTTAAACCGGTTAATCCGGCGCGTTTCCTGCAGGCGATCAGCAAAGCAGGCGAACTTCTTCAAAGCAAAAAAGAACAGTTCAAGAGCAATGAGGAAGAATTTGTTTTCATCAGGGATTCCGCCATCGTACGTCGTTTAAAACTCGACGATATTCTATTTGCCGAAGCAATGGGCGATTATGTTAAAATCCATACAGCGCAAAAATTCTATGCCATTCACACCACCCTAAAATCAGTGGAAGACAGGCTACCCTCTTCCAGGTTTCTGCGGGTACACCGCTCCTACCTGGTTGCATTGCATAAAATAGATACCATCCAGGACGGCCTTCTAATTGTACAGGGAAAAACAGTACCGGTAGCAGATACCTATAGGGCCGAGCTGAATAGACGCCTGAATATTCTTTGAAATCACCCCTTGAAATCCCGAACTTTAATTGCCTAATTAATTGCCACTATGCAGGGCAGGAAAATTACCATTCTCATTCTCTCCGCTTTCATTGCAGGCACCCTGCTGTTGGTTTACATTGAATACAACAGCTCCAAAAATATAAACCGGCTTATTACTGCCAATGAGCAACTGATGCAGGAATTCAATATCAGTACACAGCTAAACGAACTGCAAAAACGCATCATTTCTACAGAATACCAGATCAGGGATGCCCTAGCAGGCAAAGATCCGGTTCAGGTGCAGGATTTAGAAATTGCCGTTGAAGAGATGGAAAAGCAGTTAAGCCTTCAAAATTATTCGGCAGAACTTAGTAGCCTGGTTCAGCAAAAAATTAAATGGAACAGGCAATTGATCGATACCCTGGTAGCAGCAGGCAAACCAGCAGCCGCCAAACTACTGAATGAGCCAGCCGGCAAAGAGCTGACCGCTGCCATCCTGGAAACGGTTAATAAATTCGACAGCAGCCGGAAAGATCACCTGGATGAGGCAACCCAGTTAATTGACAAAAGCGGACAAAAAGCCCAACAGTTCAGCCAAACCCTGATTGTTCTGGTACTGGTAAGTGGAGCTATCTTATTCTGGTATATCATAAGTATTATACGCCGCCAGATCTTACTGATCCGCCAATTGAATATCTCAGAGAAAAAAGTGAAGCAATCAGCCAGGATCAAGGAAAATTTTATGGCAAACATGAGCCACGAAATCCGCACCCCCATGAATGCGGTCCTGGGATTTACCGATTTACTGCAACAAAAACCACTGGATACGGAAGCAAAAAAATATGTGGCGACGATCAAAAAATCCGGTGAAAACCTACTCACTATAATCAATGACATACTGGATTTATCTAAGATTGAAGCGGGCATGTTGCGGATAGAAGCCGTGGTGTTTGACATCAGGAAGCTGGTTCATTCGGTTGAACAATTACTAAAGCATAAAGCAGAAGAAAAACAGCTTGCTCTGGTAATTGAAACAGATCCATCTATCCCAGAATTGCTGGAGGGGGATCCCACCCGGCTTACACAAATACTGGTGAACCTCGTCGGAAACGGCATTAAATTCACCCACCAGGGATCTGTTCGGCTAACGGTTAGCCAAGTGGTTCAAAACGATGCCAGGACGCTGCTTAGGTTTACAATCAAGGATACCGGCATTGGTATGGATGCCAAAACCTTACCCGCAATTTTTGACCGCTTCCGACAGGCGGAAGATACGACCACCAGAAAATTCGGCGGCACCGGACTTGGACTCGCCATTGTTAAAGAACTGGTATCTCTTCAGTCAGGTACAATAGACGTAGAAAGTCAGCCGGGGGCTGGCAGCCTATTCAGGGTGGAAATCCCTTATAAAACAGCCGTTCATAAACCTATCGAAAAGCCTGTACCCCCACCCTTGCCAAACCCCACTCCGCTCAACCAGCAAAAAAACAGCCGGCTGTTGGTGGTCGAGGACAATGAAATCAACCAACACCTGATCAGTCAACTGCTCAGCAATAACGAATTTCTCTTTGACCTTGCAAAAAACGGGAAGCAGGCGCTTGAATTGCTTCGGGAAAAATCTTATACGCTTATTCTGATGGATATTCAAATGCCTGAAATGGACGGCTATGCAACTACACAGGAAATCAGGAAGCGGCTTCATTTAGACATTCCCATTATTGCTCTTACGGCGCATGCGATGGCCGGTGAACGGGAAAAATGCCTGGGTTATGGCATGAACGATTATTTGTCTAAACCGGTCCGGGAGCAGGAACTGCTTAAGACACTGGAAAAATTTATACTTCTTGAACCCTCCTATTCTGCCTCTTATTCCTGTATCAATCTTTCTTACATGCGGGAAGTAAGCAACGGAAACCTGGATTATGAGCAAACTGTGACGCGTTTATTTATTGATACGATTCCCGGTAACCTGCAATTACTGGAACAATACTGGAATGAAAATAGCGTTTCGGATCTGCGCCAATTGGCACATTCCATGAAAACCACGGTTTCGGTAATGGGCATAAATGAACAATTGCAACCATCCCTTGACACACTGGAAACAGACCAGTTAACAGAAGAAAAATTCAGGGCAGCATATGGCGATATAGTAAACATTTGCGAGCATGCTCTAAAAGAAGCCAGGCAATTTTACGCAACCATCCGGCCACCGGCCTGAAAATGGATTTCGCCGATTCATTTTGCCCGTAGAGCTAAAGCCGCCGTCACCCCCCGCTTTCTGCCGGTAGTTTTGGGCAAAAGGCTGTATGTCAACACCCAAACAGATATTTCAAACCAGCTCAAAAAGCAGATGGCGAGCCGTTCAATGGAGTTCGGGTTTGCTGGCAACTATACTCATCCTGCTGTTTCCCATCGTTCTTTATAGCCTTTTAAAAGACACCAAACCGGTATTACCGCAATTGGATGGTGTAGCCGGGAAAGGCCGGCATAGCCATCCGCCCATTATTCCACGCAGCCTAACAACAGCTGATCTGAAAAAATACCGGGGATTTGATGCCTATCTTACAGCCCGCAAAAAAATTGAACAATTTCAGGAAAACAACCAGCCAGCAAGGTTGTCTGAAATACGCGCAGCCTTTTATGTGGATTGGGATCCCCAATCATTCTATTCCTTACAACAGCATATCAGCAAGCTGAATACGGTGGTTCCGGAATGGTTCTTCATAGATCCGACAACGGATACCCTGCAACCGCAAATAGACACGCTTGCCTTGCAATTAATGAAAAAAAATAAGCTCTGTATACTTCCGTTGCTTAATAATATCAACCAATCGAAAGAAGACGGCGAATTTGATGGCAGTATACTTCACCGGATCCTACACAATCCGGCAAAAAAAGAACGCCTTATTCGCGATATCGTTAAATACATCCGACAGTATCAACTCCAGGGAATTAATATAGACTTTGAGGAATTTAATGAAGCCGGAGATGAGCCAATTATAGCTTTTCAAAAAGAGTTGTATGAGAAACTTCATGCACTTGAACTGTTGGTAACGCAGGATATTATGGCCGGCAATACAGACTTTAATGTAAAGAAACTGGCTGCTTACAATGATTACCTGTTTTTAATGGCATACGACGAACATTTTACCGCAAGCACACCCGGACCAGTAAGCAGCCAGCAATGGATTGAGAAGGTACTGGATGAAACTGCTCGCGAACTACCCTCCAATAAACTTATTTTAGGCATTGCAGGATATGGCTACGACTGGCCCAAAAATGAAGACGCTTCTACAGTAACTTATCAACAGGCCCTGGCAATTGCCAAGCAACATAAAGCACCTATAGATTTTGACAACAATAACTATAATAACAGGTATTCTTATACCGATGCTGAAGGTACAGCGCACGAAGTATGGTTTGCGGATGCGGCCACCAATTTTAACACGATCCGTTTTGCAGATGAATATGGTACTGCCGGCACCGCCTTGTGGAGATTAGGCAGTGAAGATGAACGCATCTGGCAATTTTACAACCGCAGCCTTACCAACAAAAGTCTCCTTCAGCAGCCAATTAATTTCAGTGATCTGGAGAAAGCGTCTCCGCTCTTTGAGCACCCTGATTACCTGGGGGATGGTGAAATATTAAATGTTCTGACCAAGCCAGATACTGGCAAAATCAGGATCGAAGGCGATTCTGTAGAAAATCTTATTGCTGAACAACGATACCTGCAATTGCCATCGGGATATGTCATAAAAAAGTACGGGAATGTTAACCACCAGGTAATCCTGACATTTGACGATGGTCCGGACCCCAGCTACACCCCCCAGATATTAGATATTTTAAAGAAGGAAAAAGTTCCGGCTACTTTTTTTGTAGTGGGAATGGAAGCCGAAAACAACCTACCCTTATTAAAAAGAATATTCCAGGAAGGACATGAAATCGGCAACCATAGCTTTACGCATCCGAATATAGCCACAGTAAGCAGTGAAAGAGCCACCGCCGAACTGGAAAGCACCCGGCTGCTGATTGAAGCTGTTACAGGTCATAGTACCGTATTATTCAGGGCTCCCTATAATGCAGATGCGGAACCATCCACTGAAGCAGAATTACGCCCCATTGCCCTGAGCAAACAAAAAAACTATTACACAGTTGGCGAAAGCATTGATCCGAACGACTGGGAAACCGGTATAACAGCGGATAGTATATATTTAAAAGTAATTCAGCAGTATGAGGCTAATCCTGGAAAAGGCATCATTCTGCTACACGATGCAGGCGGTAACCGGCAGGCAACCGTCGACGCCCTTCCTAGAATTATCCACTATTTTAAAAACAAACAGGTTGCATTTACAACAGTAGCCAACCTATTACATACTCCTAAAGAAACTATAATGCCGCCCGTACATGGGAAACTTTTACAAATAAACGGGCAGATTGCCGGATTCGGCTATCATTTAGAAAAAGGAATAACGCTCGCATTCTGGGCGGCGATTATTTTAGGTATGGTCCGTATCCTTATCATGGCGATCCTAGCCATTATCCAAAAATTAAAAACTGCCATTTATCAACCGGTTCAACAACTGGAACTTGGCAATCCAGCACCCGTTAGTATTCTTGTGCCGGCTTACAATGAAGAGCTTACCGCTGTAAAAACCCTGGAAAATCTGTTACAACAGGATTATAAAGATTTTGAGATCATCTTTATTGACGATGGCTCTACAGATCATAGTTTTCAAACAGTACAAAGCGCTTTTTCAAAGGATAAAAGAGTAAAAATTTACACCAAACCGAACGGAGGAAAAGCCTCCGCCTTAAATTATGGAATCAGCCAAACGAATAATGACTATATCGTATGTATTGATGCAGACACACAGTTAAAATCCGATGCCATTACGCAATTGATGAAATGTTTTATCAATCAATTGCCCGGCAAGCCAGCAATAGGAGCTGTAGCAGGAAATGTAAAAGTCGGCAACAAAACTACGATCCTAACCAAATGGCAAAGCATCGAATATACGACCGCACAGAATTTCGACCGCAGGGCATTTGATCTGATAAATGGCATTACTGTAGTACCGGGTGCCATCGGAGCCTTTAAAAAAGACGCCGTCCAAAAAGCGGGGGGATTCACCAGTGACACTTTGGCCGAAGATTGTGACCTCACGATCAGGATTCTACGTTCAGGGTATCGGGTTGTTAATTGTACGGAGGCAATTGCCGTTACCGAAGCTCCCGAAACCATCCATCAGTTTATGAAACAACGTTTCCGTTGGTGTTATGGAATAATGCAAAGTTTCTGGAAAAATAAGGATGCCTGTTTCAATCCCCGATTCAAGAGCCTTGGCATGATTTCTCTTCCTAATATCCTGCTGTTCCAAATACTGCTTCCCTTACTGGCGCCATTGGCTGACCTTATGTTAGTGATCAGTCTATTTTATAACCGGCACAACCTGGAAAGCATTCATAAAATTATTACCTATTACCTTCTATTTCTGCTGGTGGATATACTGGTAAGTGCAATTGCTTTTGCATTTGAAAAAGAGAAACCAGGCAAACTATTCTGGATAATTCCCCAACGATTTATTTACCGGCAACTGATGTACATAATTCTATTCAAGTCGCTTAAAAAAGCCATTAAAGGTGAAAGCCAAACCTGGGGCGTATTAAAACGAACAGGCCATGTAAAACCAGCTATCAATACGGTTGTTACCTAAAAATTACGACTATGAAACATCCATCCATTCAGTTATTTTTCCGGGTAATACTGGGCATCATCATTACTTTAAAAGGACTATTTTTCCTGACCAACCCCACCAAACTGGACCGGCTGATCCGGCTAAGTCCGACACATTCAATTGCAGGTCTTTTTTGGGATCATTTAATTGCAATCAGCAGTCTTCTGTGCGGAATCTTAATAATCACCGGCCTGCTAACCAGGCTGGCTTCTGCCCTGCAAATTCCTATTATGGCCGGCATGCTGATTTTCACAGCCACCCAGCGGGCTTGCCTTTCGAACCAAGAAGATGCGGCATTTTCTCTTCTTACCCTTATAACACTTTTTTACTTTCTTGTTAAAGGGCCAGGTGAAATTTCAATGGACAATTATCTCAGAAATCAACTATAACCTTAACAATTAAAACGAAACAAAATGAAACCGTTACTTATTATATCAGCTGCCGCCCTGCTGGTAACCGCATCTTTAAATGCGCAAACAAAACATGAAGAAAAACACGAAGCAAAAAAAGAAAGGAGAAAACTCAGAGCAGAGGAAGTGAGTTACCAGTCTAAACAGGCATTTGCTGCAGATTTTGGTACTATAAATCCTATTAGTACCCAAAAAATGAACGACTTTAATGAATTTACGTTTGTTAAAGACGGCCAAATCGTTTCGGCATTTTATGACATTGATGCCAAACTGGTGGGAACTACTTTCAATAAAAACTTCTCCGACCTACCAGAAAAAGCACAGCAGTACATTCACGAAAAATATGTTGGTTATACACCGGTGAATGTGTTGATGTACGACGACAATGAAGTAAATGACAGGAACATGATCTTGTACAATACCCAATTTGAAGATGAAGACTCCTATTTTGTAGAGCTCGAAAAGGGCAATTCTAAAATTGTAGTGCATGTTAGCATGAGCGGAGAAGTTGCTTATTATACGAAAATCAAATAAGCGAATAAACCATTCGCAAACTGCTCAAAAGCTGGTTAATGAGCAGTTTGCGAATGGTTCTAAACCTGATCTAACGACGTTTCAGGTCCTTGATAATAACTGGCAGCCATTCTTCATAAGGTTCCTTCAAAACAACATCTGGCTGAAACCCGGTCTGATCAATAGGCGCTGAATCTGTCCAGCCCGACTTCACACTTGGAACCGTAATAATAAACCTGTTAAACGGCATTTTTAATGGAATAGACATGCCTTCATAGTCCATCATTCCAAGCGTGTTACATCCATACCGGATTGTTTTGGCAGACTGACGGGTTAGATAGAAAAAATACTCTGTTGAGCTACCACAACGGTCGTCTACTATCAGGGCAACTTTTCGGGGGTATTTCAAGTTTTCCTCCAAAGGGAAATGCACACCTGGTATCGGGTAAAAATCATCCCGGGTAGATGGTAGCTCCTCGTAAGCTTTTTTATATTTAGCCAGCATAGCAGGCGGAAAATATTTCTGGTATTCATCAGGAATCGGTGCCGTAACAAATGGCTCCAGATCTCCCAGTTTTAATTTCACATTATTGGGAGAAACCCGCAAATAAGAAAGGGGTTGTTCAATTGCATTCGTCATCATATAAGGCAATAAAGAAACCCAGCCTGCACTTCCGCCGCTATTGCCGCGCAAATCAAGAACCAGATAAGGACGGCTACGGATAGCAGAATCATTGGCTTGCACCAATGCGGCAATCTCCTGTTCGTTATTACCAAAAGAAGGAATCTTAAGGTATGCTACGTCAGGGGCTGGTTCCGCATAATACAGACCTTTTGTAGTTCTCCACCGGGCTAATTCTTCCTGCTCCCGGGCATTTGTTGAACTGGGATAAATCTTCCCAAACATGGATTCATTCCAAAACTGCAGCAGGTTACCATATTGTTTTACGGGCACTTCCGTACTCATGAAACGATCATATGCCTTTACATATAACTTTTCACCCTGGCGACGAATGGTAAAATAAACAAAGCCAACCGGAAACTGATCCGATTTTGATGCCAGGCGTATGCCTTGATATAGGCCGTCCTGAACCAACCGGATTGCAACCTTTACAGAAGAGTCTGCACTCATCCAGATTCCTTCCAAGGCTAATCGATTCGGGGCACTGAAATATTTTTTCAACCCGGCTTCGTTCACCGGTACCACCAGGCTGTCTTCATCCTGTTCAGGCAAGTAGGAAACAATAAAATGCTTATCCCTGAAAAATCGTACATAATCAGCAAGCAGGTAATAACATTTCTTAGGATCATCCAAACCAGAGGCCATCCGCCGTATGCGTTCAGCCATTCTATGGTAGTCTTTGCTGCTATGTGCATTTACTTTAGCGGGGTAACCAGCATAGTTCAATTCGGCACTAGCTATTAACGTATCCAGATTTGCCCGGCAATTACAAACAACTTTCTGGGCTATAGAATGGCTGTAACCAACCTGCAACAGAACAAGTATCAAAAAAATACGCATAAACTAACCAGTTTTTATCCTTCAAAAATGCAAAAAATATAGATTTCTGAAGCGTGATTGTATTTCCGGATGCTTTTTTTCTGAAACAGCTTCTGCTGCTGCTGTTAGTTGGCTTTTTTACCTACCGGCGCAGAGACCCTCCTGCGGCTCTTCAACAGAGCTTAATTTTAGGGCAGAGCCTTGCCTCACCGATTATTCGGGTAGGTAGGATTTTGCTACTATAATCCCACATACCGAGAGCTTAAATATTCTCTTTGTGAGCACACAACCCATAGGCAGGATACTCAGGGCTGCGAAACTAGTCTTCGCAACCTGATCCGGTACCTGAACAAGAGGCTTGCATTTATGGAGAAATCCGAAAAGAATCCGCTTTCCCCAAAAGTCTGGAGCAATCGACCAGTAAAACCTTTACCCAAACTTGCCTTTTCAAAAGATCATCTACCCCATATTTTTCCTTCTAACC
>NZ_LUKG01000023.1:0-8899 GCF_001601815.1 Flavihumibacter sp. CACIAM 22H1
CAAAAACATCGGGCATCCAGTACCAGGAGGGCCCCATATCGAAGGTAAAGCCATCGGTTTTCCATTGGCGGGCTCTTCCGCCCGGCTGGTCGTTTTTCTCCAAAACGGTTACTTTCCAGCCGGCTTTGGCCATAAAACTGGCGGCCGATAACCCGGCAAATCCGGCTCCGATTATGATAACTTCTTTGGGCATGGGGAATGGATGATACCACTGAACTGGTAGTATCTACTAAATTTAAGCAGTTAGAAAATTTTTCAGGATTGAATATAACACGAATCCTGCACTTCCCCGAAAAGCGCTGGCGACCCCTTACCGTTCGATCTGTGCTTTCAGGAGCTTTCGGGCAAAATGGATCCGGCTCTTGATGGTTCCGAGCGGTTCGCCAAGCATATCAGCAATTTCGTGGTATTTAAAACCATCGAAGTAGAGGAGAAAAGGGTTTCTGAATATTTCCGGTAGTTTATGAATATATCCCTGGATTTCCTTCATTTTAAGGTTGGCTTCCGCTGCATTTGCTGTGGTTGCCTGGTTATAATTAAGCAGGAAATCATTGGGGGTATGATCAAAAATGGTGTTTTGTTTGGCTTTTCTGCGGTAGTTATTGATAAAAATATTCCGCATAATTGTATACAACCATGCCTTGATATTGGTGCCAACATTGTATTTCTCGCGGTTGGCGATGGCACGGTACATAGTTTCCTGGAACAGGTCCTGGGCAGCTTCATTATCCCGCGTTAACGTGATTGCGAAGGGACGCAGAAACTCTGCATTGTCCACCAGCATCTCATTAAAATCTACGTTAGACATGGTTGTGTGTTTAATTGTTAGGTGTTCAAATTTAAACAATAATCATTGTTTCACCAACGAAATCAGGGCAAGTTTCTGTTAAAACTTAGTGAATTGCCGCTATAAATTCCATCACTTCCGGCAAGGACTTTTTGAAGGCCACATTTGTCGGAATTTTCTTTTTATACTGTTGTGTCAGCAGGCCGGAAATAACCAGGGTATGGGAGGGGCAACGGAGCTGATAATTCGTAAGAAATTTTTCAAAATTGAAATTATTGGCAACCGATGTCAGGTGGGTGTACAGAAAATCAGGTTTTTTCAGGTTAGCGACAAATTCAACGTCTTTCAGCGGTACGTTAGCACCCAGGTATAAAACATTCATGCCACGCCCCTTCAGGAGGTAATACATATAGAGCAAACCTACTTCATGGTATTCTCCTTCTGGCAGGAACAGCAGGCCGGTTTGTTTCACTTTTATATGAGAGAAAGCGCCTTCTATACCTACGATCAGTTTTTGGCGAATGATATTGGTAACCAGGTGTTCCTGGGCCGGATTGATGTGATTGGTCATCCACAAAATCCCTATTTTTTCAAGAAAAGGGAAGATTACCTGCGTTATTGTTTTGTCAATTCCGCGTGATTTGATATGTTCATCCAGCACTGTTTCAAAAGCGTCGAGGTCCAGGTCTACCATATGCTGGATCAGTTCATTGACCAGCCGTTCCTGTTGCGCCTGAATATTTCCGAGCGTGATAATACGGTCGCGGATTTCCTCCGGTCCCATTTTATCGATGTGTGAAATTTTGTACCCGTATTTATTCAACAGCGCAATATTCAGCACGGCTTTGAGCTCGTCACTGCTGTATTGCCGGATATTGGTATCCGTACGCTGGGGCTTCAGGAAATTATAGCGCTGTTCCCATATTCTGATGGTATGGGCTTTGATTCCTGAAAGATTTTCAAGGTCTTTAATGGTAAATGCATTCATAAACCGCCGATTTCCTTGTTTAATTTTAAAGTTAAATAATTAAACACAAAACAGCAAGAAAAAGTTGCGTACTGGAGCAGAAAAAGCGGAAAATGGGGAGGCCTTCGCTAGTGGGAAGCAAAAAAAATTGGGCAGGGGGAGTTGAGGCAGGGGCGCTTTCGTTATTTTCCAAATCCTTTCCAGGCGGTATTGTTTAAACAGTCTTTTACCAGTGGCATTAAGGTACTGGATTGGCGCAGTGCATCCAGGTGGCGCTGGTGATGCAGGTCGGAGCCCAGGAAAGACACCATCTGTCTTTTAATAAGCTGCTGAGCCTGTTGTTGCATGGGTTTGCCATAATAGCCGGTAAGGGAATTCAGGTTAACCTGCAGCAGGATACCCATTTCACGGAATTCTTCCAAGAGCGGCCATTTGTTAAACAAATAGGTATATCGTTCGGGGTGGGCAAGAACGGGCTGGTATCCCTGGATCTGCAGATCGAAGAAGACTTTTTTCCAATCATAGGGCATGCTTACAAAGGAGAATTCGACCAGTACGTGGTTGTTCCGAAGAACACGTAAGGGGGCTTTCTCCTGCAATAACCGCGAAAAATAGTCGTCTATCAGGTATTCTGCAGCTGCTTCCAGCAACACCGGATTGTTGGTGAGATCTAATTCTGCCTGCAGTAATTGTTGGGCGGGTTCAATGGTAGCAGCTGTATTTTTATAGAGATCCCAGAGGATATGGGGGGTAGTAATAAATCCCTGGATACCGAGGTCTTGCAGACCGGTCAACAATTGCAGGCTGGTAGCTGCGTCAGGCGCACCGTCGTCAATTCCTGGCAAAAGATGGGAATGCATATCTAATCCAATTTCGGACAGATCGATTCGGGGGGGTGTTCTTTTCTTTAAGAAAAACATGCTGCAAGGTACGAAACCCGGGTTAAGTGTCAGACAGGTGTTAGAATACTGTTTGATTACCTGTCTGACACCTAATCAGAATTTTTTAAATTATATTTGATAACCCCATCCCCAATTTGTCCCCGGAAAGATATGGTCCGCCCTTTTATTGCTGCGCATCAAACGATTTGCACAAGCCTTAACCATATGCAACCTATCCAGAATGATTTCAGCACCTTATTCTATTTTAACCCCTTACCCATTTGGGTATATGCCCATCAAAGTTGGGAAATTCTTGAGGTTAACCAGGCGGCAATCCTCCTGTATGGCTATTCCAGAGAAGAATTACTAAACAAAGATTTCCCTGACCTCTGGCCGGAAGAAGAAAGACCAACCAATCTGCTCCAACCGGTATCACCCATCGAAAAAGAAGGCATTCTCCATTTTGGCATCGCCCCTCATCTCAAAAAATCCGGAGAAAGGATGCTGATGGATTTATACGGGCATCGCCTTTCGTTCGAAGGAAAAGAAGCCGTCATGATCACCGCCATCAATGTAACCGGTCAAAAGAAAACCGAGACATTGCTGGCGGAAGCTATCCACCTGGCAAAAATCGGTAGTTGGGAAATCGACCTCGTTAACCAAAGCATCTATTGGTCAGACCTGGTTCATCAATTACATGGTACCAATCCTTCCACTTATAAACCCACTATGGAAGAAGGCATTCAATTCTATCGCACCGATTTCAGGGATATGGTCTCCAACTACATCCAGAAAGCTATTAACACCGGAACCACCTGCGATTTTGAAGCCATCCTTATAAGCACAGAGAAAAAAGAACGATGGGTACGGGTTATCAGTAAAACAGAAATGCGGAATGGACATGCTGTCCGTATCATGGGAAGTTTCCAGGACATCCATGAACTAAAAACAACTGAACATCGCCTGCAATCTCTGATGGACGATCTACCCGGCGCAGGTTTTCAATACCTGATCTTCCCGGATGGCCGCTACGAATTACGATCCGTCAGTAAAGGTGCTGAAACCATCTGGGGCTTCAGCAGGGCCGATTGCCAGCGTGACGCTGACCTGGTCTGGAACCAGTTAAAACTGGGGGGCGATTTTGATACCGTAACAAAAGATATTAATCAATCCATTACAAGCGGATCAAAATGGCATAGCCAATGGCGGTATATTCACCCAAATGGTCAAATGCGCTGGCAGGAAGGTTTTGGAACACCTTATTTCCTGGCCGATGGAACCATCCTCTTTAATTCCATGGTGTTTGACACCACCGAAGAAAAAAAAGCCGTTTACCTACTGGAAGAAACCTCCACCCTGGCCCGAATAGGAAGTTGGGAAGTAAACCTGCGGGAAGCCGACCAGCAAACCATTTACTGGTC
This sequence comes from Flavihumibacter sp. CACIAM 22H1, assembly GCF_001601815.1. Classification (GTDB taxonomy): domain Bacteria; phylum Bacteroidota; class Bacteroidia; order Chitinophagales; family Chitinophagaceae; genus Flavihumibacter. The sequence continues at coordinate 4,057 of NZ_LUKG01000023.1, forward strand.
GCCCATGGTATATTCGATTCTTGAAGTAGACAGGTCTCATATCCCTTCCTTGACCGGAGGTTATAGCTTTTATACCCCGGAAAGCAGGCAGGTAATTGAGGCCGCTATTAACCGGCTGATAACAGAACAGGTTCCTTTTGACGAAGAATTACAGGTACGCACGGCGAAAGGAAATCTCCGCTGGGTGCGTTGTATTGGAAAAGGAGATTTTGTACAACAGGAGTGTATTCGAATCTATGGAAGTTACCAGGATATACAGGACCGGAAGCAGATCGAAACAGAACTCAATCAGGTACTGGAAGAAAAAACAAAAATTCTCGAAAGCATTGGCGATGCTTTTATTACGATGGACAGACAATTCAGGGTTACTTATTGGAATCGGGCCGCTGAAGAACTGATTCAGGTAAAAAGAGACCAGGTACTGAACAAAATTTTATGGGATGTTTTCCCCGATGCCCTGGAACTTTCTTCCTATAAATATTATCACCAGGTACTGGAAACAGGAGAAGCGGTTCGGTTCGAAGAACAGTACGGCAGCTGGTTAGAGGTGCTTGCCTACCCTGCGGAAAATGGCCTGGCTGTGTTCTTTCGTGATATAACCCTGCGAAAAGAAGCTGATATACGGCTTCAAAAAGCCTACGAAGAAAGAAATACCATTCTAGAAAGTATCGGGGATGCTTTTTTTGCCGTCGATAATAATTGGATGGTAACCTATTGGAACAAACGGGCAGAAACCGTTTTTGGCAAAAAGAAAGAAGAGATTATCGGGCAGCATTTCTGGACCGAGTATGCCTATGCTATTAATTCAACATTTTACCAAAAATACCACGAGGCAATGGCAAGCCAGGAAATGGTAAGCTTTGAAGAATACTCCTGGACGCTGAAAACCTGGTTTGAGGTAACGGTTTATCCATCGGAAAAAGGCTTATCGGTTTACTTTAAAGACATCATGCTGCGCAAGGAAGCGGATGCAAGGCTGATCAACGCCAAAGATGAATTGGACCGAACGAATGAACGACTGCAATTAAAAGTAGAAGAACTACAACAGGCCAATGAGGAACTGGAACAGTTTGCTTTTATTGCATCGCACGACCTGCAGGAACCACTGCGAATGATTTCCAGCTTTCTTGACCAATTGAAAAGAAAATACGGCAGTGAATTAGACCCTAAAGCACATGAGTATATTCATTATGCTGTTGATGGGGCCAAGCGGATGAAAAAAATCATGATGGATTTGCTCGATTATTCAAGAGCTGGTCGTATTAGTGGAGGCAGGGAATTGGTGAACCTGGAAGAAATCATTGCAGAGTACCAGGTGTTACGGCAAAGGATACTAGAAGAAAAGTCTGCCCATTTATTCTACGAAAACCTTCCGGAATGTACCTGTTACCGGGTTCCTATTACGCAAACCCTGCATGCCTTACTTGACAATGCATTAAAATATTCGAAGCCGGGACTTCCGCCAGAAGTACACCTGCGGGCAACAGAAACGGCTACAGAGTGGATCATTGAAGTAAGCGACAACGGTATCGGTATTGATCCTCAATTCTTTGATAAGATATTCGTTATCTTTCAGCGCCTCCATAATCGGGATGAATATGAAGGAACAGGAATCGGCTTATCCATTGTAAAAAAACACGTGGAAAGTTGGGGAGGAAAAATTCGGGTTGCGTCCGAACCGGGCAAGGGAACCAGTTTTTATTTCACGGTAAAAAAATAAATCAATTCATGAAACCTGTTCATATCCTATTGGTAGAAGATAATGAAGGAGACATTGTATTAACCCTCGATGCTTTTGAAGAGAGCAAGATTAAAACCACCATCAGTGTGGTTAAAAACGGGCGCGATGCGTTGGACTTTCTGCGAAGAAACGGGCCCTATGTCCAGGAAACCAAACCAGATTTGATTTTACTGGATATCAATATTCCTATTTTGAATGGACATGAAGTTTTAAAAGAGATTAAACAGGACCCGGACCTTAAAAAAATACCGGTTATCATGCTGACAACTTCTTCCAATCAGAGAGATATCAACCTGGCGTACGAGAACCATTCCAACAGTTATGTTACCAAGCCCATTGAGATGGAAGACTTCCTGAAAGCCATTCTTCGCATTGAAGAGTTTTGGTTGCAGTTGAGTAAGTTGGCGGATTGAGTTGTGAGAGACGTCAGACAGGTGTTAGAAAAGTATTCTAACACCTGTCTGACGTTTTAATTGCTTACTTTATGGCACTTATTCATTCGTTTTCCTGTATTGGAAGTTTATCCATCAAAATCCAAAGAGTCATGCGGTAGTTAATTGCACCTACCTTCTTTATGCCCCTTAACCTCGTGCATCACCTGGTTAGCGATCACCTACCCATCTCTACCATCCAATTAATTCGATGAAAATATTCCCCGTTTAGTCCAATAAAAAAACCACCCAATGGGTGGTTTACAATATGTTCTAACATGGTTCTAACAACTGTCTGACGCCTTCCTACGCTTCCAGCACATGTTCTTGGTATTCAGGAAGCAGCCCTTTTATGAGTTGGCGAATCCGTTGCTGTTTATGCTGTAGCGCAGCATCAAGCAAGTCATTGATTTCCGTTTCCAGCCATTCCTGGTTGATACTGATTTTTTTTGCTTTCATGATCAAAGGATGGTGGGTAGCCAGCAATTTCTCGGATTCTTTAAACAATTCTTCATACATTTTCTCACCCGGACGCAGGCCAGTAAACTTAATTTCCATATCCTTACCAGGGGTGTATCCAGCCAAACGGATCATTTTACGAGCCAGATCAATTATTTTCACGGGCTTCCCCATATCAAAAACAAAGATATCGCCTCCCTGCCCCATTACACTGGCTTCCAATACCAGGCGGCAAGCTTCGGGAATAGTCATAAAATAACGGGTAACATCCGGATGTGTAACGGTAACCGGCCCACCCTGCAGAATTTGCTTCTTAAATAAAGGCACTACCGATCCATTTGACCCCAATACATTTCCGAAACGGGTAGTGATAAATTTGGTAGTAGAAGAACGGTCTGATAAGCTCTGAATATACATTTCCGCAACACGCTTACAAGCCCCCATGATATTAGTGGGATTTACTGCCTTATCGGTAGAAACCATAATAAATTTCTGCACTTCATATTTAAGGGCAGCATCGGCCACCACGCGGGTACCTTTCACGTTGGTAAGTACTGATTCACTAGGAAAATATTCCATAATCGGTACATGCTTATAGGCCGCAGCATGGAAAACAAAATTGGGCCTGTACCGATCAAAAATACCTTCAATCCGGTATTTATCCCGTACGGAAGCAACTTCCACGCAGATGTCCACCTGCTTATTCATGCTCTCCAGTTCCAGCTTCAGATCGTGCAAAGCAGATTCCGCCTGATCCAACAATACCAACTGTACCACCGGGTATTTCAGTAATTGACGGCAGATTTCGCTACCGATTGACCCTGCCGCACCGGTAACCAGCATTACGGCTTCGTTATAGGTACGTTTTGCACTGATATTGTCGATGCTTATCTCATCCCGCTCCAACAGTGATTCAATAGTCAGCTCTTTTAACTGATTGATCCGGAAAATTCCATTAATCCATTCCTGAAGTGGTGGTATAATAGTTACTTTAACGCCTCGGGAGGAGCAGAATTCGAATAGCCGCTCTTTGCGCTCTGATGGCAGGTTATGGACCGCCAATATCATTTCATCCACTTTATGATGGGCCATCAGCTTACGGAAAGCCAGTTCCGGAGAGAAAATTTTAATCCCATCCAGGCTTTTTCCCTGTTTTGACATGCTGTCATCAATAAATCCGATGATCTGCATTTTGGTATCCTGGTCAATTTCGAGGGCCTTTTTGGTAGCCAAACCAATGTCGCCGGCACCATAAATCATAATCCTGCGCTTGCGCTGCTTACTTTTATGAAAATTGCCAGAGATCTGAAACACTTCCCGAACAAAAATCCGGAAACCTGTAAACAGAAAGGTTACCAGAAAGCAATTAATAAGTAATAACTCCAGGCGAACTTGCTCAAACAGTCCAGTTGACACAGTTAAACTGGTGATAATCAGCCAACTAACCAACTGAAAAAGAGAAAAACTCACCACCCTCGTTATGTCGCGGATACCTGAAAAACGTACGATACCTGAAAATGTGTGGAAAATTAGCATGCCCGCCACGCCAATAATCGTATTGACGATAAAGGCATATTTATACACCCAAAGGGTACTTAGTGAAATACTAAGTCTATTGGAGAGATAAATTGCACTCCAGAAGGCAAACACCAGGAAAAATGTTTCGATAAGGAACAGAATCCACCTGGGCGTCAGCTCTTTAAGTAGTTGATTTCGCATAATAAGGTTTCACGGAAAAGCCACCGCAAAAATAACAATCCTTTACGTATTAAATCTACTTAAATAAGTAGTAATAAAAGTCAAATAAAAGATTTTTTTCTTTCGACGGCAATGTTATAAGGATTTACTATTATAGCTTATCCATGGCATATATCCTGCAAACACTTTGCCATTTCATGGATTTACCAATGGCGGAGACTTATAAATTATTGTGCCAAGCTATTATTTGTACCCCACTAATAACCAGGGGCTCGTAGATAAATGGCTAATTTGAAAACTTTAATATTCGCTTAATATAAACCTTCAAAAAATGGGGGGTGCTTTTCTTTATGAAAAGTGTAAGGTTGAAGCGTTTACGATAAAACTTAAAATCTAAGGGCCCGGTGGGATAGATATCTTTCGCTGCATGGACGTCAAACCAGGCTCCCGGCATCTTCGAATACAATTCTAAAATGTCCTGTTCAGACAACCACGGACTTTTAATATCCTTTCC
>NZ_LUKG01000023.1:9481-17962 GCF_001601815.1 Flavihumibacter sp. CACIAM 22H1
CATCTTCGAATACAATTCTAAAATGTCCTGTTCAGACAACCACGGACTTTTAATATCCTTTCCAAAAGGTCCGGCGGTTTTGTTGGTGGTTTTTACGTAATAATCTTCGTAATTATAAAAAGAAACGATATTGTAACAATTATATCTGCCACTAGCAATTAGCTTATTTAAAATAGGAAGTCCACAATTCTCCGTAGAAAGATACGCTGGTAATAAATCATTTTCGATCAGATTGTTTAAAAGTATTTTATCGTATCCTTCCAAATCAATCTTGACAAATTCTGGTTGCCCGTAATCCCTTAGCAGCTGGCTATAGGATACAGACTCAATCTGAATAACGGTAAAATCTTCCGGGTGATATTTAGGGGGCGTAAAACGGCTTAAGCCAGAATCAAATTTATTGACATAAAAATCAACAATGCTATTCGGAGCATTTTCTTCAGAAATACATTTATTAATTACAATTAACCGACCATTTGAAATTTCATGGGCAAACTGTAAATTGATATCTTTTACCAGGTCTGGATTTGCCTCAACAGCTACTACTTTATCAGCGTTGGACAAATAGTATTTTAAATTTTGGCCTCGATTAGCACCAAGATCAAAGATCAACTTATACATGCTCATATATACAGATTTAAAAAATATAATCCTACCGAGGTGCGTTGGAAACAAAAGCTATTCAATCTACAATTTTATTGCCAAAATGACCGAACCAATGAAACCACCCTTTCCAGATCATTTTTGGCAAGATTGCTTCCGCTGGGCAGGCATAAACCTGTTTTAAATAGTTCTTCTGCAACACTTCCACCAAAATAAGGGTATGCCTGAAAAACGGGCTGCATATGCATGGGTTTCCATAGTGGACGCGATTCAATATTTTCCTGTTCCAGTCGGATGCGAATCAGCTCATTAGTAACCTTATCTGAAATATCCGGGCTAATAGTAATTGTAGTAAGCCATCGATTACTGAAAGAATCTTGTAGTTCCGGCTGAAAATCCAAACCGGTCAGTTCACCAAATGCCTGAGAGTACGTATCAAAATTTGCACGCCGTTGTTCAACTCTTTCCTTTAATACATCCATCTGTCCCCTCCCAATGGCAGCACATACATTACTCATTCTATAATTGTATCCGATCTCAGAGTGTTGATAATGGGGTGCCGGGTCACGAGCCTGGGTTGCCAGAAACCTGGCTTTGTTAATCCGGGCTTTATCATTTCCAAGCAAAGCGCCTCCCCCACTTGTTGTAATAATTTTATTACCATTAAAGCTAAGAATACTTAAATCGCCAAAACTACCGCAGGATTGATTCTTCAGCGTAGAACCCAGCGCCTCGGCGGCGTCCTCAACAATGGGAATCGAAAAACGATCAGCTATGCTCCTAATTTCCGCCATCTTTGCCGGCATTCCATAAAGATGAACAGGCAATATAGCTTTAGGTTTTTTTCCCTGTTTATTACAAAAATTTATCGCATCAAGCAACGCATTGGGATCCATATTCCAGGTTTCCCGTTCACTATCAACGAAAACAGGAATAGCTCCCTGGTATCTTATCGGGTTAGCGGTAGCTGAAAAGGTCATGCTTTGGCATATTACATAATCCCCGGCTTGTACGTCTAATAAGATCAATGCCAAATGAATAGCAGATGTACCCGATGATAAGGCTGCTGCATATTTTACGCCTGTGTAAGCAGCTAATTCATTTTCAAATTGATCAACATGAGGCCCTAGCGGTGCAATCCAATTTGTTTCGAACGCTTCTTTCACATATTCAAGTTCCTTGGATCCGATATGTGGTGATGATAACCAAATTTTATTCATACTGCATTAAATACTGGTAGTTTCAATAATTATTTCTTACTAATACGAGCAGGTACTCCTACCGCCTTCGAATTATCTGGAACATTTTTAACAACCATTGCATTTCCCCCGATTATACAGGACGAACCAATGGATATGCCTTGTTTTGTGGCAGACGCTATACCCATTTCAGTGAGCGCACCAATTTGTGTGCCGCCCCCTAAAGCTACCCCGGGTGCCAGGCTAGAAAACCTGCCTATCGTACAATCATGTCCGATAGCACAGTTCATATTCATAACGACAAAATCTTCAATTGTAACCTGGTAGTTAACAGAACAACCAGGATAAATAATTGCTCCCATTCCAATGTGGGAATTAGAGGAGATCCAACTAGCTGCTGAAATAAGGGATGGATATATTAGAGTAGAATTCTGCCCCAGCTTATCAATAAGCTGCGCTTTTATTTTCGGAAACGCAATTCCGATAACAACAGAAGCATTATTATACTCAAGCAAGTCATCTGTAGTGCCTAAAACTGGAACGCCAAAAATCATAGTATTCTTTTTCGCCGGATCATCATCAAAAAAGCCACCAATCCGGTATTCATTTGTCATGTGGCCTAAATTATAGGCAATATACCCGCCCACACTTCCGGCCCCCACCACGTACAGAACTTTGCTCATACTATTGAGTTAATATGCTTTTTAATCCAGACTTTACCGGCAATTGCCATAAAAGCTTACACCAATTATGATTGCCTTCTATCAGTTCAGGCCCTGCAGCAGAAACGGCAACGTCCCAACCAATCGACTTATTTCCACCGGCATCCAATGTGGCATCCGTAACCATTTCTATAACCCTCTCCCAGAAAGGTACCTGGAAACCCACAATAGAAATCTTAGTCACGGGATGAACGGAAATATCCTGCTTACTGATGTCGCTGAATACAGCGGGGCCGATCACTTTTCCAGATTTAATGTCAACCGGCGCGGCCGGATTTCCCGCCGCCATATTGTCAACCGGTGAGTTAATGGTTATACGTAACCTTGCCCCCAGAAAAATTACCTGCCCTTCTTTCAATTCAGTAAACACACGAATTGTGTTAAGACCACTGGGCGACAAATTCATTAAATCAGGATGTTGTATTACATACTCCTCTAAAAGATCGTAGCCGTTTTGTTTCATAAATGAGGGCAGCGTCAATGGATCAAACTGATCTGTATCAATTACATTTACCTCTGCACCTACCTGGCCTCTTGACCCCTTCAGAACAGCCTTCCCGGAGCCATGGGTAAAAAAAAACTGCAAATCAGCTCCGCCGTCCAACACTTCATTAAGCGTGTAAAATCTTCTGGCATTCAGCCGACTAAAGTGTTTTAAAAAAAGAATTTTGTCTTCCAACAAGTTGCGGGATGATTTTGGATTTGCACGTAGTTGGTATTCATACATAAAACCAGTACCAGCCCATTTCATACGATCAGTATCGGTTTGCTCAAAAAATCTAAAATGGTAATAGTCAAGCAGTGCAGTATTGAATTTAAATACAGAAATAATGCTATCCAGATGCAAGTTGAGAGATGATTTCCCAGAAACCCCAACTGCAAACTGATTGAATTTTTTCAATTTTTGGAAATCAGTAGTCTTTAAATAATAAAACAGGTAGATAAGTCTTTTCATTTTCGCCTTAATTTTCACCGGTAAAGGGCTGCATTGGCCGATCTGCCGATTGATTTACACCGTCTCGTTTTAGCACTTTTAAAACTGTTAGAGCCGCAATCCTTACATCAAGCAAGAAAGAAAGATTTGCTACATAAAAACAATCATACTCAAATTTTTCTTTCCAGCTAATCGCATTCCTTCCTTTCACCTGCGCCAGACCGGTTATACCTGGTCTTACCAAATGTCGTTTCCTTTGTTGTTCATCATACAAAGGCAAATAACGCACCAATAAAGGGCGCGGCCCTATTAAACTCATGTCACCGATCAACACATTAATAAGTTGTGGTAATTCATCAACAGACAATTTCCGAATAACTCTGCCCAATTTGGTTATTCGTTGATTATCCGGAAGTAATTGACCATCCAACCCCCGCTGATCAGTCATTGTCTTGAACTTAATTATACTGAATATGCGTTCATTTTTACCGGGTCGTTTCTGAATAAAAAAAACAGCACCTTTATTCTGGATATATAAAATAATTGCTGTTGCTATAAATACTGGCGAAAGCAGGATAATCAAAATCAGACTTACCAAAAAATCCAAAATCCTCTTACATACAAACCTATACATACTAATTTACAAGCGTTTTATTTTCATAAACCTTTTCAATTCCATCCCAAATCACTTGCTGCTTAAACTCGGCTGCCCAGGTTCTGCTATTCTTTGCATGCAATTTTCTACGTTCATTGTTTTCCAGGTAGCCGAGCAGTAGCTTTTGCAAAGCCGCTGAATTGCCAAAAGGATACAACATGCCATTAAAACCATCCTTAATAGCATCTCTGCACCCGGTGGCCGTTGTTGTTATGACAGGAAGTCCCATAGAAGCAGCCTGAATACACACATTAGAAAATCCTTCTTGCCAGGAGGGCAGAACAAATACATCCATAATTGACATCAGGGCAGGGATTTCATCACTCCAACCCAAATAGATGATCGCAGGGTGTGTTCTAAACTTTTCTTCCAGTTCCTTAGAACAATCCATGTGGCCAACCACCAGTAATCTGCATTCCGGGAAAGTATTCTGCACACTTGTGAAAGCATCGTATAACTCTTCACTGCCTTTCCGGCGAGAAACCCGCCCAACATATCCTATAATAAACTGGTTATTGGTAAGTGCAAGTCTATTGCGAATTGCTAATTTCTGATCTGCATAAAATAAATCCGGATTAAATTCATCACTATTTACGCCATTACTACTGCCTTTGCCAATAACAACTGACTTATTTGAATAGAGGGTGCCGCCCATTTCTGCGGCCTCTCTCAAACTAAACCCTACAAAAATCACTTTTTTGGCCAGCCTATTGGTGATTTTTTCCATCATTCGTATTAACCGGCCAGACAATCCAGCCGTATTTTCGTACCGTAATCCACGACAGGTGTAAACCCTGTTTTGGATGCCCAAAAAATAAGCCGCCAATATCCCAAGCAATCCCATTTTCGGCGTACCAACATTTACGATATCGGGTTTTATTTTTTTAAAATGACGAATGATCTGGAACAAACTCGCCAGGTCCTTGATGGGATTTATGCGCTTTGTAATTTTAACCGGCAGGTGTATACACCCTTCCCGTTCGCAAAACAATCGTTCCTTAAAATGATCTTCCGAAATCAAATATACCTCATACCCCTTCTCAATGAAATATTTTGCCTGACCTGCCAATAATTTCGAACTTCCTCCAGCTGTAACGCCCAGTACTAGTTTTTTCTTCATTAATTAGTTAAAATATTTCTGGTATACCACTTTTGAAAAATAAAGAGATTCCAAAGCTTAGCGGTATGATTCTGTAGTCCATTCATGTGCTCCGTAACAACCCTGTTAACAAAATCAACATCAAATATGGATTGCTTTTCAATAAAGGAAGGACTTGTATACTTTTTTAATTCACTTTTCAACTCGTTTCGCATCCATAAATTTACTGGAACACCAAAGCCCTTTTTAGAAAATTTCAACGTTTCAGGCGGCAACAAATACTTAAATGTGTCCTTTAAGATACGCTTCTTATCTGTTCCCTGAATCTTAAAATCAACGGGTAGTTGAAAGGCAAATTCAACAATGGATGAATCTAAAAAAGGAACACGCGCTTCCAGCGAATTAATCATGCACATACGGTCTACTTTTGTAAGCATATCACCCTCCAGCACAAACTTCAAATCGGTGTAAAACCCTTTGTCCATAGTATTGGCCGAATGGGAATACCCATCATAAACAGCTTGAACAATTTCTTTAGCATTGAACAAATAACCTTGTTTTAATAGCTTTCTGCGCTCCGTGTCAGAAAAACCAAGCGACATTAGTGAGTAATGGAGATTAAACGCATCCAGTTCAGAATTTGAAATAACCTTTTTCACCTTGCGTAAGGTGGCATTTGTAAACCTGGTGTGCGGAATCATTTTTACTAATCCCTCAAAACCGGCTTTCAGTGGTCGGGGAATTTTCTGATAGCGCTGGGAATAATGGGGAGCCAGATATTTCTCATAACCTCCGAACAATTCATCAGCAGCATCACCCGTCAGAACAACTTTAACATGTTCGGCAGCCATCCTGGAAACGAAATAGCTGGGTAATGCACTTGAATCGCCAAAAGGCTCGTCAAAGTATTCTGTTATTTCATCCAGCATTTGAAATGCATCTTTAAAATCCAGAAAAAAGACCTCGTGGTTGCTTTTTATATGGCGTGAAATAAGCTGCGCTCTTTTGCTTTCGTCATAAGATGGTTCGTTAAAACCAATGGAAAAGGTATTAATAGGTTGAGAATGAATTTCGGCCATCACTGAACTTATTATACTAGAGTCAATACCCCCGCTCAGAAATGCCCCTATCGGCACATCAGCTATCATTCTTGCCTCAACCGATTTATAAACCAGCTCTTTCAATTGAGACTTAGCATCGGAATAATCCTTTATTCCAGCACCATTTCCAAGACTATTCTGAAGATCAAAATAGGTCTTTAGCTCTACTCTTCCATCAGCATGCAACTCAAGATAATTTGCTGCAGGAAGTTTGAAAACATTAGCATAAATTGAATAAGGTGCCGGTATATAACTAAGCGTTAGAAATAAATTAATGGCCTCGATACTCAGCGCTTTCGATTTTATCGATTCCACCAGCGCTTTTAATTCACTCGAAAAATAAAGAACAGCTCCATTATTCCCATAATACAATGGCTTTTCTCCAAATTTATCTCTTGCTATATAACACTTATTTTGCTTTTTATCATATAAAGCAAAAGCGAACATACCTTCCAGTTTATTTAGCAAATCCTGGATTCCATATTGCTGGTATCCATGGATAATAACCTCCGTATCACTGGAGGTTGAAAAATGATGTCCGGATGCTATCAGGGCTTTTCTTAGCTCTTTAAAATTATAGATTTCACCATTAAATACAATAACCACCGATCCGTCCTGGCTTAACATTGGCTGATGTCCGGTGTTCAGATCAATTATTGAAAGCCTCCGATGCCCAAGTAATACATGTTCATTTTTATAAATACCTCTATCATCAGGCCCCCTTTTGTTCAAAGCATCAATATTAATCTTTTCAGGCGCTTCTGATAACGGATGATTTAAACAAATTGCTCCGGCAATACCACACATTAATTTGCTATTTTTAATTTTCGTCTAGAAATCTGCATAAGTGTTGCACAGCAATAAAGCCAGAAGGGATTACCCCGGTTAAGCAGTGCATTTAAGAAGCTGAATTTTCCTTGAACCAGCCCATTTTTCAGAATAGCAGCATCCTTACATTCCTTTAAACTAGTAAGCATCTCCCGAATGCGGGCTCGCTTCTGGAAGCTGCCATATTCGTTGACTGCAACGATATTAATTGGAACAACAATACCAAACCACAAGGTTCTAAGCTTTAACAAATAGGAAGCTACCGTTTTATTGGTCAAATCATCCCGGAAAAAATCTACTATCCTTTTATAATTCTCAATATGATTGGCAACAATCTTATCATCAAATTTTCGATTAATATTAAAGACGATTCGATAATTATACAACCATTGGCTACATGTTTGTACCTGTTTCACTTGGGGCAGCAAATCCATCATAAAGCCAAAATCCTGTGTCCTCTTTTTTTCGCCAAATATTACATTATTGCTTTTAATACAGGCTGCGCTAAAAACCTTATCCCAAACAGCCAGACCAACACCACACATGAAAAGGGAAGCTAGTTTCTCGTGTTCAGCGGGCAGATTTTCAATCTGAATATCAGGTGGCTGAACGGATGCAATCAATGAGCCATCAGCGGCCACTTTAGTGTACCCGAAAACCAACAGATCGTATGGCTTTGCAATAAATTTTTGTACCGCTATTCCGATAAGACCCGGTTCTATCCAATCATCACTATCCATAAAGTAAAGCAGCTCGCCAGATGAAGCCTGTATACCTCTATTTCTTGCCGCCCCTGAACCAGCATTGATCTGACTAATAACTTTAAAACGGCTATCTGCAGCTGCTGCATACCGACAGATATCCAGCGAACCATCTGTTGATCCATCATCCACCAGAAAAACTTCAAAATTCTTATAGTGTTGTGATATGATACTATCCAACGCCTGTTGCAGGTATTTTCCAGTATTATAGACGGGCATTATGATAGACACCAAAATTGGCTCCTTCTCATTTCTCATACTCCTAAAAATTGAGCTATTCGTTTCGTTATCCGTTCATTTGAATAAACAAATCGGGCTTGCTTGGCAGCGTTTCCGATCGAAATACGCAGTTCTTTATCGGATGCCAGCTTATTAATGGCATGAGCAAGCCCTTTGATATCGCCCTCCTCTACTAAAAAGCCATTTTTTCCCGGTTCAATAATCTCTTCCGGGCCTCCAATAAAATTATAGGATACTGGTGGCAGCCCGGCTGCCATTGCTTCAATTAAAGCATTAGGAAACCCTTCGCTCCTGGAAGGAATCACAAAAATTGAACTATCAGAATAATATGCCGATAGAT
>NZ_LUKG01000023.1:18434-19858 GCF_001601815.1 Flavihumibacter sp. CACIAM 22H1
TGGCAGATTTGGGTTCCAACTGAATTCGATTCTCTAACCCCTGTTCCCTTATCAGTTTATCTAATGAATTGGGAGATTTGTCCGCCCCTACTATTCTCAGATTCCAGTCGGGGTTTACCCATTTCATTGCAGCTATCAGGCGGTCAAATCCCTTCAGATAATCATTGAGTCTGCCTACCGCCAAAATAGACCTGGCTTCCAGCGGGCATTCGGCATATTCAACTGATTCCAATGAATTCGGAATCACTTCTACTGCAACCTTTCTTCCATAGTATTTTTTTTGGTAGTTGGCAGCAACAGTAGTCTGTGCAATTAAACCTGCCGGCGGATTAAGGAAAAAAGCAATTCTATTTAGTATCCTAATTTTCAACGGCCATTTAAAAAAAGGACTGGAACGTTCAGAAAGATAATACTGAAACTCAGTAGACCACAAGGCGAAAGCTACTAATGCGGCATAAAACTTATTATACACCAGCACCGTATCGGGTTTATAATACCTGACACGTTCTCTTATTCGTTTAACTGTATATAAAATTGAAAGACGGGTTTGATTCCTCCCAATGGGGGGTTCATCAAAAACTATTTCATCATCCAGTTTAAAAAATTTTTCCTGCCTGAAAACAGCCAGATATATTACCTTGTAACCAAGCCTCGATAAACCGTTTGCAACGTTTGAAGATGCTCTTTCAATTCCTCCCATTTTAAGGCAGGGACCAACAATACAAACTGTTTTTCCACTATTCATCCGATAAAAAGGTTTTAATAATCTGCCGTTGATAAACCGGGTCATTTAATTCTTTAACATCTCTTCCACCGATTGCCTCGCTGGTATATTTCCCTTCGATTTTTACTTTAGACGTGGCTCCGCGCAAATACCACTCATATTCAATATCTACATTACCTATATCAACTGCCTGAAAATTCAGAACAGCCAGATCATAGGCCATTACGGTGGCTGTAGGTCCTAATGCTATCAGGACAAGTTTTGTCTTATCAAATTTTTTTACAAACTCGATAATTTCATAATATTTATCAAATGCATTATGCTTAGGAGCGAGAATTCTTTCAACCGAATTAGCATTTGCAAACAAATCATTCCCGACGCCAAGCCGGCTTTTTTCACCCTCAATTAAAAGAATATCTCTTTCTTTCCAAATATTGCGCAATTTTTCAAAGTACTGTTTACTCACCGTTTTATCAGCATAATGCGCGTAAGGCCTTGTCATGCTTGAGTTATAAAAGATACGGGAGGCCGGCAGGTACTTTTTCAATCTTGGATAAATCCAAGCAATCTGGCTTCTCCAGGTGTCTCTTGACTCTGGCAATAAATTTTCCATTGAATAATAACCAATTGGAAATCCAATTAAAAAATTATCCAATTTACTGTGAAGCACTTCAATCATTTTATCCCGCAGTTGCTTATC
>NZ_LUKG01000023.1:20270-21689 GCF_001601815.1 Flavihumibacter sp. CACIAM 22H1
GTTGCTTATCCTGCCGTTGAAAGGGTAAATTAACTTTATCAATGATATAAAGAAATTCACCGTCTCCATATCGTGAAATAGAGGCTTTATCTGCAATTATTTTATCCAGGGTTGCATCAATTGATAAAACTTTGGGGAGAGGAATAATCTTTATTACCAGTGGATAAATCCCACTTAAAAGTTTCTTTGCAACTTTACGGCCAAATTTAAATGCTTTTCCGTATCTGATATTCATGCTACTATCTTGGTTATAATACTTTCAAAGCCTGGAGATTTATCCCTTTGCTATAAGTTCACCGAGTTCATCGGATGTTACAAATTCAACTTCAGGATACGCATCGATTGTGTTCTTCAATAATCTATCCAGTAAGGCAAGATTTTCAGTTCTGTTTTTTTCATTGAGTCCGCCCATGTAGTTAAGCCGGTGTGTTGACACTATTGCGGGCTTTTTCATTCTGAAAGCAGCTTTTATGTAGGCCAGGGCATTTGCAAAATGGGTTACTTTATCGGACTGGGTGGAAGGCTCAAAAAATACATTTCTTACCAGGTAAGTTTGTCCAAATTGATTTCTTTCTCCCAGAGAATGATAGACCGGGTTTATTTTTCCATTTGGTTTTTCAGGCGATTTTTGATACCGCCCACCCTGTATAAACTGTACACCTTTTTCATAAACAGCTTTTTCTATTTCCGTATTCCAGGTGTATACGGGGGCAATAAATGATTTGGAGTAAAATCCAAAAACCTGCTTAAAGAGTTCCGCACCTTCATTGAAAGATGCAGCTATTTTCTGTAATTGACCTTCATTTCTGAAACTGGCGGTAACAACTAAATCATTAAAGGCCGAGCCTGCCTGTTTAGCAGGAATGCCAACCATTTCGACCGCAAATGCATCAAGCACATTTCTATCACCGTTTCTCAATCTTTCCATCCAATAAGAAACATTATAATGTTCTCGTCCATGATACTGAGGCCAAAATACTTTGTCCGATATCCCGTTCATCCAATAATTCCATATTTCATTATCCTTGTGATACCGGTGATAGGTTTCGGTAAATAATTCAAAATGGTATTCGGTAAAGGAGGAATTTTCAATTTTCTCAAAATCAGGATTCGTCAGTATTGTATTTGCAGTAAAAACAGCAGGCCGGTTATTTGCATCTCTATGCTTGACTAAAACTCCGAATAAAGCGTCCAGATCCTGTTTTGACTCTAGTTGATCAAATCGTTCAAAAGCACCTTTATCAACCGGGTAGCCCTGTTTTAGCAATTTAGTATAAGCAGCGTTATTCCTCATCCGGATACTTCCCCAATCGTCTGATTCTAACACCAACAGCTTACGTGTTGTACGCCAGCCTTTCAGGTTATGATAATAAGCGCCTAAATGTGATAGCACAGCTTCTATTTTGTTTTGTATATTTC
>NZ_LUKG01000023.1:22621-32324 GCF_001601815.1 Flavihumibacter sp. CACIAM 22H1
ATTTCAGCCAGTGCGGAAAGCGGAACAAATTCTGCGTCAGGCCATTTAGTAAGAATAGTACGAAAAAGCTTATCCAGTGCTTTTAAACCGAAATCGCGGTTTTCGGTTTTTATTCCGCCCATAAAACAGACCCTGTGATTACTTATTACAGCGGGTTGTTTTCTATCAAATGCCTGTTTGACCTGTTGTAAACAAGTTTCTACCTCGTCTTTTGCTCCATAGTAATCGGGTTCAAACACAGCATTTCTCGAAAAATAATGACAACCGGCCGCTGCTTTTTGCCCCATGTAATGTAGCCGTTTTTTATATTTACCTTCACCAACGGGCTCTGTTCTGAATCTAGCCACGTCTACCAGTTTTATTCCTGCTGTAGAAAGCGCAGGTTCCATCCCCGAATTAAACAAAAGCGAAGGAGCAATAAAGCAGGATGCTTTTTGTTTGAAAATTCTTTCAAACGTTCTCAAGCCGTCTAAAGCAGTTTCAATATGGCTTTTTATTTCTGACGAATTCGCCAAATCGAAGGAAGCGCCGATACCTCCAAATCCTTTTTCTCTTTGATAGCCACCACTTATCATAAAAAATGATTCGCCAAAAGCTGTTTTAAATATTGGCACAGCATTTTTTAAATAGTCTAACCACCAATTCGTATTCAAATGTTCCCTACCATGAAATTCAGGCACAAAAAAACCTTCATTCATTGCAGCCAACATTTTATCAAGCACCTTGTCAGATGCGTAGAACTCTTTATAAATACTATCAATAGGTTTATAATAATAGTTATTGAAAGCGTCTGCTTCTATTTTCTCATAATCTGGATTGGCTAAACAGGTAGCCGCAGTAAGCACAGGATTACGTCCATGAAGGTCCTTATAGCTGCTCAATACGTTAAACAATCCATCAATATCATCGTTCGTTTCAAAGGCATCCAATTTATCAAACCGGTTCAATTCCATGTTAATGCCCAATTGAATTAATGCATCACGCTGGGCTTTATCCCTTATTCTTAAACTGCCCCAGTCATCAGAAATAAATACGATCAGCTTACGGTTCGTTTTTACCTCGCGCCAAGAAATCAGTTCTTTAACAATAGCTGTCAAAAGGCTCATAAAAAAATTAAAACAACCAATCCTTTACGGGAAAAGGCAGGTTATACATGGTTGCGATAACCGGACCCGGCATAAACAGGACGGTATTCAGTGTATCTGCCCCAACCCTGATAGAAATTAATACTTTCAACAAAAATGGGAAGGCGCAAATTATAACAAACCAATTAAGTTTAGGCATTTTATAAATACTGGAGTAAAAATAAACCAACATAGAAATACTGAACAGCATAAAAACCGATCTGAACCTTGCTCCGGAGGGTATCAGAGATGATAGGTTCGAGAAAGACAGCACTAGTAGTGAAAAACAAAACAGACTTAAAAAACTCTTCGGTACGGTAATTTTTCTAAGTTTTATATATACAAATATCAGATGGGCAAGTACGAAATAAAAAAGCAATGGAGTATACAGTTTCATAAACCAGGCTGCTGACTGATTTAGATCTGTAACATACTCAACATAATCTTCATGCAAATACCTATTGGCTTTTGTAGATAAAGAACCATCAAAAGATGCAGCCAATTCACGTAAGCCCTGAAGATCCAACTCTGAAATAAAAAGTGTGAGAATTGATACTATAAAATAAATATTCTTTCTATCTCCCAGCAAAAGGTATAAAAGCAGCACAATATTCAATGACAAAAAGCTAAAATGTACAAAACATACGCTTAGTGCCAGCAGCAGATATTTTTTATTTCCATATACAAGTATCATGTAACTGGAATAGAAAAACATCCAGGATGCTGTCCAAAAACGAAATCCATTTATTTCAAAGATTGGGATTATCCAGGGAAAGAAGAGAAAAAAGACCAGCGCATTAAAATTTCTTGATTCTATATATTGCTGGTATGCAATTTTTATTGATTTCAAATAAAAAAAACCAAAAATTGCCGCGAAACATACAAATAGTAGATAATGCTCAGAAGTAACCCTGGAGATAAGGAAAACCAGTCCAGGCTCCAATAGATCTACTGAACCATTTTCTGCATACAAAGAGGGGAGAAATTCATCATAGGATACACTTTTATTATATGCAGCCTTGAGGTTATTTGCGTAGCGCTGACCATCCATTGCCGGATTGATCACAAATGTGAGCCCGTATAAAAGAAAAAATAGGTATATAATAACTCCATTTAATCTCCCTCTTAAATTCCTCAATGCCAATAAAAAGCCCAGGAAAGGCCAAACCAGGAAAGCGATGATCAGATACCTGGCGCCGTTATCCGCTTTTGCAAAGCTTTTATCTAAAACAACTTCCTGATTCATGAAACTGAGCTATGATTCAAAAGTTCCAGAAAGTTTTTTGTTACGTTGGTTATATTATACTCTTCTAAATTCTTTATCTTCCATTGGCCCTGATAATTGCCTTCTAGAAAAGCCATTAGCAGCGCCTTATCGGGAGATGCCGGGAAGATATTCATAATCGGCCTTCCAGACAATGAATAATCAATCAGTTTACTGGGTACCTGGTGCATTGTTCCATTGTCAAAATTGACCAAAAAGTCCATTTTTGCAAGCCGTTTAATCAATTCGACGCGATCAATGGCTTTATGCAGTACTACTTTATCTTCAAGACCAGTGATCTTATCCTTTAGTAAATCCAAGCCGCCGGTTGCATATATATGAAAAACAAATGGACGATCAATTTGGGACAACAATTCTAATAACTTAAACGGACTCCTAACTCCAGTTGCTGCAATTCCACCGCAGTAAGCAAATGTGGGAATATTATTGGTGGAGTACTCCTGCTTTATTACAATGTCCTGGAAATTAAAGCCCTGGGGAATAACTTTAATTTTATGGTGAAATTCCTGATAGTAGGATTTGATAGCTCCCTGGGTAGGAACAGTCAGATAATCGACTTTCCGGCAAAACCATTTCTCCAGGAAGGAGAAATAAAAAGGGTATCTGAAAGATTCCAATGTATTGCCCATAAACGGATCACCACAATCTGCGACCCATACATTTGCCAGCTTTTTATCTTTTCTTCTTGCCCAGGCAACTCCCCAATGCACGGCATATGGAACCGCTATACTTACAAGTAAATCCTGTTCTTGTAGTTGTTTCAGTTTTGACTTTAGCTTCCAGGTAATTTCAATATTCGGATAATCAACCAGCATAAATAACAAGCGACCAAGCTTCCGCTTTAATTCGCCCAAAACTGGTATCCCGTTAGATCGTAGAGGTTTAAATCTCAGTTTCCCGTAGCTCAGGACGCTGACGTTATACTCACGTTCGAACGCCGTATAATCATACTCTTTATCGTTTGTATAAACAGTTACCTGGTGTCCTTCCCTGGCAAATTGTTTTGCCAATTCGGTAGCTCTGAAAGATCTTGGGGTATTTTCGGGAAAGAAGCCCTTTGCCACAATGCATATTCTTTTCGCTTTATTATCCATTCTATCAGTTTCTCTTTCCAACTATTCGTTTGAATTTTGCCAACAATGATGGGCTGGTTCTTTTTTCAGAATAGCCATACCCATATCCGTAATATCGCATCCTTTTAAAGGGTATAGCATTAAAAACAATGTTTAAGGAAGGCAGGCCGCTTTTCAATTTCAAGTCATTGATAAACTCAGCAAAATTACGATCGGTGTAATTATAACGAATGATATAAAGACAGATATCCGCAAACTTGCCCAGCAACCGGGCATCAGAAACGATTCCAACGGGCGGAGCATCAATTACCACGTAATCAAACCTAGCTTTCAGGTAGGCAAACAACTCTTCCACTTTGGGGCTTAATAAAATATCAGCTGGGTTTGGCGGCAGGGGTCCTGAACCAATTACCGACAAACCTTCAATACCTGGAACCGTTCGGATGATTTCATCAATATTTACATAATCAATCAGATAGGTAGTTAGGCCAATGCTTTTATCCAAACCCAGGTATTGTTGAATTTTTGGCTTGCGAAGATCCATTTCCAGTAACACAACTGATTTGCCTGCTTTGGCAAGACTAATGGAAAGGTTTGCAGACACAAAACTTTTCCCTT
The DNA here is from genome assembly GCF_001601815.1 of Flavihumibacter sp. CACIAM 22H1. Classification (GTDB taxonomy): domain Bacteria; phylum Bacteroidota; class Bacteroidia; order Chitinophagales; family Chitinophagaceae; genus Flavihumibacter. The sequence continues at coordinate 26,722 of NZ_LUKG01000023.1, forward strand.
CACCACTTTTGGAAGATGTAAACAAGATGGATTGGCAATTGTCAGATTTTCGAAGAAAAGAAATATTGGTACGAAGTTCCCGGAACTGTTCATTGATCATTGAGCGCATATTCCCATGATTAATGAGGCCGGCTGCCCTTTCCTCTTCAGAAACCAATTCCAACTGACCCACCACGGGCAATTCCAATGATTCTTCAATTTCATTTTTATATAGAAATCTGGGATTGGCAAATTCCCTGAAGAAGATTATCAACAATGCAATTCCGAAGAAAAACAGAAACGAAAGCATATAAGCAAGTTTCTGTTTAGGTTTCTCCAAACCCATTACTTCCGGAAGATCAATGATTCTGTTACTTGGTACAACAGAGGCAGACTGTATTGCAGCTTCTTCTCTTCGTTCAAGAAGATAGGTATAAATAGAATTTTTAATGGTTTGCTGTCTGCTTATATCGAGTAACTTCCGTTCTTTTTCCGGTATGGTTCTTAACGCGTGTTCCGCACTTTTGTTGGTAGATTGAAATTTAGACCTGTTACTTATCAGAGCCCTCTCAAGGTTATTTATACTTTCAAGAATACTCGGCCGTAGTTTGCTAACTTGCTCCTCAATAGCCAGGAGCTGTGGATTTTTTGGACCGGATAAGGTCTTTAATTTATCATATTCTAACTCAGCCGTATACAATTGGTTTAACAAGCTTAATAATAGGGGGTCAGTTAGCCCTAGGGTAGCTGGTGCGGGAGCCTGCTGCATGTTTCTTTTTGACACATACCCCCGTAGATCGTCCAGAATCTTAAGTTGGACGTCAATTTGCGAAATGGACTTATCCAATTCACTCACCTGGCTCAAAAAAAGTTGTCCCTCATAGGAGAGATCAATTACACCAAATTTGCTTTTGAACGTTTCCAGATTACCTTCAATTGTACTTAATTCATTGGCGAGTAAATTAAGTCTTCCATCAACAAAATCCATGGTATTCTGAGCTATCCTTCTTTTGAAGCTTACATAGTTCTGGTTATAAACATCCAATAAAGAATTTATTATCTGTACCCCGCGGTCCGGAACAGTCTCAAGTATACTAACATCTATGATAGAAGATTCTTTGGTAATAGGGCTAACTGTCAGTGCACTCCTGATAGAATTTACGGCTTGTTGTAAAGAAACAATTTGCAGCGTAATTCCATCCTCAAGCTTTACCTGCTCGTTAACTTTCCAACGGATAATTCCGAATGGGCTATTGACCAGCGAATCAGCAGGATAGGTACTACCCGCAAAACTTATCTGATTATCATCAGTGGTAAAAATAACTCCATCCACTGATTTGGCAATCTTATCTGGTTCATAGAGTACCAATTGAATAGGTGACTTTTCACCATAAATCGGCGTTGTAATTACCTTCCCCTCCTGCTTGAACCTTGCCTGAAGAGACATTCTTTTCACAACTTCAGACAACAAGCTACGTGACCTCAGTATTTCAACTTCCTTTTCAACCTGGTTATAATAACCTGATCCATCAAATTTAAACCTTAAAAGATTACTACTCTGCCCCTGTTCATCATCACTGATCACCAGCCTTGCCTGAACTTTATGTACTTTAGGCGTATATCGCAGGTACAACATGCCAGATCCAACTGCTAATATAAATGCCAGAATTAATAAAGGCCAATAGTCAAGTGTTCGTCTGATTATTGTCTCTATTGGTAATCCAAAAAAATTATTACCTGATTTGGATATGACTTTATTCTCTGACATCACAAAAATTTATCTGGAGATAGTTAAAATAATTGCCAGCAACGATAAACTTCCCGCTGCTAATGAAATGAACTGAGGCAGCCTTTCACGGGCAAAAAACTTAGCCGGTGCGGGCTCTACATATATAACATCATTGGTTCTCAAATAGTAGTATGGTGATGTAAGTAAATCCTTACTTAAAAGGTTTACTCGCCCAATTGTTCTTTGTCCATTTATTTCTCTAATAACCAACACTGTTTCTCTTTTTCCCATAATGGTTAAATCACCTGCCATTCCCAGTGCTTCTAAAATGCTGATCCGTTCATTGGGAATGGTGATAGATCCGGGCCTTGCAACTTCGCCCATTACCGTAATTTTATAATTCAAAAAGCGGACATTAACTACCGGTTTACTCGTGTAGTCGGCAAATAATACTGCAAGAGAGTCTTCCAATTGGATACGGGTCAGCCCTTCTACTTTTAATCTTCCCACATAAGGTAATTTGATCGTACCATCCGACTCTACCAGGTAACCAAAAACCTGGGCTCCCTGGTTGGAAACAGCAGCAGCGCCCTGTGTAATTATTCCCGCTGCAGAATTCAACCCGATCAAGTCAACACTATTAGGGCCTCCTACAGTGACCCATAATAAATCGTTCTGTTGTATAGGGTATTCGAAAGAGAGCTTCCCCTTTAACAGGCTATCCGACAGAACAGGTGTATCTTTTAAATCATTCAAATACACCATTTTTCTGGAAGTTGTGCAAGAGAACAACATCAATAGAAATAACACCAAAGCGGTGTGCTGAAATCGGATCATCATGTTGTAATTAATTTGATTGACTCATTTTTATACCAGTCCGCGGTGTAGGAAAGTCCCTGTTCAATTTTAATCAAATCACTATATTCAAGAAAGGTGGAGGCTTTATTAATATCTGCAAGTGATTGAAGTATATCACCCTGGCGAACCGGTTTATATACTGGCTTTGCGGATGTACCGGTTATACCGGCAATCAGTTCCCATAGTTTATTTAGACTTGTTGTTTCACCACAAGCGATATTAAATACTTCATGCCGTCCGGGAATTGACAATTTAAACATACCGGCCAGGTTTGCTTTAACTACATTATTAATATACGTGAAATCCCTCGTAATTGACCCATCTCCATTTATAGAGGGGGATTCATTACGAAAAGCGGCCTTAAAAAATAGAGGAATGACGGCAGCATAGGCTCCGTTTGGGTCTTGCCGTGCACCAAATACATTAAAGTATCTAAATCCGGCAATTTGCATCCCATAAGTAATTGCGTAAGCCCTTGCATAAATTTCATTCGTTAGCTTAGTAGCTGCATACGGAGAAAGTATCTGTCCAGTTTTAGCCTCCACTTTCGGCGAATCGGGCAAATCACCGTATACAGAAGAGGAGGACGCATATACTATCCTTGAAACCATGTTTTTTCTACAAGCCTCGAGAATATTTACAAATCCATTCACATTAACATTATGCGTTGTAATGGGATCTTTAATACTCCTTGGAACAGAGCCTAGTGCCGCCTGGTGGCAAACGGCATCCATGCCTTCAGCTGCTTTTACGCAGGCCTCCAAATCCCTGATGTCCTCCTGATAAAACTTAACTCTGGGATCGTGTAAAAATGGCTCTATATTTTTTAAATATCCAGTACTGAGATTATCCAGTATATTAATTTTTTCTACTTCATCTATTTTAAGCAGGGCTTCAACGATATGGCTTCCAATAAATCCGGCACCTCCTGTAACAAGTATATTCATTCTCTAAAAATTGATAAAACTTAACTAACAAATTTTTTAAGGGCTGTCAGAAATAAATTATGTTTAAAAAAAAGAAAAACTGATTTATTTAGCAGCCAATAATATATTGATTTATTTTTTTTACTGTTCAACAAGCCTCTAATAGTTCCAATAAATTTTTCTTTCGCCTTAATTTCAAACGAAGTATTAGTATATGCTTCTAAAATTTTCTCCTGCACATTAATTGCCTGTAGTACAAACTCTTTCTTTGTATTTGATCTGGATAAGCTTTCGGGAAGTACTGTTATAACAGTGGGTTTTATATCCGGCAGGCACATAAACTTCCCTTTTTGCTCAAGAATAAACCAACTGAATACATCTTCCTGAATAACCTCCAAAAATTGTGAAGGAATTTCTTCAGAAAAATTAACATGCATACAGGTTGAAGCTTTTGGAAAGGATTTTTTTAACTCCGATTCATGCAAGTAGGAAGTGGATTGTTTATCGAATTCAGCTTCCACCCATCCATGATAAACCAACGAGTAGGATGGGTTATTTAATAGAAAATCTGATTGTTTTTCAAGCTTAAATTCGTCTTGCCAAAAATCATCGCCAGAGCAGATGGCAATATAGTTACCTCTGGCCTGTAATAAGGAATAAACATATTGAAAGATGCCACATGGTTTTCCAAGAACTTTGATATTGTTTTCGCGTTTATGCAAAAACAACCGGATCATTTGTGGAAATTTTGTGGCGTACTCAATACAAATTTCTCTTGTGCCATCTGTAGAGTCGTCATCACAAATTATTACTTCGAACCCTTTACTGCACTTTTGTTGTAATACTCCTTCAATTGCACTTTTAATGAAATCAACTTGTTGGAATGTTATTATTATTACAGAAATAACTGGATTAGCAACACATTTGATTGCAGAGTTTTCAAATTCGAAAACCGGGTATTTAATATAAAAATCTTCAACTATTTCTTTCGACAAAATCATATTAATATAATTCTATCTAGAATAGAATTTTTTTAGGAAATTACGACGAAGCTCAATTCTTCTATCTAAAATAAAAAATGTTGACACTAATAAAATGGAATAAATAAATGATGCGACTATATAAAACAAAATATTCTTCTCAAATAAAAGTGACATCAAAAGAGATACAGTGCCAAATAATAACTGGAAAATAAAAACACGAATAAACTTTTTCGATAAAGAAAAATCATACTTGATCTTGGCAACAATCCACATTTGAAGAAAATGCAGTATATATCCAACTAAATATGAAACACCAACCCCATTAAGTCCCCAGAATTTATAAAATATAATATTTAAGATAAATAAATAACAATGTGTAAATATTTCGTTATAAAAGAAAAGCCGAGAGGCTCCTTTTGCCAAAAAAAGATATGCAATAGACCAAGATGCTGCTTTAAAATACACACCATAGGCAGCCCAAATACTCATGGTTCTTATAGAATTAAATTCACTAGAATATAATAGAACGAGTGCCCAATCAATATAAAAAATAAATCCGCATAAAATTGGTGACAAAATAATAATTGCCATTTCTAATTGCTGGTTAATTTCATCCCTACATTGCTCATTATTACTAGCAACAGAAGCCAGTCTCGGATAATAATCTGTAGCCATTGCAGTAAAAACCAATCCAACATAGGTCCCAATTATTGCAAATCCTGCGTTATAATATCCAACATCAATAAGACTACCTTGATTACTTAAATAAATTCTGAATAAATACGAAAAACCAGTTGACGCCAAGTTACTTATGCTTAGAAAAAAACCTAAAGTAATCATCCCCTTTGCTTTGGTAAATAGGGCCTTGCGAGGCAAATAAATTGCTTTAATATCAAGTCTTTTTGAATAAATAGTTGAAAATATGAATGAAAGAATTGAACTGCACAATATAGACATTGCAATACCATTCTCCTTAAAGAAATAATAAAGTGGTAAGGAGAAAATTAAACCAATAATCCCCCCAAAAACTGAAGCTTTTGCTAATTCTGCAATTTTTCTCGTGCCTTGAAGTAATACTTTTTGACCGGCACTTAATTGATTAATTAATAGTGTACACGCAACAATATA
>NZ_LUKG01000023.1:32801-46363 GCF_001601815.1 Flavihumibacter sp. CACIAM 22H1
TAAACGCAACAATATAGAAAGCCCATTGCAAATCTTTATTACCAATAGCCCAAATACTTAATGCTGGAGATAAAACTAATACTACTATTGAACCAATACATCCAGTCACCCAAACTAGCTTCCTTAAAACTCCAATTTCAACTGCCACTTTCCTAATGTCACCAGTTCCAAATGCGGCAGCGACATTTTTTACAGCGCTTGAACTCAAACCCAAATTAGTTAAAGTCGATATAAGAGTTATAGTGGAATTTATCAACCCATTTATACCCATTCCAGCCGGCCCTAAAAAAACAGCAATACATTTAGATTTAATTAGGTTAATAACGATCGTCACAACCTGCACTCCACCATAAATAGAAGTTGCTTTAAATATTTGTTTATAATTAGCCAACATTCACATTTTTACAAAAAATATTCTGTCAAAAATCTTATCCAAGAAACTTTTCTATTTGATTAGTTACATATTCAACTTCATCCTTTTCCATCCCCGGCCATAATGGAAGACTTAGACAGGTGCTTGCAATTTCTTCTGCGATTGGAAAATCATTTTTTTTGAAGTTTAAGTATCGATAAGCAGCCTGAAGGTGTGGAGGAATAGGATAATGAATTAACGTACCAATTCCTCGTTCCATCAGGTAATGCTGCAGCTTGTCCCTTTCTTTTGTTCTGATAACATATAAATGATATACATGGGATGCTTTATCGTGTACTTCGGGAAGAATTATACCGCCAACATTTCTTAGCAACTCATTGTACCAACTTGCAATTTCAATTCGTTGCTTTGTCCATTCACCCAGTCTTTCAAGTTTAACTTTTAAGAAAGCAGCCTGCATCTCATCCAGACGCATATTGTTCCCAATCACCTCATTCTCATATTTTATTCTTGATCCGTAATTTCTTAACACCCTTATTGCCTCATCAAGTTTTTCCGAATCAGTTGTAACTGCACCTCCGTCGCCCAGCGCTCCCAAATTTTTACCTGGATAAAAACTCGTCGCATTCACGTGACCCCAGCTTCCAGATATTTTCCCTTCATAGTTTGCACCATGCGCCTGAGCATTGTCTTCAATAACGAACAATTGATATTTATCTGCAATCTGCATAATTGCGTCCATCTCACAAATTTGACCGTAAAGATGAACAGCAATGATTGCTTTCGTTTTTTTCGAAATCGATTGCTCAATTTTTTTAGGATCAATATTATAGTATCGAAGATCTGGTTCAACAAATACAGGTATTGCCCCTACTGATGTAACTGCTAATACGGTAGCGATATAGGTGTTTGATGGAACTATGACTTCATCACCCGAGGCAATTCCTAAGGCCTTCAAACTTAATACAATTGCATCAAGCCCATTACTTACTCCAATACAGTGATTGGTTCCTGAATATTGAGCATAAGCCTTTTCAAATGTTTTAACCTCCTCCCCAAGGATATACCAATTGCTATCATACACTCGTTCAAATGCTGCTGCCATTTCTTTCTTAATAGCAGAATGCATAAAAGTAAAATCTAAAAAAGGAATCTTCATTTTTTTATTAATTCATCATTTCTTACAATCCAAATTGACCCATCCTGATCCTTGAAACAGCCGTTTTCTTCAGTCATTTTCGTGCCATCTTTATTTAACCAGCCAACAATCCTTGCCGGATGTCCTACAACCAAAGCCCTTTGCGGCACCGATTTAGTAATAAGCGCTGAAGCGCCAACCATAGCATATGCTCCAATTGTTACGCCTCCTAAAATTGTTGCTGCAGCCCCTATTGAAGCACCTTGATCAATATATGTTCTCTGAAATGATTCAGGATACTTCTTTGACCTGGGTGATTTATCATTTGTAAAAGTTACATTAGGGCCAATAAAAACATCATCTTCAATAGTAATTCCATCCCATAAATAGACGCCAGATTTCACTGTTACATTATTTCCAATATTTACATCATTTTCAATGAATGTATGGCAGTTTATATTACAATTAGATCCAATTCTTGCCCCTTTAAGAATAACCGAAAATTGCCAGACCCTGGTATTTACTCCAATTTCTGAAGTTTGAACATCTGCCAATTCATGAATAATCATACTTTATTCTTTATTTTCAAAAAATCATCATAATCTCGTATATAGTCATTCTCATCATATGCCGCTGAAGCTAATACCATGCAAATAGATCCAGAAGAAAAATTATTTAACTCTCTCCAAATTCCAGGAACAACTAGCAAACCATAATTTGGTCTATTTATTGAAAATGTCCGTTTATGTTTCCCATCGGAAATAATAATATCAAATGACCCCGCTATAGGTATAATTAACTGAAATAAGTCTTTGTGTGCATGCCCACCCCTTTCAACACCGGATGGCACATCATACAGGTAATAAACCCTTTCCACACAAAAAGGGATATCATCGTTGTTATTAATCGATGTGATTGAACCTGATTGCATTGAAATTTTAGGCAGCTCTAATACAGTGCAATCAAATACTGTTGATGTTACCAGGTTATTTGACAGATTTATACTCATTGAAATCCCTTATATAATCGTCTTCACTATAAATCTCTGACGATAGATGTAATGAAATAGAGTTTGTAGAAAAGTTTTCCATATGACGCCATGTATCTGGTGGCATATAAAGTCCAAAATAGGACCGGTTCAAATGAAAAATCTGTCTATTATTGTTTCTGTCGGTAATGATAACATCAAAACTTCCGCTTAACGCGATAATTACTTCGTGTTGGGATTTATATGCATGCCCACCCCTAATTTCTCCTCCAGGAACATCATACATCCAAAAAGCTCTTTTTATTTGAAATGGAATATGATCTGGTGCTTGAATAAATGTCAGATTCCCCCTTGGATCAGAGATTTTAGGAAGATTGACTATTTTAATTTCGTTCATCATTTTGATTTACAATCTTGCATCTGCCTCTCCTACCGGTAAAACAGCTTTTACATCGTATAATACGCCGTTTGGCTTTAAACGCGTCCTCCAACTTTCCCCTTCCAGAAACTGCTTATGCGCCACCGCTAAAATCACCCCATCGTAATTCTGGCCGAGTTCAGTCGTTTCCGTAAATATATCATACCCATACTCATGTACCACTTCCGGCTTGCTTGCCCAGGGATCATAAATATCTACCTCTACCCCCTGATCCTTGAGATGATGAATGATATCTACCACCTTCGTATTCCGGATATCCGGACAGTTTTCCTTAAAGGTCAGTCCCAGCACCAGCACCTTCGCTCCCAATACAGGCAATGCGCGGCGATTGAGCTGACGGATCATTTGTAATACCACATACTCGCCCATACCATCATTGATCCTACGCCCCGCCAGTATAATTTCCGGATGATACCCCGTTTCCTGTGCTTTCTGCGCCAGATAATACGGGTCCACGCCAATACAATGGCCGCCCACCAACCCAGGCTGGAAGGGAAGAAAATTCCACTTCGTACCAGCCGCTTCCAATACTGCCCGGGTATCAATATGCAGCCGGTTAAAGATCTTGGCCAACTCATTTACAAAGGCAATATTGATATCGCGCTGGGCATTCTCAATTACTTTAGCAGCTTCTGCCACTTTAATAGACGCCGCCTGAAAGGTACCCGCTGTAATGATCGAACTATAAAGCTCATTCACCTCGGCCGCCACTTCTGGCGTAGAACCGGAGGTGATTTTTCTGATCTTTGTTAATGTTCTTTCCTTATCTCCCGGATTAATACGTTCCGGTGAATAACCTGCAAAAAAATCGGTATTAAATAACAACCCACTCACCTTCTCCAGCACCGGCACGCAATAGTCCTCGGTAACTCCCGGATATACAGTTGACTCATAAATAACAATAGCCCCTTTTTTCAATACTTTACCAACTGTTTCGCTGGCCTTTTTCAAGGGCGTGAGATCGGGCTGGTTGTACCGATCTACCGGTGTGGGTACGGTTACTATATAATGTGTACAATCCTTCAGGTCATCCAAATTAGCAGAAATGCGCAATTTGCCTTTGACCGATGCCAGGTCTTCATCAGACACTTCCAGTGTATTGTCTTTGCCTTCTCTAAGTTCCTGTACTCTTTTTTCGTTGATATCAAATCCTACCGTAGAGAATTTTTTGGCAAATTCCACTGCCAGCGGCAAGCCCACATAACCGAGGCCTAATACCGCTACTTTTCTTTCTTTATTCATTGTTCAGGTTAATACTATTATTTTCCGGTACTAAATTTTTCCATTAGTTCGTACAAACGGTTCTTAATCAACGGTATCAATGGGAAATTAAATTCTTCCATACCAGTATCCGTTAGTAATGAAACGCCCGCCCTTAAGGCTAGAAATGATTGTTCAAATCCTTTCAATTCGCTCGAAGTACCAGACCAGCTTCCAAAACCCAGCAAATAATTCAGGTAATCCGCTGCTGGCTTATCCGTTTTATTGGCTGCTTTTGAAGTTATGGAACCGGGTGCCAACACTCTTAGGTACAAGGGTTGCTGTTTGGAGGTCCAAAAAATAGTACGATTCTGGTAATAGGGCACCAGTAAATAAGACTCCAGATTACCGTTTTCTGTCAATTGATAGGCATGTGTTGTCTTATGGGCTACTGTGTTAGCCAGCCAATTTCTTTTTTGCCGGGATATTTTTCCGGTAAGGATTTCTACAAAACCATGATAACCATCTGCAATGCAATCAGCTTTTACCTCTTTCAATTGCTCTAAAGCAATAGAAGAAAATAAATCATCATCATCCAGCCGGATCAGAAAATCCGGTTGTACCTGCAGCGTACGGATATATTCTAGCGCGAAACAAAGCTTCTTTTTCTTTTCCACTAAATCGTGTTCCAGCAAAATAAACCGTTCATCCTCCAACTCTTCCTGCTCGCCAACAACTATCGCCTGCCAATTGTTATATACCTGTGCTTTCAGGGATAACAAAGTCTGTTTCCACAAAAACTCCCGGAAAACGGTTCTGAACCGCTTTGGCGTTCTTGGTATAATAAAGCAGAAATGATTTGACATCTGTAATAGCTTCGCCTCCTCAGTCACATAGATGTATGCAACCAGGGTAAGGTAAATACAAAGAAATATCGATTGGCTACCAGGTAGCCAGCATTGCTAGTAACCCCTTAAATCGGATGGAATCGAACTGGTTTCCGGCATGCGTTTCTCGACCGTGCAAAAGTATTGCCACATATTCCTTTAAAAACTACTCAATTGAGTAATATTGAACAAAAGTACTATCTAAAAGCTCTTATTCAGCACTTTGCTTATTAATTGACTTTTACTTTCGACGGATAACTTCTGGTATATTTTTTTGAGGTGGTGATTAACGGTATAAACAGATACAAACATCTTCTCCGCCAATTCTTTATAAGTTAAACCTTCTTTTAATAAGAGAACCAGTTCCAACTCTCTTTTAGTGAGTTTTTTGGAAAGCTGATCCTCCACCCTAGCCCCTACATGCTGAATAAGGCGTGCTGCTGCTTTTGGGGATAAGTAAGCCCCGTCACGTGTAATATCTACCACGGCACGGTATACTTCCGCCAATTGGCCAGGCTTAACCAGAAAGCCATTTGCCCCCTGTTTAATACTGTCTACGATGGCTTCCTGCCGGTCATCGCCCGAAATCACCAGGATTTTCACAAATGGAAAAGCCCGCCGAAGCAGGCCTATTCCTTCAATTCCGTCTTTTCCCGGTAAAATAAGGTCTAGCAGAATTATATCCGGATCATGCAGATGACCGCCGCTGCTTTCCCATTCTTCCAGGCTCTGGTAGGTGAATAATAATTGTATATCATTGTAATGCGAGAAAAACTCGCGGTAATTTTCCAGTAGGTAATTATTGTCTTCAATAATCCCGATTTTGATAAGGTCCCTGTTCATATCACTAAACTAAGGGATAATCATACCAAACTCAAGCTTACTGTCAGCTATACCCCATTTTTTTGGTTATTTACCATATTCCGCCACAAATTCGGCATATACCTGCCGTAAGCCATCGGCTAAAGCTATTTTATGCCTCCAACCGAAAGAATGCAGCTTGCTTACATCCATGAGCTTCCGGGGGGTGCCATCCGGCTTGGTCAGATCGTGCTCAATGGTACCCTCATATCCCACCACTTCCTGTACCAGCAAGGCCAGGTCTTTGATAGCAATATCATCTCCCACCCCAATATTTACCAATCCAGGCTCATTGTATTCCTGCATCAGGTAATAACAGGCATCGGCCAGGTCATCGGCATGTAAAAATTCCCGACGCGGTGTACCTGTACCCCACATGGTTACAGAAGGGGCGCTGGACAGCTTGGCTTCATGAAATTTCCGGATCAGTGCAGGCAGCACATGGGAATTATTGAGGTCGTAATTATCGTTGGGGCCATACAAATTAGTAGGCATTACTGAAATAAAATTGCAGCCATACTGGCTCCTGTACGCATCACATAATTTGATGCCCGCAATTTTAGCAATAGCATAGGGCTCATTGGTAGGCTCCAGCTCCCCGGTTAACAGGTATTCTTCTTTTAGTGGCTGCGGCGCCAGTTTTGGATAGATACAGGAAGAACCCAGGAACAATAATTTTTTCACGCCCTGTTGATAGCTGCTGTGAATGATATTGTTCTGGATCATCAGGTTATCATATAAGAACTCGCCCCGAAAGGTATTGTTGGCATGAATACCGCCCACCTTGGCCGCTGCCAGGAACACATAATCAGGTTTCTCCAACGCAAAAAACTCTCCTACTGCAGCCTGGTTACGCAAATCAAGCTGCGCGGAAGTTCTCGTAATAAAATTGGTGAAACCCGCGCTCTGTAATCGTCGCATGATTGCCGAACCTACCATTCCCCGGTGGCCAGCGATATAAATTTTACTATTGATATCCATAATAGGGGGAAGAGGGGAAAGGAAAAAGCTAGACAGTTATGCTACCATCATTTCCTTACCCTTCGTTGATCTTTACCTGTTTTTTATTTTCGTTTATCCGGTTGCTTACCTTCACTATTCAAACTGGTTCTTAACATAATAACCAGATTCCTTCAAAAGTTTTTCCTTCCTGAAGCTGTCTACGTCGGCGGCTACCATTTCTTTTACCAATCCGGCGAGGTCGTATTTGGGCTTCCAGTTGAGCTTGGTTTGGGCTTTTGTAGGGTCGCCGATCAGCAGGTCTACTTCGGTCGGACGATAATAGCGGGGATCAACAGCTACTACTTCCTTCCCGATTTCGAGCTGAAAATCAGGATTAGAACAGCTTACTACCGTAGCCACTTCCGCAGCTTCCGAACCACGAAACGCTACTTCTATTCCCACTTCTTCAAAAGCCATCCTTACAAATTCCCGTACCGGGGTGGTTACGCCGGTGGCAATGACATAATCTTCCGGAACATCCTGCTGCAGGATCCGCCACATAGCTTCAACATAATCTTTAGCATGTCCCCAGTCTCGCTGCGCATTCAGGTTACCCAGGAAGATTTTATCCTGAAGTCCCAGCGCAATTTTGGCAACCCCCCGGGTAATTTTTCGGGTTACAAATGTTTCTCCACGGAGGGGTGATTCATGGTTGAAAAGGATACCGTTTACGGCAAACATTCCGTATGCTTCGCGGTAATTGACGGTAATCCAGTAGCCGTACATTTTTGCCACGGCATAGGGCGAACGGGGGTAGAAGGGCGTGGTTTCACTCTGCGGAACAGCCTGTACCAATCCATATAATTCAGAGGTAGACGCCTGGTATACCTTGGTTTTTTTGGTTAGTCCGAGTAAGCGAACCGCTTCCAGTATGCGCAAGGTTCCGATACCATCGGCATTAGCGGTATATTCCGGTGTTTCAAAGCTTACATGCACATGGCTCATGGCCGCCAGGTTATAAATTTCATCCGGCTGTGTTTCCTGGATAATCCGGATCAGGTTAGTGCTATCGGTCAGATCGCCGTAATGAAGGTGCATCCGCACATTTTTTTCGTGTGGATCCTGATAAAGATGGTCGATCCGGTCGGTATTGAAAAGGGAGGCCCTACGTTTGATGCCATGTACGATGTACCCTTTTTCCAATAAAAGTTCAGCGAGGTAAGCGCCATCCTGGCCGGTGATCCCTGTTACTAAAGCTACTTTCGACATATTTACTATTTGATAAGGAATTGTCCAATTTTTCTAAACGGCTTCAAAGGTATGGTAAAAAAATACGGGGTCAAACCGTTCACATCCCAGGCCCGTCTGTCTTCCCGGTTCGCTTTCCACCTGTTTTTGAAACTCGCATTGCTTTGTCCGCCGGTCCGCATTTTAACCGCTACTTCGGGCACATAGGCAGTGGGTGCCTGGTACCTTAGTAAAAACCGTAACATCAGCTCATAGTCTGCAGCGTACCGGAAACTGGTATCAAAAACGCCACATTGTTCATACAATTGTCTTTTTACAAAAAAACTAGGGTGCGGGGGCATCCAGCCATAGTAAAATAACTGGGAATCATAGTCTCCCGCAACCCAGTTCCGTACAATTTTTGCAGTGTTTTCACCGTCCACATATTGCAGATCGGCATAAACGGCCAGTGCTGCAGTTTTTTCGAAAGTCTCCACAACTTTCTCAATAACAGTAGGTTGTGCATAAAAATCATCGCTGTTTAAGATGGCGATGATTTCACCCTTTGCCAGTTGTATACCCTTGTTCATGGCATCGTACAGGCCTTTATCCGGCTCCGATACAAAACGGGAAACATGGGGGTAACGGGCTGCAATTGCCCCGGTATTATCAGTGGAAGCGCCGTCAATGACCAGGTGTTCAATAGCCGGATAGGTTTGCCTGGCCACACTTTCGAGTGTATCGGCCAGTGTGGCAGCACTGTTATAAGTAGCGGTAATAATAGTTACCAGTGGTTGCTTCAGCATTCTGCTATGGTTCTTTTTTTAATTCCCGTAGCCGGATTGCCCTGGTAAATGGTATAGGCTTCCAGGTGGCGGGTGGCTACAGACCCTGCAGTTAATACGCTGTGTGAAAAGCAGGTAATACCCGGACAAACAATTGCTTTTGCCCCTATCCAAACACCATCTTCCAGGGTAATTGGGGCAACCATCAGGTCAAAGGCGGGTTTTGAATAGTTATGGTTCCCGGTTAACAGATAGGCCCCCTGTGAAAGGCAGGCATTGGCTCCGATCCGAACCCGGCAAAGGTTATCTATCCAGACTCCTTCACCGATCCAGCTGTACTTACCAATTTCCAATAACCAGGGATATTTAATCTGTACACGGGGTTTGATAACCACCCCCTCCCCGATTTTTGCGCCAAAAGCTTTGAGAAGGGCAATTTTAGGCGCCATCACCGGAAACCAGGTGCTTTCAAAAAACACCCAGCTGGTAAAATACCAAAGCAGGCGTTTCCAGGCCGGCGCCCCAATAGTAGGAGGATACCAGCTGTTAGAATAGTTAGATAAATCGGTTCTGCTCATGAAAACAATTCTAGATACCTGCTATTATACGCAGCTTCTTTAAAATAATTGTTAGCAAGCCGAAATGCAGCAGCAGACCACTGCTCGTATTCGTCCTGATTCATATCAATTACCTGTTGTATCACTTCTGCAAATTTATCGGGTCTGTGGAGGGGAAGGTCCCATCCGGCAACAACAGCCTGAAGATCTTTCCAGGGGGTCTGATCACTTACCAACACCGGCTTGCCGCTGATTAATGCTTCAAAGATAGCATGCCCAAAATTTTCTCCTAAACTAGGCAATACCAGCATATGCCCCTCCAGGAGATGTTCTAAGGAAACTGCATGTGGTAAAGCGCCTGAATAGCGAACCTGGAATTGTGGCGGCAATGCAGCAGTTTGCCGGAGGCATTCATTTGCATAAGTTTCATTACCTGATTCACCTATAATCTCCAGCTCCACCCGGCCACGAAAAGGAAACTTCTGGAAAATATCAAGCAGAAAAAGAAGGTTCTTGGTGGGGTGAATACGGCCCAGAAAAACCAGTTTCAGCTCGCCCGCTTCCTTGGCAATAGTGGCAGGTTTCTGTCGGCGAAACGAAGGTATATTTCCCACTTCTTTTACATCAGCATGCGGAAACTTTTCTCGTATAAAACCTGTTTCCTCTTTAGTAGTAGCCTGGAAAAGTATTTCTTTATCCAGCCCCAACCCCCTGAATATGCGCAGAAAGATTTTTTTCTTACCGGCTTTCAGGCCCAATGCACCTGGATGCAACATACCTCTTGGAGCAAGAATTAATTTTATACCCTCATATCGTCGAATCAGGAAAAGTGGCAACAAGGTAAATCGTACAGAAAACATGCTATTAAAATATACCGCTGTTGGTTGAACGGTTTTTATGAGCAGCCTAATTTGCCGGGAGCTAATTTTTCCCCGATCAGCATACCAAACCTGCTCACCAAAACGGCCAGGCACCCATTGGTTAGGGGTAATGGCGGCATAAGGCAGCGCATCTCCCAAATCGAGATTGGAACTAACCACAAAAAAACTGACAGTATCCTGTAAAGCCTGCACTAAGTTTATGCAGGACTGTATTGGACCACCAGCTTTAAATCCTGGATAATACCAATCAGTAAACAGTAATACAACGGGTTTAATCAAGTTGGTGTTTATTTATCCAATGAGAAAGAATTACAAAAAGCCAGATCTCAATCCAGCGGATAGAAGGGTCGCCCTTAAGAAACTGCTGCCATTGCTGAAGCAGTTTCTTTCCATCTACAAAATCCTGTGCGGCTAAGCGTTGGAGGGCTGTTTCACAGAAAGACTTTAGTTCTGTTTTCATCCATTTTTCCCAGGGAAATACAAAACCCTGTTTTCTTCGGTGAACAATTTCAGGCGGCAACAGATCACCCAGTGCTTCCACTAATAACTGTTTTGGATAAATTGGTTTTTTTATGGAATCGGGCACAGCCAGCACATATTGCACCAGTTCATGATCGAAAAAGGGTTCTCTTACTTCCAAAGAAACCGCCATACTCATCTGATCGGTATCTTTCAGCAGGGTATACTGTGTATACCCCATGTATTCAGCAATAGATACCTGTGAATAGTATGGGAAATCCGGCAGGTTTTCAATTGCCTGAAGGCTTGCCCGTATGGGATCCTGAAAAGACCGGGCCGGCCTAAGAATCTGACGAAAAATCGGGTAAGTAGACGCAATACCTGTAGTATCCGCTTTCAGCAACTGCTTCAGGCGTTGCTTTTTAGTAGATCCGTCTCCTGTGAATGCGGCCGCAAGATAACGGAAAGGTTTGGCAGGCTGCCACCAGTTGCGGTATTGTTGCAACCGAAGGTATTGGTGAAAGAAAGGATAACCGGCAAAGAGTTCGTCTCCCCCGATTCCGGAAAGCGCAACCGTTATGCCCGCATCTCGTATGGCTTTGGAAACAATATAACTGTTGATACCATCGCCACTTGGAGTATCCATCGCATTTAGTGCTGGAAGTAGGTTATCCAGCATGTATTCTGGCCGTTGAACGATGGTATGATGATTAGTATTAAACTTTTTAGCAATAAGTTGTGCATAGGCCGATTCATCAAAAGCTTTCTCTTCAAAACTGATAGTAAAGGTTTCTGGTGCCCTTGTACTTACTTCTGCCATTAATGCAACAACTGCGCTGGAATCAATACCGCCTGATAAGAACGCGCCCACGGGCACATCACTTACCAATCGCTGTTCCACAGCTTGTTGAAGCAGGTGACGGATTTTGGCAATGGCTTCGTTCTTTGTCAGGGGGGGAGCCATATCAAGTGGCTTATTAAGCTGCCACCACGGTGCTGTATAAAATTCGCCTTTTTTTATTTTCACATACCAGCCGGCTTTCACCTCCCGAATGCCTTCCAGTATCGAGTCTTCACCAGGCACAGACTGATAACTTAAAAAACCTGCAAGTGCATTCCTGTTCAGTTTTTTCCTGATAGTACCGGAAGCAAGAACGGCGTTGATCTCGGATGCAAAAACGATCCGATCATCGAGCAGGGAATAATACAGGGGCTTTACTCCCATCCGGTCTCGGACCAGCCAAAGCGTTTCTTCTGCACTATCCCAAACAGCAAAAGCAAACATGCCCTTAAACAACGGCAGGGCTTCTAACTGCCACCTGCTCCAGGCTTCCATCAGCACTTCCGTATCGCCGGTGCTTTGAAACACATGCTGCTGAATCCGGGGCCGGATATCCTGAAAATTATACAGTTCACCATTAAACACCATATGATACCTGCCGTTGGCACTGGTATAAGGCTGATTACCTGCCGGCGACAAGTCAATAATCGATAAACGCCGGTGCCCCAGCGCAATGGGACCTTCCACAAAATGACCACCGGCATCCGGCCCCCTGTGAAGCATAGCGTTGGTCATGGAATGTATTATTCCATTCAGCTCTGCTCTCCCCTTAAAATGATAGACACCTGCTATGCCACACATTAAATAGTTGCTTGAATTACAAATAGATTTAATTTGCAAGAGTAAGCATGAAAACGCAGCAAAACAAACTTGATATTACTGAGAAACTGGCTGTACTCTGTATCTTTTCCATCTTCTTGGATAAAGCTATCCGGGGCGCTGGCATCCCGTTCGACTTTTACTATTATTATATTGCGTTCCTCGCTTTTTTAATTGCGTTGATATACAAAGGACGGAAAATTTCCTTACCACCCCGTTGGTTCAACTGGAGCGTTTTCGTAATTGCGCTTTGCAGTGTATTTGTTGCTTCCTATAAAGGGCTGCTTGGTTTCGAGTTCCTGAAACAATTGATCGGGATTCTCTTTAGTGCGCTGGTTTATTATAATGTATTGTTGGTTTTTCGGTTTGATATCAGGAAGGTATTCAACTATTACCTGTTCTTTGCTTTCTGGGTGGCCTTACATGGTGTGGTCGATAATATCCTGCACCTGGCTGGTATTCACTTAACTCCTTATTCGGTAGCGGGGCCACTTACTATCCGCGAATATGGAATTATGGGTGAGCCATTTTACCTGGCCATGGCTATAACACCGGCCATTGCCTATTATACCTGTTATTTCAAACGTACCTGGAAACAGGAAAAATTCAGGTATATTATTTTATTAACCTGCTACCTGGTAACTTATTCCTCCACAGCCCTTATGGGCATAGGGCTTTCTGTATTCTTTGCCTTATACCTAAATAACTTCTTTAATCTCAGAAGTAACCGGATTGTTGCCGCGCCGTTGTTGATTCTTCCTATCGTGCTCCTAATTATTAACCTTATTGATACAGTAACGCTGTTTAACAAACGTTATTACGATACTACTTCCCTATTTCTGTCGGCTGAAATTGACGTAAAGGAAGCAGGCAAGTCTAATTCAAGTACCTTTGCCCTGTATTCCAACTATGTTATTGCCCGGGATTCGTTTTTGGAAAGCCCCCTATTCGGGTCCGGATTAGGCTCTCATCCGCTGATCTACGAAAAAACATTTTTAAAGTATTTCCCCCCCAATTACCTGAAGGGCTACGGAGCGCAGAACCAACAGGATGCCAACTCTCGCTTTTTGCGTTTATTATCTGAAACCGGACTTGTGGGACTAACACTGTTCATGGTTTTCCTCTTCTATTATTTTGCACCGAAATCTGCCATCCGGTCAGAAAC
>NZ_LUKG01000023.1:46669-56890 GCF_001601815.1 Flavihumibacter sp. CACIAM 22H1
CAATTATGCCATTTGTATATATATAGTTCTGGGACTGATCCGGAATGGCAACTATATTAACATTGGATTTTTCTTATTTTTCTTTATCTATTTTGTATCAAATAGATTACTGGTTAATAGTCCGGGGGCCAGCCCCCAGGAGCGTATTCGCCCAGGTTTGGGGTGAAATGGCTGCTGCCAGTTCCTGGCTTTTGTGGCCCATTTTAATAAGCTCAGCCACTGGTGTGGAAGCTATTTTTTTAAACGCATCTACGATATCAGCTCGTTGATGAGAAGCAATCATCCATCCATTTTCTCGACAAAGAAAACTGTCGCCTGCTCCTATTTCTGCGCTCAGAAGAAGAGGAAAACCGGCTGCAGCCATTTCATGTACAACTACTCCCCAGGGTTCGAACTTACTTATTAAAACAAACACACCGGCCTTCTCCAGGATTGGCTCCATTTCAGCCGGTTGCAAAAAGCCAAGGTGTTTTATTTTCGGATGTTCTACCCTGTTGGCAAATCCCTCACCTGCTCCCACACACCAGAGTTCCCATTCAGAGGGCGCTGTTTCCTGCCATTGTATAAATGCATCCCATAATTCTTCATAAGCTTTTACCGGAATATACCTGGCCACACAAAGCAATACCCTTGGAAAAGCTTCAGCTTTAGCCGATAGCGCAGCAGCACCTACTTTAGAAAAAAAGCTCGTATCACAGGCATAAAAATCCACTAACACCTGTTCTTTCCGGAAACCCAAAAAAAGTGCATAGGAAAACTGCCGCTGACCAGGCACCCAAACAAAGGAAAAAATATGCCTGAGCAATAAAGCGCCGCTCCATTTCCAAACCAGTTGTTTCCAACTTCGGGTCAGCTGATTATCCAGGGTCAATATACAGGTAGCACTGTTTTTTAGCCGGTTGGAGAGACGGATATAATTTTTGTTAATCCATCCGCAGCAGATCAACTTTGTAGGTCTAATTTTCACTGCATATGCTTCCATTTCACGGTAGGAGGAAAATGTTTCGATTGAACGGAAGGTTCCGATCGACGAAAAGTCAAATACAAAAGGTGCTTCCTTATTAACGGGAAAATGCACCACATAAATTGCTGCTGCTGGATCCTGTTTCTTAAGCGCAGTTAAACAGGCCATCGTATAAGCAGCCAGCTCCGTATATAAAAAAAGATAGGTCGTTTTCATGGTATCAGGGTAAATCCGCGCAAAAAAATAGTTCCTTTTTGAATAGTCAATTCCATCTGCCCTTCTTCATTCACGGGAGCATTTTCCTTAATTTTGGCAAGCTCCAGAACGGCTCCTTTTTTTACCATTCCCTTCCATTCATAACGAGCTTTCCCAACAGATAATTCTAAGTCCACCCATTCTTCGTTGTCTGTTCCGGTGGTAAGCAGTATTCTTTTATAGGACGACCTGTCTTTATCGGGCAGGGCGTACGTAAGGCGGGTGCCGGCACCGGCCTTTACATAAGTGGCAAAATCGGTAAAATCGCTATTGTTAACTGACTTTGTGATAATGGAGAAAGCACCGTTCCCTTTACTGAACATAGTAGCTCCCAGCACTGCCTCCTCTGACCAGTAATAAGGGTGGTGTACTTCGTGCCATGGATCAACCTGATAAAAAACAGGATGTGTTGATAAAAGGTTTTTCAGAACGTATACAGAACCCTGCCGACGTATCCGGAAGCTTATCTTCTTACCTTCCAGTTCAATAGTGGTTGTACGCTCATCCGGCACATTTCCAACCTGATTGGTATTGGGTTGAATACTTCCATAAATAAGGTACTGCTCTTTCCATTTTCGAACCAATACCAGATCATTGGGTGCAGAAGCGTTTTGCCTGAACTGACCTATCCGGTCGGTTTTGGGAGCTGGGTTAAGGAGTGTGCCCTCCGTAAAAAAATCGGGCACCTGTGAGCGGATTGCCTGAGCATAAGCTGGCATAGCAACCTGGTAGGCATAACCTCGGGGATCATTAGGGCCTGCGCCGTTGGGCCAACGGCCACCCGGACCAGTAACGTTAAAATAGCCGGTGTAAAAGAAATCGGCACCCAGCATAACCATTGCCTTAAGCAATGCAAGCCATTGAGCAGGTCGGATGTTATGAGTTTCATCGGCCCAACCCGCTGAAACAAAAGGTGAGAAATTTTGATCGCCCAACTCAAGCTCCAACATCCTTCCGTAGGCGATGGCTCCATAGCCATTATAAGCTCCTGTGGCATTCTGCCAGTTAGAAGGCGTAAGCGGATAGAAATCAGGAGTCGACCGGATGCTGCCATCTCTCCTCCTGTTTACCACCCTTCGAGTAGCATAATCGGCCCAGAATTCAGGTTGCACACCGGAAACCTGGAAAATAGAAAACTCTGTGGAACGGGGCAATCCTCTTAGTACAGTTTCCCGAAAAACAGTTTCCAATCTTGTTTGAAACCGACCAAAATATGCCTGTGGAGACAGTCCGGAAGCACGATAGGCTTTCCACACTGCGGGATCTTTTTGCAATAGATTTTCCCGGTATGCTGTTCCGAATACTTCACCATTTTCGCTGATCAGCGCAGGGGCTCTACCCAGTTGATCTGTTAACTGTGATAAATAAAAAACGGTGGTTTCTGCATCTTTCCTCATGATAGAAGTATCCATAAATGGAGAAAGTCTTTTTTTTCCGTTTTCCAACAGAGGCCTGCCATCACTCGCTTTTAAATAACTACCCGCTGTTAAGTCCTGTGAACTGATATAGGGCCGTTGTGATGAAAATCCTGCATGTGAAGGATTCTGTTGCGCCTGCATACTAATTACCGAATACTCAAGTTCCGGGTATTGCCTGGCATATTGAACCAATGCACCTGCAAGGCTTGCTGTTGAACCATATTGCCTATTGGCTGATTTTTTATCCAGTCTCAATAACGGAATATCTAACATATAATGCCAGCGTCTATACATCAGCGCTTCGATTTCAACTGCTCTTGCAGGATCCGGCAAACCGAATCCTTTACCTCCCTTGCCAGGTAATTCACGGTGTAGATAAGCTATATCCATCCAGGAAATATTTCTTGGAAGTGTAGTTTGGCATGCATACCTGGGTGCCGGGAACTTTTTGAGTTGTTCTGTCAGCGAAACAGTATAATCCGGAAACCCGGGAGCAAATTCTTTTACATCAAATGGGGTACTCATTGCTGCCACATTAGCCTGTTTTTTTCCGCTGGTAGCCGATAAAGAAGCAATTGCATTGGCCGGAAGATACCCTGAAAAAAAGCGAAGCTCATCTAAACGGGCATTTCCTTTAAAGCCATCACTTGCTTCAAAAACTACCGAACCTGCCGATTGTACAGCAGCTGTAGAGGCATTGATCAAAACCCCATCGGTCCAAATTTCCCGCCTGCCTTTTGATTTACTGTAATTGAATACAATATGGTGCCAGTTATCATCTGTATAATAATCGTAGCTTAACCTTCCAGCACCTGTCAAATCAACTTTATAAAACATTCGGACCTCCTTACCTTGCTGAATGGTGGTAGTTGTAAAACTAAAATAAGGATAATTAAATGTTACTGAAAAGGCCTGCTTCGGATAACTGATAAATTCAAAACTACCTCCTTTAAAGAAAAAAGAAAGGGCAAATTCATCTTTCCTGATCCGTTGTAGCGCATTCGTAGATAACAGGCAGGAATTACCTTTTATTTCCAAGCCTTCTTTCATTACCCCTTCAATTGTAGCGATGGAACAAGGGTTGCTTCCAGGATTTAAGGCAGCTCCTATTGGCTTGCCTTCTCGGTAATCCGGCCTATTAAATGGAAAAGTAACGGCCGGTTCAGGTATTTGCGAATACGTTATAGCGCACAAAAAATTCAGAAAAAAAATCAACCTATACTTCATAAGGCAGCAGAAAAAACCACTTTTACAAATTTAGCCCAGGAAACCCCACCCGGATTTCGAATAAACTTACCAATAGAGCTCACACTAAATACCGCAGCTAACGTCAATGCCTGGAAGCGGTTTTTGTGAATACGCAGAAATAATACAATATTTCTGCGTTTGTACAGGAAGCGCCAGTCTGTTTTTTCAGACTGGTGTAAATCTGCACCAGCATGCATTACACTGCTTACTGGGATAAAAAAAATTGCCCTGTTGGCTTTTTTAAGCTTAAAACACAAATCCTGCTCTTCATTATACATAAAATAGCGTTCATCAAATCCTTTAATCCTTATATAATCAGTCATCCTGATCACAAAACATACACCATTCAAACAACTCACCTGTATTGGAGTGGAAGCTGCTGCGCTTTGGTTAATAGCAGAATAGTTTGCTTTAAAACCAATTACTGAAGAAATGCTTGTCAGAGGAAGTATAGTATTCTGAACAGTTTTACCGTCGCCTTCCACAACCATTGGTCCTACCATTGAAACCGCTGTGTTGTTATCAAGGAAATTGCACAAACTCGTCAGATAGTTCCTGTTAACCAGTTCTACATCACTGTTTAAGACGTGGATATAGGCTTCCCTTTCCAGCTGGCTGATATAATCAACTGCACGGTTAACTCCATACCCAAAACCTCCGTTCACCGGTTGTTCCAGCAGCACAGCATTGGAAATAGTGGCAATACCTTCTTTAAGAAGGAGCAGGTTATTTCTGTCAGATAAATTATCAACAACAATTATTTGGTGGGGGCGCTCAGTACAATCTGCCAGATCACCCGTGATCCGCAAAACATCATGGGGCGTATTATAATGAACAATAACAGTATAAACAGTCAACTTATTAGCGCTTAAAATGTCTAAAATTCTTACCCTTCAGGAAACCTCGAAACCGTTCATATTTTAGTGAAAAAACCGTGGTTCCTTTAAAAAGAGAAAAAAACGCAACAATTCCTAGTGCTAGGGCAAAAACAAGTCGGAATAATTGCGCGTATAATACAGAACGATATTGTCTAAAGTAATGTGCATATCCATAGAGCGCATCTAACTGCAGGTACACTCGAAGTACTGAATTGCTATTTCCTGTACCGCCTTTAGACTGGTGATGAAATACCTGCGCGTTTGGCACAAGTACTATTTTTTTATTGTCAGCATAAATCCTCCTGCACAGTTCAAGGTCTGATCCGTATATAAAATAGGCCTCATCCAGTTGATAGGTGCGAGAAAAAACCAAGGCTGCGCCAGCAGGTTGTTCTACCATTTGCTGCACGGAAAAATCTAGATCAGCGTAGGTATATTTTCTATACGCCGGAAATTTCAACCACCATTTAGCCGGAATAAAAAACTCTACCAAAAGCGCGGCGATAGTAGGAAATCGGCGCACATAATTCTGTAATTCGCCATTCGGAAAATAAAGATTGGGGGCTGCTGCACCAATAGATGTATTTTGTTGGAGGATATTTATTAATACCGTCCAGCTATCATTTTTAAGCCAGGCATCCGGATTCAACAAAAATATATAGTCTCTATCCGATTCCCGAATTCCCTGATTACAAGCAATGGTATACCCTTTGTTATGCGAATTGAGTAATAAGGTAATCCTGTTTTTATAGGGTAGTAACAGGGAGGTTGTACCATCGGTTGATGCATTATCTACCACAATAACCGAGTCTGATCCGAATTGAAGTACTGAGTTAATACAGTCTTCAATTACCTCAGCACAGTTATAGCTAACAATTACAAAGCTAACCGCCTTTTTTATCCCTGTTCCAGACATGTTCAAGTTCTTCTGTAGTTTTATTACCAGGTGTAAAAAAGAAAGAACGGAAATATTTTATAATTAGTTTACAACCAGGATAAAGAAAGCGAAGGCCGCAGGCGTTATAAGCCATTTTAATGGCGGGCCAAAATTTATTGTTTAATCTGGCCTGTAAAATAAAATTTCCATAGGCCGTGTAATAAACCGGAATAAGGTCCTGCTGCTTTTCAAAGTGAAACTGTAACTCAGGCCTGATTTTTTCAAGCACCCTCACCATGGTCTTATTCATTTTGGCCTGGTTACTGGTCATGCTTCCATAATGCAGGCGGACACTGGATAGCACTTCCCTGATGCAGGCAAAACTGCCTCCTCGGCAGGCTAATCGAAGCCAGAGATCCCAGTCTTCCAATTCGCGCAACTGCTCATCAAAAAGGCCGGCTTCGAGTACAGCAGCCCGTTTAACCATTGCGCTGTTTACATGAATAAAATTGCCGTTGAGCAGATTCGGAAGTATCAGGCCTTCGTATACAGGAAAATTTACCGGCATTCTCTGTTGCAGATCTTTTCCGACAAACCATTCCGAAAGGCTGTATACTACAGTAACAGTTGGATTATTCCGGAAATAATCTATTTGGCGGGATAATTTAGTCGGATAAATAAGATCATCCGCATCCAGAAAAACCAGATAGTCTCCTTTTGCCTGGAGGATGCCGGTATTCCTGGCCCCTGCCAGTCCTTTATTAGGCTGGCGGATGCAGTTTAAAGCATTGCATTCCGGATATTTTTCTGCCAAAAAAGGCTGTACTGGTTCCACACTTCCATCATCCACTACAATTATTTCAATGTTCTTGTAATCAGTGCTCAGAACAGCATCAATTGCATCCGGAACAAACTCGATCGAATTATAACAGGGAATAATAATGGATACAAGTGGCTGGACCAGCATAAGATTAATCAACAATTTTTTTCAATTCTGCTTTCAAAGCTCGAGAAAACAATTCAGCTCCATTTTTATTTAAATGGTCATAATCCGCGAAACAAGAGTCTGCCAGGGGAAAATGTTGAAAATCCAGAAATGGCAGGTCTGCAAAATTGTTCCTGTATACATGTTGAAGATCCTGCTCATTGTCTACTTTATACAGTGCGTGTACAGGAGTCCTGACTAAAACAGGTTGCACATTTTTGGATTTTGCCATTTCTATTATTTTTTTCAAATACCGCAGATTCACCGAATGTATACCGGTTTCATACAGGTTCATGGCATTGTTGGTATTCTTAACAACAGAATCAGAAAGTTGGTTTGTCAGAATACCCGGTCCTCCCCATTCATTAATTGGAAATTTACCAGTAGATACGGCTTTCAGATCAAAGGCTATAAATTTAGCAGTTGCCATGATTACCGCTTTAGGATTCTCCGAATAAATGAGTTTCAGGTCTTCTACATCCATCCAATTCACATATTTTGGCAGGTGGTGCGAGATAAAGGTTTCATCTTCATACCATCGTTGAATGGAATTCCGGATCATATTATTGGAAAACCCTATAAGCAGGTACCGGATCTCAGGGTTTGCCTCAAGCAGTTTTTTTGCCTTTGTATACGAATAAAAATAAGCTTCCCCGTCTGATCCGAAATTTAAAAGATTATCAAGGATTTTCTCATTTAAGGCATAGGTCACATGCGAATTACCGATTGCCAGAATTTTTTTATGTGGCGCCGTTACTTTAAAATGAGCTCTTTGTTTTGACAGGATTGTGCCCGCAAGTAAGCAGACAACTATTATGCTTGTCAAAATGCCTAAAAAAAACCCGGTTCTTAGCAGAAATTTCTGGATCATTAAAACTGGAAATAAATAAATGTTTGCTCACGGCCGCCAAAAAAATAAATCGACAAGCATATCAGGCAATAAAATCCCCATCGGACAGGTGTTGGGCTGTTCACAAAAAAATGCTGTATGGGATAGGGATTTCTCCTGCCCATCCATTCAATTAGCAACAAAATAGCAATACCTGCAAAAACTGCTGTAGGCATAAACTGGGGTAATTGCCATTTGTTATTGAACAGAATTTCATAAACAATAGCGTTCGCTTCCTGGATAGAGCGGGCTCTGAAATAAATCCAGGCCATGGTGGTCAGGAAAAAAGTAAAAAGCATACGTGCCCATTCAATTGTGCTGATACGACCTGAATTGCCGATGATGTCCAGGTATTTGCGATTCGAACGGCTGATCAAACCCGGTAAAAAGTAAAGGCCATTAATAGCTCCCCAGGCAATATAGGTCCAGTTGGCTCCATGCCAGAACCCACTAACCAGGAAGATAATCATTGTATTACGGATGGTTTTGGCCATGGAACCAGCACTACCACCCAGTGGAAAATATACATAATCTCTGAACCAGGTTGATAAACTGATATGCCATCTGCGCCAAAACTCGCTTATGGTTCTGGAAAAATAGGGGTAGTTGAAATTCTGCATATACTGAAAGCCAAATAACCGGGCAATTCCGCAGGCCATATCTGAATAGCCGGAAAAATCTCCATAAATCTGGAACGCGAAAAGCAGGGCCGCAACAAACAGCGTGGTCCCATTGTACGCATGTGGATTGTCAAATGCCATATTTACCCAGGAAGCACAATTATCTGCAATTACCACTTTCTTAAAAAGCCCCCATAATACCTGCTTAAGTCCATCTACCGATTGGTTATAATCAAATTTCCGCTCTTTGCGGAACTGAGGTAACATATTGGTGGCCCTTTCTATGGGACCAGCCAGCAATTGCGGAAAAAAACTTACAAAGCCAAGGAAAGTGATCACATTTTTTTCAGGTTGCAGTTTTCTTCTGTAAGCATCAATGGAATATCCAAGTGACTGAAACGTATAAAAACTGATTCCTACCGGTAAAATAAGCTGAAGAGAATCGGTCGTTGGCTGGTACCCAAAAAATCGAAAAGCACTTACAAAAGAGTCTACAAAGAAATTATAATATTTAAAAAAACCAAGTAACCCAATATTACACAGAACACTAATGGTAAGCAGCAGTTTTCTCTTTTTTATAGACTCCACCACCCCAAGTGACCGCCCTATAAAATAATCAACCAGTGCTGTAAAGAGAAGCAGAAACAGGAAACGCCAATCCCACCAACCATAAAAAACAAACCCCGATAAAATAATAAACGCGTTCTGCCAATTGGTTCTACCCTTCAGAAGAAACCAGTAAATACAGTAAACGATCGGCAAAAAAATTGCAAACTCAATCGAATTGAAAATCATGCACAGTGTTTGTTAAACCAGTTTCTGTATAAAATCCGCGGTGGTTTCAGCCACTTTCTTCCAATTATAGTGTTCTGTTATGAGCTTACGTGCGTTGGATCTAATATGCCCAAGCTGTGCATATTCCCGTTTACAATAATCAATTTTTTGTATCAGTTGGTGAAGGTCGTTTTCTACCAAAAACCCGCTTTCACCATCAGTAATTATTTCTGATAATTGTCCCATGTCGTTTGCCAGTACCAATAGCTCCATACTCAGGTAATCGAACTGTTTAAGTGATGATCCGTAAAACCCATACTTACACCAATCATAACTATTATACAAACAGAATCCGACATGACTTGCTTGTAGAAATTCCGGTAATTTATCGTGGCTGATTTCTGCCAGGGAAAGCAGATTTGGAAGAATCGCCTGGTTGTAGGTCGAACGATTACTCATCACTAAAAAAAAGATATCAGTATCCTTTTCCGCATAATACTTAGCCAGCTCTACCAGCATGTTGGTTCCTTGCCAGCCTATTGCACCATTCCCTGCCCAACTGATAACAAACTTATTCTTAACGATGTTGTAAAGCGGATTCTGCGGGGTCAGTTCCTTACGTTTAAAAAGGGTGGGATCAGCTGCATTTGGTATGCTTATAGCATTCTGTATTTTCAAAACCTGCTTCGAATAATTTTCAAGAATACGGCTAACTGAAATACTTCCATCGCAAAAACGGGCAAGCAACTTCCGTTTAAACTGTTGCCGGTTAAACCAGCGTTTAATCCTGGCTGGAACTCCTTGTTGGTAGGCGGCAAAAACCTCCTCAACGGGCGCATTTATCTCCCACACTACTTTAACTCTCCCGAAGCTCAGCAGTTTTACAAGTGTAAACCAATCGTTCCACAACCAGGGGTTAATACGTATATATATAACATCTATTGAACGGATAAAAGAAATCAGTCCGCGTATATTTTTTGGATGATCGATCGTAAGGGTATTCTGTCCAATTCCTATCGTATGCAGCTCCACACCTTCTTCCCGCAGATTTTTGAACAAATGATACCCATGTACCGATGCGCTACTGGAAAGTGGATAGAATTTCGTATAGATAACACCTAGTTTCATGCCGTGTTTTTGGTTTTCAAAGCAGCCAGCAGGTTAGCAGAAATTTCTTTGGAAAATAATAAAACCAGGCTTGCATACGCACCAAAAAATAATAAGCCGGCTATAATTAATTTACCAAAAGCCCCATTTAATGGCAGAATATCCACTATGAACCAACTTAGCCCGGCTACTGCACAATATAGCAA
>NZ_LUKG01000024.1:0-1170 GCF_001601815.1 Flavihumibacter sp. CACIAM 22H1
ATTGAGTAAACAGCCCGGGCCTGCACTAATTCGGGTAGAGATAACGGTGAGGCGGTAACTACCTGCAAATCTGGAATCATATCCACTGCCAGCTCCAGTATAAAGTCCAGTACTTTTTTACTAACCGGAAATTTTCTGAAATGATCGGGGTCCAGGATCAGCAATCGGTTAGCAGCTTCTTCCTTATGCCAGTTGGGGTTTAACCAGTAAGAATGATAGAGCAGAACCGGCAGATCTGGCCGTATGGTGGGAGGGGGCGTGTCCGGTAGCACTGTCGAAAAATCAGGCTGGTGGGTAGAAACAAGCGAATCAGGAACAGGCCTGTCGTAGAGCTCTTCGTAAGAGTAATCCAGGAAACTGTTTTTTTGATGGCTTTGAAAATAATAATTGATATTATCCTGGTTGGCAAGGTATTTTTTAGACGAAAAAGTGCCAGCCGTCCATTGCCAGCTAAGCGTATTGCTGGCAATATCGCCATCCAGTAAATGATAATACATCCATTGAGAAGGCAGTTTCCAATGGGCTTTTGCCAGAGCGGCGGGTGTCTGAGGGGGGTGGCAATCCCTGCCGGCATTGCCTGCGGATGATCCCGGAAGGGGCGGCAATGCTGGTGCTGGCGCACAGGCCCTTTGGCGCGTTGCAGCCCTATGCCGAGACGGGGCCGATCTTTCTGTGCGCGGCGCAATGTGAGGCGGGGGGTGGGGCGGAACTGCCTGAAATCCTTGCCTCTTCCGACTATATCGTCCGGGGCTACGGGGCGGATGAGCGGATCGTCTATGGCACCGGGGGCGTGGTGGAGACGGGGCGGATTCCGGCGCGGGCGGCGGAGTTGCTGGCGCGGGCGGATGTGGAATTCGTGCATGTCCGGTCGGCGCGGAACAACTGCTTTCAGCTGCGCATCGAGCGGGACTGAGGGGCCTGTTCTCGTCCTCCCCCCCCGGAACGGCGTGCAGCGCCCGGTGCAGACGGGCAGTGCAGCAGGGCGTATGCACGCAGCGCGCGCCGGGGAGAGGGAGCGTTCATCTTTTGGGAACATCTTCTCGTGGCGCATGTCACCCGCCCGGAGGCGAGGCGGGGAGCCTGTCTGGTGCGGGGCTGTGGGGGGATGGCGGAGGTCCCGGGTCAGGCCCGGACGGGGGGCACGGGGCGGGACGCGTTGCGCGGGGTGGG
>NZ_LUKG01000024.1:1195-10382 GCF_001601815.1 Flavihumibacter sp. CACIAM 22H1
GTTGTGCGCATAACCGGTTTCGTACAGGAGCCGGATTCCTTCGTCAATAGCATGGATACCGGTTGCAGCATGGGTAAGTGCCAGTGGCAGCTTATGGTGAAGAACATCCTGCTGGGGCTTTCGGATATCATTGAGCATGCCCTCCCCTAAATGCCACCAGGTTCGCTGGAAATATTCTCGCCAGGCTAGTTCCTGCACAAATTTATAGGCAGTTTTAAGGGTATACCCCCGCTCTTGCAGCGATTGCCAGACTTCGGGTAAGGTAATAGCACCCCGGGAAATATAAGGCGATAAGGCGGTTACCGCTCCATTGGCAAAATTTCTTGTTTTTGCATAAGCTTCCGGGTTAATTGATTGAATCCGTTGCTGCAGGCTATCCTGGTCAGTGGGGAAAGAATACGGCATAATCAGCGTTTGCTTATTTTGTTAGAACTGATGGTTTTCTGACGGCTGCATTTAAACCGCAGTACGTCTTTATTTCTTAATGCAATGTGTTTGGTTTTGCGCGACTGCACTCTTTTTCTCCAACGGATAAAACTCTTTTCCAGCAGTTCCCTGCGCATGAGCTGAATTACTTCGCGTTCAGTTAAACCAAATTGATGAAAAATGGCTTCAAAGGGTGTGCGGTCTTCCCAGGCCATTTCAATGATACGGTCGATACTTGCAGTAGTTATTTCTTTTGATTCCATTGATCCAGTTGTTGTAAAAATTTTTCGGCGTTGTGGAGATGCGCCTCTTGTTTTTCCGGCAACATTTTATCAAAGCTGTGAACCAGCATACCCAGGCGCGGATTACGCAGGAAAAAAGACCGGTTCAGGTGCATGAAGCGCCAGAATAATCCGTCCCATACTGTTTGCCAGGGTCCTTTCTCCCAATCGCCCATTTTCATCAGGTAATTAGAGCCGCTGATATAAGGTTTGGTGGTCATCAAACCACCGTCGGCAAACTGTGTCATACCATAGGTATTGGGTACCATTACCCAGTCGTAGCTATCAATATACAGTTCCATAAACCACTGGTACACCTGGTCTGGATCAAACTCGCAGAGCAGGAAAAAATTTCCGAGTACCATCAGCCGCTCTATGTGATGGTTATAGCCGGTTTGCAGCAGTTTTTTGATGGTGGTATCAATGGGCGGAATACCTGTTTCTCCGGTATAAAACTGTGGTGGAATGGCTCGCCTGAAATTCCAGAAATTCCGGGTTCTTTGTGTTGACCCGGCGCGCAGGTATACCTGGTGAATGAATTCTCGCCAACCAATAATCTGCCGGATAAAGCCTTCCAGCGAATTGAGCGGAATGGGCTGGTTACTTGCCTGCTTCAACGTTTCCTCTACTACTTCAGCAGGTGTTAGTAAACCGGTATTTAGCAAAGGTGTTAGTACACTGTGAAACAGGAAGGAATTGTTTTTTTGTATAGCATCCTCATAAGGACCAAATTTGGCAAGCCGTTCCTGCAAAAAAACGGCTAACCAGGCACGGGCGGCACGGGCGGTAACCGGGTAAATAAATGAGTCGGTATTTCCAGGATTATTCGGGAAATGTTGCTGAACATAGGAACGGGCTTCTTGCACCCAATGATTTTCGGCGGCAGGCTGAAGCGCTGGTATGGATAGTCCTTTTGGAATTCTTTCCCGGTTCTCCGTGTCAAAGCTCCATTTTCCGCCCAGGGGTTGCTGTTGTACATCCAGCAGCAGGTTTAGTTTTTTGCGATGCCAGATATAGAAATCCGTTTGAAAAAAACTCTTTTTATTGTTGAAATAATCGGCTTCATCGGGTTGTAACAGAAAACCTGGACTGGCATACCAACTTATACCCAGTTTATAGGTGGCAGCCATTTTCTTTATGCGTTGTTGCAGCCAGTTGTCGGCCAGGTGAGCAATATGCAACTGCCCAATTTTTTGTTCAATAAGATAGCTGCCCAAATGCCGGCAGTCTGCTGCCTTTTCTGAACTGTTTATGTAAACCGTTTGATAGCCCTTTTTTCTCAGGTGCTCTTCAAAAGCTTTCATGCTGGCCCGGTGGAAAAGAATTTTCTGCTGATGAAAAGCATATTGTTTAAAGAATAAAGCTTCTTCAATGAAGAGGATCAAACGTTTTTTTGAAAAGGCAGGATGCTTCTCAAAAAGTTGATGAGGGAAAACAAGTACAGCATCATTTTGCATGGGAAAATAAACAAAAACCAGGGCCTATTGTTGGATCAGAAACTTGTTTAATGGAAACAATTAAAGGAAAAAATATTTTAATAGCAGGTGCAACAGGTGGAATTGGAAAAGCTACCGCCAGGCTGCTTGCTGCAGGTGGTGCGCAGGTTTTTCTTACCGGCAGAACAGCTGCAAAACTGGCGGCACTGGCGGGGGAAATAGGCGTTGATGAAGCCCATTGGATGGCAGCTGATTTAACCAGTGCGGCAGAGGTGGATAAGTTGTTTCAACGGTTTAATGAAGCTCACCCGGTAATAGATGTATTGATCAATTTGTCAGGTATCGGCATTATTAAACCGACTGAACAATTAACGGAAATGGATTTTATGCAATCTGTACAGTTGAACCTGCTGGCTTCTTTTTTATTAGTACAGAAATTTCTACCTTCTTTTAAGGAACGGAAAAAAGGACTGATCATACATGTTCCGGGTATTTTGGGAAAGGTTCCGATGGCGGGTGCAGCTGCCTACAGTGCATCCAAATACGGACTGGTGGGAATGCTTCAGAGTATCCGGGAAGAGGTTAAACGAACCGATATCCGCTTTACCAATATTTTCCTGGGAGGGGTGGATACCGGTTTTTGGGACAGGATCGATCTCCGGGTACAACGAGACAAAATGGTACGCGCAGAGGAAGCCGCAAAAGCCATCTGGTTTCTCTGCCAACAACCCGAATCGGGAGTGGTTAGCGAACTGGTATTGCAACCCTTTAACCATCAGGCGATCTGAATTTGCCTTATTTTTGCGGCCTTAATAATGCTGCATGAATCCAGGATCCCGCATTTCATTTGATAACACCGAAAATGCTTTTGCGTATAAATCGGATAAATCACTCAAAAAAGCACAGTTTCTTTTTGCGTCAATGGGCTATTCTGCACTGGTTCAAATAGGAACAAGGATTACTCCCTGGGCAATAAAGATAGGATTACCTGTAAAGGGATTGATCCGTGCTACACTTTTTGAGCAGTTTGTCGGAGGCGAAACCCTGCAAGGAAACCGCCCGAGTAGCTGATTTGCTGGGGAAATACCAGGTTCAGGTAATTCTGGATTACGGGGTGGAAGGAGGAGACTATGGTGAACAGGGCCTGGATCATGCCTGCGAGGAATTTATCAAAGTCGTTGATTACGCTGCCACACAGCCTAATATTCCGTTTATGAGCATTAAGGTAACCGGCCTGGCTCGTTTCGGCCTATTGGAAAAATTAGATACTGCCGCACAGGCAAAAAGTGGTTTTGAAGGACGGATTCATACTGAAGTACTGTCGGAAGCCGAAAAGGCGGAATGGGATCGAGTAGTGGCCCGTATGCACCGGATATGTGAAGCGGCATCGGCGCAGGGAGTAGGTGTGCTGATTGATGCCGAGGAAACCTGGATCCAGGATCCGGTAGATGCGCTGGCCATGCAGATGATGGAAACTTATAACCGGCAAAAAGCTATCGTCTATAATACCATCCAACTGTACCGGCATGATCGGCTTCAATTTTTAAAGGACAGCTTTCACCAGGCTGAATTGAAAGATTTTATGCTGGGTGCCAAACTGGTTCGGGGCGCCTATATGGAAAAAGAAAGAAAACGGGCGGAAGAAATGAATTATCGTTCACCCATCCAGCCGAATAAAGAAGCAGCCGATCGCGATTATAATTGGGCCGTTGAGTTTTGTATTGAGCACATCGAACGTATTGCCACCATTATTGCATCGCATAATGAGTACAGCAATCTGTATGCTACGCAATTATTGGAAAAACGGGGCTTGTCATTGCATCATCCGCATATTCATTTTTCCCAGCTTTATGGCATGAGTGATAATATCACCTTCAACCTGGCAAAAGCGGGCTGCCCGGTCAGCAAATACCTTCCTTTTGGACCAATTGGTGATGTGGTTCCTTATCTCATGCGGCGCGCACAGGAAAACAGCTCGGTAGCCGGACAAACCGGTCGTGAACTGGGACTTATCAGGAAAGAATTACAACGCAGAGCGAAACGTTAAAGGTGCTTAGCCTGGTAGCGAGTTATCCACTTTTTACCGCTTTGGTACCATAGTTGTTGACAATCCGTTACATGGGTTGAATTCTACGCTAAACAGCATTTCTATGAGTTCGTTTTTAGCCGTTACTACCTACGAGGTAGGACGTTACGCGCAGGTAGTACTGATCTGTAGCATTCCCGTAATTGTACTTACTGTTTCCGGAATTCTTTGGGTGCACTACCGCCGCAGAAAAAAACTGGATCCCATTGAAGCGCAGTTACGCGAAACCATTCATCAAAAAATAAAATTGGAGGCTATGGAAAATGAATTCAAACAAAACGAAACCGATGTTCGCTATTTACAGGATATGTTGCAGGAAAAACAACTGCAGATAGAATTTCTTCAAAATCAGCTGTCACAGCGGATCCGGAATTTTCACGAGGTGGAAGCCCGGGAGGAACAAATTCGCCAGGATATCCGGCAAAAAGAAGCTTTGCTGGCTGAGCTGGAAGTGAAATTGCAGCAACAGGCAGGTTTTCTTACCGGCTTGCAGGAGCAGCTTGCCCAGGGAATTGAACAGCTTAAAGGAGGGCGTGAAAAAAATAGCCCGCTGGTAGCAGTTGGCTAAGCAATTCCTAAGCGGAAAGGAGTTGGAGAATTTCTTCCAGGTACTGCTGATCGGTAGTGTCGAATTGATTCAGTTGATCACTGTCAACATCGAGCACGCCTACCACTTTTCCATCCCGGAAAAATGGAACAACAATTTCTGATTTGGACAAACTGCTGCAGGCAATATGACCTGGAAATTGCTCCACATCTGGGACAATTAGCGTGCTGGCTTCTTTCCAACTGGTACCGCATACCCCGCGTCCTATCCGGATACGGGTACAGGCAACAGGCCCCTGGAAAGGGCCCAGCACCAGTTCGTCTCCTTTTACCAGGTAGAAACCTACCCAAAACCAGCCAAATTGTTCCTTTAATGCTGCCGCTATATTTGCCAGGTTAGCGATTTCATCGGTTTCACCTTCCAGTAATCCTTTGATCTGTGGAATAAGGGCCTGGTATTGTTCTTCTTTTGTACCCTGCTGTATGTATAAGTCCTCTGCCATTTTACAAAATTAAACATTTTGTTCCCATTCACCGGTTGGGTACCCCCGAGCAATGGAAGGGATAGCGGGAAAAGTGTAACTTGCACGCATGCAACAGTATCATCAGTTATTGCAATATATTCTGGATAATGGCGTAGAGAAATCGGACCGGACGGGAACCGGTACCATTAGCTGTTTTGGGTACCAGATGCGGTTTAACCTTGCAGATGGCTTTCCGCTGGTAACCACCAAAAAAGTGCACCTGAAAAGCATTATACATGAATTACTCTGGTTCCTGAAAGGGTCTACCAATATTTCCTACCTGAAGGAACACGGGGTAGGTATCTGGGATGAATGGGCCGATGAAGCGGGAGAACTGGGGCCTGTTTATGGAAAACAATGGCGTAGCTGGGAAGGAAAAGATGGAAAAATAATTGACCAGGTTAGTGATTTGGTAAAACAATTGAAAACCAACCCGGATAGCCGGCGGTTAATCATCAGTGCCTGGAATGTGGCGGAGCTGCCGCAGATGGCGTTGATGCCCTGCCATACGTTATTTCAGTTTTATGTAGCAAACGGAAAACTAAGCTGCCAGTTGTACCAACGCTCGGCCGATGTGTTCCTGGGTGTGCCGTTTAATATTGCCTCCTATGCGTTACTGACCCTGATGCTGGCACAGGTAACCGGCCTTGAACCTGGGGAGTTTATTCACAGTTTTGGTGATGTGCATATTTACAGCAACCACCTTGAACAGGTTCAATTGCAATTAAGCCGGGATCCCTTTCCCCTGCCAACCATGAAAATTAACCCTGCTGTGAAGGATATTTTTGCATTCCGGTACGAGGATTTTGAACTGGTAGGCTACCAGAGTCACCCGGCTATAAAAGCACCGGTAGCAGTGTAACCTCAGTTTTGCATAATTTGAGTTGATATGAAAATTAGTTTGGTGGTTGCAGTCAGCGAAAATCAGGTAATAGGGAAAGACAATCGCCTGTTATGGAAGCTGCCCAATGATATGAAGTTTTTCAAAAATACCACCTGGGCAATGCCGGTCATTATGGGAAGGAAAACCTATGAAAGTTTGGGCAAGCCCCTAAATGGCCGTACAAATATTGTACTTACTACCAAAGCAGCCTGGACAGCCCCGGGGGCGCTGGTGGTACACGACTGGAAAACAGCCCTCGCAACGGCCCGCGAAACCGACGCAAAAGAGGTTTTCGTTATCGGGGGAGGAGATATTTACCAACAAAGCCTGGAGTTTTGTCACCGCGTTTACCTGACACGCGTTCATACTACGGTGGAGGGAGATACGTTTTTCCCGGTATTACCGGCTGACCAGTGGAAACTGCACTCAAAACTGGATTTTCCGGCAGATGAAAAACATGCCTATGCCTACAGTTTTGAAATTTGGGACAGTAACGGAAATGACCTGAATGAAGCATAAGCCTTACAGTCACTTCAGATTAGCTGTCAAATACCTTTATTATTGGATTACTGCAGCTAATGGAAAAGGTCATGGTATTCATTCTCCTTTCGTATTTGCGCTTATCCGCGACGTTTTGAATGATAGGGGCGAATATTATGCGTTTTCTACTATAGAAGCATTAAGGCTTCGATTAGAACTGGATAAAAGCGCAATTGAAGTCCTGGATTTAGGCGCAGGCGGAGCGGGTACAAGGCAGGTGCCGATTTCAACCCTTACCAAACGTACGTCTAAATCTAAAAAGCTGGGCCGCCTCTTATTCCGGCTCACCAATTATTTTCAGCCGAAGACCATGGTAGAGCTGGGTACTTCTATGGGCTTATCTGCTGCTTACCTCTATGCCGGGAACCGTACTGGAAACCTGATTACCCTGGAAGGTGCGCCTGCCGTGGCAGCGCAGGCCAGGGAAAATTTCCGGCAGCTCAGTTTTAATGACATCAGGGTAGTGACCGGTAATTTTGACCATACGCTGGAACCGTTGCTGAGCGAATTACAGCAGGTTGATTTTGCGTATGTTGACGGTAATCACCGCTATGAACCCACCCTCCGCTATTTTGACCTGCTGAAAGCTAAACGAAGCAACCAGTCGGTGCTGGTTTTTGATGATATTCACTGGAGCCAGGAAATGGAAGCCGCCTGGGAAAAAATTAAACAAGACCCGGCCGTACGTTGCACCATAGACCTTTTCTTCATTGGACTCGTGTTTTTTACTGATTCTTTTAAGCATCCGCAACATTTTACCATCCGCTTCTGATTTATTCTTCCATAACGTTCTTAAGTATCCGCAATAAAACTTAAATTGTTATAGAAACAAATCGCTTCCGCATGACGGTAGGTGTATTGAAAGAACCTGTTCCTGAAACCAGGGTTTCCATTTTACCCGAGGCCGTTCCTGCTTTGCTAAAGGCCGGGCACCAGGTTTGGATTGAAAAGCAGGCCGGAAACATGGCATTTGCATCGGATGAAGCCTATGAAAAAGCAGGCGCTACCCTGGTGGATAGGGATAAGATCTGGGGGGCAGACTGTATCCTCGCCATTCAATTACCCGAATCCATGCCTTCTCAACAATTATCAGGGAAGATACTGATTGGGGTGTACCAGCCCCTTTACAACAAGGCACAGATGCAGGATTGGGCAATAGCCGGAATAACCAGTTTTAGCCTAGATATGTTGCCCAGAACTACCCGCGCACAAAGCATGGATGTACTAAGTTCACAGGCAAATATTGCAGGGTATAAAGCCGTTTTACTGGCTTCGGTTAGTTATCCCCGTTATTTTCCTTTATTTATGACCGCTGCAGGAAGCATTGCTCCTGCCAAAGTGCTTATTTTAGGTGCCGGTGTTGCCGGTTTACAGGCTATTGCCACCGCCAAACGGCTCGGAGCTGTGGTAGAAGTATTTGATACAAGACCCACCGTTAAGGAAGAAGTAAAAAGTTTGGGGGCAAAATTCATAGAAGTAGAGGGCGCGGCAGATGCAAGTAAAGCCGGGGGATATGCCGTTGAACAAACCGAGGAGTTTAAAGCAAGGCAACAACAAAAAATCGCAGAGAGTATTGCAAAGGCTGATATTGTAATTACCACTGCTCAGATTCCGGGAAAAACCGCTCCCGTTTTGGTAACTACCGATATGCTAGATGCCATGCGGCCAGGTTCTGTTATCGTGGATCTGGCGGCTGCAACCGGCGGCAATACTACCAAAACAGTGAATAATTCAACCATAACCTATAAAGGCATAACCATTATCGGTAATTCCAATTTAGCAGCCACCCTTCCCGCTGACGCCAGTAAATTATATGGCAAAAACCTTCAGCAATTCCTGGCGTTGCTTACCGGGGCGGGAGCTGTACTAAAACTTAACTGGGATGATGATTTAGTAAAGGGTGCCTGCATAACCTATAATGGAGAGATCCTTCATGAACGGGTTAAAACAATATAAACGCTGATCAGTATGGAACATATCTTGGAAAAAATTGCGCAGCATCAGGATTATATCTATATCGTGGTGCTGATGATATTTCTTGGCATAGAAGTGATTGGCAGGGTGCCCAGTGTATTGCATACCCCACTTATGAGCGGCGCCAATGCCATTCACGGCGTTGTCATAATCGGGGCAATTATTGTTATGGGAAAAGCGGACCCGGAAAACTACCTGGCGCTGGTACTTGGGTTTTTAGCGGTAATTCTTGGAACCCTTAACGTAGTTGGCGGGTTTGTGGTAACCGACCGGATGCTGGAAATGTTCCGGCATAAACAAAAATAAACTTTAATAGAAGCGTATGCTGCTTACCGTTATATACCTGCTGGCCTCTGTAAGTTTTATACTCGGGTTAAAAATGTTATCAAACCCCGCTTCGGCCAGAAAAGGAAACAGGATTGCCGCAGCAGGTATGGGGCTGGCAATTTTCGGTACAATTTTTTTGTATGAAGAAAGTAATGGAACAAGGC
>NZ_LUKG01000024.1:10665-22831 GCF_001601815.1 Flavihumibacter sp. CACIAM 22H1
ACTTATCGGCACCATTATCGGTACACTTGCCGCAAAAAAAGTGAAGATGACCGCTATGCCAGAAATGGTGAGCCTGTTTAATGGCATGGGAGGAGCTTGCGCTGCTTTGATTTCTATTACAGAATTTAACCACCTGGCAGAAACACTGCACCAACCGCATGATATCGTATTAGGCGATATTTTCCCATCCAGCTCGGCTTATTATACATGGGTTGGGCATGCAGTGGTGATACTGGCCGGGTTAATAATTGGCTCTGTATCCTTTTCAGGAAGTGTTATTGCCTGGGGTAAACTCAATGGGAAAATAAAGGATTTTTCTTTCAGGGGCCAGCATCTGGTGAATATAGTCCTGTTTCTGGTAGTACTAATCCTGGCTTCCTGGATGGCGGGAGTGTACGAAAATGCCAATACTACGGTGTTTTACCTCATTTTTAGCTTATCCCTTTTATACGGAGTGTTTTTTGTGTTGCCGATTGGAGGAGCCGATATGCCGGTTGTAATATCCCTGCTGAATTCATTTACCGGGGTAGCTGCTGCCTGTGGCGGCTTTTTATACAATAATAAAGCCATGTTAACAGGAGGCATACTGGTAGGAGCTGCCGGAACCCTGCTAACCATACTCATGTGCAAGGCAATGAACAGGTCTTTATTGAATGTACTGGTAGGGGCTTTTGGTGGAACCGCTGCCAACAAGGAAGCAGTTGGTAAAACCCAAGGTAATTACAAGGAGATCAATCTCTCAGATACCGCTGTTTTGCTCAGCTATGCACACAAGGTTATGATTGTTCCGGGTTATGGCCTGGCGGTAGCCCAGGCCCAGCATGCCTGTCATGAGTTGGAAAAACTTTTAACCGAAAAAGGGGTGGAAGTGAAATATGCCATTCATCCGGTGGCCGGTCGTATGCCCGGGCATATGAATGTATTACTTGCCGAGGCTGATGTGGATTACGACAATCTGCTGGAAATGGAAACGGCCAACGAACAGTTTTCAACAACTGATGTGGTGTTGGTGTTAGGGGCTAATGATGTAGTGAATCCTGCAGCAAAAACAGACCCGGCCTCGCCCATTTATGGTATGCCAATATTGGAAGTTGAAATGGCTAAAAACTGCATCGTTAATAAACGTAGTATGAAACCGGGCTATGCCGGTATTGAAAATGAGCTTTTTTTCCAACCTAAAACATCGATGTTATTTGGCGATGCAAAAAAAGTGCTGGAATCCATAACTACGGAAATTAAAAATCTCTAAGTCGTAGTTTTGTAAAAAAACAGACTTGACCATTCCAGCAGCCTTTAATAAACATATGGCCGGTGCACCCGGCTGGCAGGAAGCGGGTTTTTGTGCCATTCATGCAAGTGGTGAGCAGGTACAAAGTATCCGGCTGAACCCGCAAAAGGTAGAAGACCCTGCCAACCTCAGTTTTCCGGATCGTGTACAGGTGCCCTGGTCGGCTTTCGGTTATTATTTACCGGTACGCCCAAAATATACCCTGGACCCTTTTCTACATGCTGGTGCCTATTATGTGCAGGAAGCCAGTAGTATGTTGCTGGAACAGGCCATCCTGCAGCTGCTGCCCCAAAGAAACGGACTGCGGGTATTGGATCTATGTGCCGCCCCTGGAGGCAAATCAACCCATTTACGCTCCTTGTTGCCAGATGATTCCGTACTTGTTAGCAACGAGGTAATTAAATCGAGGGTGTCTGTTCTGGAAGAAAACCTGGTAAAATGGGGTAATAGTAACCAGGTAATAACCTGTAATGATCCACGTGATTTCAGTAAGACGGATCTGCTATTTGACCTGATAGTAGTAGATGCACCCTGCAGTGGAAGCGGCTTGTTCAGAAGAGATCCCAAAGCAATGAATGAATGGTCGGAGGAGTTGGTAGACCTGTGCAGCCAACGGCAACAACGCATATTAAGTGATATATGGCCCTGTTTAAAAGAAAATGGCTGGTTGATTTATTCCACTTGTTCCTATTCAATGCAGGAAGATGAACAGGTGGTGGACTGGATGCTATCGACCTACGATACGGTTGCAGCGCCTTTACAACTCGAAGCTGGTTGGAATATCGTTGAATCTCTATCGCCTGTAAAAAAAGGATATGGATACCGGCTATATCCAAATTTATTGCAGGGTGAAGGTTTTTTTCTAAGCGCTTTTCGCAAGCAACAGGCCACCGAAAAAAAAGCCAATCGAAAAAATCGTATCAAACTGGAGAAGGCCTCTAAACAACAGGCGCAGGATGGCCAGGAATGGCTGGAACCGGGCCTGTCTGCGTTTTATATGCTCAATGATACCATGGTTGGCATGTCCGGGCCGGTTCTAAGTGTTGTGGAAGCTTTATCGCCGCTTTATATCCGAAGGGCAGGGGTTACCATGGGAAAATGGGCCGGTCGGCAATTATTGCCGGATCATGCGCTTGCCTTAAGCCTGGATCTTGGTAAAAAGATACCTCGGGTAGAACTACCTGCGTCAACTGCATTGCAGTTCCTACGGAAGGAAGAAATTCATATGGATGGGGCCAGGCAAGGTTGGAACCTGGCTGCTTACAAAGGCCTTGGCCTGGGGTGGCTGAAAGTATTGCCCAACCGTTCGAATAATTATTACCCGAAAGATTGGCGGATTTTAATGCAATCCGACCGCTAACGGGTTCTTAACCTGCTTTTGGCTGCAATTTTGCAGAGAATGCACCATATTTGCAGGAATACTAAAATTCATAGTCCTGATGCAAAAAATGCCGATACTCTGGGTCCTGTTTTTATTTCTTTCGTTCAGTGCCATTGCACAGGCCGATCTTGAAGTGAAAGGAAACAGTCCGGATTTATATGTTCAGCATAAGGTGGCTGCCAAAGAAACCTGGTTCAGTGTTGGCCGCCTCTACAATCTTCACCCCAAAGAAATAGCGCCATTCAACAATACGGATATGAATGCCGGGCTGAAAATTGGCCAGGTATTAAAAGTTCCCTTAGTAGCTGCTAATTTTTCGCAGGATGAAAAGAAAGCTTCAGATGAAGTACTGGTGCCGGTCTATCATCGCGTTGCAGAAGGAGAGTGGATGTTTCGGGTAAGTGTTAATCATAATAAAGTTGCATTGGAGAAACTTGAAAAATGGAATGGAATTACCCGGAATCAGATTCGGCCTGGTATGGAGTTGGTGGTTGGTTTTCTTAAAGTGAAAAGAGATCAGTCTGCACTTGCTTCCAAAGCGGTTCAATCTACCGCCGCAAAAGAACCACCGGCACAATCCACCGCTCCCAAGGCACCCGTTGAGGCACCGAAAGAAGAAAAACAGGTAACGGTTGTGTCAGCCCCGAAAAACAACGATAAACCAGCGCCCGCGCCTGTATTTAAACAGGAAGAATTGCCGGCCGCGGGTGCTTCGGTAAATTTCAATGGGGGATTTTTTAAATCAGGCTTTAAAAATGGGGCCAAATCGGTAAGTGGCCAGGCTACCATATTTAGAAGTACCAGTGGTTGGAAAGATGGAAAATACTATGCGCTGATGGATAATGTTGCAGTGGGAACAATTGTTCAGGTTCGCCATACGGGCACCAATAAAACGGTGTATGCAAAAGTATTAGGGCAGTTGTCCGCAATTAAAGAAAATGCGGGGTTAACCATCCGGATCAGCAATGCTGCAGCCGCAGAGTTAGATGCGGGAAATTCGGAGGCAAGGTTTATGG
This sequence comes from Flavihumibacter sp. CACIAM 22H1, assembly GCF_001601815.1. Classification (GTDB taxonomy): domain Bacteria; phylum Bacteroidota; class Bacteroidia; order Chitinophagales; family Chitinophagaceae; genus Flavihumibacter. The sequence goes on from NZ_LUKG01000024.1 coordinate 14,351, forward strand.
TAGAGGTAAAATACTGAAAAACGCAACGATCATTAAAAAAGCCCGTCGGATCTTATACTTCCGACGGGCTTTTTTTAGTTAAGTTCAAGGTGGATCGTGTCGGCCATCGTTGTTTGTCCGAGTGTAACAGTAACTTCCTGTTGAACCGTTTTAAAAGAATCGGGTGCGGGATAATAATGCAGGGAATAATTACCTGCAGGTATATCACGAAACTGGTAATTACCATTACTGGTAGCGGTGGTTGAAATAGTGTCGCTTCCTTTCAACGCAAAAATGGTCGTAAGAATCGAATCCGGTGCTACAAATCCTTTTACAATACCTCCTGAAGGAACCATGGATAAAACCCGGATTACAGGTTTAAGAATATATTTACCACTGTTGCCTGCCGGAACAATTGATTTAGCAGCATCAAAATCCAGCACCAACCGGTATAAAACACCTCCGGTCAGGTCCGCATTTATCAAAACCTTTAAACCCGATTCCTGGGCGCTTGGCGTGGTCAGCATTTCTTTCTGGCCGTCTGCCGTTATGATGTAATTGTTTTCACCAAGCAGAAGTCGCAACTGGTTCATTTTTCCTGAAGGAAGGGTTGCATTGGCGAGTATGGTGTCCCTGCCGTTGGTAAGGTCTAACAGGTTGTATACACCTGGAAATGTACCTGATAAAGTGGTCCAGTTTTCATTTTCACCATCCATGTTCAACTGAATTTCCTTGATGTCGACCCAAACTTCCTTAATAGCTGGATTGGGGGCATCTGTAAGGCGGATTTCAAGTTGGGCCGTATTCGGATTGGCGTCATCATCCTGACTGCAGGCAGTAAAAATAATAGCCATGCCTGTACTCATCAAGATGGTTTTGAAGAGGGTCGTTTTCATAAAACTGTTGTTTAGATTCAGTAGAAGGGGTTCCCAAAACTGTTCCAATCGCTCTTTATGTGAATAAGTTTTAGGGTATATTTGTTAAAATGGCTTTAACAAAAGCTGAAATAAAAATTCTATGCGATCATTATTGCTGTTGATGTTATGGATGCCCGTTCAGTTAGTTGCTCAAAGTACACAGAAGCCCGTTTTGCACGGTAAAAACTGGATGGCAATAACGGGAAAGCCATTGGCAGCAACTGCGGGTGCTGCAATTTTTCAAAAAGGAGGAAATGCAGTAGATGCGGCCTGTGCTATGCTTGCTGCTACCTGTACAATGTGGGATGTGTTGAGCTGGGGAGGAGAAACGCAGGCATTGATCTACCATCCCGGTTTAAAAAAAGTGATCGGCATAAATGCATTAGGAGTAGCACCAACAGGAGCAACGCCTGAATTTTTCAAGAAGAAGGGATATGATTTTCCTCCTGAATATGGGCCGCTTGCTGCCGTTACGCCCGGTACACCCGGCGGGCTGTTTACGATGCTTGCTGAATATGGTAAAATGAGTTTGGCGGAAGTACTGGCGCCCGCTATGGAGCTGGCTGCCGGATACCCCATAGAGGCGCAAACCGCCAATAGTATTGAGCGGGAGAAAAAACGGATCAAGGAATGGCCTTATTCTGCAAAAGTATTGTTGCCACATGCGGGTGCACCAAGGGAAGCGCCAGAAGCAGGAGAATTATTTGTGCAGCAGCAATTGTTGCGCACCTTGGAGAAACTCGTGGAAACAGAAAAAGCTGCTTTGAAGAAAGGTAAATCGCGTAAAGAAGCTATTTATGCAGCATACGATCGTTTTTATAAAGGAGATATTGCCGCCGAATTTGTGCGGGGCTGCCAGGAGCAGGGCGGGTTGATCACGCGGCAGGATCTTGCCAATTGGAAGGTCATAATTGAAGAACCCCTCAAAGTAAATTATAAAGGGATAGACGTCTATAAATTATCGCAATGGACACAGGGGCCGATGCTGTTGCAAAGTTTGCAGTTATTGCAGGAGGTGGATCTGAAAGCTATGGGATATAATTCATCGCGCTATATCCATACGCTGTACCAGGCAATGAACCTTGCATTTGCAGATCGTGATTTTTATTACGGAGATCCTTATTTTCCACCGGCAGAACCGATGGAAGGATTACTGTCAACAACTTATGCAAAGGAAAGAGCCCGCTTTTTATTGGAAGAAAACAACAACCCGGCTATCGGGCCAGGCGATCCATATCCTTTTCAACAGGATAAAAATCCGTATCAAGACTTACTGAATAAGTGGCAGGAGCAGGGAACAAAGGAATTGGCTGCAGCCCCGGATGCAGCCTACCTCGATCAGGTATGGCGGGGTACAACCAGTGTGCAGGCCGCCGATAAGGAAGGCTGGGTGGTTTCTATTACACCAAGTGGGGGCTGGGTACCGGCCTGTATTGCAGGGGAAACTGGAATTGGAATGAGCCAGCGGATGCAGAGTTTCGTTATTGATCCTGCACTAAACCCCTTTAACGTAGTGGCGCCAGGTAAACGCCCCCGGGTTACTCTTACGCCTACTCTGGCTTTGAAAGAGGGGCGTCCTTTTCTGTCTTTTGCTGTACAGGGAGGCGATACACAGGATCAGAACCTGCTACAGTTTTTTCTGAACATAACAGAATTTGGAATGAATGTACAGCAGGCTGCAGAAGCGCCGAATTTCAACAGTTATCAGTATTGGTTATCCCTGGGCGGCAAGGATAGAAAGCCCAAACCCGGGCATTTGCTTTTGCATGAATCAACGCCTGCCTGGATCAGGAAAGAACTAACCGACAGGGGATATATTCTTCGGTTTGAAGCTCGTACATCCGGACCAATAAATGCTATTTGGTTCGATTGGAAACACCAGAGTTTCTGGGGCGGCTCCAGTAATTATGGAGAAGATTATGGTATCGGGTGGTAAGCCTGCCGGGCAGCTTTATGTCCAGGTTCATAAATTAGCCGGACAAATGAACTGAACCGTTGGTTTTCTCTTCGTATAGAGCTGTCTGTTACTATTCATGCCGTAAAAATTATCTGCAACGCTTACCCTCATTTGCGGCCATATCGTCCTATCAAACTCATTTTTCTGAAAGTATTTGTCGAACTCGATCCCAATGAAATTTCTGGTGCCACTGAACCTGTGGTGTACATTGCTGAGTAATTCCCAGCACTTGGTAATGCCCTGCTCCGTAACCTGGTGAATGGCAGGGCTGGTATAAATCAACCCATGGCAATTGGGCCTCATCGTTTAACAGCAACCAGGTATGGGTGGGATGGTTCGGTCTGCCGAAAAATGGGAGAGAGCTATTAAAATTTGGTATTTTAATCAGATGCTAATTTGCATTTACCCACCCTGCGCGGATAGAATAAAGTACCAGCCCTACCCGGCTTTTAACCTGCAGTTTTTCAAACAACGCTTCGCGATAACCGTCAATAGTGCGTTCACTGAGTTTCATGGTAAGGGCAATTTCTTTATACGTCATTTCTGAAGCGGCGTATTTTATGAATTCCATTTCCCTGTCAGATAAACGGATGGCTGGTTCTAGGGTTTTTTCTTCACGATGAATGGTATGTACCAGTTTGCCGGTAACAAAATCACTGTAATAAAATCCTTTGGTAAGTATTTCACTCAGGGCGCGATGAAGCTCTGCCTGGGAACAATCTTTTAGTAAGTACCCCCTGCAGCCCGCACGGATCATTTGTATGACGGAGGCTTCATCATCGTTCATGCTTAATGCCAGTAATTTTATAGTGGGAAACTGGCTGCTAATGGCACGGGCTGTATCCACGCCGTTCATTACGGGCATATTGATGTCGAGAATACAAATATCAGGTTCCTGTTCACTTGCCCGTAAGGCTTCCAACAGCAGCTTGCCATTGTTGGCGAGTAGTGTTACGGTAAATTCGGGAGAGTCATTAATCAAATGTGATAAGGACTCTGCGATCAGCCGATGATCGTCGGCAATAGCTACTTTATACGGCGGGTGTTTAATGGTTTCCATGATTGATTGGTTTGGGTAAAAGAATGTGAATATTCGTACCTTCTCCCGGGCTGGTTTTTATTTGTAAGGAAGCGCCTACCAGTTGGGCCCTTTTTTCCAGGTTTTTGAGTCCGGAACCTGCTTCTTTTATAGATTTTGAGCCGGCTTCTTCTTTATTAAATCCTTTTCCATTATCAGAAATCGTTAGCATAAAATGAGCAGCAGTATATTTCATTACAATGGAAATTTCTGTTGCATGGGCATGTTTCAGAATATTATTCAGGATTTCCTGGATCATGCGGTATAGCACGATTTCTTTTTTATTGTCAATCAGGAAATCCTCTCCTTCCGTTTCGAATCGGCAATTTATCATGGCCGTTTGTGCAATTCGGTCAAGTTCAAATTTGATCGATTCGCGCAGGCCATAACTCGATAACATATCGGAATTCAGGCCTTTCGAGAGCATCCGTATATATTTGATTACATCGGCCAGTATCAGGTTAGTGTCTTTGATTCTTTTAACCGATTTATGTTCTTCCAATTCTTTTTCCAGGATATTCAGGTTGATGCGGGCTACACTTAGTAATTGCCCCATATTATCGTGAATTTCCTGGCTGATATCCCGAAGCGTTTGATCCCTGCTTTCTATCTGGGTGGTAAGGACTTCTTTTTCATAGGATTCTTTCATATGTTGTTGTTCGTGCTGGAGGCGGATCCTTCTCCTTTGACTGGAAAGAATTAGATATACCACAAACCCACTGAGCGCAAGCATAATGACGACAGCTGCCGCCATGGTGTAAATGATTTCAAATTGACTGGCATTCATGGAACTTGCTTATGCATCTTCAACTGGTTTTTGGACCAGTAAGTTAATAGCAAAGGAAGCGTAAAATAACCATTCTGAGACGATCAGAAAGTTGGTAACCAGTTTTTGGCCATCGCCGCCCAGAACATTGTGCAGGCCCAGGGTTAAAAAAGAGCTAATGGAGTGGAGCAGGATACCGATTGCAATCCAGAAGCTATGACGGTAAATTGTTTCATTCCAGTTGTACTGATCAAAAAGCCGGGCAATATAAAATAATACCTGTAAAATTTGCAGCAGGCAAATCAAGCTGATAATTAAAGTGTTGAGTGAGTTGTCGGGAGGCTGCAGGTATTTTGCATTGAAGTAAGCAGCTATCCATACAAATAGTATGGATAGCCGAAAACTTCGCTTCATTCGTCCCAGTTCTTGTGCTAAGGCCAGGGTTATAAGGGTATAAAACAGGGGACGAAACACATGGTAGTAAACAAAATTATGTTTGTAGTAATAAGCCAACAGCCATTCCAGTAGTTCTCCGCCGCCGGCCACTAACAGGAAAATCAGGAAATTATAATTGGTTCGGTTTAATTGTTTTTCCCGGACAAATCCGATAACGATTCCAATGCCGATAATTACTAGTTTAATAAGTGTTGTAGTCCAATAATTCATTCCGTTTTTCCCGGGGTTTTATTCAAGTTATTTTCCGCAGATGGTAGGACACGGGTAAAATACTTTATAAATTACATCTCCGCCGTCTGCAGATTTTTCCTGCTGAGATGTAGGGGTAATTTTAGTAGCGTACAGGATAAAAACAGGGCTGGCAAATCCGGGGTCTTTCCCGTAGTAAATGGAAATTCCTTCAATGCCGACAGACTTTCTAAGATCGTCTAAAACTGAAATGGGAAGATACATTCCATTTCTAAATGTTTTTTTGAAATCAGGGTCTGCCTGGTAGTTTTTTTCAAGTTCTGCCGCCTGCTCCGGAGTAATTTTTTCTGCAACATATTTTTCATCCGTTGGAATTGGGATGGATCTGGAGGTTTTACAGGAAACCAGGACAAGCATACTAAACAGTAAGATGAATACATTCTTCATAGTAGAAATATTGAGGTTGTTAAAGTTAAAACTAAAGAAAACAGGGATAGGTCGGATGCAAACGTCTGAATGGGGGCAGCGTTGAATCTTTTTAATCGTTTTGATTCATATCTCTGTCTTGCTGTTTTTTCTGCATCAACACAACTACCATTGTTATCAGGGTAAGGCAGGCAAGGATTAACAGGAGCCATGGTATAGAGTGAACCGAAAGGTCGAGTAATCTTTTCATTGAATGATCAGGGATTTTAAGCCGGTAAGGTTGTGGCGTCTGAGACAACCACAACCATGACCGACCGAACCTGTTTAGGCAACAAAACTATTGGCTCTGCATCTATTGATCAATGGGAGAATACACCGTAAAGGGGGGCATTTTCCCCGTATAACATAAAAAAAACCTGCTTTTAGGCAGGTTCAATTGAACACATCTGTACTGCTATGAACGTTGTGTTAGTAGTGGATCAAAATAGGTAAGGCAATGGTTTCGGTAGTTTGATTAAGTTCACCCCTATTGCAAAACTAACCCCCGATTCCATCTTTCTTACCGTGATTAAACCGGTATTTCGGGGGGTATTTTTCCCGTTTCACCGGTCGGGTAGCACCCGACCGGTGAAACGGAATTAATGCACCACCACAATTTTTTGTTGAACCTGGTTGCCTTTTTCATCCCGGATCAGTAGAAAATAGGAGCCGCTGTTCCAGTTTTTGGTTTCTATTTTCAGGGTTTGTCCCTGTTGATATGTCGTTAGTTGACGGCTCACTAATTTTCCGGCATTATCAAATACCTGAACATGTAGTTTGCCCGCAGCAAACTCCGATCCGATAGTTACCTGCACCCATTGATTCGCCGGATTTGGCTGCACTTTCGTAAGGCTGGCTGCATTGGCTGAAACGGCAGCTTCTATCGGAGCGGTGGTACGTTCTATAAGAGCCGCAGTTCCACTACCCGTGCTGATGGCAGGGTAGTAGATGGTGGAGTTCAGGTTGTCAAAGGTAGCTTTTGGCCACATGGTACGGGTGGTACGATACAGGTAAGTATAAGCCAGTACCCAGCTAGCGCCATTGTCTTTCGAATACTCCAGCAGGAAACTGTCGCCCTGGCGACGTATCCTTATAAAATCACCGGTTGCAACCACGGCATCGGTTAAACGATATAGGAACCAGCCCGGGAAATCGCCGGCGTACAGTCGTCCATTTGCCACGCCCATCCATATTTGTCCGGGTGTATAAATATGTTCCAGGGTGTCGTCGGTATCGAGGGCAACAAAGGCACCCGCCGATTGACGGCCAATGGTAATCTGCAGACTAAAATCGCCGTTTATCGGTTGTCCTACAGCTGCGGCCGTAGAATTGGGTAAATTACCGCCTTTCCAAACATATTGCATGGGCTGGCTGGCCCCACCTCCAAAACGAGAATAATTTACCATGGTCATTACCGGAGCCAAAACATTGATTACAACCGTATCGCTGGCGGTAGCATTGTTATCGTCAGTAACCTGGAAACGATAGCGATAAGTTCCCTGCTCCAGGTTGGTAAGGGTAATTGTATTTTGGCTGGGAGCAGATATGTCACCACCTGCCGGGCCACTGATCTTCGTCCATTGACGGGCGTATACAGACCCGTCGGCATCAGTAGAAATGCCGGTGAGTTGGGTGCGGGTAACGGGTATATTCAGGAACTGGTCAGGACCTGCATTGGATACCGGTGGAATATTAGCAGCGGCTTTAACGACAAAATCTTCCAGGCGGTTAGCTACATTCCCAAACTTGATTTCGTCAATAAAGAGGGTGATTTTCGAGGCATCCGGGCGAATCGTCCAGTTGCTTCCAAAAGCCCATTTATAAATTCCCATCTGGATATAGGGTTCCTTACTGTGGAATGCATCGTCTTTCCAGTTGCCGCCCAGGTATTGAAAAACTAACTGGCCATTTTTATACAAACGTACATAACCCGAATCGGCACTCGTGAAGTTTCGGTTTAATACCCAGTCCTCCCATACATCTTTAACAACCGGGCCTACATCCGTATTGTTCGTTTGAGTAGTACCGTTAGGACCAACCCTGGTTAGTACGAATTTATAACGGCCGTTCTCCATCCAAAGTGCATTGGGTTGTGGCCAGTCATCATCTACAGCTTTTGTATTGAACAATATGCTGGTGGGAGTATTGAAATCAGTGTTATAAGAAGGAATAAAAGTAGATGCTGCCACCCATCTTAAGCCTAATACAGGACGATTAAATGCATCGGTATTACCTAAAATACCCAACGGCGAGCCGGCAGGCAGGAAGTTCCATACCAGTTCCGACTTAAAATAAGGCCAACTGTTACCGGGCCCATCATTTAATTCAAATTTGTAAGCAAATCCGCCTGCTCTTTTTTGTTCCGCACTTCGTACTACAGAACTAACAGAAGGGTCGCCCTGGAAATGAGCCCACTGTACCGGCGGCTGCAGGTTGTAATCCATCGTAAGATAGGGCATACCCGGAATTTCGCAGTTATCATAAAAAATGTAACTGGCTAATTGCTGTTGAGGTTGTTCTGGTTGTTGCGGCGTTTGCCCCGCAATAAACTCAGTAGATGCAGCAGCTGCACTGCCAAATTTTAATTCGTCTACAAACAAAACAACCGGCGCTAGTTCTGCTGTATTATTTCCTATTACCTGGTTAATATTAGCAGCCCATCCGTAATTAGCAG
>NZ_LUKG01000024.1:23468-29673 GCF_001601815.1 Flavihumibacter sp. CACIAM 22H1
TATTATTTCCTATTACCTGGTTAATATTAGCAGCCCATCCGTAATTAGCAGCCCCAATTTTAATATAGGGTTCTTTCGCATAAGCAACATTGTTAGACGGCCAGTTTGGGCCCGTAATATTAGCTACGAGTTTGTTGTACCTGTATAACCGGATAAAGCCGTCGGCGGAAGCGGTGTAGTTGCGTTCAAGCACCCAATCTTCCCAGATACCTGGTTGTACTTGTCCTATATTGATGACCTGTGTGGCAGGAACACCATTGTTCCAGGTCACTACATGTAAATTATACTCACCGTTTTGAAGGATCAGGTCCAGCGGCGTAGGATGATCGTCTGGAATATTTTTTAACATCAAACCAATGGATACCGGGTATTGATTCGGAAGATAGTTGGCCGGTACAAGGGTGGATAGTTTAATCCATCGCAGGTCCATCGGTGTTCTGTTGGTAGCAGCAGCCTGCCCCATATTTCCTGCATCGGTAGCATTAGTGCCAGCCGGAAGAAAATTATAGATCAGTTGGTTCTGTCGGAAATTATCATTCAGATGAGAACTGCCATCGCGGCGTATTTCGAAACGATAGGAGCTGTTTCCCGCGCGTCGGTATTCATTGGAAACCGAAAAAGAAGTTTTAGTGTCATCTCCGCTTTTACCACTCCAGAAATTGTTCGGATAAGGATTCCCCCATCCATACTGGGGAGCAGATTCACATGGGTCATAAAATACGATTCCGTTTTGGCCATGGACAGCACTGCTCACTAGTAATAATAATACTATTAAGTTCTTCACAACAAGGTTTTAGTTGTCAATTATAAATTAATGGGCTCAGGAGCTATTGGATACGGTGGTATTAAGGAATGATATTGGAGACAGGGTAAGCTACTTGCAGAGTAATGGGAAAGTGTGGATAAAGTTAATTATTAAGTTGATAAACCGAAAGATTACGCCAAAAAATAAGTGTTTTTACTATATGATTACCAGGGCTAATGGGTAAAAAAAGAGCTGTAAACCGTGTTTACAGCCCTTTTATCCGTAGTATTAAATTATTGTTATCCTGCAAACTGCTGACGAATAATATTCAAGGCAGCACCTGCTTTAAACCATTCGATCTGTTGTTCATTATAGCTATGATTTGCCAGGATCGTTTCGGTACTACCGTCTGCATGGTGTAATACCAATTGCAGGGGCTGTCCGGGCCTAAAGCTGGTCAAACCAAGAATATCAATGCTGTCGTTTTCACGGATTTTGTCGTAATCGTTTTTGTCGGCAAACGTTAGTGCCAGCATGCCCTGTTTTTTCAGGTTGGTTTCGTGAATCCGTGCAAAACTTTTAACCAGCACAGCACGCACTCCCAGGTGACGGGGTTCCATAGCTGCATGTTCACGGCTGGAACCTTCTCCGTAGTTCTCATCGCCTACAACGATAGATCCGATACCGGCCGCCTTATACGCCCGCTGGGTAGTCGGAACAGGACCGTATTCCCCGGTGAGCTGATTCTGAACCGTATCGGTTTTTTCATTGAAGAAGTTAACCGCACCGATCAGGAGGTTATTACTGATATTATCGAGGTGACCACGGAATTTCAGCCAGGGGCCGGCCATGGAAATATGATCGGTGGTACATTTTCCTTTTGCTTTAATCAGCAGTTTCAAGCCTTTTAAATCGGTTCCTTCCCAGGCGGGGAATGGATCCAGCAACTGAAGGCGTTTGGAAGCCGGGTCAACAATTACCTGTACGCTGCTGCCATCGGCGGCCGGCGCCTGATAACCAGCATCTTCTACTGCAAAGCCGGTAGGAGGCAACTCATAACCGGAAGGCGGGTCAAGCTTTACCTGCTCGCCTTTTTCATTGATCAATGTATCGGTAAGAGGGTTGAAGGTCAGATCGCCGGCGATAGCCAGGGCCGTTACCAGTTCCGGAGAAGCCACGAATGCATAGGTATTGGGGTTTCCATCGGCTCTTTTGGCAAAGTTCCGGTTGAAGGAATGCACAATCGTGTTTTTTTCCTGCTTTTCAGCACCCATTCTATCCCACATGCCGATACAGGGGCCGCAGGCATTGGCAAATACCTTTGCACCGATCTGGTCGAACGTGCTCAGGAATCCATCGCGCTCAATAGTGTAACGAACCAGTTCAGAACCGGGCGTAATCGTAAATTCCGCCTTTGTTTTCAGCCCTTTTTCTGCTACCTGGCGGGCCAGGCTTACAGCGCGGCTGATGTCTTCGTACGAAGAGTTGGTGCAGGATCCTATCAAGCCAACTTCCACTTTAACAGGCCAGCCGTTTTTTGCTGCTTCTTCCTTCATTTTGGAAATCGGGGTTGCAAGATCCGGGGTAAATGGTCCGTTCAGATGCGGCTCCAGCTCGCTAAGGTTGATCTCAATTACCTGGTCAAAATATTGGTCCGGGTTAGCATATACTTCCGGGTCGGCAGTTAGGTGTTCTTGAATGCCGTCTGCCAGCGCAGCTACGTCGGCTCTTCCGGTGGATTGAAGGTAGCGGCTCATGCTAGCATCGTATCCGAAGGTAGACGTGGTGGCCCCGATTTCAGCCCCCATATTACAGATCGTACCTTTACCGGTACAGCTCATACTGGTAGCACCCTCGCCAAAATATTCAACTACGGCTCCGGTTCCACCTTTAACAGTCAGAATACCGGCTACCTTCAGAATTACATCTTTAGGGGCTGCCCATCCATTTAATTTGCCGGTAAGTTTTACACCGATCAGCTTAGGCATTTTCAGTTCCCAGGCCAGTCCGCTCATTACATCACAGGCATCCGCACCGCCTACGCCAATTGCGATCATACCAAGCCCACCTGCATTTACCGTGTGAGAATCAGTACCAATCATCATTCCACCGGGGAAGGCATAGTTTTCGAGCACTACCTGGTGAATGATACCGGCTCCGGGCTTCCAGAAACCAATGCCGTACTTATTTGAAACCGAAGCGAGAAAATCATATACTTCCTTACTTTCATTAACTGCCCGAACCAGGTCTGTTTTGGAGTCGTCCTTGGCAACAATCAGGTGATCGCAGTGTACAGTAGAAGGAACCGCCACTTTATCACGGCCTGCCTGCATAAATTGCAACAGGGCCATCTGAGCCGTAGCATCCTGCATGGCTACGCGATCGGGGGCAAAGTCTACATAACTGTTTCCTCTTTCGAATGCCTGGGTAGCATCTCCCTGCCAGAGGTGGGCGTACAAAATCTTTTCGGTAAGGGTGAGCGGACGACCAACCACCTTGCGGGCAGCATTTACCCTGCCTGGAAAGTTGGCGTATACTTTTTTAATCATCTCGAGGTCAAAAACCATAACTATAGTATGTTTTAGGTTTGCTATTTCGGTTTCTCGGTGAAATCACCGCGAAATTACCGATAAAACCGATTTGTTTTTAACCTTTTACGAGTGTATTTGTCAGAATTTGCTAATTTGGTGATATGAAGAACTTCAAACACTTTATTGAATGGCATGTGTTTGGCGTTTGCTCCTATTTAGGAGAAAAAATGGGCATCGCCCCTGCCACCATCCGTAAATACTTTATGTATATATCCCTGTTAACCATGGGATCTCCTATCATTTTCTATACCATTGCGGCTTTCTGGATGAATATAAAACATTATATATACGACCGGAAACGCAACCCGCTCCGTTATTTCTGAGCAGTGCTGCCCGTCAGCCGGTAAGAAAGTCCTATCCCGATTTGTGCCATGCGTATGATCGGTAATTCATCTCCATTGGTTATACTGGTAAGCCCATAGGTATAGGAAGCATCTACCGATAACCCATTTTTAAACCCATACCCAAACTGGACAAGTGCGTCGATATTGACGCGATTGTACTGCGTCATTCCGAATAAAAGGGCTTGCTTTTCATTACCTGTTTTCCGGGAACCGGCTATGGCGCCTCCAACAGAGGGGCCAAACGAAGTAAAAAAACCTTGTCCTTTTTGGGAGAAATCAAGCTGCAACAGGATCGGGAGTTCAATATAGTGCAGCCGGTACTGCTGGGAAGGATCGTTTTTTGTAGCCGCTTGTTCAAAACCATGCATGCTGTATTGAATACGCGGACTGAAATACAATTGGTGATCGAACTGAACCTTTATGCCGATGCCTGCGGAAACACCGTTCAGGTAATTGGACGGCGTTTTTTTACTGCTTGATTTGTCAATTATCTGGGCTGTGCTGGCATGCCAGCCCGCCCGGATATTCCAGTGCACGGGTTGTGAAAAAGCAAAGGCTGAAACAAATAATAGGAACACAATGGGTACGATACGAATAACCATAAAATAATTGATTAAAGGGGTATTTTATGGTTTCTCTATGGAACTGGAAGAGGTCTTACCGGGTTGGATAGTACAAAATAAAGCGTATTTATCAGCTTATGCAAGGCCCTCAGGTCTTCTGGCCCATTTTTTCGTTGAATGACCGGGATTGACCCCTGGGAATAGAAAGCGACTGCCAGTTTTCGGCTTTATACATTTTAGTCAGCAGTATGATCTGACCCACATGAGAGGAATGGTGCGCCAGTTGACGGTTGATGGCATCCAGGGCAGCATGTGGTTCTGTACGAATGGTAACGGTTTTAGTAAGGTCTGTTGGTTGAAGGCTATCAAGGGTTGTAAACAGGCAGGCCCAGCCTTCGTTCCATAACTGAAGCAGATCAGCCGGCTGCAGAAGCCGGGCAGCGGTGAATTCCAGATCGCGCTGGCGCCAGGGTTTTTCCCCATCTTCTGTAAGGAAATTCGTAAAACGGCTCATCAGGTTGCCGTGCATATGTTGCACAATAATGGCAATGCTGTTGGACCCGCTTGCCGGGCTACGATTGATTTCTTCTTCGGTTAGTTGTTGCAGGCAATGGTCGCCCAGGGTTTTATAGGCATTAAATTGCCGGCGGATACTATCGAGGTAAAGCTGTTCTGTGCTCATGGTTGTTTTTTTGCGGGTAAGGCTTAATATGCAAGGGCAGCATCGTCTCCCCGTTTATCGCCTACTGCTTCCAAACTGCCATCTTCTTTTATCAGGATCAGTTCGGTCCTTCCAATAGGCCCTCTCTTATGAATGGTATATCCAATACGTTCCAGTTTTTTGATCAGGTCTTCCGGAAAGCCGGGTTCGGTAAAAATTACATCGGGAAGCCATTGCATATGAAATTTGGGCGCATTTACAGTGGTTTCCGCGCTTAAATTAAATTCCAGAATATTTAGCAGGGTCTGGTAAACCGAGGTAGTAATGGTGGTACCCCCCGGTGTGCCTGTTATAATAAAAGGCTTACCATTTTTGAGAACGATGGTGGGTGTCATCGAGCTAAGCATTCGTTTCCCGGGCATAATGGCATTGGCTTCGCCACCCACAGCGCCGTACATATTAGGCACGCCTGGTTTTACACTGAAATCATCCATTTCGTTGTTAAGTAAGAAACCAGCCCCACCTACAACCGTGCCTGATCCATAACCTCCGTTCAAAGTGGTTGTTACCGCTACGGCATTGCCTTCTTTATCATACACACTCAAATGAGTGGTTTCTTCCGACTCCTGTTGGAGTATGCCTTCTCCGATCTCTTTACTGTTGCCAGCTTTCCCTGGCCGAAACAAACGCAGCCGCTCCTGTAGATAGGCTTTGCTGAGCAGTTGTTGTACGGGTACTTTATAAAAATCCGGATCGCCCAGGTATTTGGCACGATCGGCGTAGGCGAGCCGTTCAATTTCTGTCATTAGTTGAACCGCTTCGAGGGAATGAAATCCATATTGACGAATGGGAAATTGTTCGGTCATCTGCAGCATCATGGGAAGCAGAACACCCCCGCTGCTGGGCAGCGACATGGTTAGTATTTTATAATCTTTATAGGTTGAAAGGCTGGGACTACGATTGATGGCCACATAGTTTTTAAGATCTTTTTTTGTGATAATGCCATTGCCGCGCTTCATTTCTGCTACAATCAGTTGGGCTGTTTTGCCTTTGTAAAAACCATCCCGACCTTTATCCCGTATACGGATCAGCGTAGCTGCAAGTTCCTGTTGTACCAATGTATCGCCTGCTTTCCAGGGCAGGGATTTGATAAAAACGGTGGTACGGGTATTGTTTTTTTGGAAATCCTGCTGATTGGAATTGAGGCTGGATGCTTCTTCTTCCGTAAGTACAAATCCATTAGCTGCCAGGTCAATAGCTGGTTGCACCAGCGTACTGAAAGGCAGCTTCCCGTACTGGTG
>NZ_LUKG01000024.1:30132-48984 GCF_001601815.1 Flavihumibacter sp. CACIAM 22H1
CTTCCCGTACTGGTGCGATTGCCAGAGCCCCGCTACAGTGCCCGGAACACCGGCAGCCAGGTGGCCTTGCTGGCTTTTGGTCAGGTTCGGACTGCCATCCGGGTTCAGGTACATATCCCGATGTGCTTTGGCAGGGGCTTTTTCCCGGTAATCCAGGGCAAGTTGCTGTCCATTGGCAAGATGTGCAACCAGGAAACCTCCTCCTCCCAGGTTGCCGGCGCCGGGGTAAACCACTGCCAGTGCTAATTGTGTAGCGATGGCTGCATCAATGGCATTGCCGCCTTTTTGAAGGATACTTATGCCGGCCTGGCTGGCCAGGGGATGAGCAGAAACAACTGCTCCATTTCTTCCGGTGGCGGTTTTCTGAATGCTATAGGCAAAGGGCGAAATGTCGGTTTGCGCCTGGAGACTAACTCCCAGGAGACATCCGGCGAGTACGCCAAAATATCGGGTTTTCATCTCCCGAAAATAATAAAATCCCTTCACCGGCCCCGGGCCACTTTTCCGGTAAAATGCATTCCAGGTAACGTTGCTGGTAGGAAATGCAGCAGCCATTGCTCAAAATGAAATAATGCCGAATTATTGGGGGCAATCCTGGGAATAAAAAAAGCGCATAGTCATGTAGTTTTTCCTGAATTGTGCAGGTTTATCTGCTTGCATGAGCGCTTTATAATTCGGTAATCACCCGGTTTTTTATACGGATGCTGCAAGGGCTGAATATACTTTTCCTCGGGTAAAGGTGAAGATGAGCCGACCGGTGAAAGAAGATAATGCTTAGCTTCGGAACTAAAATTGAATAACACAGCATATATGAGAAGGATAATTTATTTGGTTGGAATGCTTATACTGGTTAATGGCATTCAGGCACAATTGAAATCTCCGGAACAGTTTCTGGGGTATAAAGTGGGTACGAAATATACCCCGCATTACAAAATTGTTCAGTATTTCCAGCACCTGGCGAAAGAAGCTCCTCAGCAAATGAAGCTGGAACAGTATGGAGAAACCAATGAAGGCCGTCCTTTGTTACTGGCAACCATCGCCAGCGCAGAAAATTTAAGCAATATTGAATCCATCCGGCTGAATAACCTCCGCTTGGCCAATGCCTCGCGCGATAGGGCGGCTCCTGTGGAAAATGCCCCCGCCATAGTTTGGCTCAGTTATAATGTACACGGCAACGAAACATCTTCTTCGGAAGCTGCCATGCTTACCGCCTACGACCTGGTAAATTCGTCAAATGCAAAAACCCAGCAATGGCTGCAGAACACGGTGGTGCTCATCGATCCCTGTCTGAATCCGGATGGCCGCGACCGTTATGTAAATTGGTATACTACCGTTATCGGACAAACCATCAACCCTCAGCCCCTGGCTCGTGAACACCGTGAACCATGGCCTGGTGGAAGAAGTAACCATTATAATTTTGACCTGAACCGTGATTGGGCCTGGCAAACCCAAAAAGAAAGTCAGCACCGCCTGAAAGTATACAACAGCTGGCTGCCCCAGGTGCATGTTGATTTCCATGAGCAGGGTATTAATGAACCATATTATTTTGCCCCGGCTGCGGAACCTTTTCACGAGGTAATTACCCCCTGGCAACGTGAATTTCAGACAATGATTGGTAAAAATCATGCCCGTTATTTTGATAAAGAAGGATGGTTGTATTTTACCAAAGAGCGGTTTGACCTGTTTTATCCTTCTTACGGCGATACCTACCCGACCTATAACGGCTCAATTGGTATGACCTATGAGCAGGGAGGCATC
The DNA here is from genome assembly GCF_001601815.1 of Flavihumibacter sp. CACIAM 22H1. Taxonomy (GTDB): domain Bacteria; phylum Bacteroidota; class Bacteroidia; order Chitinophagales; family Chitinophagaceae; genus Flavihumibacter. Next base: position 31,891 of record NZ_LUKG01000024.1, read on the forward strand.
AGGGCAGGGCTTGGTATCATCAATGAAGACGGTGATACCCTTACGCTGGTGGATCGGGCACAACATCATTATACTACCGGGCTTAGTACGGTAGAAATCACTGCCCAAAATGCGGTTCGGGTAGTAAAAGAATTCAGGACCTATTTCAATAATGTTATTAATAAGCCAGCCGGCGAATTTAAATCCTGGGTAATTAAAAACGATGGTACCGATCGCGTAACGCGGTTAACCACCCTGCTGGATAAGAACCTGATCGACTGGTCCTATGCAACTGCAGGAAACAGCAATGGACTTAATTATTTTACCGGTAAACAGGAAGCGTTTAAAACCGAGCCGGGTGATATCGTCATTAACCTGAATCAATCAAAAGGGAACCTGATCAAAGTATTGTTCGAACGTAACTCTGCCATCACCGATTCGGCAACCTATGATATTACTGCCTGGTCGATGCCTTATGTATATGGATTAAAAGCCTATGGAGTGGCTGGTTATACTACAAATACCACCAAAACCGCGCCTGCAGAAACAGCTGCTTCCGTTGTTGCCAATGCGTATGCGTATGCCATTAAATGGGACGGCTTGCACAGTGCTAAATTTCTGGCAGCAGCCTTACAAAATGGGTTAAAGGTTCGTTATACAGAACAGCCTTTTCAAATCGCCAATCAGACCTTTGAGAAAGGATCATTATTGATAACAAAAGCTTCCAATGGCGCAAGACCCATACAGCAGGAAGTGGAAAAAATTGCAGCCCTTACCGGCTCCAAAGTATATGCTGTGCCATCTGGGTTCGTGGACAAGGGATATGATTTTGGGTCCAGTAGTGTGCGCATTATTAATGCACCGAATGTGGCCGTATTAGCTGGTGATAATGTATCATCACTTGGTTTTGGGGAGCTATGGCATTTCTTTGATACCCAGTTAAAATACCCGGTTACGGTACTCAGCGCCAATGATTTCCTGCGGGAAGGGCTGAATAAATTTAATGTGCTGATACTGCCAGAGGGTAACTACGAATTTTTTACCCGCAAAGAAACCAACGAAGAGTTGAAAGCCTGGGTGCGTAGGGGAGGAAAAATTATTGCGCTCGAAAATGCGGTGGCACAAATGGCCCGTGCAGATTGGGGTATTAAGCTAAAGGAGGCGGATGATAAAAAAGCTGATCAAAAGGTTGACTACTCTGTGCTAAAAAAATATGAAAACAGGGAACGCGATTGGCTCGTCAACAGTATGCCTGGCTCAATTTTCCGCCTGGAACTGGATAATTCGCATCCTCTTGGTTTTGGTTATCCGACCTATTACTACAGCCTCAAACAGGATGGTGCTGTCTACGAGTTTTTCAAAGAAGATGGCTGGAACGTAGGCATTATTAAACGCGATAACTATGTCAGCGGTTTTGCCGGAAGTGAAATCCGTACCAAACTGAACGATGGACTATTAATCGGTGCGCAGGATATGGGCCGCGGGCAGGTGATCTATTTCGCCGACAACCCCATATTCCGTAGTTTCTGGGAAAATGGTAAGCTCTTGCTCTCTAATGCTGTTTTTTTAACAGGACAATAAGATATTCATGGGTCGGGCGGCACGGGTCGGGTGCCACCCGACCCGTGAAGTTTTGTATTTTCAGGTTTCCACTGATGACAGATTATGATTAAACATTTACTCACCATTTTATGGTGTGGATTTCTTCCCCTTGCACTTGCCGCACAAAAACCGGCAAACCTGTCCTCTGCAGAAATTCTGCAAGGGCTTCAAAAACTTCGTGTGGTAGGATCGGTGCTCTATATTGCGGCACACCCCGATGATGAAAATACCCGACTGCTGGCCTACCTGGCTAATGAACGAAAGTACCGCACCGGTTATCTCTCCCTGACCCGCGGAGATGGTGGACAAAACCTTATCGGCGATGAGCAGGGCGTATCACTGGGATTGATCCGCACACAGGAACTACTGGCCGCCCGCCGGATTGATGGCGCCGAACAATTTTTTACCCGGGCGTTTGATTTTGGTTTCTCCAAATCAACCGATGAAGCACTCCGTACCTGGAATAAGGAAAAAATCCTGGCCGATGTGGTTTCGGTTATCCGGCGCTTTAAACCAGACGTAATTATAACACGTTTTCCGCCCGATTCGCGAGCAGGACATGGGCACCATTCCGCGTCTGCAGCCCTGGCAATTGAAGCTTTTAAAGCAGCCGCTGATCCCAAGCAATTTCCCGAACAATTTGTTTTTACCGAGCCGTGGCAAGCCAAACGTATTCTCTGGAATACCTATAATTTCGGATCTGTTAACACGCAACTGGAAGATCAGTATAAAATAGACGTAGGACTTTTTAACCCCTTATTAGGGAAAGGGTATGGCGAAATTTCTGCAGAAAGCCGCAGCCAGCATAAGAGTCAGGGATTTGGTGTGCCGGCCCAACGTGGCAAACAATACGAATATTTTTCTCACACAGACGGTGTTCCGCTTAGCAATGATTTATTTGATGGTATAATAAGCGACTGGTCGAGGGTACAGGCAACAGCAGTTAACACCGCCATCGACTCTATTATCCGGGCGTTTAACCCGCTTGAACCGGCTGCTTCGGTTCCTGCCCTGGTTAAATTATACAACAGGCTCGAACAAAATGTACGCGATTATTACTGGAAGAATAAAAAGAAAGCGGAAGTTCAGCTGCTTATCAATGCCTGCCTGGGTTTTTATGTAGAAGCTGTAGCCAGTCAACAGCTTGCTGTAACCGGAGATTCAATTCAGATCAGTTTTAATAGTATCAATACCAGTAATTTTCCTGTTACTGACCTGGTATTGGAACTGGAAGATACCAGTTTCCAATTTGCACCTCTCGCCGCCAATAATGAATACCTCAGTAAAAAAATAACCCACCGGGTGGTGGAAGATTTCAATAAAACCCAACCTTATTGGTTACGTGAACAAATGGATACCGGCAGTTTTACGGTTAAACAACCCGAACTGATTGGTAGTGCGGAATTGAAGTGGGATGATTTTGAACTTCGCTATAAAATAGGACAAACCGAATTCCGGCAACGAATCCCGCTACAATATAAATACACCGATCCGGTAAAGGGTGAAATTTACCAGCCGGTGCTGGTAGTGTCTCCGCTTGCACTTGGTGTTTCACCTTCTGTAGTGCTGAACAACCTGCTTCCCAAGCACCCGCAATCACTTCAATTATTTTATAAAAGTTATCGCCAGCGCGATACAGCCAGCGGTAGATTTGTATTTGATTTAATAGAAGGCAACCGAACAACGCAAAAAAGTTTATCCTACCGGTTACCACAGCCGAAAAATACGCTGCAGTCTGTTTTACTGCCCCTGGATACGCTGTTTAAAACCAAAGCTCCCGACAAAATTTATCCCTGGGTGGAGGTGAGGGAAACAAATCGGAGCTTACGGTTCAATAACGGCCTTAAACTGATCCAATACGACCATATTCCTACGATTCATTTTTTTCTGCCTACCAGTTTAACCGTTATCAACGAGGAAATCAAAGTGGTGGGAAAAACCATCGGATATATTCCCGGTTCAGGCGATGCCATTCCGGAAGCTTTACAGCAAATGGGTTATTCGGTAGTACAGTTGGATGAAGCCACCCTGGGAGCTTATGACCTCGGCCGACTGGATGCCATTATTACCGGCGTTCGTGCCTATAATATAATGGAATCGCTCTCCAATCATTACAACAAATTGATGGCCTATGTTGAACGTGGAGGGAACCTGATCGTTCAATACAATACCTCCAATCAACTAGGGTCTGTGAAATCAAAAATCGGCCCGTATAATTTCAATATTTCACGTACCCGCATAACGGATGAAAATTCGCCGGTAAAATTTGTAAATCCTACTCACCCTGCATTGAACTTCCCCAATAAAATTACCTTAAAGGATTTTGAGGGGTGGAAACAGGAAAGAAGCATTTACCATGCGGCAGACTATGATAGCCGCTATGAAACGGTATTGTCCATGAATGATCCGGGGGAAGGGCCAGAGGAAGGAAGCCTTATCATTGCTAAGTACGGAAAAGGGTATTTTACCTACACCGGGCTGGTGTTTTTTCGCCAGTTACCGGCAGGTGTGGCCGGATCATACCGCCTGCTGGCCAACCTGATCGGCCTCAACCAGAAAAAACTTTTTTAGAATGGCTGCAAATTCAAACAGCAGACGAGATATTGGAATCGGATTGGCTATTGCTATTGGCCTTATTATCGGCATTTTCATAAAACGCGTTCATATTGGATTGCTCATCGGACTTGGGATCGGCCTGCTTAGCGCAGGACTGATTTCCGGCAGAAAAAAATAAGCATCACCAGTCGGCTGCGATCCGACCGGTGAGAAAAAACTAGCCATATGGAAAAAATACCCGTTTTCAAAACCTGGAAAGCCTGGTACGTTTTTGTACTTGCATTCCTGGCTGCTCAGATCATTGCTTTTCACTTTTTTACCCGCTATTTTTCATGAGTACCATCGATTGGGCCATATTAGTGGTGATGCTTTGCGGTATCATCTTTTATGGATTGTATCGCAGCGCCACCAGCAAAAATCTGGACGGCTATTTTTTGGGAAATCGCTCACTACCCTGGTATATGGTATTGCTGAGTATTATGGGTACCCAGGCCAGTGCGGTAACATTTATATCGGCTCCCGGCCAGGCGTTTGATGACGGCATGCGCTTTGTGCAATATTATTTCGGGCTGCCGATTGCCATGGTGGTGATATCTATTTTTTTTGTTCCAATTTTCCATGGTCTTAAAGTATATACGGCCTACGAATACCTGGAACAGCGGTTCGACAAAAAAACCCGTACGTTTACTTCCCTGCTTTTCTTACTTAGCCGGGGGCTTTCTACCGGTATCAGCATCTATGCGCCATCCATTATCCTATCTTCTTTATTGGGATGGAATATTTACATGACTAATATTTTCATGGGTGGATTGCTGATCATCTATACCGTAACAGGCGGAGCCAAAGCGGTTGCCTATACCCAACAGTTGCAATTGGTGATTATTTTTTCCGGCATGTTTATAGCGGCTTATATGATGGTACACCTGCTGCCGGAAGGGGTAGGATTTATTGATGCGTTGAAAGTAAGCGGAGAAATGGGAAAACTGAATGTGATCACCAGCGGTCAGGGTTCCCAGGGGTTTGACTGGTCTGACCGTTACAATATCTGGAGCGGTACCATTGGTGGCTTTTTTCTTGCCTTATCCTATTTTGGTACGGACCAAAGCCAGGTAGGCCGTTATTTAACCGCAAAAAGTTTAACAGAAAGCCGTATCGGCTTACTTATGAACGGCATCGTAAAAGTGCCTATGCAGTTTGCCATCCTCTTGATCGGTGCATTGCTTTTTACATTTTACCAGTTCAATCAGGGACCGATTTTTTTCAATCAGGCAGTATCTACCCAGGTGGTGGATGCTGGTGCCAGGCAGGAGTTGAATACGCTCGAAACGGCGTTCAACCAAAAATCGGCTGAGCAATCGGAATTGGTGAGCCGTTATATCAAGGAGCCCGATAATAGCGCTCTTGTTGAAACCTTTAAAGCTAATCAACAGGAACTGCAGCAATACCGCAAAGACTATAAGTCAACCCTTAAAAAAGCAGCTCCACTGGCAGATGTAAACGATACCAATTATGTATTCCTGCGCTTTGTGGTAGATCATCTTCCTGAGGGAATTGTCGGTTTGCTTATTGCAGTAATCTTCCTGGCTTCCTGGGGCAGTATTGCAGCAGCCTTAAATTCTCTTTCGTCCAGCACAGTAATCGATCTACATAAACAATACGCTAAAAAAGAACAAACTCCCCTGGAAGAATACCGCATGTCAAAATGGTATACGCTTGGCTGGGGGGTATTTGCTATCCTAACCGCTCAATTCGCCAATAATATGGGTAGTCTGATTGAAGCGGTGAACGTGCTGGGCTCGCTGTTTTACGGCGTTATCCTGGGTATTTTTCTGGTAGCTTTTTTTTGCAAATGGGTAGGCGGAGCGGCAACTTTCTGGAGTGCGATCATTACAGAAGCACTGGTGATTCTCTTATTTTGGAAAGGGAATATGGCTTTTTTATGGTTGAACATGATCGGCGCAGCTGTACTGGTGGTACTGGCGATACTGTTACATGCAACGTTTGTTAAAATACAGCGGTCAATGAAATAAATAGCTGAATATGAAAAGACTACCGGTTGTTCTCGGGCTGCTTTTTGCGGGTTTAATTACTTCCTGCAAAAAAGATTCTGTCGGAAATGGCCGGGAACTGATAGGCAGTTGGGTAGACATCAACCACAACTCGGATACCCTGGTTTTTTTCAACCAAAACGGAACCGTTATTCTTTTCGATAACTCATTAAGCTACCGGACTATCCGTGCCAACGGCATTTTGCTACCTTCCGGTATTAATCAATACGAAGTAAAACTGGGAGAAAATGAATTGATTACCCGGGCGGTGAACAGTGGTTTGCCAGAAGGAGAAGGATACTATTCCGCAAAACTGGAATGGCATACTGGCAAACGGGAATTTAGTGTGGAACCCAATGGATTCCGCCCTTACCTCAGTTGCCTGGGCTGTCCACAACGGTTTCGCAAAATAGATTAATCTAGGACGGTTAATAATTGAGGAAAGTTGAATCTGTGGGGTAAAAAAAGAGGCTGATTAATTTTCAGCCTCTTTTTTGTGAGATTTTTGTATTGCTGTGAAGCCAGTTATTTTAAGGTAGCCAGCAGTTTTTCATTTAATGCAACATAGTCATCGTTCTTAGCAGCTTTAGCTAACTCAATTGATTTCTTTGCTGCTGCTACTGCCTCTGCTTTTTTGCCCAGCTTTGCCAGGCAATTGGCCCGTTGGTGGTGTACCCAGAAAGCAGATGGATTTTGCTCGGTGGCTTTGGTTAGCCAACCCAATGCTTTGTTCAGATCTTTACCATTTTCAAGGTAATACATAGCTGCCGGGAAATAGGGGAACTTGTCGGTTTTTTCAAGTTCACTTATCTGGGCCATGATTTTACCATCAATATTGGCTTTAATTGGTACTGTTACGGCAGTTTTATCCCACACGATGTCAAGATTCATGCTGGTGGCCTGAATATTATCAAAACCGATCATGAAATTTTCAATGGAGAAAGGCAGGGTTTCCGGACGAACTGTTACGCGGGCAACATCCTGGTCCTGTTTGTAGGCAGCCGGACTAGTAACATCCAGTTGTTTGGTAAGAATAATAACCCATTCAGATGCGCCTGGGATGGATAATAACCCATATTTGCCTGCCGGTACTTTTTTGCCACCGAATTCAACGTCTTCACCGAAGGTAATGGTGGTAGCTCCGTTAGCACCGGTACGCCATACTTTACCATACGGTACCAGGTCTCCGAAAACGGTACGGTTCCTGACAGCCGGACGAGAGTAGGAAACTTCCACGGTAGACAATGCAAATTCTTGTTTTATTTGAGTAGACGGACTCGGTTGAGGAGTCTTAAGCTGGGCCTGAGCTCCCTGCAGCAAACAAAAGGCCACAGACAGAGTGAGAACAATTTTTTTCATGATAGCTGATTTAATGTGACAAATATAACGGGGTACGAAGCTAATTGTTTATGATGGATTTATTGCTTCATTCTGCGAAAGGCCGGGTGAAAATCATGCAGGGTAGTCCGAAGAAATTCCCGGTCAAGATGCGTATAAATTTCGGTGGTGGTAATGCTTTCATGACCCAGCATTTCCTGTACCGCCCGCAGATCGGCACCGCCTTCTACTAAATGAGTGGCAAATGAATGCCGGAAAGTATGGGGGGAGATTGATTTTTTAACGCCGGCCAATTGGGCAAGTTCTTTGATCAGTAAAAAAATCATCACCCTGGATAAGCCTTTTCCCCGGCGGTTCAAAAAAAGAATATCCTCTGCTCCGGGCTGAATTTCCTGGAAAGCCCGCACCTGCTGCATATAGAGCTGGATTTGCCGGATAGCTTTTTCACCGATCGGAACCAGTCTTTCCTTGTTACCTTTTCCAATTACGCGTATAAAACCACTATCGAGGTACAGGCAGGAAATCTGGAGATTCACCAGTTCGCTCACCCTTAACCCGCAACTATACATGGTTTCCAGAATAGCTTTGTTTCGTTCCCCCTCGGGTTTACTCAGATCAATGGCAGCTATCAATAATTCTATTTCTTCAAAGCTTAATGTGTCGGGAAGAGCCCTTTTTAGTTTAGGGGCTTCCAATAAAGCCGTGGGATCTGTTTTCGTGATTTGTTCCAGCAAGCAATACCGATAAAAGCTTCTCAAACCTGATAAGATCCTGGCCTGTGAGCTTTGGGTCATGCCCAGTTCAGCAATCCATCTTAAAAACTGCTGTAGCTGTTCTTCTTCCACCTGGTCGGGCCTAACTGACAGGTTATGGAGCTGGAGGTACTGCGTTAACAGTGCCAGATCATGCAGATAGGCGGTTACTGATTGGTCGGCCAGCGATTTTTCCAAACGCAGCCAGGCTTTAAATCCTTTTTTATAGGGTTCCCACATTATTGCACCGGTATAAGCAGCAAATTAACGCATTGAATCCTTTATATTGCGTTTTCTTAAATAAGCGAACGAATGGAGCTGGCGACTAATCCCCGTGCTGTTAACCTGCGACAGTTTAAAAAGCAGGTCGTTGAAAACAAACGTAAAATGAAACGCTTTCTTACCAAACTGGAGAATGAACGGCCCAGGGGATTGGATAAAATAACGCCTGTACTTGAGCAGGAGGTATGGACAGAAGTGGATTGCCTTACCTGTGCCAACTGTTGTAAAAAAATGAGCCCTACGTTCACGAAAAGCGATCTGGTTCGTATTTCAACACATCTTAACATGACGGTGGATGCTTTTAAGGAAAAGTGGTTGTATTTCGATAAGAAAGACAAGGACTGGATGAATGTAAAGCAACCTTGTCAGTTTCTGGATACCAGTACTAATATGTGCAGTATTTACGAAGTTCGTCCGGCCGATTGCGCAGGCTTTCCCCACTTAAGTAAAAAGAAAGCGGTTGACTATATGCATGTGCATAAGCAGAATATAGAATATTGCCCGGCTACTTTTAAGATGGTGGAAAAAATGAAAGCCGCTTTATCACTGGTACAGATCAGCCGGTCTGCCCGCTAGGAGAGGTCCTCAAAATAGTGGATTTCCGTATTTTCTCCAGACATATCAATGGCGAGCACATCAAAACTAATGCGTTTCCATTGGGGATGAAGTTCCAGAAAAGCGGCTGCTGCAGCCTGCATATTTTTGAGTTTTTTTGCATGAACTGCATTTTCAGGCAAACCATACTGTTGCCGCATACGCGTTTTTACTTCGGTAAAATGTAATACCTGCTGATACCCTGAAATAATATCAATTTCGCGGCGCTGGTATTTCCAGTTACGATGTAAAACCTGGTGCCCCAACTGTTGAAGATAATCAACGGCCTGCTGCTCGCCATAGCTGCCTGTTCGAATATTAGCGTTTTTCACTCTCTGATTTTAACTTATTTTCGACCTCGTTATGGATATTCAAAATAAACTATTTGATCTGGAAGGTAGGGTACAACCCTATCAATGGGGTGGATATACCTTTATTCCGGCCTTGTTGTCACTTGAGGAAAACACCGGTAAACCAGCCGCTGAATATTGGCTGGGTGCGCATACACAGGCCCCTTCCATTGTTAACGGAGCAACACCGTTGGACCAACTGATTCAGCAACATCCGCAATTACTGGGGCAGGAGGTAAGAACCCGTTTTGGCCGCCTTCCTTACTTACTAAAAGTGCTGGATGTAAAGGATATGCTGAGTATACAAGTGCATCCAAGCAGAGAAAATGCCCGGAAAGGTTTTGCAGCAGAAAACGAAGCGGGTATCTCCATCACTGCTTCCAATCGTAATTATAAAGATGATAACCACAAACCAGAACTGGCCTATGCGCTCAGTGAGTTTTGGTTATTACATGGCTTTCGGAGCATTGCGCTGATGAAGGAAACCCTGGCTGCACGGAAAGAACTGTGCTTCCTGTTGCCGGTGTTTGGAGAGGGCGACTATGCAAATTTATACCGCACCGTAATGGAAATGCCGGAAGCTGAGGTAGTGCAGCACCTGCAACCCCTGCTGGATCGGATTCTGCCCTTGTATGAGGCCGGCGATTTGCCCAAATCCAACCCGGATTTCTGGGCAGCCAGGGCAGCTAAAACCTACAACGAGCCAGGTCGGATCGATCGCGGAATCTTCAGCATCTACCTGCTAAACCTGGTTAAAATGAAAAAAGGGCAAGCTATTTTCCAGGATGCGGGCCTCTTGCATGCCTACCTGGAGGGGCAGAATGTGGAAATAATGGCCAATTCCGATAATGTTTTAAGAGGCGGACTAACCCCTAAGCATGTGGATGTGCCCGAATTGCTGAAACATGTACAATTCCAGGAATGTATTCCGAACCTGCTAGACGGAACCCCGGTTCAACCACATGAAAAAGCATTTCTTACACCGGCCGATGATTTTGAATTGCACCAGATAGAACTGGCTGAAGGAGAGGGGCTTAAATTGACCGCTTCTACAGTAGAAATTCTGCTGGTATTGGAGGGAACCCTTGAATTAACGGAGCAGGATTCCGGTTTTGTGCATACCTGCGGAAAAGGACAATCGGTACTCTTAACCGCTGGTGGGGAAATAGAAATCCGGGCGCTGGGCTATAGCCAGGCTTTCCTGGCAACGGTACCCGCTGCTACCAAATGAAAATCCCCTATTTTTGTTGCTGGTTCCTAACTTTTGAGCTTATAGAATTATGAAACTGAACAGATCATTTATAGTATCCTTTGTGCTGCTGATTGTGGTAGCTGCTGTATACCGTGTTATCCCGGTTCGCCCCTTAGGCCTGCTAAGTTTTGCACCCCAGATAGCCATGGCATTATTCGGAGGTGCACTAATAAAAGATAAAAAATGGGCTTTTGCATTGCCTATTTTTTCCATGTTCCTGAGTGATTTGCTGTTTCATGCACTGTATAAAGCAGGTATTACCACCACCGCGGGTTTTTATAATGGTCAGCTTTGGAACTATTTCCTGTTTGCTCTAATGGTGGTAATCGGCTTCCTTATTAAAAAAATCAATGTGCTGCAGGTGGGGTTGGCAGCATTGATAGCACCAACTATTTTCTTTGTATTGTCGAATTTTGGCGTTTGGTTGTTCGGCGGCGGATGGGGGCATCCACAAACAGCGGAAGGGCTCTTGTTAACCTATAAAGATGCTATTCCTTTTTATCAGGGTAGTGTGTACGCAACCTTATTCTTCAGCCTGGTATTGTTCGGTGGCTATTTTTTGCTGAATGGAAGCAAAAAAATAGAACTGGCGCAAAACTGATTGCTATTCGAGTTTCCCGTTTTTTATGCTGTATCGGCGAAGTGTGCCTCCCTGGCGCTCCTTCCAATTTGTTAGATTGAACCGGCCGTTTCCGTGTTCGGCTCCTTTGATAACATAAACCTGGATCGGTTTGTTCTTTCCTGTCCATTGCAAAGCTTCACCAGGTTCGCAAACAACAGGTTTGCCTGGCAGATTCCAGACGAACCAGGCTTCATTCGTACCAAAAACGGTAGCAATACCTTTTTCATCGATGGCAACGGCAGTTTTTTCATCTACCCCAATTCCCTTCGCCAGTTGTATCGGTTCTTCCACCAGTAATCTTGCCAGCCAGGAAAAATGCCGGCCCTGGCGGTTTCGCTGACTATAATGTGAATCGGTTATGGTTGCCTGTAAGAAATTTGCAGTAAGAAAATCACTCCGTCCAATACTATTACTAATATGATAAGGGCTTTCCAGTGCTTCCGCTGATTGAATGGTATTGTATTGTGCAGAAAAATAGTATTCTCCCAAAATGGCACAGCCAGCGCTTGTTCCACCGACGGGTACTTTTTTGGTATTGATCAGGTAATTGATAGCATCTTCTACCGGGCTATTCTTCCAATAGTTTACATAGTTCCATTGGTCGCCGCCTGCAATGAACAACATTTCGGCTTTTCTTATTTTATCGGCAACCAGGGGCAGGTACGCTTTTTCTCGGCTGTTGATCAGGATTGTTTCGACCGAATTGATCGATCCAAGTTCATACAGGTACTGATTATAACCATCTGCGCCGGAGGAGCGTATAACCACCACATCTCCACCACCACTGCGGTCAATCATCCAACGCATGGCTGCCGTTACATCTGTACTTCCACCTGCCAGCAGTAATCCAGGTTGGGTACGGGCTTCAACATCTGCTGAATCCCCGGTTAAAAACAATTGCAAAGGTTCTGCAGGCGATGCAGGTTGAACGGGTGCAGCCGGCTGCAACCATAAAAAATAGGCAATCAGGAATTTGAGAGGGCTAAGCATAGCGGCATAAGTGGTTTAGATTAGGCCATAACGGCAATCATATTAAGGGCTGGCCTGGCCAGGTCAGGATCACCCTCAATGTTAATCATCTTTGTTGAAGTGAGGGGCATTTCTTCCGGCCGGATACCTTTTGTAAACAATTTCCAGGCAATTTCCGGCTCCAGGCGGAGAGTCGTGTGCGAGATCCCATTCTCTGCCAGTTTCCAACCATCGGATGTTTTTTGAAGGAACCAATGGCCGCCCGCAGCACCTCCGACAATCAGTTGTAAAGTGGTTCCATAGGCCGCGTCGGTATGGCGGTATTGATGAGGAAGGCCTCTCATCATCGTTTGCAGAAAAGGATGATAGAACTCCCGCGACAATAGGGGGGCTGTCTGGTTTAATGCATCCCGGATCTGTGCCTGATGATGCCATTTTTCCGTGTATTCGCGGGCCAGGTGAAACCAGTTGGCGGACTGCTCCTCTCCGGCCCATGCCACTCCAAATACAGCCGGTGCAGCCAGATCCAACTGCTGGTAATGCCTTGTTACAGCCGGCCCCGTGCAATCCAGCAAAGAAATAAGCAGAGAGGGGCTTATTCTTTGGCAGGCTTTTACCCAGTCAGCATTCAGTTCATTTAACCAGGCAACCAGGTCTGCATAAGATTCCAGGGCAGGCGGGGTTTCTCCAAAATATTGATCCCTTCCCATCGATAAACTACGCAAATTGCCATCCAGGAGGTGGGCAGCAATATCTTTTATGGTCCATTTTTTTGCCAGGGTAGGCCGTTTCCAGTCATCTATCGTACAAGAGCGCAAACAATTGATCAATAGTTCATCCAGTTTCGAAAACAAATGTGTAACAGCTATTGGTACCATATAAAAGAGCTTATGGGTTATTCACCGGTCGGGTGGATCCGGCTGGAGAAAGGTAGCGGTTTTTCCAGGCAACCAATGCAGCCAGTAGGGCAAGAAAAAAAACGAGGCTCAACCCGGTGGCGAGCGAATAGCGCTCGGATAAAATTCCAATCAAGGAGGGGCCGGCCAGAAATCCCAGTAGTCCGCCACTGGCAACTGCGGATAACCCGCTTACTGCGCTTACTCCCGGTACTTTGGTAGCAGTGCTGAATAAAATCGGTACTACACAGGAAAATCCTAATCCGATCAGGGTAAAGCCGGCAATGGAAACAGCAATGGAACTGGTACTGATGGCCAGTAGATAGCCAAGCGCTGCAATCATGCATCCGCCCACAGCTACTTTTTTATTACCTAACCTGGGAATAATGGTATCGCCATTAAACCGGCAAATTGCCATTGCTGCAGAAAAACCGGCAAAACCAATTCCTGCAATCGCTTTGGTACCGTTTAAGGATTCTCGCAGGTAGATAGCACTCCAGTCTGCCACACAACCTTCACCCATGAACGTTACAAAACAGATAAAGGACAGGCCGACTACCCCTCCTTTCGGTAAGCTAAAACTGCGTTCTGAATCAATACGGTGGTTATGAGCCAGTAAATCTTTACGAAGAAATAACAACCCGGTAGCCAGCACCCCGACCACCACCAGAATCTGTGCAGTTGCAGGTACCTGCCAGAGATAAAACAGGGATGCCAGGCCTGCACTGATGCCTCCTCCTAAACTATACATGCCATGGGAAGTGCTCATCAAACGTCGCTCAAGTTGCTGTTCCAGCTTGCCTACCATGGCATTGCTGGAAACACCGTTTAGAAAACCAGTGAGACCGGTTGTAAAAAGTGCAATCATTAATACCGGTAACTGGTTAGCTGATACCTGTACAATATAGGATAGGCAATAAAAAAGGGATCCATAGAACATCCAGGTGCCGGCATTCAGGCGACGAAAAATTTGTGGTGCAATTACCACTCCAGTTAAAGCGCCTAAAGGAGCCAGTAGCAGTGTTAAGCCAAGGGTGGCATCTGTAAGGCCTAGTCGTTCTTTGGTTTGAGGGATGGCAGCTACCCATATACCAAGCAAAATACTGGAAACGGCAAACAGGTATCCAATGCTTAAACTGGTACGTTGTCGCAGGTATTGAACAGTATTGGTAAACATGCCTGGGCTTATAGATTTTTGATCAGTACCAATTGGTGCCTGCAAACTATGCCATCCTCAACAATGGGTTCGGGATAATGAAGGGTGAAATAGTTCCAGCGGATATCTGTTAGGTCAAACCCGGCCTGCTGGTAAAGTTGAAAAGGCTGGATGCTTGAATTTCCGGTACATACCTGCAGTTCGGTAAAACCAAGGCGTTTGGCCCTGGAGCCTGCTTCTTGTAAAAGCAATCGTCCGATACCTTTTCTTCGGTAACCAGGCGCAACTGCCAGTACCTTAATCTCCGCTTTTGTTTTGCTTTCCGGTGATAAGGCCAGTACACCAGCGGTAAACTCCTGGTGTATTGCGGTTATAACCAGGCAATGAGGCAGGTAATCAAGCACTTCCTGTTCATTCGGATCAGCCAACAGAATCAGTTCCATGGGCGGGGCTGCTGAATCGGGTAGTGTTTGGATGCTAATATCAGTGGTTGGTTTGAGATCGCTCATAAATCAAATATCCAATAAATAGCGGTTCCTGCAACACCATCGAAAACTCTATTTCTTTCAGGGATTTTCTGCTTCATAACCAGCGTCTATCAGCAGGTGTTTGCTGTCTGCCGCCGTAGTGGCCAGCAGGTCGCAGCGGTTATTATAAGGATTGTCGGCATGGCCTTTTACCCACTGAAACCGGATCTGGTGTTGTTGTGAAAGCGCATGAAAACGGGTCCACAAATCGCGGTTTTTTTTGCCTCCCTTGAAATTGGTTGCTATCCAGTTTTTCAGCCAACCCTGTTCAACGGCTTTTACTACGTATTGGCTATCGCTGTAAACGGTAATCCGAAGTCCTTGTTTGTTCAGCGCTTCAAGTCCGGCTATTACAGCCATCAATTCCATTCTGTTATTGGTTGTTTTGCGATATCCCTGGGCCAGTTCCTTTTCTTTTGCTCCCCATTTTAATATGGTTCCATAGCCACCGGGACCAGGATTTCCTCTGCTGGCGCCATCGGTGTAAATAATTAGTTCACTCATTGCAAAGACGATGTAGTGAATAGTGTCGTTGAATACTGCACTGCTTCACCGTTTTGTAGTTATGTTTGAAATACCCCTGTTTTAAGTGGGGGGATAGTTGGGTTATTATTCGCTGCTTCAATACCTGCTGCAATAACCTGCCTGGTTTGTACTGGATCTATAATTTCATCTACCCACAACCGGGCCGCTGCATAATAGGGCGATGTTTGTTCGTCATATTTTTTCTTAATCGATTGTAAAACCTCTTGTTCCTGTTCAGGTGTTACTTCCAGTCCCTTTGCTTTCATTGAAGCTACCTGGATCTGCAGGAGGGTTTTGGCTGCCTGATCACCGCCCATTACGGCAATTTTAGCAGTTGGCCAGGCGTAGATAAAACGTGGGTCATAGGCTTTTCCACACATGGCATAATTGCCCGCTCCATATGAATTGCCTACAATAATGGTGATTTTAGGTACTACCGAATTAGCCACGGCATTCACCAGTTTGGCGCCGTCTTTGATGATGCCAGAATGTTCACTGCGGCTGCCCACCATAAAACCGGTTACATCCTGCAGAAAAACCAGCGGAATTTTTTTCTGGTTGCAATTCAGGATAAATCGAGCCGCTTTGTCTGCACTGTCATTGTAGATCACTCCCCCCATTTGCATTTCTCCCCGCTTACTTTTTACGATCGTTCGCTGGTTGGCAACAATGCCCACGGCCCATCCTTCAATTCTTGCATAACCACACACAATTGATTTTCCGTATTCCGCTTTGAATTCATCAAATTCAGCATCATCTACCAGGCAGGCAATCAATGCACGCATCTCATACGGTTTTGTGTTTCCTTCCGAAAGTAGGGTATATATTTCCTCGGGCAATTGTTTAGGCGGCTTGGGAGCAGCCCGGTTGAATCCGGCAGAAGCTGGTGCACCCAGTTTCCCCATGATTTTTTTTATTTCATCCAGGCATTCTTTTTCTGATGAAAATTTATAGTCGGCAATTCCCGAAAGAGCGTTATGGGTGTCTGCACCGCCTAGCGTTTCTGCATCAATATCTTCACCAATAGCCGCTTTTACGAGGTAGGGGCCTGCAAGAAAAATAGAGCCATTTCCCTCTACCATCAGCGTTTCATCGCTCATAATGGGCAGGTAAGCTCCTCCTGCCACGCAAGGCCCCATTACGGCAGCTATCTGGGTAATTCCCATCGCACTCATACGGGCATTGTTCCGAAATATGCGGCCGAAATGTTCTTTGTCGGGAAAGATTTCATCCTGCATGGGCAGAAAAACGCCCGCACTGTCTACCAGGTAAATAACCGGTAGGTGGTTTTCCATGGCAATTTCCTGCAGCCGCAGGTTTTTTTTACCGGTAATCGGGAACCAGGCCCCAGCTTTTACGGTTTGGTCATTAGCTAGCAGTACACATTGCCGGCCACTCACATAACCAATGCCGGCCACTGTTCCACCAGCCGGGCAGCCGCCCTGTTCTTCATACATTTCATAACCGGCAAAACTGCCGATTTCAAGGAATTGGGACCCTGCATCGATCAGATAATTGATTCTTTCACGAGGGGTTAGCTTGTTTTTTTCATGTTGCTTCTCAATGGCTTTTTTTCCGCCGCCGAGGGCTATTTTTTCTTTGCGCTTTCTCCATTCACTCAGCAGCAATTTCATGGCATCTTCATT
>NZ_LUKG01000024.1:49416-53698 GCF_001601815.1 Flavihumibacter sp. CACIAM 22H1
GGCATCTTCATTCCGGTTCTTTTCGATATTCATGGCAGGCATTTTTTGAATTTTCTTTTTGCGTTGAACATTCTATTATTGCGGATAGTTGTATCAATATGCAGGAAAGAACGGGGCAAAGATACCGGTATACCGGCTTATTCATTCTGGCGGCCATCGCTTTATTGATTAAAGTTGTGTCGGCTTTTCCGCTGGTGGTGGAAAACTATTATTCAACGGGTATTTATCCCCTTATTTCCAGGGTGCAGCGTTTTTTATTCGGCTGGATGCCCTTTAGTTTTGGTGATTTGCTTTATGCTATTGCGGTTATAGTGCTGGTTTTTCGGCTGGTTAAACTGATTAAAGCCATTGTGCAGAAAAAACTGAACACAGCCTGGCTGCTGCGGGTAGGGGTGCGGGTAATGAGGGTTTGGTTGTGGATTTATATTCTTTTTAATTTGTTATGGGGCCTGAATTACAACCGGGCAGGTATTGCCAGGCAGGCCGGTATCCAGGCCACGGCCTACAGTACAGCCGAACTGGATACGCTTGTAGCGGTACTGGTTCAGCGGATGGAAAACAACCGAATAGTTTCACTTCCCGAACGACAGCCCCTACAACATAAGAAAACCTTATTCACGCGGGCTTTCAGTGCCTACCAGCAACCAGGCAGCCGGGCAGTCTTTCTTAAATATGGCGGGCAATCTGTGAAACCATCTCTCTACAGTTATCTTGGGAATTACCTTGGGTTCACCGGTTACTATAACCCATTTACGGGTGAGGCACAGGTAAATACTACGGTACCCGTATTTGTTCAGCCTTTTACTACCTGCCATGAAATTGGCCATCAGTTAGGGTATGCTAAAGAAAACGAAGCCAATTTAGCAGGATTTCTGACAGCCAGTAAAAGCGGGAGTGCGGCTTTCCGGTATTCAGCCTATTTTGATTTATACCTGTATGCTATTCGCGATTTATACCTGCGCGATTCTAGCCTCGGACAGCTTCGTTACGATCAGTTGCCCCCGGGTGTACAGGAAGACCTGCGTACCCTGCGCCGGTTTAACCAGGACCATGTTGGATTTTTTGAACCCTTGGTCAGGACCCTTTATGCGCAATACCTGCGGGTTAATCAACAGCCATCCGGTATGCTCAGTTATAACCAGGTGGTGGCCCTTGTGCTAGCATATGTGCGCAGGTATGGGATGGATAAACTTTAATTTAATACCGGGGCTCCGTTTTATTTTGGACGTATTTTAGTAACTGAAACAGCTTTTTAAATACGTATGGAAACCTTTAAGGCAAGGATTGAGCTCATTGGAATTAATCCCTATGTGTTAGTGCCGGATCAGCTGCTTGTGCAAATTTTTGCCGAAGCCAACAAAGAAAAGGGGCCAATCCCGGTGTACGGATCTGTTAACGGAATAAACTATCAACAAACACTGGTGAAGTATAAAGGAAGCTGGCGGCTCTATATTAATACCACCATGCTTCCTGATTCCACGAAAAGGATTGGTGAAATAATAGATGTGGCGGTGGCCTTCGACAGAAGAGACAGGACCCTGGCCATGCATACGGGGCTTGAAAAAGCATTAAATAAAATACCTGCGGCCCGCAAAATATTCATTCAGCGCCTCCTTCCTTGCAAAAAGAGATCAACCGCTACCTTTTTTCATTAAAAACAGAAAAAGCAATGGCAAAAAATATTAACCTGGCAATTGGTTTTTTACTGGGGAAAAACAGGTTTATTGGCCGGGATCCGCGAAGCTGAGCCCCGTTTAAAACTTATTCTTCCACATCATACTTTCAATTGGCTTATCGGGCTGCCCGCTGTACTTGGCGTTTTTCTTCTGATTGTATTTCACCTCAGTTTCTCCATCTACCGGGAAATAAATTAGCTGCCCGATCGGCATGCCTTTATACACCTTAACCGGTTGCTTCACCGAAATTTCAAGCGTCCAGTTTCCGCAGAAACCCACATCGCCCTTGCCTGCCGTGGCATGGATATCAATGCCGAGCCGGCCGGTAGAGGATTTGCCTTCCAGAAAAGGAACATGTGCATGGGTTTCCGTGTATTCAGCGGTAACCCCCAGGTAAAAAATATGCGGATAAAGAACAAAACCATCTTCTGGTATTTCAAAATAATCGATCTGGTTATGTTTTTTGGCATCCAGGATATGTTCCTTGTAGGTAGCCAACCATTTTCCCAGGTGAACATCATAGGAATTACTGCCCAGGCATTCTCGTTGATAGGGTTCAATTTTGATGGTGCCTTTCTCCATTTCTTCCAATATGCGCGTATCCGACAAAATCATGTGCTTCGCTTAATTTATATTTGTTGGGTGGTACTGATTCAGTGACGCTGCAATGTTAGCTTCTTAATTTCAACCTTGGCCTTATTTTATCAACATAATATCAACCAAACCACCAAATTGGCGATTTGGCGGATCGAAGAACCGGAATCTTTTTTTCTGGAACGGGTACCGGTGCACAAGGATGTAACGCATCCTTATAAACGCCTGCAGCACCTGGCAGGCCGTTACCTGCTGACTGTTTTATTTGACGATTTTCCCCTGGCAGAGATCCTGGTAGCGGATACCCGTAAGCCCTATTTACCCGGCGAAAAATACCATTTTTCGATTTCGCATTGCGGAAATTATGCGGCGGCCATTGCCAGCAGTACAAGCCAGGTGGGCATTGATATAGAGCTGGTTACCCCGCGTATAGAACGAATATCGCCCAAGTTTTTGTCGCCTGCCGAAAAGCAATTCCTGGCACAATGGGAGTTGTTTGACCAGTTGCAACTGGAACTTACCACGGTTATCTGGAGCGCCAAAGAAGCAGTATATAAATGGCATGGCTTAGGAGGCCTGGACTTTAAGTCGCATATGCAGCTTAGCGGGCCGATTCAATACGGCGCCAATAAGTGGATGGAAATTCCCTTTCTATTTAACCTTGGTGAACCACAGGAGGTGAAGTTATCGGGTAAAATTTTTGAACCGCTGGTGATGGCCTACCTGGTAACCTGAACAGATTGATCCAACTCAGTTGGATTTTTGCCCGTGCGGTGGGTAGTTTGCAGCCTCCTTATTAAACATATAAAGAATAAATCCTATTTTGTAAAAAATGAATTTGTACATGAAAAAAACTGTATTCGGAATGATGATGGTAGCCGTCGCTGCCATTTCCACTGATGCAAACGCCCAACGAATCCGGGTAGAATCCGGCAGTATTGGGGTATTGGCTGGCGAAAAAGAAATAAACACCGAGTTTGTGTATGAGGGAATGTCGGTGGGTAAGTTTAAAACAGAGGCAGAGTATGTTGCGAAAAAAACGGCGGATTACAATAAAAAAGAACCGGGAAGGGGCGATAACTGGGCCAAATCCTGGGTGGCTGACCGGGAAGCCAGGTTTCATCCTAAGTTCAACGAGCTGTTTGCTTCGGAAAGTGGAATAGCTTCCGGAAATGCACCATCTGCCAAGTATACTATGATTGTAAAGACCATTTCCACTGAACCGGGCTTTAATGTGGGTATTTCCCGGGGAAATGCAAATATCTACCTTGATATTGTAATTGTAGAAACAGCCAACAGAAGTAAGGAAGTAGCCAAGATCAAGCTCGAAAAAGCCCTGGGGCGTACTTTCGGCGGGTTTGATTTTGATACCGGTATGCGTATTGGCGAAGCCTATGCCGATGCCGGCAAGGCGTTGGGCGCCTATTTCAGAAAAAACTTATAGTATTTTTTGCCGGTCGGATAGCACCCGACCGGCAAAAAATTATTCCGGGAGGGAGAGGGGGTCGTCTTCGAGTTCAAGGTTGATCGAATCGGAGCCTGCAATCCCTTCAATACTGCCTCGGATATGAGCAGCATTCAGCAATACTTTTTCGAGTTGTTTCTCACGCGCTTTCCAAAGTCTTTCCATGGCATCCCGTTCTTTCTGAATGGAAAGTTTCATACTCATAAAGCCTTCCCGGATCGCTTTCCACTGTTCGGAAAACTCATTACTGGTCAGATAATCGTAGAGCATGTGCATTTTATCGCCTTTGTTTTCCTGATTGCGGATGGCATTATAGATCCTGATCAGGCTTTCACGCAGCACCTGTGCCAGCGGTCGCACTTCCGAAAAGGTGCAGATCCAGATCCCGTTTTTTTCGCCAAACTGATCCATTTCGTCGGGCATGGTTTGTGTTACGAGAATCGCAATATCCGCACCCTGGCTGCGCATATCAGCTTTCAGTTTTTCGATCCAGTCGCGCGTAAATCCTTTGGTTCGTTTGCTCTCATAAATAATTTTACCGCATTCC
>NZ_LUKG01000025.1:0-10403 GCF_001601815.1 Flavihumibacter sp. CACIAM 22H1
GGAAAGGGAGGTGAAGGAGGAAAGGAGAAGACGGTGAAGGGAGAAAGCGGGGCTGGGTAAAATAAAAAATGGCAGGCTTATCATATCGCGCCGCTACAACCACCTACCCTTGCTGTCTTCCGACCCTGGGGGAGTTCAGTAGGAGCTGGCCGTATGAGACCTGCCAGTGCAAAAGTAAAAAATTAAACGGGAAAAGGAAAAATAAATCTTCCCCCTATCCCCCTCACTGATTTCGCCCACCCAAAGAATTAACCCGCCCCACTGCCACCAATTCATCCGAGCGGCCACCTAAGGAGCGGTAATACACCAGTACCAGGTAACTATTTTCTGTTTCCCAATAATTTCCTTCTGTTTTTTCCAGTTGGAATACGGGCTTTCCCGCTTTATCATCAAGCAGGGCATACCCATAATCATAATATCCCTGTTTTAACCAGAGAGAAGTTTCGTACCAGCCTTTCTCTTTGTTGAAGGCCATTTTTGCCTGTGGGTCTTTTCCGTAATTGGTTAATTCTCCAAAAAGGTAAAGGTCTTGTCGGAAGGGCATTCCGCCAGGAGGTCGAAAACTAAAATATACAGTTGCATAATCTCCCTGCCAATAAGGATTTAACCCATCCAATGTTTCGTTAAAGAACATTCCATTTCCATCCCGGTAATACACCACGCGTAAAGCAGAGCGATCAAAATCAGGCTTTACAAAAACGCTTGTGCCATCTTTTGCATAAACGGCACTGTCTACCCGTTCTGATTGCAACCGAAAACTACGCAGGTCCAACCATCGCCATTCTTTTCCTGCCGCAAAAACCGCGTCCTGTTCAGTGTTATATTCCAGTTGGTTCTGCCTTATAAAAGTGGGCTTCAAACCCGTTTTTGCATTATCCCAACGGTTATTCTGTAATAGAACCACCTGTATCTGTTGCATGGGATTGACCAGGTTCAACTGGCGCATATTCACCGTAAATGCCAATTTCTGGTGCGTCGTAAATACCTGGTTATTGAAGGGCTGCTGTACCTGTATTCCTACTGCGGCCTTTTCATCAACTACCAGCACCCGGCGGGTAAACGCCAACTGGTTTGGATCACCGTTTAAAAAAACTTTTAACAAATAATTGCCCGAGCGGGAAGGTACCGACCCCCTGTCGGGTAACTGTGCCTGATAATGTGTATAACGCGTAAGTGCAACCGAAGAATTGCGATAGGTCGTAATTCTTTGTTGAGAAAATCCTTTTACATAATCCATGCTATTCAGGTTAACCGGCGACCAGTCCGCATTGCATAACTGCCAGCTGTAGGAATACGCTTTGGTGCCTCCTTCCCGGTCGTCAAAATGAAGTTCTAACTGATCAGCTGAACCCAGTCGAATAATGGGGTATCCAAGCGGGTTGCCTACCGGAAATAATTTTACTTGCTGGATAGACAAATTGTATACCTGATCGGGTTCTATGTTTTGTGCCTGGCTCAAAAACCCGCCAAGTAGCAGGATTTTGGCCAGAATAATAGATTTATACATGTAAAAACAACTAATTTGAATGGTCAATCAGGACACCAAACTACAAAACGCATCCGGTTAAAAATAGTTTTCTCCCCTATATTTGGCGACTAAAACCATGCCGATTGAATATCGCCGGATTTATAGCGCGTAAGGTCGCCTTCAATAACCAGCAGTCTTTTTCCAGATTTATTATCCGGCTGGCGATTGCTGCAACAACAATCAGCGTTGCTGCAATGATTCTGGCGCTGGCCTTTACCAATGGCTTTCAATCGGCCATCAGTCAGAAAATATTTAATTTTTGGGGGCATATCCGCGTACAGCATTATGAGCCCAGTAAGTCGGTTATTTCAGAGGAGTATCCGATTGATCGAAACGATACGGTAGAGCAGTTGCAGCAAGAAATTCCCGGCATCAGGGGAATACAGGCCTATGCTACAAAAAATGCAATTCTCAAAACAGAAGAAAGCCTGGAAGGCGTATTATTTAAAGGGATAGACCGATTTTATGATTCAGCCCGCCTGCAAAGCTTTTTAAAAGAGGGCCGATGGATGGTTTACCCCGATTCCGGCTACAGTAACGAAATCGTATTGAGTGCCTATACCGCCAGCCAGTTGAAACTAAAAATAAATGATCCCATCTTAATTTATTTTATTCAGAATGACGGCAGCGCACCCCGGGCGCGAAAACTTACCGTTGCAGGCATTTACAAAACGGGTATAGAAGAATACGATAAACTAATTGCCATTGGAGATATCCGGCTGATTCAACGGCTGAATAACTGGACGCCTAATCAGGTGGGCGGCTATGAAATATTCCTGAATAAGCAGGAGGATATGGAGCAAATCAACGAAGCTATCTTCAACCGGCTGCCGATGTTATGGAACAGTAAAACTATTTTCGAAATTTACCCCAATATTTTCGACTGGCTGGCACTGCAGGACCAAACCATCGGTATTACCCTGGTTATTATGATAATTGTAGCAGTTCTAAATTTAATTACCTGTCTGATTATTCTGGTTTTGGAGCGAACCCGGATGGTAGGCATATTAAAGGCCCTGGGCACCAATAACGCCACTATTCAGCGTATTTTTCTTTATCACGGTGCACTTATTACCCTGGTTGGAATTGGTTTAGGAAATATCCTGGGGTTCATTCTGCTGGCCTTGCAGAACAGGTTTAAATTCATTCGCCTTCCCGAAGACATGTACTACATTGATAAAGCAGAAATTCTTGTAATCCCCTGGCAGGTGTTAGCCGTGAATCTCGGTACTTTCCTGATCTGCCTTGCCGTGCTTACCATCCCCAGCCTGATCGTTAGAAATATACAGCCGGTTAAAGCGATACAGTTTAAGTGAGGAAAGGCAGCAAGGAGGGGAATGCGCCGCTCCTCCCCTCCTTGCTGCCTACACCAGCTGCCCCAAAATTATTCCCGTAGCCACCGCTGCATTGAGCGATTCGGCTGCACCAATTCGTGGAATTGTTACAAAATGATGGAGCAGGGCACGTAACTCTGGTCGAATACCTTTTGATTCATTACCGATAACCAGTGCTGCCGGCAAATGCACTTTCGCTTCCTTTATGGGGGTTCCTTCCAGGGTAGCTGCAATAAAGTCACGATGAGGATGTGCCTCCACAAACGCTATGAGGTCCGTGTACAGGATTTCAACCCGGCCAATACTTGCCATCGTACTTTGAACTACTTTAGGATTAAATGCGTCCGCACAATCTTCACTGCAAATAAGCTGCTGAATACCAAACCAATCAGCTATCCGGATAATGGTACCCAGGTTACCGGGATCCTGGATACCATCCAGCACAATCTGCCAGCCTCCCGGCCTAATAGCCAAATCCGGTTTTTCAAATACCCCCAGTACCTGGTTGGGTGTTTTTAGAAAAGAGATACGCGCAAGGGCCAGTTCATCCAGTACCTGCGCCCATGGTTGC
Source organism: Flavihumibacter sp. CACIAM 22H1 (assembly GCF_001601815.1). Lineage (GTDB taxonomy): Bacteria > Bacteroidota > Bacteroidia > Chitinophagales > Chitinophagaceae > Flavihumibacter. Next base: position 3,434 of record NZ_LUKG01000025.1, read on the forward strand.
TGCTGCCATTCGGCGTGCAATTGCCACCATTCGGGTAATGCATAAACCAGTCTGGGCCGCATATGTGGTAGCCTCAGTAGTTCTTCCACTGTTTTTGGTCCCTCTGCCACAAACAAGCCCTCTTCATCTCTGAATTTTTTATGGCTCAAACTTTGAATATATTTGGCCTGATTTTTCGTCATCATTAGATATATTTTTCAGCAGCCTATGGTTTTTTACAACAACAAGTGTTACACCCGTCTTTTTTGGCCAAGGGTGTATGGGTACCTGTTGTTTTTTTTGATAACCGGCTGCAAGGTCATAAAAAATTATCCGAGTCCGCACCCCTTTGTTTATAAAACTACGATCAAAGTAGATGCAAAACTCCCCTCCGCTGAAAAGGCAAACCTGATCAATAAAATAGAAAACCAGCTTTCCGATAGCTTGAAAGTACGGTACCGGAAAAAAGGCTTTCTGCGAAAAGAAATGGAAAGTCCGCCTGTATTTGATACCAGCTACGCCACCGAATCAATTGGATATATAGATGATTTGCTCAGGGCTTACGGGTATATGTATGGGCAGGTTAGCTGGGACAGCTCACTGGTGCAGGTGGAAGACCAGAAAAGAGTTACCACAAATTTTAAAGTGGTTCCGGGTAAAGTATTACGGATAGATTCACTCGCTTTTGACTTTCATGACAGTACGTTGCAAGCCCTGGCCAATGCCAATCAAAAAGACAGCAAGCTAAAAAGAGGAGATGCTTACAGCAATGAGAAAGTTTCCTTGGAAATCGACCGGCTGCTCAATATTTTTCGCGATAACGGCTACCTCAAAATTACACGGGAAGACATGTATGCCCAGGTTGATACCATTGTTGCCGCCCTGATTGACCCCGGTCTGGATCCCTTTGAACAGATCCGGTTACTGGAAGAGGTTCAGAAAAGAAGAGAAAACCCGCAGATTGATGTCATATTTAAACAGCGGGGTACTAAAAATCCTGAACGACTGCAACAATACAGGTTTCGGTTTATCCGGTTTTACCCCGACCTTTCCCTGATTCAGGACAGCCTGGTAACCAGCAAAAAAGACACCATTACCCGGAACAATATCAGTGTAATCCGTTCTAAAAACATGACCAAGCCCGGATTTCTGGCCAGGAATAACCAAATGATACCAGGTAATCTTTATCGGCAAAAAGATGTGTATCGCACCAACAATGTATTTCAGCAAATGAGCGCCTGGCAACAGGTTGGCATTGATTTATACCCGGTAGACAGCCTTGGGGTGGTGGACGCTGAAGTGAATATGTACCTGGCAAAAAAACAGAATATCTCCGTCGACCTGGAAGCCAGTCGGAACGCCACCGACCTGATTACCACTACCAACCTGTTCGGTATAGCATTGAATTTTGGCCTGCAGGATCGTAACCTGAGTAAACAATCCGTACTTGCCAGTACCAATTTCAGGTTTGGTATAGAACTAGGTAATCAGGGCAGAATTATTCAAACCTTCCAAACCAGTATAACCCAAAGTTTTACAATCCCGAAATTTGTTACCCCCTTTAAAATAAAACAGGAACGTCGCTTTCAAAGCTCCCGTACCCTGTTGTCGGCCAGCGGGTCCATCACCAACCTGCGAGATTTTTTGCGGGTACAATCGGTTAATACCTCCATCGGCTATGAGTGGATAAACCAGAAAAACCGAAACTGGTATTACAGCCCCCTGAATGTTGAATTTGTACGGTTGTTTAAAACCGATAGTTTCTATAAACAGGCGGCCATCATCCCTAACCTGGAAAACTTTTATAACGACGGACTCATCATTTCGCAATACCTGATCGTGCGGAATACCTGGGCAAGGTCGAACAAAGTATATAACCTGAAAATTCAACTGGAAGAAAGCGGTGGTATTTTTGGGAATTTCAAACAATTTGACCTGAATTCGCGACTCTTTCGTTTTGCCAAAGCGGATATTGATTTCAGGCATTATATCAACAAAGGGAATAAATCCTGGGCATTTCGCTTTTTTGTGGGACTTGGAATTCCCTATGGCAAACAATACGATACCAGTGGCAAAATTGTTAAAGAACCCAGTCTGCCCTTTTTTAAATCCTATTTTGCCGGTGGTCCAAGCAGCATGCGAGCCTGGCAGGTTAGGCAGCTTGGTCCCGGGTCTTCTGACTATTTCCAGGGCGCTAACACTTTTCGATTTGCCGACTTTCAACTGGAGTCTAATATTGAATATCGTTTCCCCTTGGGCACTTTATTTGGCATAAACTTAAAAAGTGCCTTTTTTGCAGATATCGGCAATATTTGGTACCGGAATAACCAGGGCAATCCAGCGCTCGATGCCGGTGTTTTTCGATTAAAGCACCTCTACCGAGATATTGCTGTTGCCGGCGGAACCAGCCTCAGACTGGATTTCAATTATTTTATGATCCGGTTCGACTGGGCCTATAAACTTAAAGACCCCTTATTTGCGAATCAAAAAAACGGATGGTTCCAAAATGTAAACCTGTTAAAAGGCCAATTTCAATTAGGTATCAATGCGCCCTTCTAATTCCTGTTGTATGAAGGAGGCCGCAGCGTCCATGCTCATGGCCTGTTCAACGGAATACTCTCCAATCCTGGTTCTGCGCAGGCTGGTAAGATAGCCACCGCAACCCAATACCTGCCCCAGATCATTTGCTAAACTTCGTATATAGGTGCCAGTTGTACAGATTACTTTGAAATAAAGCAAGCCGGCATCAAGGCGGATGATCGAAAATTCTCGGATAGTAACAGGTCTTGGTTCCAACTGAACCTCCTTGCCTTTTCTGGCCAATTCGTAAACGCGCTGGCCCTTGATCTTAATAGCAGAATGAATAGGCGGCACCTGCATAATTGGTCCCCTGAATGCATCCATCGCCACATTTATTACCGTTTCCTCCAATTCCCGGCCAGCATCTGTACGAAGGCCGGTTGCATCCAGTATATACCCTGGAGTAGGCACCGGCGTCGATTCAAGATCATAGGTAGGCGTGGATGCTCCCAGCTGAATGGTGCCGGTATACTCCTTCTCCTGCGCCATAAACTCATTTATCTTTTTCGTAAATTTTCCGGTACACACAATCAGGAGGCCGGTTGCCAGGGGATCAAGTGTACCGGCATGACCCACTTTTTTTGTTTTTACCTGGTTGCGAAGCTTACGAACCACATCAAAAGAAGTCCAGTCGAGTGGTTTATCAATTAATAGTACGCGGCCAGCAGCAAATGGATTTTCAACAATTGGATCAGTCATCTCCCTACAACATTTTGTGCAAAGGTAACTATCCGGCAGCTATTGTTTTGTTTACCATTGATTTTGTGCTGCTTCCCCAGACTCGGAGGCATTTTCCTGTTCTCTTGAAATATCTTTTTTAAGGCGATCCCAGTCCGTTGAAAGCAGTGCAGGTGTTTCAAACTGTACCGGATGTTTTTCGATAAATTTCAAAGCCGATTTTTTCCGCTCGCTGGTTAAAGGATGGGTGCTTAAAAACCCAGGTAGTGTGTTTCCGCTTTCGGCTTTCTGTAAACGATCCATTAATGCCACCATACCTTTCGGATCTACCTTATTGCTGATCATTTGCTCCATGCCCTTTTCATCCGCATCTTCTTCCAGGGAGCGTGAATAAGACAGTGTCCGGAGCTGATCGGCCTGCCCGGCAATGGATGCGCCGATAGAGCCCAGGTCTCCAAATACCATAGACAATAATACAGAACCTGATAACTGCCGGAGAATAGACCGTAAACTATGCCGTTCATTGATATGACTTGCTTCATGTCCTAAAAGAGCTACGAGTTCCTCCGGCTCCTTCATTTCTTTTAATATGCCTTTATACACTACGATATGCCCGCCGGGTATTGCAAAGGCATTAATTTCCTTATCGTCTACCACGGTAAACTCCAATTCGTAGGCTGGGCTTAAGTGAAGGTGGCTGGCAAAAAGGCTGAGAGAGCGGCTAGATTGGCTGTCTATCCGTAGGTTTTCTGACATGGACTGGTAAATCATTGCTCCCAGTTCTTTTTCCTTCTCATGAGATACCAGCTTCAGGCCAACCCCTGTAAGCAGTGAAATAAGTCCGAAATAAGCCGCCACAAGAAAACCGGCAATTGCCAGGAACAAAACCGGCCATTTCCAGTTTCGCCCGATTTTTTTAGAAATTTTCCGATCGCTACGAATGCGTTCCAGGATTTCGGGCAGCAACAGGTGTGCATCGGCAATCGTTAACCGATCCTCTGCCCCGGGCAAAAGCTGCAACAGGGTTAAAGGCGGCTGGTGCTGGAGCAGGCGGATTCCTTTTAAAGCATATGCGCCTATAAAGGATTCGTCACTGGCATCGTATAATTGAATAGCTTCATCAAATAAGAGAATTCTTACCTGCTTAGCCGGGTTTATTAAATTGGATTGAAACCAAACCTCCTGTTGCTTGTCTAACATGCAGCAAAATTAAATAATCTGCCTTGCCTTCAGTTCAAGGTATTTGTTAATGGTTTGAGTGGTTAATTGCTGAGGAGAGGTAAGGATGGCTTGTATACCATATTTCTGCAATTCCTTTACCATCAGCCTTTTTTCTGCAATGAATTTTTCAGTAATTGTTTTTATATACAGTTGTTCCAAATCCTCCACCGGTTGTTTAACCTGCTCCTGCAAGGCTGTATTTTCAAAAAATACCACCAGCAGCAAGTGTTGTTTTGCCAGAGAACGGATATAAGGCAATTGCCTTTGCAAACTACTCATGGATTCGAAATTGGTAAACAGGATAAGCAGGCTGCGGTGGGTTATGCGGCTTTTCACCAGTGTTACCAGCTTTTCATAATCCGCTTCCAGGAAATTGGTCTGCTGGCGATAAAGGGTTTCGGCCAGTAAACTCATTTGTATACCTTTCCGATCGGCCGGCACCATTTTACCCCTGTTTTCGTCAAAACAGATCAAACCAGCTTTGTCGTATTTTACAAGGGCTACCCTTGATAAAACAAGGCTTGCATTGATGGCGTAATCCAGTAATGTCATTCCTTCAAAGGGCATTTTCATCACACGGCTCTTATCAATAAGACAATATACCTGCTGGCTTCTTTCGTCCATAAAATTATTAACCATCAGCGCTCCACCTTTCCTGGCTGTTGCTTTCCAGTTAACGTTGCGGAGATCATCTCCCGGAACATATTCCTTTATTTCCTCAAATTCAAGGCTATGCCCCAATTTCCGCACTTTTCTGCTACCGATTTCCGAGGTAGTAGCATTATGGGCCAGCAATTCATAAGAACGGAGAGAATGAAAGGAGGGCCATACCATTACCATTTTTTCAGCTGCAACAGGAAATCTTCTTTCTGCTAATGCCAGTGGGCTGCTGACCAGGCAGTTAATGGCACCAAACCAATATTCACCCCTGGTTAAGGGTTTCAGGTAATACACCAGTTGCGCTGTTTCGCCGTACTTCAAGCCTGCAGCAAGCTGAAAATTACGGTACTGAAATTGTACCGGCACTTCATCCATTACCAACACTTTTATTGCGAAAGGGTAGGCAGACTTCAGTTCGAGCAAAATCTTGTTATCATCTCCGTTACTGAAGATATCCGCCATTTTTCTCTTAGCCTGCAACCCTTCCGGATGTCGGAATAAGAGCAATATATCTACCACAAACAGTAATAGAACCAGTCCAAGCAGTATAAGTCCGAATTCAAAAAGAACCGGAAGAAAATAGGTAAGGATGAAAAAACAGGCAATGCCGATCAGTACCCAAACCAACCGGTTGGTGATATAAAGCTGTTTAATAAATTTCGGAACAGGCATCAGCGGGGTACTTCAATAGATTGAATGATTTCCTGGATAACTTCATCCGGGGTGCCCCCCTCCATTTCTTTTTCGGGGGTAATAATGATCCTGTGCCGGAGCACCGGGGCGGTCACAAAAACAATATCTTCTGGTGTAACAAAATCACGGCCACTGATAGCGGCATAGGCTTTGGAAGCATTCATAATACCTATGGAAGCACGGGGAGAAGCACCCAGGTAAATATGTTTATGGTTCCTGGTTTCTGCCACCAGGGCCGCAATAAATCCCAATAATTTCTCCTCTACATGAATCAGTTTAACCTGCTTGCGCAATGCCAGCAACAGGTCTTTTCCCATAACGGCATTAATGCCGGTTAAGAGGTTATCATTTCCCTGGCCATGGTGCAAACGAAGAATGGCTACTTCCTGCTCTGTGTTCGGGTAACCAACATTTATCTTAAATAAGAAACGATCCAATTGTGCCTCCGGTAAATGATAGGTACCCTCCTGTTCCACCGGGTTTTGGGTAGCTACCACCATAAATGGGGCCTCCATGGAATAGGTATGCCCATCTACGGTAACTTGCTTTTCCTCCATTACTTCGAACAAGGCAGCCTGGGTTTTAGCCGGAGCCCGGTTAATTTCGTCGATCAATACCAGGTTGCTGAAAACCGGGCCGTTCCTAAACTGGAAACTGGCCTGTTGCGGATGAAATATACTTGTACCAAGCACATCACTTGGCATAAGGTCTGGTGTAAACTGGATTCTTGAAAAACCCACGTCTACCGCTTTGCTAAGGAGCCTGGCAGTTAACGTTTTTGCCACCCCGGGCACCCCCTCAATTAGCACATGGCCATCTGCCAGAATAGCTACCAGCAGCAGTTCCACCATATTTTCCTGCCCAATAATTACCTTGGCAACTTCCTCTTTAAGCGCATCAACTGCCTGGTTCAGGTTTTCCAGATTGGTTCTTTCATTAAAAATTTGTTCTTCCATCAGGATCGTTTTATATGAAACAGTTCTATTAATTCATTCATCCTAAGCAGGTCTTCATCGGGCACTGTGCCATGCTCTTCAATTACTTTAAATTCATAAAGGATACTGCTTATCAGGCTTTCTTCCACGCCCGATTTCAAGGCCAGCTGCGCACCAAATACAGCATCGGGTTGATTACTTGAGATATTGTACTGATTTCTTGC
>NZ_LUKG01000025.1:10915-34259 GCF_001601815.1 Flavihumibacter sp. CACIAM 22H1
AAATCCAGCGAACTGTTTTCGACCGCCGGCTGCAGGGGAATAATTTTCCTTCTCCGCTTTAATTCACTGAGCAGTAAAAGCGTCAGCATTAAAAGTGATGTGTACAGCGCCCAACGCAGGGAGGGATATTTCATGAATACCCCAAGACTTGAAAAACTGCTTCTGTCAGGATCTGCGTGCCGGTAGTATTCGTCCCACCAAATCCTGGAATAATGGGCGGGCAATCCGGCCATCATGGCTTCAAAAGCCTCGTGATTATTTTTATGGAGCAGGAAAAAATTAGACAGCAATAAGGGATTGCTGATAAGTGTTATACTTCCTGAATCTTTACGAATCCGGATAAAATTGGGCTTTTCCTGGCGCGTTTGCCCTAATATTTCCCAATCCAATGCTTCCTGGAAAACAAAAAACTGATCCATACCAAAACCCGGATATCCATAAGGCTTAACCAGTTCGTTGGTGGATGAACGAATTAAATACAGGAGGGTGTCTTTTTGGTTAAAAATCAGACCCTGGTAATCCAACTGCAGTTTTAGGGTATCCAAAAAGCTTTTTCCAAAATCAAAAGCCGCTATAAACAAATGGTTTCCATTACTTACATATCGCAATAAGAGTTCCTGTTCTTTTTCTGTCGGATAAAATTGGGGCGAAACGATCATATACAGTTCCCGCTCCAATGCAGGTTCACTTTCCGCTTCCTCCTCCTCTTCATACATACTGGTATCGTAGCTCGGTTCAACAGCAAGGGAGTCTGTTACCGCTAAAATGGAGTCTCGTACCACGTTAACTGCTGAATCAATATCCGGCACCGCTATATCAGAAGCTGCCTCTGACATGGCTTGTCCCACTGCATCATCGGTGGGGGGTGCTGAGCCCGGTTCTACCACTTCTTCCTCTTCCACAACCGGCTCAGTTGTAACCAGGGTATCATCTTCATTATAAGTATTGATATTCCAATAATAACGCTGAAAATCAGCCAGTCGTTCAGGAGATATTTTCTGTTCATTAATTTCTCCAGAACTGGGAAAATAGTCAGCCAGGCTGGCATGGGCATACCAGGTTCCGTAAGGAATTTTGTCTTTCTGCCAGAGACTGATACGGGGATTTATTTTTTTATCACGGTCAGGAAAACAGCCTGTCAGCAGGCTGAATAAAAACAGAAAAACAGCTATATCTATCTTTTTTACGCTCATAGCTTTTTTCTGAAGAGTGAAAATTCCTGTTGTATCTGCCGGTATTTAACTTCATCTGTTTCAAATCCTCCATAGTAGACAAAATCATAAATTCTGGTCAGGTTTCGAAAAGCAGGAAAACATGGATGTGTACGAAGCAAACGTAAATACGTGGCATTTGTCCATTCAGGATGGTATTCAACCAGAGATTTATCGCGGAGTAAAAATAAAACAGATAAGTACTGCAGCCGAACAGCTTCCCGGAAATCCTGTTCATATTCTGCTTTTTTCAACAACTCTTCTATACCGGGTTCATGTTGCTGTTCTTCGGCATTCGTCAGTTTTCGTCTTTTTACAGTCTTTCTCGAAAACAGCAGCATATTCTGTTCATTCAATAAACGGAAGGCAGCAAAAATCAGCAGGGCAGCCACAACTATATAAACAACCAGCTTAAAGCCCCAGCTTTCAATCAGCGCGTCGAACCAATTTTCCTGCTCGGGCTGTTGGTTATTTTCCACATTTTTTTTCCAGTACGCTGGGTCATTGGCATAAGCAAACACTTCCAGGTTTTTGATGGAATCGAGCTTGGTACTATCCATGCCGGGCAGTTGTTCTGTTTTCGCAATCAACGAAGTACAGAACAAACAGCCAAGGAGTAGGAACCGGTATATAAAACAATTGTTCAGCGGATAATTATTTAGCCTGGTTTTTCAATTGAATTTTCTTGGTTAATTGAATGGGATAATAAATGAAATACCAGCCTATAAATGCAAAGGAAGCCAGCAATATACTACTGCTCAGCCACACAGGCATACTGGTATAACGGGTAATAAAACCTTCAAAAAACGCGGCTGTGATAAATACTGGTACCAGGCCGATCATTATTTTCACACCGTCCTTTGCGCCTGCACGCAGAGATTGTAACCTGGTATAGGTTCCCGGAAAAAGCATACTTCGGCCAATTGCCAACCCGGCTGCACCTGCAATTACGATGGCTGAAATTTCCAATGCTCCGTGAATCCAGATTACCAGTACCGATTCCCATCCAAGGCCCTTGGCAAAAAAGAAGTATTGGAAAGATCCGAGCATCACACCGTTTTTAAATAACATATAAATAGTACCAAAACCGGCAAAGAAGCCGGAAACAAACATATTAAATGCTACCTGTATATTATTGAGTGCAATCTGCAGGAACATCATTAGCTGGTTGTCCTGTTTATAAACACCAAAAGGGTCTCCTTTGGCAATATTTTCTTCTGTCATCTCCACATACCCATCGCCCAACACACCTCGTACAAATTCCTGGTCCTGGGCGGTTGAGAAAGCCGCTATCAGTGCAAATAAAAAAAATACGATAAAGGAATACAGAAGAGACCTGTGGTGCCGGTATATGACAAGGGGTAATTCTTCCACCCAAAATTGCCGTACCCTCGACCGATCTTCTTTTTTATTCTGGTAAATAGCCAGGTATTTTGAACTGGCCAACCCATTCAGATAGTTGGTAACCTGGCTTTGCGGATAAAAGGTTTTGGAATAGCCAAGATCATTGACCAATTCGGTAAATTGGTTAGCCAGTTCATCCGGGCTGGCCGCACGATCTTCCTGTATTGCCTTCCATTTGCCGATATTGTTCTGTAGAAACTTACCTTCCCGCATAGGGCAACAATATAAGGTCAAAATTTTATTTCCGGAAATTAGAAAGGGGTATTATCTTTTCAGCCCGATACCATGCCAGTAACTAAACTTCATACCGGCTTCAATATTGAAGTAGATTTTACCCTGAGTGCTTTTCACAAAAGGCTGCTTGCCTGGATAATTGACCTGATCGTTCTTTTTGTATACCTGTGGATTTGCTCCAAAATTCTGCGGGCCATTAACCAGGACAGTGTTTATTATACCTATGGGTTGCTGGATTTCATTTTATGGCTTCCCGTCCTGGGGTATTTCCTGCTTTGTGAAATCCTTACCAATGGCCAGTCGCCGGGTAAGCGAATTATGCGGATCAGGGTTATTACGGCTTCAGGCGGACAACCTACCATCAGTCAGTACCTGATTCGGTGGATGTTCCGTTCTATTGATTTTCCTACCTGGTTATTTTTTGCATTGGTCTATTCTTACTGGCCCTGGTATTTTTTCCCGTTTTTATTCATCGGGCTTATTTGTTTTATTGCAACCCCTGATTCGCAGCGTGTGGGTGATTTACTGGCCGGCACCATTGTTATTGATACCAATACGGAATCTACCTGGCAGCAAACCGTTTTTATGGAAGTAGAAGAAGCTTACCAGCCGGCATTTCCAGCTGTGATGGGATTAAGCGACCGGGATATGAATACCATTAAACAGGTATTGCTATATGCCCGCAAAAAACCCAATACCCCCGTTCTGAACCAGGTTGCCGTAAAAATTCAAACGGCACTCAAAATCGAAACCGATCTGGATGCCGCTGAATTTTTAGAAATATTGTTAAAGGATTATAATTTCCTCTCCAGGCGCTAAGTATTAAAAGGAAAATGCCGCAAAAATTCCTGCGCCAACAAAAATTAACACATACAAGGACAACAGAATAATTGTTAATATACCCACAAACCGGAAAGATGATTTAAGGTTTTTAAAGGATGTTTGTAATTGCAGGGCATCATTTGCCTGAAGGGCAGTTTTCATAGCCACTGCAAATCGATACAGATACAGGCAGGGAAAAAAATAAAGAGCCGACATGGCAACGTAAAGTATAGATATAAAAATGCTGCCGCCACCTGCAAATACACCGGGGTTTCCGCCCATACTACTTAAATCAGAAAGTATAGATCCCATAAAAATCCCTGCAAGCACCAGTATTCCGCACACAATAAATCCGATAATCGATAAAAACTTTGCCCATTTAGCAGTTTCTGCCAGGTAGCTACTCGATATTCCATCAACTTGTAAGTCAAAAAGATTGGTTTGGGGTGTTTCCATTTTTATTGTTTTAGGTTAATTAAGTGATGGGTTAATGTGCTCCCCAGTTTAAAAGAGAAGCAAATCCGGCAACGGCTACAAAAATTACGTATAAAAGGATCAGGAGGAATAGCCAAATTGCCAGGTATCTGAAAAAAGCCCTTAAGGACATCAGTGAAATGGTCAGGCTGGTTACTGCCGTTTCTCGCCCCGCTTTTTTCATAGTTGTACCAAATCGGTATAACCAACGGAACGGGAAATACAAAAACAGGATGGAGAGCAATGAAACCACACTGGTAGTTGCTGCCAGCTCCCGTAGCACCGGGTCTTTCGTTGGTGCAATAGCCAAGGTGTACAGAGAACGGGCACCCAGATATACGAGCCCTCCCAAAAACAGAAAACCGGCAATAGCCAACCATTTTGCCCATTTTGCCGCGTCTTGTAAGAGGAGCCAGTTACCTGCTTCTACCTGAATTGAATCTTTTGTTTGTACAGATTCCATAGTAATAAAATAGAAATATAAAAAAAACATGCAGAAGCTGGTGGCTTCTGCATGTAAAAATTTTATTGTACAAGACAGTGATTTTTTAGTACGCCCTGGCAAATAATACCCGCTGGGTGCTTGGTTTACCGGTAAGGATACAGGCTCCTGCTTCCAGCTTATTATCCAGGGGAATACAACGGATCGTAGCTTTGGTTTTTTCCTTGATAGCCTCTTCTGTTTCAGCTGTACCGTCCCAATGGGCGGAAAGAAATCCACCTTTTTCATCCAGGAGTTGTACAAAACGTTCCCAATCATCAACCTCGGTAATATGGCTATCGCGGTAGGCCTTTGCTTTGTTGAACATCTGCTGCTGAATATCATCCAGCAGTTTTTTCACCTGTTCTGCCAGGTTATCAAGGGGCAAACTTTGCTTTTCTTTAGTATCTCTGCGGGCAACTTCCGCAACATTGTTCTCCAGATCACGGGCGCCCAGTGCAATTCTTACCGGCACTCCTTTCATTTCATATTCGGCAAATTTCCACCCTGGTCTTGTATTGTCACTGTCGTCGTATTTGACAGAAATACCCAGGGCTTTCAATTGACGCATAATTTCGTCCACTTTTTCGCCAATACGGTTTTTTTGCTCATCGCCCTTATAAATGGGTACAATAACCACCTGTAGAGGAGCTATTTTGGGAGGCAGGATAAGTCCCTGGTCATCACTATGCGCCATTACCAGGGCCCCTATAAGACGGGTGCTAACGCCCCAACTGGTTGCCCAAACATATTCGAGTTTATTCTCTTTGGTCAGGAATTTAACATCAAAAGCTTTGGCAAAGTTCTGGCCCAGAAAATGCGAAGTTCCTGCCTGAAGCGCTTTTCCATCCTGCATCAGTGCCTCAATACAGTAAGTATCTTCAGCCCCGGCAAAACGCTCTGAGGCTGATTTTACGCCCTTAATCACCGGCAGCGCCATATACTCTTCCACAAAACTGGCATATACCCCCAGCATTTTTTCAGTTTCTTCAATGGCTTCTTCCCGGGTTGCATGGGCGGTATGTCCTTCCTGCCATAAAAACTCCGCCGTGCGCAGGAATAAGCGGGTTCTCATTTCCCACCGAACTACGTTAGCCCACTGGTTAATAAGCAAGGGTAAATCACGGTAACTCTGTATCCAGTCCTTATACGTATTCCAGATAATGGTTTCTGAAGTAGGGCGAACGATCAGCTCCTCTTCCAGCCTGGCATCCGGGTCTACCACTACCCCGGCACCACCGGGGTCATTTTTGAGGCGATAATGCGTTACAACAGCACATTCCTTGGCAAAGCCCTCTACGTGTGCGGCCTCCTTAGAAAGGAAACTCTTCGGTATAAAAAGCGGGAAATAGGCATTAACATGGCCCGTTTCCTTAAACATCCTATCCAGCTGATCGCGCATATTCTCCCACAGGCCGAACCCATATGGTTTTATCACCATACATCCTCTGACTGCTGAATAATCGGCCAATCCGCCTTTTAAAACCAGGTCATTGTACCATTGGCTGTAGTCTGCTTCCCGGCTGGTAATTTCTTTACTCATTCTAAGTGATTGGGTTTTAACATTTAACTTGCAACGAATGGTCAATATTGACTGTCTTATTCGTATTTTAGTAGAGCGAACGCAAAAGTAATTTTTTAACTCATTAATCGCTGAGCCATGAACCTCAATTTTTCCTCACTACTGGTTGGCGCTGCTGTAGTTACCCTAAGCAGTTGCTCCGTATATAAATCTGGTCAAACACCGGATGATGTATATTTTTCCCCGGGAAGAACAGGGGCAGCTTATGCGTCTGGTGATGATGACAACCGTTCGGAATACCTGGAAACCAATAGTCGTAGGCGATACAATGATCGGTACAGTGATCCGGGATATGCGGATGACCAGTATATGCGGATGGCAATCGCTACAGGGCGTCGCCCCTTGTTTTTTGATGATTTTGCGATGATGAATCCGTATTACAGGAACAACTGGGCCTTTAACAGCATGATGGTCTGGAACAGCCCCTTCAATAGTCCCTGGAACTCGATGTATATGTGGAACAGCTTTTACAATCCTTATTGGGGTATTGGGAATGGATTTTATGGAGGCGGATTCGGCTTTGGCTGGTCGCCTGGTTGGGGTTCGGGCTGGGGTTATGGCGGATGGGGTGGTGGCCATTGGGCAGGTGGCGGATATATACCTAAACCTGGATACTATACCATGCCAAGGCCAAGCCGCCCAAGATCCGGATTTACGATGGGCAGCTACCTGAATACCAATAATAACCGCAATAATTACCGGATCAATAGTTATAACAGCAACTATAATAACCGGAATAATTACAGCGGTAACAGGTCCTATAATAACGACAATCAGCGGAGTATGTATAACAATAACCGCTCGTCCAATTCAGGCTCTATTGAACGCTCTACGCCTACCCGTTCTTACAGTCCTTCTTCTAACTCAGGTGGAAGCAGAGGAAGTTCAGGTGGTGGTGGGGGCGTAAGTCGTCCTACCAGAACAGGTAATTGATTTTTTTAAACTATTTATCGGAGGAAACAAACCAAAACCAGGAACGTTTCCTCCTTTTTTATATCCATACTGTATCAAAAGATGTGGCACATGCGAAAAAAAGTTCTTCTATTTACCTTTAGTTTATCTTCCCTGGTTGGATTTTCACAGATACCCGAAGACGCCCTCCGAATGTCCTGGACAACACCCAGCGGAACAGCGCGTAATCAGGCCATTGGTGGTGTAATGGGTTCACTGGGTGGTGATATCAGTGCTAACTTTATAAACCCCGCCGGTATCGGCATGTATAAAACCAGCGAACTGGTGTTTACCCCCGGTTTCAATTTTATAACCAACAATGGCAGTTTCAGGGGAACCAAATCCAGCCAGAACAATTCCAATGTATTTTTTGGAACAAGCGGTATTGTGCTGGGCATACCTTCCAACCCAAGAAGCCGAAATAACAGCAGTTCGGCGTTCAGTATTGCTGTAAACCGATCGGCAGATTTTACCCAAAAAATCGGTTATCGCGGACAAAACGATTTTAGTTCTTTTTCAGAGGCCTATGCATCCGAAATTGCGAATTCCGGTCTAAGTCTTCAGAATGCCCTGAATTCCTCGGAGATTTCTTTTCCTGCCCGTATGGCATTATTCACCTACCTCGTTGATACGCTTACCACGCCCGGTTTTGGCACCGAGGTAGTAGCTTCTCCCCTTCGATATGCGTTTGAACGTGATACAGCATTCCTGCTCAACCAGGAAAACTATATCGAAACCAAAGGTGGTATAACCGAAGTGGCAATAAGTTTTGCAGGGTCCAGCAAAGACAAGCTCTTCTGGGGAGTGAGCCTTGGCGTACCGATCGTGAATTATGAAAAAAACAGCATTCTTACAGAGTCAGACGCTACCGATAATGCCAACAACTATTTCAAGGAAGCCCAACTACGGGAGCGGTTTTCCAGCCGGGGCATGGGGCTTAACCTGAAAATGGGTTTGATCGTTCGCCCGGTGGAATCTATTCGCCTCGGCGCAGCCATTCATACACCCACCATTTACGGCCTTCGGGAATCCTATGATGCAGAACTTTATGCCGACCTCGAAAATTACAATGCGGCAACTACTGTAAACATCAGAGACCTGAATGAAGGGTTTACGCCAGAATACCGGTACGACTTAACCTCTCCCTGGAAATTTATGGTTAGTGGTTCCTATATTTTTGGTGAAGTAGCCGATACAAAAAAGCAGAGAGGGTTTCTTTCGGCAGACCTTGAATATATAACACATAGCTCCAGCCGATTCCGTGATGCGGAATTGGATGCCCCCAGCAATAACAATTATTTCAGTTCCGTAAACAACGTGATCCGTGATATTTATAAAGGAACATTTAATCTAAAACTAGGCGGAGAACTGAAATTTAATACCCTCATGGCCAGAGCCGGGTTTGCTTATTATGGAAATCCGTACCGCGACAAGGAGTTGGATGGAAAACGCATGTTCGTAAGCGGTGGCCTGGGGTACCGGAACAAGGGTTATTTTATAGACCTGGCCTATGTACACCGCATTACCACAGATAATAATTTCCCCTATCGCTTATCCGATAAAGCCAACACTTTTGCAGATATACGCGGTGGCGGAGGAAATGTAGTGGCTACTGTTGGATTTAAGTTTTAAGAAAATCCCGCCACCAGAAACCAGACTCTTTCACGGTTCGGAGTTGTGTCTTCAGATCAACATGCACTAATCCGAACCGTGCTTCATATCCTTCCGCCCATTCAAAATTATCCATTAGGGTCCAGGCGAAATAACCTCCCAGTTTAACCCCCTCTCGTTTAGCACTGAACAGGGCATCCAGGTACTGATGGTAATAATTGATTCGGTCCTGGTCATTTACTCGTCCCTGTTGCAAGGAGTCTTTAAAAGCCGCTCCATTTTCCGTTATCATAATTTCTTTGATGGCTCCATATTTCCAGAATCTCCTGATAATATGTTGAAAGCTGTCGGCATTAATTTCCCACCCCATAGCCGTTACCGGAACTTTACGCTGTGCCGGCTTTACTTCTGCAGCCTGTATTACCGGGATAAGGGAAGCATGTTTTACTACCAGGGGAAAATAATTCTGTAAGCCGATGAAGTCCATATCAAATTGCATCTGACTGGCATATTTCCAGCTTTTATTAAGGCGGTTCATTTTTTGCACAATGCCTTTATCGTCTTCCGGAAATCCTTTTCCCAGCAGGGGTTCAACAAAAAGCCGGTTTACAAAAAGATCTATCCTCCGGGCTGCAGCAATATCCAATGGAGCATCGGAATAGGGAATTATTTCCGAGCAGGAAAAACTGGTCCCGATTTTTGCATCCGGTATATATTGCCGTAGTACCCTTGCACCATCAGCCTGCGCAATAGCCGCATGATGCACTGCTTTCAGAAACCCATCCATTGACCGGCGCCCGGGCGCATGAATACCCAATAAATGCCCCAGGGTTGTAAAGCCTGCCGGTTCGTTTAACACGATCCAGTGTTTTACTGTACCGAAGTTTTTAGCACAAACCTTTGCGAAATGCCGAAACCAACGATTGATTAATGGGCTCTCCCATCCTCCTTCCGCCTGTAAAACCTGTGGTAAATCCCAGTGATAAAGTGTCACAAAGGGAGTAAGCCCCAAAGCATGGCATTCTTCAATGAGTTGCTGGTAAAAAACAATTCCAGCAGGGTTGGCTTTTCCCGAACCATCTGGCAAAATGCGCGACCATGAAATGCTAAAGCGGAATGCGGTAAATCCAAGGGCTTTTACCAACAGCAGGTCATCTCGGTAACGATGATAAAAATCACAGGCCGGCATGGGCTTCGCAGCTTTTTTAATAACGCCCTTTCGCCTTGAATAAACATCCCAGATAGATGCAGACCGTCCGCCTTCCGATACAGCGCCTTCATTTTGCGCCGCTGAAATTGCTACCCCCCAATGAAAGTCCTTACCGAATGCTGCTGCTTGCAGGGTTGGTTTTACCATGGACGGAAATTAGCCAAGTGCCATCTATCGCAACATTATTTTATTGTAAAATCTGTGCTTGAATACAGGCCTGCATACCTTCCAGATCCTGCGGATGAAACCAGTTGATGGCAGGCAGTTTTTTGAACCAGGTCATCTGGCGTTTCGCATATTGACGGGTATGTATTTTGATCCGTTCCACAGCATCGTCTAAGCTGCTCTGCCCATCGAGAAAAGCAAAAATTTCACTGTATCCTACTGTCTGTAAAGCAGAAATGGAGGACAAGGGCCGGCCGGTTGAGCGTAGCAGTTCCGCAACGGCTTCTACTTCCTTTAGCAAGCCATCCTGCATCATCTGGTCCACCCGTTGGTTTATTCTGTTTATCAGTTCTTGCCGGGGTAATTCCAGGCCAATAAAGAGGGTATGAAATGGCCGCTGCTGAACAGTGCCTGTTTGAAAATTGCGTATACTTTTTCCTGTAGACCGCACCACTTCCAGTGCACGCATTAAGCGCTGCGGGTTCTGAATTTCTCCTGATGCATAATACGCGGGGTCCTGTTCCTGAACGGCCTGCTGTAACCAGCCCAGCCCCTTTGCTTCATACTCACGGATGATAGAGGCTCTGATTTCCGGATCTGTAGGTGGAATAGCATCTAATCCTTCTGTAAGCGCTTTGATATATAAACCGGTTCCTCCCACCACTACTACTTCATCATGCAACTGAAAGAGCTGTTCCATTTCAGCTAATGCATAGGCAGCAAATCCCGCTGCATTCAATTCTTCGAGTATAGAATGAGAAGCAATAAAATGATGTGGAACTGCCTGCAGTTCGGCTTCGGAGGGCCTGGCAACACCAATGGAAAGTTCCTTATAACATTGGCGAGAATCTGCCGAAATAATGGAGGTTTGTAACCATTTGGCCAGATGAATGGCAGCAGCCGTTTTTCCCACAGCTGTTGGCCCGGCAACAACTATACTAAATTTCTTCTTCACTGCTTTCGTCTTCCGCTCCAAACTCTTCCTCCGAGGTTTCATCATCGTCCCCTTCGGTTCCATACCCTTCTGCTCCCGACTGGAGATCGTATTTCTCTTCCATTTCCGCAAGTTTATCTCCTACCAGTCCTTTGGTGCCATACTGTGAAGGGGCAATACCTTCCACCCGCACCGTGGCAGGGTATATGATTTTGGGATTTTCTTCTTTTGATACGTTGATCAGCTCTATCAGGAAGGTCCAGTTGCGGACAAAATCATACAGAAAAATGAATTTCTGGTTCGGATCAAAAATCTCCGACCCGATGGTTGTTTCAGCCATTAAAAGGGGTTCAACCACGTAGGTTTTATCGTATTTTTCCAGGCTGATTTCTCTGCCACGCTGCCAGCTGTCATTGCTTCTGAAAAAAGTAGAAGCATGTTTGGAATCGAACTCGAAAGCTTTCAGAATAGCCTGTTGCAGGTCAGCAAAATGTTGTTTGTGACGGATTGCGATATCCCGGTAAACACTGTCGTCTTCTTCGAAATAGACCCTGAACTTCAATATTGCCATAACGGTTTCTGCTGTTGATTTCGGGCGTAAAATAGCACCTTTTTATTGAAATGCCGCGCCGCTTAGTCTACCGGCTGCAGATTCAGCTCTTTTGCTTTCTCCAGCATCAGGGAATAAGCCGCTTCATAGGTATTGGGAATCAGTCCGTCCAGGATAGCTTCCCGGATGGCGTTTTTAATATCCCCCACTACTCGTCCGGGCGGAAGTTTAAAAACCGACATAATTAATTCCCCGGTAATAGGAGGTTGCCAATTCCTGATACGGTCATTCTCCTCCACCTGCTGCAACCGTTCTTTCACCAAATTGAAGTTGCTTAAATAGCGCTTTACTTTAAATTTATTCTTGGAGGTAATATCAGCGGCACAAAGCAGCATCAGGTCGTCTATTTCCTCCCCGGCATCAAATAGCAGGCGACGGATAGCGCTGTCGGTAATGTTTTCTTTAGTAAGACTGATGGGGCGCAAATGCAATTCTACCAACTTCCTTACATAGCGCATTTTTTCATGCTGCGGCAGTTTTAATTTGGCAAAGATCCGGGGAATCATTCTGCCACCAACTACTTCATGTCCGTGAAAGGTCCAGCCATGACCGGCTTCAAATTTTTTCGTCGCAGGTTTTCCTATATCGTGCAGCAATGCAGCCCATCGCAACCATAAATCTGCGGTATGCTGGGCTATGTTGTCAACTACCTGCAGGGTATGGTAAAAGTTATCTTTATGTCCTTTCCCATCAATGTACTCGGCCCCTGCCAGGTCAACCAATTGCGGGAAAATTATATGTAACAGACCAGCTTTGTACAATAAATCGAGCCCGATCGATGGTTTTGGGCTTACTAGAATTTTATTGAACTCTTCTGTTATGCGCTCCTGCGAAATGATCCGGATCCGTTCAACATGCAAACAGATACCTTTCCAGGTGGTTTCTTCAATGCTGAAGCCTAATTGCGAAGCAAACCGGATAGCCCGAAGCATCCGGAGCGGATCATCGCTGAAGGTTTGTCCTGGTTCCAGCGGAGTGCGGATGATTTTGTTGGCAAGGTCTGTTTTACCATCGAATGGATCTATCAATTGCCCGTAACTTGATTCATTAAGGCTGACAGCAAGGGCATTGATGGTAAAATCACGCCGCCACTGATCTTCCTGGAGCGTTCCCGGGGCAACTTCCGGGTTTCGGCTATGGTAACGGTAACTTTCTTTCCGGGCTCCTACAAATTCTATATCAAAATCATCCACTTTCAGAGCGGCAGTACCAAAGTTTTTGTAAAATGCAACGGTTGGTGTTGGGTAAAACTGCTTCGATACCGCATGGGCCAGTTCAATACCGTCACCCACACAAACTATATCGGCATCTTTTGTCGGGCGATCTAATAGTTTATCGCGCACAAAACCGCCGATAATATAGGTCTCCCTGTTGAGCGATGCCGCAGCATGGGCAATTTTCTTAAAAACAAATAATTCCTTGGCCGTACAGTTGATTTCCATCGGCCTGCAAATTAGGTTAAATTACCCATTCAGTACTTCCTGGCAGATGGCTACCAGTTTACCGGCAATGACCTCCTGATTGTAATTCCTGTTTATCAGCTCAAAAGCATTCCGGGCTAATTTATTCCTGAGAGCTTCGTCATTTTTCAACTGTTTCACAGCGGCAGCAATGGAAGCTGGTGAACCATCTACCAGTAGTATATCCTGCCCATCCGTAAAAACCTCCTGTATACCCCTGGTTCTCCTGGAAATTATCGGTTTTTTTAACGCTGCATAATGATATACTTTATTGGGAATAACGATGTCTGCCTTTTTGGATTCGCCAAATATTCCCAGGCAGCAATCAAACCGATTCATGGCGGTATTTAAGGCCGAAGCCTGTACCCAACCGGGAAAATGAATATTGGTTAATTTATACTGCTGTAAGGCTTTGGCTTTTACTTTTTCAAATTCAAATCCATCACCGATTAAATGAAACCGGATGGCCGTTTCTGCCTGCAAAAGCCGGGCGGCTTCGAGTATAGCAAAACATCCCTGCAGCGGAATAAAAGATCCGTAAAAGCCTACTTCAAAAAAGGGTTCAGTTTTCGGCAATGTTAGGGGAAAGTACTCCGCTGTATTTACACCTACCGGTAATACGCTTAATTTTTCTTCACGGATCCCAATGACTGTTTTATAATACTCGAGATGTGCCTGGGTATCACAAACCACCCTGTCGGCCATAGACATAGAGAGTTTGTCTTTTAAATAATTTTTAAGGGCCCTGACAGAATACGGGCTTATCGTTTTATAATCGAATACTTTTGACAGGTAACGCGAGATAAGCGGATCAAAAACAATTGGTTTTTTGGTCAGATACCGAAGCTTCACCACATCTCTGTGACCAAATGAAGGAATAAAAATCACATCGGCGGCGGCGGCCAGTTCCTTGAATTTTTTTCTACTAAAGTTTCGTGAACTGGTATAATTGTAATACACTACTTCTACCTCGGGGAACCGTTTCAGACCATCAAAAATAATTTTTGACCGGTTGTAATCGGGCTCGTATTGTCCGGCAATCAATAATTTCATGCGGTATTTTTATTCATGCGCAACTACAGCTGTACGGTTGATCTTATTGAAAACATTCAGGTACCGATGAATAATATACTCCATGCTGTGTTGTTGCTGCACATAAGCTAGTGCAAGGGTAGTCATTTTTTCTTTATGAACCGGGTCTGCCAATACGGTATGTATCGCTTTTCCAATGGCAGCAGCATCCTGTATATCGCAGAGCATAGCGCGCTCCCCCGCTCCCAGCTCTGCCAGTCCGCCTGCCCTGGTGGTTACGACCGGCACTTTGTAGAGAAAAGCATCCAACACACTGCTTCCCAGACCTTCCTGCTCTGAGCTCATAACATAGACCTCGAAAATCGAAAAAAAATCTTCCACATTTTTATAAAAGCCCATCAACAGGTAACAGTCTTGCAGCCCCAACTGTATAATACGTTCCTGCACAACAGGTTCCAGGTCGCCTTTTCCAAAATGAAGAAAAACAAAATCATTCCTGATTTTTCTTAATTCCGAAATTGCCTCTACCATCGTAAGCGGATCTTTATGCTGTACCAGGGCCGCCATTGTACCCAGAATATGCGTACCTGGTTGTATATTTTTTTTCTCTAAAAGCTCTATAGCCCGGCTTTTATCCAGGGCTTGCGCTGTTACAATGGAAGAAACCAGTTCAACATCTTTTCGACCGGAAAACTCGGTAACGATCTGTTGAATGGCCTTGCTAATGGCAAGAATTTTATCTGCCAGCAGGTATTTCAGGCGGGTAAAAAAACCTTTGGGAACGAAATCAACCCGGCGAGAATACACAACCGGGCTTCGATGAAATAATTTCGTCAGTACTGCATAGGTAAGAATTTGGGATGTCTGGGCATGTAAAATCGCGTAATTATGCCCCTTCCCAATAAGAAACCAGCATATTTCCCATACGGAGTCAAAACCAAATGTTACAAATCCGGCTTCAATTGATTTAGTATATAAGGGGTTGTTTTTGCGACAGAGAAGATGCACTTCATTACCTGCATCCCGCAGACCTGTCATATTATAAAATGTTTGTCGTTCTCCTCCTCTCCATCCTTTTTCAAAGTTCAGCTCTAAAATTGTCATTAGTTCTACTTGTTGGGCAAAAACTCAATGCCAAAACAAATATCGTGCAAAATAAACAGGGCTGCTGTTGATATTTCTCTACAGTTTTCTAAAGCAATAGCCATTCAAGTACCAATCCTGAAGCCAACCAGGGGAGCCCGCAGCCGTCGAATAAGTCCAAAGAGCAGGGGGTCCAGGGCCAGCGCTACCTGTGCCGATTGCCGGTGGTCGAGCCATTGGTCAGCGATCCCCAACACACCATCCATCCGAAGCCATTTTCCTTTTTCCAGGTCGTCCGTTGCTTCCAGGTCATAGGCGCTTATGGCCTGTACCAGCTGTCGTTCATTGGCAAAGAACAAAACCGGGTGCGTAGTGGCAAGCAAGTTTTCCAATTCAGTTTGGGCGGATGGCTCTAAAACAGCGTCCCAGGCTGCATTAGCCAATATACCCTTCCAGTTCTCAACACATACCGCGATCGCTTTTCCGGCTCTTAATGCGGCCAGGTTATTTTCTATAAGCTGCTCAAAATCAGACATACGGCAAAATTATAGCCTAGTTTCTATTATCTTCGCCCCAAATTTTGCACTATGAACTTGCACGAATACCAAGCAAAGGAATTATTGAAAAAGTACCAGGTGCCGGTACAGGAAGGCATTGCCTGTAGTACGCCAACTGAAGCCGAGGAAGCCTACCGTACCATTCATACCCAATACGGCAGCAAGTTTGCTGTAGTAAAAGCCCAGATTCATGCGGGCGGACGCGGAAAAGGTAAAATCCGCGGCACCGAACAACGCGGTGTAGCAGTCGGCAAAAATGCGGAAGCAATCAAAGAAATTGCACAAAATATTCTTGGCGGCACCCTGGTTACCATTCAAACGGGCGAAGCCGGTAAAGTCGTAAATAAAGTACTGGTAGCCCAGGATGTATATTATGAAGGACCTAACCCGGTAAAAGAGTTTTACCTGTCAATTTTGCTGGATCGTGCAAAAGGTCAGAATGTAATCATGTACAGTACCGAAGGTGGAATGGATATTGAAGAAGTAGCGCATAATACCCCGGACAAAATTTTCAAAGAATGGGTACACCCCGGTGGGCCGCTGCAAGGCTTCCAGGCAAGAAAAATTGCCTTTAACCTTGGCCTGAGCGGTGAAGCCTTTAAAAACTGCGTAAAATTCGTAACCAATCTGTACAATGCCTATGTAGGACTGGATTGCGCCATGCTTGAAATCAACCCGCTTTTCAAAACATCTGACGAAAAAATCATTGCAGTTGACTGCAAAATGAACATTGATGACAATGCGTTGACCCGCCATGCCGAACTGGCTAACCTGCGCGATATCTCTGAAGAAGATCCTACGGAAGTAGAAGCCGGGAAGTTCAACCTGAACTTTGTGAAACTCGATGGAAATGTGGGCTGTATGGTAAATGGTGCCGGCCTTGCAATGGCTACGATGGACATGATCAAACTGAGTGGTGGAGAACCCGCTAACTTCCTGGACGTAGGCGGTACAGCCAACGCGCAAACAGTTGAGGCAGGTTTCCGGATTATCCTGAAAGACCCCAAAGTAAAAGCTATCCTTATCAATATTTTTGGCGGAATTGTACGTTGCGACCGTGTTGCCCAGGGGGTAATTGATGCGTACCAAAGCATGGGCAATATCGATGTTCCGATTATTGTTCGCCTGCAGGGTACCAATGCAGAAGAAGCGAAAAAACTGATCGACGAAAGCGGATTAAAGGTGCAAAGTGCCATCCTGCTTAGCGAAGCTGCCGACCTGGTTAATAAAGCTGTAACAGCTGCCTGAGCTGTTAAATAATCGAATACATCCTCCCGCTTCCTCGGAAGCGGGATTTTTTTTGCCTGCCGAATAGGCCCGGTGCATACAAAACAGGGCCCGGCAAGCGTTTTACCTAAACATGAACTACCTAGTAAGCTTATTAATCGGACTATTCTTATCTGCCGGGGTTACCGCACAACAATGGAAACTGGTTTGGTCAGATGAGTTCACCCAGCCCGGCATGCCCGATCCAAAAAAATGGGCCTATGAAATCGGGGCAAACGGATGGGGTAATAAAGAAAAACAGGAATATACACGCGCAGATAGTAAAACCGCCAGTGTCCGGAACGGTTCACTTTTTATTACAGCCTATAAAAGTGCCGAGGGAAACTATTATTCGTCCAGGCTTGTCACCAGGGGATTGGCCAGCTGGCGGTTCGGGAGAATAGAAATAAGGGCAAGACTTCCCAAGGGTAGAGGAATTGGGGCAGCCATATGGATGTTACCGGCAGATGATGCCTATGGCGACTGGCCGGCAAGCGGGGAAATTGACCTGATGGAATTTATCGGCACCCAACCGGATTCCATTTTCACCGGGCTGCATATGGATGCCTATAACCAGGAATTGGGCAACCAAAAAAGAAAAGGGCATTTCCTACCCATGAACTGGCAGGATTTTCACGTTTATGCCCTGGAATGGCTGGACGACCATATCTATTTCAAAATTGACGGAAACATCGTCTACCGTTTCAAAAAGGAAAAAGATGAAATGGAGGTATGGCCCTTCGATCAACCTTTTTACCTGATCCTGAATGTTGCAGTGGGTGGCCTGACAAACGGGGATAAAGGGATCGACGACTCGATTTTTCCACAGTCTATGGAAATAGATTATATAAGGGTTTCGCAACCCGCTGCCCATTAAGGTGTTTTTTTGGGCGGTAAAGCAAAGGCAACTGCCTCGTGTTCAAAATGACCCTTATGGGAACCATCACAAAAAGGTTTATTTTGAGACAAGCCGCAACGGCAAATGCTGACCAGGGTTCTACCACCTAAATCATACAGGTTCCCGTCCTTATCGCGAATCTCAAAATCACCTTCAATACGTAAAGATCCATTATTATTCACCGTTATAGTGGTAGTAGCCATTCGTTCAAATTTTATGCTGCGAAAATAAGGGTTTAATTTGCAGGATGCAGGAAGCTCATCAAATCATTCAGCAAACCAGGCAATGGATCCAAAACGTTGTAATTGACTGTAATTTTTGCCCCTTTGCTGCCAGGGAAATGGAACGCAACAGCGTATATTTTGAGCTGGCGGCCTCCTCCGCTGCCGCAGATATACTGCTGCAATTTTTTACACTGATGGAAAAAATGGAGGAAGATAGCCGTATAGAAACAGCGTTTCTGTTGCTGCCGGAGGGCTGGGACGACTTTCTGCTCTACCTTGACCTGGTAGAAAAAGCGGAGAAATTGATCGAAGAACAGGATTTTGAAGGTATTTTCCAGGTAGCTAGTTTTCATCCCAATTATCAGTTTGACGGGTGCCCCATCGATGACCCAGCTAATTTCACCAATCGATCCCCCTACCCCATGTTACACATTCTGCGCGAAGAAAGCGTGGAGAAAGCCCTGGAGTTTTATCCCGGAGACCCGGAAGAAATCCCCGAGAGAAATGTCCGTTTTGCCCGCGAAAAAGGCCTTGCATACATGAAATCACTCTATTTAAAAGCCCGGTAGAACCGCTTATCCCTTTTTAGGACTGCTTAACCCCCAGCCGTTTAAAACCTGCTTAGTTTTGCGTTCAAAAAAAAGTTGAACCAGCCATAGGGGTATTTGCAACTATAGTTGTCGGATAATAAATGACCCTGTGTGTTGAGTTATTCCATACCATACCAGCATGAACCTAAAAAAATGACCGCGATAGACGCCCGTCAGCCAATAGTACGCACCGATTACGGAATGCTGCACTTTGAGGAAGTATTTAAAACCCATTTCAAAGAGCTGCATTCCTATGCCTGCACGTTGGTAAAAGACGATATGGTAGCGGAAGAAATGGTGCAACAGGTTTTTTTCCGGATATGGGAAAAAAAGGAACAGCTTTCTATTCATTCCTCCGCAACAGCGTACCTGTACAGGTCTGTTTACCACGAATGCCTCAATTACCTGAAGCACCAGAAAGTAAAAACAGCTTACCAGGTTTATGCGAAAACAACCGCAGATACAGGAACCGGATCTGCCGCTCAAAAAATCCAACTCAGTGAATTGCAGCAACATCTGAATAAAGCCCTGAATGAGCTACCGGAACAGTGCAGAACCATATTCCAGATGAGCCGGTACGAAGAGTTGAAATACCAGGAGATTGCAGACCGCCTGGGGCTTTCTATCAAAACAATAGAAAACCAGATGGGGAAAGCACTCCGTATTCTGAGAGAAAAACTGAAAGACTTCTTACCCCTATTATTACTAATCCTGCTTAACCTCTGATATGCGACCCGAATCACCTCAACCTGTTATTGATGAGCTGCTGGTCAAATACCTGCTGGGAGAAGCCACCCCTGCTGAAATAAGCAAGGCCACTGACTGGATATCGGCATCCGCCGAGAATGAACGCTATTTTACCGGGTTCAAAGCAATCTGGGACAGCAGCCGCGAGCTGGCAGCCAAATCAACAGTTGATGTGGATGCAGCCTGGCAAAGGATGAGAGAAAAAATAGGCAGAAAGCAAGAGGAAAATCTACGATCGGTGAAAAGGGAAGAGGAAAGAGAAGGGAAAGTGGAAATAAGGAGGATTGGGGCAGAATGGAGAAGAGTGGCGGCAGTATTGGTGGTGGTATTTACCGGAATCCTTGCCTGGATGATTTACCGCCAAACAACTGCTACAGAACTATTGGAGATAGCCAGTCTACAGGAAACCAGGCAGCAACCCCTCTCCGATGGATCCGTTATAACCTTAAACAAAGGAGCTGCTTTACGGTATCCATCCAGTTTTTCCGGTAATAAAAGAACGGTTGAATTGAAGGGAGAAGCTTTTTTTGCCATACAACCCGATGCCTCCAGGCCTTTTGAGGTACGGGTAAACAAGTTAACGGTTAGGGTATTAGGTACTTCCTTTAATATACGGGAAACAGATTCTACCACCATTGTAATCGTCGAAACCGGCCGGGTTGAGGTAAGTGATGAAAAACAGTCGATTCAATTAACTGCCGGCGAAAAAGCAACGATCCGGAAAAACGGGGGCACCTGGACAAAAGATCAACAACCCGACAAACTGTACCAGTATTATCGTACACGAACCTTTAGCTGTGATAATACACCTCTGTGGAAATTGGTTGATGTGCTGAACGAAGCTTACGATGCGCAAATAATAATTAGCAATCCGGCTATCCGCACGCTGCCTATTACCACGGTATTTGAGGAACAACCGCTGGAAGAAATCCTGTCCATTATTGCTCAAACCCTGGATATTACCATCACCCGGAAAGACGCTATTATTTATGTTCAGTAAATCATCGGGAAATACTTGCATAAGCCTTGTAAGTACACTACTCTGTTTGTTAGTTTTCTGCGGTGAAGTAAAAGCACAGGATCTGCTGAACAAGGTCATACAGATTTCAGTGAATAACCAGTCCGTTCCGGATGTGCTGGAGATTGTGAGTAATAAAGGCAATTTTTATTTCAGTTACAATTCAAACATAATAAGGAAAGACAGCCTCGTAACAATTACGCCAGGCAGCCGAACCGTTCGAAGCATACTGGAATTGCTTTTTCCGCAGGGATTTGAATTCAAGGAAAGCGGTCAGTATATAATTATACGAAGGATACCGTTGCAATTAAGTCTTGTATTAAAAGAATCCGCCACCAACGATAATCATTACTATGTAAGCGGTTATGTACGGGATAATCAAACCGGAGAACTTGTACCGGACGCCAGTGTATATGAAAAAGACCGGCTGGTTGCGGCATTAACCAATAGACAGGGATATTTCAGGATCCGGTTAAAATCAAGATATCCCAAAGCATCCCTTACCATCAGCAAAGAATTTTACAGAGATACCACCGTTCTGGTACGAACGGGCTATAACCAGGAAATCCGCATTACCTTGGCGCCGGTAGAATTACAGGGCGCCACTGTTGTTGTTGGCCCTTCGCGGCTTCCGGCTCCCGACTCCCTTTACATGGCCATACCACAACCCGACAGTACCACCTTACTTTACCTGTATAGAAGGATGGATTCTCTTACGGTACAAAGAACTGCACTGGGTAAGTTCTTTTTGTCCTCGCGACTGAAAATGCAGAGTATTAACCTGAGCAAATTTTTTACCGTAAGGCCGGTGCAGGTATCATTTACGCCCGGCTTGTCAAGCAATGGAAAAATGAATGCCCAGGTGGTAAATAATTTTTCCTTTAACATATTGGGCGGATACTCAAGAGGTATTAACGGCGCAGAAATCGGAGGCGTTTTTAACCTCAACAAAGAGGAAGTAAAATATGTTCAGGTAGCTGGTGTACTGAACATTGTAGGGGGTAATATGAAGGGCCTCCAGATAGGGGGTGTACATAATATGGTTCTCGATTCAGTTAAGGGGGTACAGGTTGGAGGTGTGGTAAATTTTGTACGCGGATCCTTTACCGGTGCACAGATCGGCGGTGTCGTCAACTATACCAACCAGGCAGTAGAAGGCGTTCAGATCGGCGGCGTGGGAAATATCAGCGGTCGTACAATGAGTGGCGTTCAGATCAGCGGGGTATTTAACTATGCGAAACGGTTAAAAGGAGTTCAAATTGGTCTGATTAATATTGCAGACAGCTCAGATGGGTATAGTATAGGTTTGATAAACGTGGTACTAAAGGGCTATCATAAACTGGCTTTTTACTCAACCGAGCTCACTCCTTTTAATGCCGCTTTTAAAACAGGCAATCATAAGTTGTACAGTATATTGCTCGGAGGGGCTCATCCCGATACCGGCCGAAGAGTTATAAGTTTCGGCTATGGAATTGGTACGGAAAGAAAGATCAGCCGCTCATTTTCATTGAATATTGAAGCTTCTGCCCAATATGTTTTTCTGGGTAGCTGGGAATATACCAATCTGCTAAGCAGGGCAACGGTCAATCTGCATTGGAAAATTGGACGATATTTTTCCCTGTTTGCAGGGCCTGCATTCAATGTATACCAATCCGATCAGGACACCCGTTTTAACGGATATGCATACCCGATTCCCGGAAAGGATTATAGTAGTTTTTCGCTGGGAGGAGATCGTACGGGTTGGTTTGGCTGGAATGCCGGCATTCATCTATTCTGATTTTTTTTTGCTACGCATAGGGGTAAAAGAATTGCCGGTTGTCGGATAAGAAAAGATTCTATGTTTTCCAAGATCATCTGCCTTATCCTTTTTATTTCCTCCTGGTGCCTGGTGGTGCAGGCACAGGTAAAACAAACGATCAAAGGTCAATTAACCGATCAGTTGTTACAAAAACCAATTGCGGGTGCAACTGTTGAAATAATCGGGCAACAGCGGAGCACTACCACTGCTACTGACGGCAGTTTTAAGTTTACACAGGTTCCAATTGGCATGCACCAGTTAAAGATTACCCACGCAGGTTTCAAACCAATACTATTGGAAAATATCGTATTAAATGCCGGTAAGGAACTGGTATTTAATCTTGGTATGGAACTGGATGTACAGTTACAGCAGGAAGTAGTGGTAAAAGCCAAATCTATCCGTTCTAAACCATTGAATGAATTAAGCCTGGTTAGTGCAAGGGCTTTTTCTGTAGAGGAAACCCAGCGATATGCGGCGGCGGTAAATGATCCGCTTCGTATGGCCACCAGTTTTGCAGGCGTAATAAGCCCCAATGACGGCGGAAACCATATTATCGTAAGGGGTAATGCACCCAATGCCCTGTTATGGAGAATGGAAGGAATCGAAATTCCAAATCCCAACCATTTTGCATTAATGGGAAGCAGCGGTGGCGGTATTTCTATCCTCAGTGCGCAGGTATTGGCCAATTCTGATTTTGTAACAGGCGCTTTTGCTGCCGAGTATGGGAATGCGGTAGGGGGTGTATTTGACCTGCGCCTTAGAAAAGGCAATAATGAAAAGCGGGAGCATACCCTCGAAGCCGGTGTATTAGGAATTAATCTTGCCAGCGAAGGGCCATTCAGCAAGAACTATAAAGGAGCTTACCTGGTAAATTACCGGTATTCTACCCTGGGGTTATTAAGCAAAATGGGCTTAAAAACAGTTGGTGAAGGAAGCACGAATTTCAGCGACTTATCGTATAACCTATCGCTTCCGGCGGGCA
>NZ_LUKG01000025.1:34633-37264 GCF_001601815.1 Flavihumibacter sp. CACIAM 22H1
AATTTACCCTCTTTGGTATGAATGGTTGGAACGACCAGGAATTTCCCCTGGAAAAAGACCCAGCCAAATGGGAGGAAGAATGGAACCGCTATGGAGGTATTTATAAAGGAAGAACCAACGCAAATGGAATTACCCATACAATTTCACTATCGAAAAGAGCCAGCCTCAAAACAGTATTAGTGAACAGTTCGCAGCAAACGGCAAATAATATGCAGTTTGTAGCCCGGCCAGATAGTATTATAAATGCATACCGGGAAAAATTCCAGACTAAAAAATGGATCCTGAGTTCAACCCTGAATACGCAATTAAACCGCAAACAGGCAATCCGAACCGGTGTAATAGCACAACAAATTGATTTCAGTTATTTACAAAGATCCCGGGAAAACAACACGGCACCAGTGGAAGAAAGAATTAACAGCAAGGATCAGACGCAGTTAATACAGGCATTTGCGCAGTGGCAGTACAAGCCATCCAACCAGTTGGTGATTACAGGCGGAGCGCATTTCCTTTATTTAAACCTCAATCAATCACTGGCATTGGAGCCCCGGGCTGCCATTCAGTGGAATCCCGATAACAAAAACAGCTTCGGTTTCGGTTATGGATTGCACAGCCAGGCACAGATCATGGGCGTTTATTTTGCCAAATCCAGGATCAATGATCAATGGGTTCAGCCAAACAAAGAGCTGGGTTTCACCAAATCGCATCATTTTGTTGGCTCTTATACAAGACTGCTGATGAAAGGGTTAAAACTGCGGACAGAGATTTATTACCAGCACTTATTTAATTTACCGGTAAGTATTTATGATACAGCTACCGTAAGCACCGTCAATATTGCGGAAAACTTTGTATTGGATCCGCTAACCAATAAAGGCAAAGGTAGAAATTACGGGTTGGAGCTGTCGCTTGAGAAGCAACTGAGAAACTATTTTTATTTCCTGTTTTCCAATTCGTTGTATCAATCGAAATATACAGCCGCCGATGGCAAAGAGCGTAATACCCGGTATAATGGTGGTATGGCCAGTACCCTTACCATGGGGAAGGAATTTGTGCATCCCGGCAATCGGCGGAGTTTTGGTGCAAATATAAAAATCATTTATGCGGGCGGTTTTCGTGATACACCGCTGGATGAGGAAGCCACCCTTGAACTGGGTTATGCCAAATACCGCGATGAAGCAGCGTTTACTATCCAGAATCCTGCATATTTCCGTACAGATATACGGCTTAGTATGAAATGGAATGCAGCACGTATGACCAGTATCTTATCACTGGATATTCAGAACCTCACGAATCGCCAGAATATTTATGGCAAATATTACGACAGTGTAAAAGGAAAAATCACCACCTCTTACCAGGCGGGCCTGATACCTGTGCTGGCCTATCGAATTGAATTTTAATAATTAACCATTAGCATTTATACCATGAAAAAGAATCAGTTGTTTTTTGTATTTGTACTTATTTTATTCAGCGCTGTATTTACCGCCTGCACAAAGGTAAATGGCAAAGGGCCGGTTGTTTCGGAGATTCGTACCGTAGGCAGTTTTAACCGTATTGACTTTGCCACCAGCGGGCGTTTATATTATAAAGCGGGTGCAGCACACCGCGTAGAGATCCGGGCCCAGCGGAATATCCAGGATGTGCTGGAGGCGTATGTCAGCAATGGCGAGTTAAATCTGAAAATCAAAAACAATACGGTAATTCACAGCTACGAAACGATTGAAGTTTATATTGAGTCTCCCGATATCAATGCGTTTAAGGTAAATGGGTCGGGAGATATCTATTCCAATGATCCAATAGAAACGGACCGTTTATATACCGAGGTAAAAGGCTCGGGCAAGATCGACATTCAAAGCCTGGAAGCAGATGAACTGGAAGCCAGGATTAGTGGAAGCGGGGATGTTCTTGTACGTAGTGGGGCAGCGGCGATGGGTCATTTGGAAATCAGTGGAAGCGGCGATATGAACCTGATTGGCCTCCAGGTGGCAGATATGACAACCAGGACCAGTGGATCGGGGGATATCCGGTTATGGGCTACCGAGAAACTGGATGCAAAGATCACCGGAAGTGGATCGGTTCGCTACAAGGGCAACCCGCAGTTAACGGTACAGGTTTCTGGTTCCGGCACCGTCTCCCCGTATTAGACGTCAGACAGGTGTTAGAACACATATCTGACGTAAATTTGCCCCCTTATGCAGTATGATCTCGTAATCATTGGGGGCGGCCCCATCGGACTGGCCTGCGGGCTGGAAGCCAAAAAAGCAAAACTGAATTATGTCATATTGGAAAAGGGTTGCCTGGTAAACTCACTTTACCACTACCCTACCAATATGACTTTTTTCTCCACATCGGAACGCCTCGAAATCGGCGGCCTCCCCTTTGTCTCCAATAACCCAAAACCAACCCGTGCAGAATCTCTTGAATACTATCGTCGGGTTGCCACCAGCCATCAACTTAAGCTCCGGTTATTTGAAGAAGTACACTCCGTAAAAAAAGTAAAAAACGGCTTCCTCCTGCAAAGCACCAAAACCAGTTACCGGTGCACCTACGTAATTATTGCCACCGGGTTTTACGACATTCCCTTTAAACTGCAGGTACCCGGCGAAAACCTACCCAAAGTAACCCACTATTATAAAG
>NZ_LUKG01000025.1:37572-44195 GCF_001601815.1 Flavihumibacter sp. CACIAM 22H1
ATTATAAAGACCCTCATTTTTACGCTTTTCAACAGGTTGCAGTCATCGGCGCACAAAATTCAGCCGTTGATGCCGCCCTTGAAACCTGGCGAAAAGGCGCCCAGGTTAGCATGATTATACGCCAGCATGAAATTGGTCAACGGGTTAAATACTGGGTTCGTCCGGATATTATCAACCGCATCGAAGAAGGTTCCATCAAGGCTTATTTCAACAGCGAGGTCAAAGCCATACGAGATCATGAAATTGATATTCAAACAGCCTCCGGCCTCCTAACCCTACCCAATGATTGGGTCATTGCCCTTACCGGGTACGAACCCAACCTCCACTTCCTGAAAAAATGTGGCATTCACCTTAGTAAAGATGCTGTCCGCCAGCCTGTATACGATCCGCAAACAATGGAAACCAATGTACCCGGACTTTACCTTGCGGGCGTAATCTGCGGAGGTATGAACACTCATAAACTTTTCATTGAAAATTCCCGCGTACATGCCACACAAATCATCAGGGATATCCGTAAAAAAAACAGAACTGCTTAAAACTTGCAGCCAGCTTCTATAAAAACAACGCAAGCAACAGGATTAGCAACAAACCGGCCACCGATATAATGGATTCCATAATAGTCCAGGACAAGAGTGTTTCTTTTACCGTTAGTCCATAATATTCTTTAAACATCCAAAAGCCGGTATCGTTTACATGCGATCAGAAAACACTTCCTGCTCCCACAGATAACACCATCCATTCAGGCGATACGCCGGAAGCTACCACCAGTGGAGCTAAAATGCCGGCCGCAGTAATACCTGCAACGGTTGCAGACCCAATAATTATACGAATGGTAGCAGCTACCAGCCAACCAGCCAACAAAGGAGGAAAGGAGTAACGGGTAAAAAAATCTGCGGCCTGGTTGGCCACGCCGGTTTGCAGCAGCACTTCTTTTAAAGCGCCGCCGCCGGCAATAACCATCATAATCACCGCAATGCCTTCAATTGCAGAACCATAATACCGGGTAAGCTCAGCAATAGAAATACCCCGCCTTATACATAAAAAATATCCAGCTGCAAGAGCGGCCACTAACATGGCTAATACCGGATCACCAATTGACTGGGCAACCTGGGTAATTACCGAATCCTTACCCAGCAGTGGCAAAAGCAGGGCTGGTAACGCAATTAGCACCACCGGTAAAACAGCTACTCCTATACTAACAGGCACAGAGGGCAGGGCAGTTTCTTCCTTCGTTTTTTCGTCCAATACAGGAATAGTGCCGTAATTCCGAAATCGTTTTCCAAACTGGATCCCTGCCATCCAAACCAGGGGTACTGTAACCAGCAGGCCGTACAACATCGTTTTTCCAATGGATGCATTAAAAATAGATGCCAGGCTTACAGGCCCAGGGTGTGGAGGCAAAAAACCATGTGTAACCGACAAAGAAGCAGATAATGGAATGGCTACATATAACAAGGGTAGTTTAGCGCTGGCAGCAATTGTAAATACAAAAGGTACCAGTATAACAAAACCTGCATTGTAAAAAAGCGGTATACCTACCACCAATCCCATTAATAAAACGGCCCATTGAATCCGGGATTTTCCAAATTTTTCCATCAGGTAAATACTGATCACTTTTGCAGCACCGGTTTTTTCCAGCACTTTTCCCTGCATTGCACCGAGACATAAAATCAGGGCCATGCTGCCCAGGATAGACCCCACTCCTGTTTCCATAGCACGCATCAGTTTTGACACCGGCATTCCATTCAGCAGACCAATCAGCAAACAGGCTGCCAGCAAGGCCACAAAAGGACTCCATTTATTAAGTGTCATCCAGAATAACAAGCCAAGTGCCAGCAGGATTATGAATAATGACATAGGCGAAGAAATTGTTGGTATTGCTTGCGGTACACCAAAAACCTGGTATTATCCGGATCAATTATAGTGTAGTTAAAGGGAAGAACAGCTTCAAAATCGGTCCATTTGCTGATAAAACCGGCTGCTTTCATAGCTACTGCAATTGCCCCCAATGCCGACGCATCAGCTTCCTGCTCCGCTTGTTCCAACCGTCTTTCCAGCACATCACTCATTACCTGCAACCACCACTTGCTTTGGGTAAACCCTCCACTGGTAATTATTCTTTTTACCGGGCCATGAACAGCTTCCATCCGCTCCAGCAATTGCCGGAAAATAAAACAAACACCCTCTACCATTGCTCTTTTAAAATGTGCCTGGCGATGGTGCATACGAATGCCGGCAAATATACCGCTGGAGGCAGCGTCCCAAACAGGTGCCCGCTCTCCGCCAAAATAAGGCAAACAAACCATGCCCTCGCACCCGGGCATAACCGAAGCAGCTTCTTTTTCAAACCGATTTAATAAAACGTCAATTGGCGCTTCATTGTCCATCACTTTTTCCTCCCACCACTGTAACACAACTCCTCCATTATTGGTGGGACCACCGCCTATATAAGTATGCGTATCTAATTGATAACAGAACAAACCACTATCCGGGTCTGTTCTAAACTCGGGTAATACAACCCGCATAGCCCCGCTTGTGCCAATAGTAAGACTGGCCACACCGGGCGCCATTGCCCGGCTTCCGATTTGCGCCAGGCAGCCATCTGATCCGCCCAAAACATACCTGAACTGATAGCCTTTTTGCGTTAATCGCCCCTCCTTCACCAATGCATCCACCGCGCGTAATGCCGGTAACTGTTTTTTTTGAAGATCAACTAATTCCAGCGCAAGCGGATGCCAATCCTCTAAGGCCGGCGCATACAACCCGGTAGCAGCAGCCATGCTATGATCGATTTCCCAGCGCCCGGTTAGATGATACCAGATAAACTCTTTAATACCGATACATTTATACGCTGTTGATAATAAACCCGGACTTTGCGCCTGCATATACAAAAGCTTGGCGAAGGGGCTCATGGGATGAAAGGGTGTGCCGGTCTCCGCCACTAATTTATGTATCCTTTTATCGGTGCGGTATCGGGCAACCAGTTCCTGACTGCTGGTATCTGCCCAGGTTGTCATGGCAGTTAGCGGATTGCCATTTTCATTCACTAATAGCAAACTATGCATTGCTGCACTCAGCGAAAGGAAAACTTCCTGCTCCACCCCATCCGTATGCGAAAATGTTTCTGTGAGAAGCCGAAGTGATAGTTCGAGTAATTCCTGCGGATCTAATTGCGAACCGACGCCTTTTGTATACGCAGCTTTGGCCTGATGAAGAAGTTTTCCTTTTTCATCCAGCACCAGTAATTTAGTATGTGTGGTACCTAAATCCAGGCCGGCAAACAATGGCATATTCGGTTTTACTGTCCCGAATATAAGGATACATTCCGAGGTCCTTCGAAGCTTTGGGTATAAAGTGGGAAATAACGGGTACGTCGATTGTTTACAGCCAGTTCATTTTTCAGATAATTCGCCATCGACTCCAGGTGATATCCATCCCTGGCATCATAATTATTCAGAATCAGGTCTGATGCCTCGCGCTGCGCCAGTTCTGGTTTATCGAGATAAAAATACAGCTTGCTCAAAATAAAATGGCTTGCATAGCGGAGTTTACGATCGTGTTTATCGTTATCGGAATACTGGTTCCGGATTTTCTCAAAATACGCAATAGCGGGTTGAACTTCTTCCCATATCGGCTCTACCGATTCATTGGTATTAATCTTGAATAATGCATTTTTCACGATGCCCCAATTTGATCTGAAGCGGTTGTATTCGGGGTGTTTTTTATTGGCCACTATCCAAACCATATCGGTAATTCTTTTCTCCATATAGCCATACTGCCGGGTAAGGTTAGCGGATAGATCATAAATAGTATTGTACAGCACATCCCTGCTAACCTGGGTAGTAAGGAACACCATATTCAATAAAACATTGGCTGCACCAATTCTTGAACCCGATTCCGTTCCTTTGTACGTAAAACTCTGTGAACGGTCTACCAACTGGTATTCATCGATCTGGCGGCCTGTATAGTCCTTGAGGATAACGCGCGCGGCATAGGTATAGGTAAGCAACGGGGAATAATAGGTTTTTTTACTTACGACATTCCCGTTTTTGTCTTTTTTGATTTCTTCCCGCTGGCTGATATCGGATTTAGTAATAATAAGGTCTTCCATTTTTAATTGCACGGTAAGGTGGCCATTTGCAGCCAGCCATTTCCACCCCTGTATCACCAATCGTTCGTCCGGGGATTCATTCCCCAAGGCTATTTTCATTAGTGGACCAAGCTTGCAATTAAAATCGTAGGTACGGAAATTACTGTCCAGGGGCAATTGCGGAAGCTCCCGGTAGTTCACGTTAAATGAGAAGCGATCGAGGTCTACCCGCTGAGCATTGGCCAGCTGTATGGATACGAAACACACTAAGAAAAGGCAGATCTTTCTCATAAAGGATCAATTGGATATGCTTCATAACGCCCCCGATCGCTGTTTTCGTCTATTTTTTTCTACTTTTCAGCACATTCAGGAAAGTAGTCTCCATACTAACAAAATAGTTATTTCGGGCAATGCGGTTCATATTGCCGGTTGTTTCCCATCTTGCCCCCAGGTTAAATTTAGTTGAACTATTGAAAATCAATTGAATAGCTGGCGCCACGTCCAGGTAATACATTCCGGGGCCCAATCCCTTCATACCCAATACTTCAAGGTATAAATTCAGGTTAACCTGTTCATAATCAGCATAGGATTTAGGAAAAAGCAGGTACCCGGCAGATAAACTATAGGCAATCGCATCCTGGTCGTGCATACCGGGCATTGATTTGAACCTGTCATCGTACACCCGCATATAACTTGCCGTTCCGGAAACGGCCAGTTTATTCAATAACTGGGTAGCAATTAACCCAACCTGTAAACCACTGTTATCGCCATCCAGGTTCATTTCATCAAATACCAGTTTGTTTTTGCTCAGGGCGCCGTCGGCAAAAGCGGCCATTCTAAAATGGCGATGGATGCCGTCTACGGAATAAAACCTCCATTTAGTATAGATTTTAGCAGATTCCCATTTTTGTCCGGCCTGATAAAAATTGGAAAAACTGGTACTTACCCGTGCCATCCAGTTTTTATGCAATCCTACCATCAGTTCCGGCATATATCGTTGACGCACCATCTTTGAGTTTGGAAGATCTGCAAACCGCGCGGTTAATTTTGCGCTGATGGAACGGGCCGGAAGATTTGAGGCCGGATCAGTAAACACATATAATTCCTGTGCCTGAGCGCTAAAGGAAACCAGAAGCGCTGCAAGCCAAATCCAACAATAATATTTCATGGTAATTATTTTAAGCCCTGGCGAAGCACCAATTCAATTTCGCCAGCGCTTGGATCAATGGATATGATCTTTCCATTTTTGTCTAGCAGGTAGGAAGTCGGTAATTGTTCAATTCCCCAGGCCAGTGCAACCGGTGCATTCCAGCCACCGTCTTGCCGGGTTTGAATCCAGTTTATTTTATCCGTTGCAACTGCTTTTTTCCAGGCCGTAACATCCTCGTCCAGGCTGATACCAAAAATTTCAAAGCCTTTTTTATGGTAACGCTCAAATATCGGCCCCAGTTGCTTATTAGATTTCCGGCAGGGCGCACACCAACTTGCCCAGAAGTCGACCAATACATAACTGCCCTTAAGCGTGGAAAGACCTTGTTCTTTACCAGCCAGGCTCTTTAAAACAATTTCCGGTGCCGTATCCCCAATCTTAGGTTGTGCATTTACCGTAACAAGTCCTATTGCGAGCAAAACAGAAAGAAATAGCTTTTTCATACAAAATAAACTGGTCCGGGTAGGTAACCCGGACCAGCACCTGGGTTTAAATAGTTACATGATAAATTCTGGTATCTGCCGATACCCCGTCTTTTTTACAGCAATCTCCTGCTTTCCCGGTTTGCACACAGGACATAGAGCTGGATTTACTGTATTTTTTAAATTCCTTCGCCGGTAAAAAACTCTTGTCTACCAGGGTAAAAACCTGTTCTCCGGAAATTACCTGTTTTTTGACGGAAAGAAAATGAAAGGTTGTGCCATTAATTGTGGCATGTTCGTCCGGCTCAACGGGCAGGGCATTAAACTGCCCGGTCAGTTGCAATTTTGCCACTGAAAAACCGGCATCTTCCACTCCCTTGCGCAGGGCATCTATATCAACAGCCGCCCCTTCTTTAAATTCTATCAGGAAGGAAGAACTTTTGATATCCGGTTGAACCGATTTTATAAAAGACAATTGTTCCAGGGAATTATTGATTGCTTTGGTACAGAGTGCACAGGTAAGGCCGCTGGCCTGTAAACTGGCTTTAGAAAACTGCGCAAAACCTCCTGTTCCCAGCAATAGCAGGCAACAGGCAATTATTAATTGCTTCATACGATTGAATTAAAGATGAACGATTAGTTTTTACAGCAGGATCCGCCTTTACAGCAGTCGCCCTGTTTTTTGCAAACGCCCTCTTTACAGCAAGCTTCCTTGCAGGTTTCACTCGTACATTTTCCGTCTTTACAACAGGCGGCTTTTTCTTCGCTTACGGAAGCTTCTTTGCGATCGTATTTACAACAGCCGTGTAATTTATCATAGGCTGAATTGTCTGCCGTATAATTTTCTGTATCATAACCGGCATTGGCAATAGCTTCCTGTATTTTATTGGTGGAAGTTTTT
>NZ_LUKG01000025.1:44588-46338 GCF_001601815.1 Flavihumibacter sp. CACIAM 22H1
TTTGGTTTCTTCATTCCAGTCAGCTGTTGTGGCTCCCGCTGTTTTTGCTGCGGTTTCTATGGTTTTTTTGCACATGCCGCAATTGCCCCATACTTTGATGGATTCACTTTTTTTCTGACCGAAGGCAAAACTGGTTACAAATAGTATAGATACTAAGGTGATAAGTTTCATGATTCAAGATTTTAGATAGATAATAAATAACACTGGCAGGCATAATATTGCCTGTTAGGAAAGGCCAGGTATTGCTCAAATCCTGAATATGCAGTAAAAACTTTGAAAGGAGGCCGGCTGATCGGGCGGCGGACCATGTACTGGCGGTAACTGTTCTTTTTCTGACAAAGGTTCGGGGCTGGTCCAGCTTGCCCATGGCTGGGGATTCACCAGTGCTACCGGCGCATCGATCTGGTAATACACACCCCCTGCTTTCTGCTCATCGTCGACCTTCACCAGCTTAATTTCATCTTTGCAGCAATGCGAAAACTCTTCAGACTTAGGCATGCCACATTTACCGCATTCACCCTCTTTAGGACTATGGCTGAAAACATGCACACTGGCATCGGAAAAGCGCCCCATACAATGATGAATTTCTACCAGAATTCCGCTGGAAACCAACAGGTAGAGCACCGCTAATGATATGGCGAAGATTTTTTTCAACAGCACAAAGCTAGCGTGTTTTTTCACAATTCAAAACCCGGAGCTGTTAAAATAGAGCTGATTTTCGTCAGTTTACGAAGCTCCAGAAAATGCCTACGCGGATCATCAGGCCCTGCATGGGATAATCGGGCGCTGCCAGGTTATTATTATAGAAGCCAAAACCGCCGTCTTTGGAAGCCGCCGTATTTAGGTTTTCGGCCCGTACATAAGCGGCAAAACTTCTTATCCGAAAATGTACATAGGCCGCTATGTCAGGAAACTTGAGTTGTAAAGTAGCCGAGTCCTGAAAATAAAAACGACTCAGCATGGGCGAATAAAAATCTGCTTTGTAGGCCGTATGATAACGTCCTTCCAGCCCGGCGGCAAACCGCAGATTTTTAAACCCGAGGGTACCTTCATACCCGAAACGGTGGTGGGTAAAAAGCAGCGGCATATTTACCGGGCCATCTCCCGCGCGCTGCTGTAGCTGCACCCTGGCCATCCAGTTCCACCTGCGCCCCACCCGGAAATTCTTTTCCGCACTAAGTTCCACTACATTAAACAAGGCAGACGCCTGATTCGGCACATAAAAATCAGTAAAGTAGGTATAGTTGCTAACCAGCGAATAACTGCCGGATATACTCCAGCCTTTCAGTGGATTGTCTAGGGCGCCATAAATCCGGGTAATGTTTTCCTTGTTCAGGGAAGGCAGGGCCTTTAAACTGAAACTGCTACCTGGCTCAAATATATAGGAGGGTGTACGATTCACATTTTGAAAGCCCACACGTATAAAGCCCACCTGCTTGCTGATATAACGGCGTATACTGGCATTTACATCAAAATCAGCATTATTGTACCCTGCCAGGTAAAACTTACCCTGTGCTTCCAGGTCCCATTTCTGATTGCGGGTCTTATTCCGGTACTCACCATGTAAAAACAGGTTGTAAAAGCTTCGTTTACCATCCGTAAAGATGCCGGTCAGGTTTTGCAAAGACACACCTGCTTTTAAAAACTGTTGGGCATTTTTTTCGTCTGGAAAACTATAGAGAGAAAAATCATTCGTTACGTCGTTCCAGGCTTCCTCGATGGTAAAAGAGGCAGGCGGATTAACCAGGAA
>NZ_LUKG01000025.1:46531-53097 GCF_001601815.1 Flavihumibacter sp. CACIAM 22H1
GTAATAGAGGCAGGCGGATTTACCATGACATCATAATTCCTGATATAAAAACTATCCTGCGGCTGCCGGTCAAAATAACTGTACCGATGCCTGCTGTACTGCAGGTTATATTCTATCCGGAGTTTTGGGTAAAACAAGGGAATCACGGATGAATCCGTTACAATACTGTCTTTCCTGCCCAGATCGTACTGCTGCCGAAGGAAATAAGTAGTGGTACGCTGGCGGTTACCAGTATTCAACACGCTGTTTAATACGTTTCTGCGGTAGGGAACATAATCTCCCAACTGCACGGGAATAGCAGACCTTTCCTTGTAACTGACGAGGTCATTCAGATAATCGTAGTCATTTTTCAATCCTCCGTTTTCATTTGCCTGCATAGCATTTGAAAGGGCTATAAAATACAGGTGATACCGTTTGTTGCGGGATGTGTAATCCGTGTTAAATAAATACCTGCTATGATTGGTCGACTGATTTTTGAATGCTCCTAAGCTATTGATCAGGTTGTATTGGAAGGCGAAGTTCCAGTTAGGCTTGATATTCTGCGTGTGCATTACATTTATGATCTGCTCGGCCGAGCTACCCAGTAAATATCCCAACTCAGAATAAGGGCGGGTTGTCTGAAAAAAACGAACCTGATCCAATCGCATTTTATACGGATCAAATGCATGAAATCCGGGATCCCATCCGCTTGACAAAATCGGGTTAAATCCCAAAGGCCGGGCGGCCAGCCCAAGGTTGCCGAGGTAGGTATGATTGGCCGGAACCGGGAATCTTTTGTAAAAATCAACAATGGAAGAATCCAGTCGTTGGGCCCTGGACGTATCGAGGTATCGAAACCAGATAGTAATAGAATCTTCATTGTTATCCCGGCGTTTCAGGCTATCCTGGGTACCTGAACCGCTTCGCATGCCTCCTCCGCCCATGCCCGGTAAACGTCGCATAGGATTTTGCGCATAGCCGTCCAATACGCTTAAGCAGCAGCAAACCAGGATACTATAAAAGATTTTCTTACCCATCAGATAGCTTGAACCAGTTCTCTGAAAATGGCGGTTAATTTTGGTTCGGCTGCGGCAGCCGCTTCCAATACCTCCTGGTGTGTAATAATGTTTTCTTCTTCCCGTATTCCAAGATCGGTAATTACGCTAATGGCAAAAACCTGCATGTCCATATGACGGGCAACAATTACTTCCTGCACGGTACTCATGCCCACCGCATCGGCCCCTGCCAGGTGCAATAATTTGTATTCTGCCCGGGTTTCAAAGGTTGGGCCGGTTACCCCTGCATACACGCCCTGGTGTACCGGGATGCCTAGTTTATCCGCAATAGCTACAGCCTTGAGGATGGTGGCTTTATTATAAGGCTCACTCATATCTGGAAAACGGGGCCCCAACCCGGCTTCATTTTTGCCGATCAGCGGATTTACCGTAAACAAACTGATTTGATCCCGGATTATCATCAGGTCGCCGACTGCAAAAGCGGCATTCATTCCACCTGCTGCATTACTGAGCAGCAAAGTGTGCACACCCAGTAATTTCATCACTCTGATAGGATAGGCCACTTCACTGGCCGAATACCCTTCGTAGTAATGAAACCGGCCCGACATAGCAACCACCTGCTTATTACCCAGCTTTCCGAAAATCAGTTTTCCACTATGCCCTTCGACTGTTGAAACCGGAAAATGCGGCAGATCCTGGTAAGAAATTTCTTTTTCAATGGCCAATTCCGCCACCAGATTCCCTAAACCACTGCCCAGAACAATGCCTATTTCCGGCCTTAACGCGCCCTGTTCCTGTATAAAGCGGACCGTTTCTTCTAGCTGATCCATCAATGCTGCCATATGTATGTTTTTTGCGCAGGCCCTTGAGACTCCCACGGGGCGC
This sequence comes from Flavihumibacter sp. CACIAM 22H1, assembly GCF_001601815.1. Taxonomy (GTDB): domain Bacteria; phylum Bacteroidota; class Bacteroidia; order Chitinophagales; family Chitinophagaceae; genus Flavihumibacter. Next base: position 48,412 of record NZ_LUKG01000025.1, read on the forward strand.
AAATATAAGGATTGCCTACGGCTGGCTGCGTGGCTACAACGAACTATATGTCATTTTTAAGAACTCTGTCCGCCAATTCTGGTTAAAACCCTGGCATGGCACCATAGTTGACATTTATAACTATTGCCTTCTGCCCTATGTAAAACAGGCAGGATGTGTTATTTTGTCACATCAACAGATGAGTATGAATCAAACGAACTTTTTTTTGAGACCTGAAGATGAAATGGATTTTATCCCCATAATACCCCTGAATGAACACGAAAGCGACGACGGAGCCGACCTGGTACTTCCCGACGACCTGCCCATTCTCCCCCTTCGCAATACAGTTTTGTTTCCCGGCGTAGTATTGCCCATTACAGTTGGACGAGATAAAAGTATTAAGGCGGTCAACGATGCCTATAAGCATGAGAAACTGGTAGGCGTGGTTGCGCAGAAAGACAGTAATGTGGAAGACCCCGTACCCACCGACCTGGAATCTGTAGGTACGGTGGCAAAAATTGTGAAGCTGATTAAGATGCCCGATGGCGGTACCACGGTAATAATCCAGGGTAAACGTCGGTTCCGGCTAGATTCTTTTACTTCTGAAGATCCGTATTTCAGGGCTAAAGTTAGTTTGCTGGAAGATGTGGCCGCCCCGGTAGATGATAATTTTGCTGCCTATATCGCCAATATCAAGGACCTGGCCACCCAAATCATACAATTATCTCCTAATATTCCGTCGGAAGCCGCTATTATCCTGAAAAACATTGAAAACCCGGCATTCCTGATCCATTTCGTATCAAGTAACCTGAATACGGAGTTGAACGAAAAACAAAAGATCCTGCAGTCTGGTGAAATCGGCGAACGGGCCGATATACTTATGCAGTTATTGCAGCGGGAACTGCAGTTTGCGGAATTGAAAAACAAACTCACCAATAAAACCAAAACTGAGCTCGATAAGCAACAACGGGAATATTTTCTGCAGCAGCAGATGAAAAGTATCAAGGAAGAGCTAGGTGGCGATAGCAATGAGCTTGAAATAAAGGAAATGAAGAAAAAGGCGGAGCAGAAAAAATGGCCCAAAACCGCCGCCGAAATGTTTCAGAAAGGCATTGAAAAACTGGAACGAATGCATCCTTCCACCCCGGATTATTCCATCGTGTACAATCATCTGGATCTGATGCTGGATCTTCCCTGGGAAGATTACACCAAAGATTCCTATGATCTTAAACACGCCAAAGAAGTACTGGATCATGATCATTACGGAATGGATAAGATCAAAGAACGGATCATAGAATACATTGCGGTACTTAAACTTAAGGGCGACATGAAAAGTCCCATACTTTGTTTTGTGGGACCTCCGGGTATCGGTAAAACCTCCCTGGGCCGAAGCATTGCCAGCGCCATCGGGCGCAAATATGTACGGCTGGCCTTAGGCGGCCTGCACGACGAAAGCGAAATACGCGGACATCGAAAAACCTATATAGGCGCCATGCCCGGAAGAATTCTTCAGTCGATCCGAAAAGTTAAATCCTCTAACCCGGTAATGATCCTCGATGAAATTGATAAAGTAGGCGCTGATCACCGGGGCGACCCCTCTTCTGCCCTGCTGGAAGTATTGGACCCTGAACAGAACAATACCTTCTATGATAACTACCTGGAATTGGAATACGACCTCAGCAAAGTGCTTTTTATTGCCACCGCCAATAATATTAATAATATTCAGCCGGCACTAAGAGACCGCCTGGAGATCATTGACCTGAGCGGGTATGCTGTAGAAGAGAAAGTAGAGATTGCAAAACGTCACCTGGTTCCCAAACAAAAAGAAGCGCATGGATTGGGTAAGCAATCAATTCGCATCAATGATAAAGTACTGGAAAAAGTTGTGGAAGATTATACCCGGGAAAGCGGTGTACGGGAATTAGATCGACAGCTGGCAGCCATCATGCGCTATATGGCAAAAGAAGTGGCAATGAACAAAAAAATAAAATCACCACTTACCATTGCTGATGTCACTGAAATATTGGGTAAACCCAGGTATAGTAATGAAATTTATAAAACTGCCAATATACCCGGCGTTGCAGTTGGCCTGGCCTGGACCTATGTTGGCGGCGATATACTATTTATCGAAACCACGCTCAGTGAAGGCAAAGGAGAACTTCGCTTAACCGGTAACCTGGGAAATGTGATGAAAGAAAGTGCCAGCACAGCACTTACTTACCTGCAGGCAAATGCTAAAAAACTGGGGATTGATACCCGCCTTTTTCAAACCAAGAACATTCATATACATGTTCCGGAAGGAGCCGTTCCAAAAGACGGACCCAGTGCAGGTATTACCATGATGACAGCACTTATGTCAGCTTTTACCGGTAAAAAAGTAAAACCTTACCTGGCCATGACCGGAGAAATTACCTTACGCGGCCAGGTATTGCCAGTTGGTGGTATCAAAGAAAAAATACTGGCAGCAAAAAGAGCCGGTTTAAAAGAGATTATTTTATGCTGGCAAAACGAAAAAGACGTAGAGGAAATTGATCCGAATTTTATCAAAGGTTTAAACTTTCACTACGTTAAGCAAATGCAACAGGTACTGGAGCTGGCTTTAGTATAATTTTTTAAACAATCCAACAATTTCATTGTAATTAAATACGATTGAAATTTTTCATGTTGGTTGTTTTAGGGTTAATAATCCCCCATATCAATGGGGGATTTTCTTTATTTTACCCAATCAACTGCGCCGGATACATGAAACTGTTGAAAACTCTTATTCTTTTCTTATTTGCCTGCCTTGTATCCGGCTTGCGGCTTTATGCACAAAATGCAGGTGGACAAAGCGTATATTCATTTCTTCGTCTGCCGATTGCAGCCCAACAAACTGCTGTTGGAGGAGAAAATACCAGTCTTATTAATGCAGAACTGAGCCTGGCGCATGCAAACCCCTCCCTGTTAAGACCCGATCACCATAGTCAGCTTTCCGTAAGTTTTACGCCTATGCCTGCCGGCGTAAAACATCTGTATGGGGCAGCTGCTTTTTACCATGAAAAAAGCGCTACCAGTTTTGCGGCACAGGTGCAGTATACTGGTTATGGCAGTATTCCACAAACCGATCCTGCCGGTAATGAGTTGGGAACATTTCAACCCCGCGATTACCAGGTACAGTTAACAGCCTCCAGGAAATACCTGGAGAAATGGCATTATGGAACTTCGCTGCAATTTATTCAATCCAATTACGGCGCTTACCGTTCCAGTGCAATGGCAATTACAGTAGGCATTAATTATTATGACAGCGCCCGGCAATTTCAGGTTGGACTGGTTATGAAAAACATGGGTACACAGCTCCGCGGGTATACCAATGGGGGTATAGAAAACCTTCCCTTTGACCTTCAGTTGGGTATCACCAAACGATTGAACAAAGCGCCGCTTCAATTTTCGCTTACGCTACGAAACCTGCATCAACTGGTACTGTTTAAGCCAGATAGCAGCACCAGCACTGCCGACCAGGTACTGCAACATATAGTACTGGGTGCGCAGGCTTTTATAGCCGGGAAAATTGAACTTGCCATGGGGTATAATCACCTCCGCAGAAGAGAGCTGATTATACCCAATACAGCAAACGGGCTTACCGGGTACTCCATGGGACTCGGCATACTGCTTACCCGTTTTCAACTCCGTTACGCAAGAACTTTTTATTCAACAACAAAAGGCTATCACCAGGTTGGTATAAATATAAAAATTTAACCTCCCCCTTCCTTCTTTCTCCTTCCTCCTTTGCCCCTACAAATACCGCAAATCAGTTTTCGGACTCAGCGTCAACAAGGTTTCATACATAAGCCGAATGGTTTGTTCAATATCTTTTTTGTGCAGCATTTCAACCGTCGTATGCATATACCGTAAAGGAATTGAGATCAGTACAGAGGGGCAGCCTTCATGTGCATACGCAAAAGAATCTGTATCCGTACCTGTGCTTCTGCTTACTGTTCTCATTTGTAATGGAATGCCTGATTTTTCGGCAACTTCCTGCACAATTGCCAACAGTTTATTGTGAACAGCCGGGCCATAGGCCGGAGAGGGGCCTTTTCCGCAAACCACATCACCTTCAATAATTTTATTGATCATGGGCGTGGAGGTATCATGCGTAACATCTGTTACCAGGGCAATATCGGGCTTAATTCTCCGGGCAATCATTTCTGCACCGCGTAACCCAACTTCTTCCTGCACTGCATTAACCACATACAAACCAAAAGGAAGTTTTTTCTTGTTTTCTTTTAGCAGGCGGGCCACTTCTGCAATCATTACGCCGCCGATCCTGTTATCAAACGCACGGGCTACATAGTAGTCGTTGGCCAACTCGTCAAATCCATCCTGGTAGGTAACAACCGAACCAATATGAATACCTAACTCCTCCACTTCCTTTTTCGAGCGCGCACCGCAATCGAGAAAAAGATTGTCCACTTTTGCTACCGGCTCTTTCTGATCCGGATTAGAGAGCCGTGTATGAATGGCCGGCCATCCGAAAACCGCTTTCACCGGTCCTTTTTTTCCATGGATAAATACCCGCTGTGATGGTGCAATCTGGTGATCAACCCCGCCGTTTCTTTTCAGGTAAATCAATCCTTCGGCATTTATATAGTTTACGAACCAGCTGATCTCATCCGCGTGTGCTTCAATTACTACTTTGAATGAAGCATCCGGGTTTATTACCCCCACAAC
>NZ_LUKG01000026.1:5000-9066 GCF_001601815.1 Flavihumibacter sp. CACIAM 22H1
CAATAACCTGGTACATACCCGGCTCGATGTTCAATTTGATTACAGCAAATCATACCTGAACGGTAAAGCCTGGATTACCCTGCAACCGCATTTTTATCCGACCGACTCACTGACACTGGATGCCAAAGGAATGGATATCAAAACCGTAGCGCTTTCTGCCGGCAAAACCAATAGCCCCCTTAAATACCAGTACGATGGAATGGCTTTACGGATTCAACTCAATAAATCCTATACCAACCAGGAAAAATATACGGTTTATATTGAGTATACTGCTAAACCCAACGAATTAAAAGTACAGGGTAGTGCCGCCATAACGGATGCAAAAGGATTGTATTTTATTAATCCTAAAGGAGAAGAAAAAGACAAACCAACCCAGATCTGGACACAGGGTGAAACAGAAGCTACTTCCGTATGGTGCCCCACCATCGACCGGCCTGGTCAAAAAACAACCCAGGAAATTTCCATGACTGTTCCTGATAAATATGTTACGCTCAGCAATGGTAAACTGGTAACACAGAAAAAAAATGCCGATGGCACCCGTACCGATCATTGGAAAATGGACCAGCCCCATGCCCCCTACCTGTTTTTTATGGGTGTAGGCGACTATGCCATTGTTAAAGATGCATACAAAGGAAAAGAAGTAAGCTACTATGTAGAGAAAGAATTTGCCCCGGTTGCCAAAAAAATCTTCGGGAACACCCCTGAAATGATGGCTTTTTTTGGAAAAATCACCGGCATAGAATATCCCTGGGTAAAATATGCTCAGATCGTAGGACGCGATTATGTTAGCGGAGCTATGGAAAATACCACGGCTACGCTGCACCAGGAAAGTGCGCAGCAGGATGCCCGTGAACTTATTGATGGAAACCGCTGGGAAGATGTCATCGCGCATGAATTATTTCACCATTGGTTTGGTGATTATGTTACAGCAGAAAGCTGGAGCAATCTTACCCTCAACGAATCTTTTGCGGACTACAGCGAAACGCTCTGGAATGAATACAAATACGGTAAGGATGCAGGTGCCGCTGCTTCTTACAGCGCCATGGAAGGTTACCTGGCCAATCCGGACAATGCCACCAAAGATCTGGCACGTTTTCATTACCACGACAAAGAAGACATGTTTGATGCTGTAAGCTACCAGAAAGGCGGAAGAATTCTGCACATGTTACGCAATTACCTGGGAGACAGCGCCTTTTTTAAATCACTCAACAAATACCTGTCAGACAACCGCTTCAAAGCCGCGGAAGCACACCAGCTACGCCTGGCTTTTGAAGAAATCAGCGGCAAAGACCTGAACTGGTTTTTTAACCAATGGTATTTCGGCAGCGGACATCCAAAGCTCGAAATCACCTACAACTATAACGATGCTGCGGGTAAAGCAACCGTGTATATCAAACAAGTGCAGGAAGGCGACAAACTATTCCAGTTACCAATGGCAATTGACGTATACGAAGCCGGAAAAAAAACCCGCTACCAGGTAATGGCCTCCAATAAAACGGACAGCTTCCAGTTCAGCTATAAAAAACGCCCCGACCTCATCAATGTAGATGGCGATAAAATATTGCTTGCTGAAAAGAAAGACGATAAAACCCTGGAGCAATATGCCTATCAATATAAACATGCCGGAAATTACCTCGATAGACGGGAAGCTATTGAATTTGCAAAAGAAGACCAGGACCAGCCCCTGGCACAATCTATTTTACTGGAGGCATTAAAAGATCCCTATCATGGCTTAAGAAACCTCGCCCTTCAATCAATCGACCTCAAAAAAGCGGCGCTTAAAACTGCTGCAGAAAAACGACTGGCGGAAATGGCCGAAAAAGACCCGAAAGCCCCGGTAAGAGCAAAAGCAATTTCCCTATTAAGCGCTTATAAAAGTGATAGCTATACGCCAATTTTCAAAAAGGGAGTAGCGGATTCTTCCTATTCCGTAGCAGGTGCTTCCCTGTCTGCATTAATAGACCGCGACAATGCGTCTGCTGTAGAAGCTGCTAAAAAAATGCTGGCCCAGCCTATTAAAGGCAGTCTTATTCCGGCGCTTACCAATATTGCGGCAAAAAACAATATTCCGGAAGCGGTGGCACCCATCAATGCTGCCTTTGGACGTATGCCCCTCTCACAGGAAAAACTGGAATTGCTGGAACCCTTTGCCCGCCTCCTGGCTACCACCAAGGATGCAGCGCAGGCAAAAACAGGGGTTGACCATATTGTAAAATTCAGAGAGGGAATTCCTGCCCAGTATCGGACCCAAATAGATCCCTTTATCAATAACATGATCCTGCAAGGCATACAACAGGCCTGGCAGAAAAACAACGGTACCGAAGCAAATGAAGTAGTGGAGTACATAAAGGAGGCGAGAGCAGGGCAGAAAAAGGGCTTTTAACCTTGTCTATCACCAGGTCAAAAAAACCTGAATAAAAGAATTGGGTGCCGGAATTCCGGCACCCAATTCTTTTATCTATTAACAGCTTCGAGGCTTTTTTTATTACCAGTTTCCTCCGGCACCGCCTCCGCCAAATCCGCCACCACCGAATCCGCCAAAACCGCCGCCGCCGCCGCCGCCACCGAATCCACCACCACTTCCTCCGCCGAATCCGCCAGGGAAAATTACAGGAGGACCACTGTTCCAGCCCCTGTAACCACGACGGCTCAGCATACCTCCACCTCCGCGGCCACCGCCTCCCCTCGAACTAAAGAGTACGATCATAATTACAATAAAAATAATAAGACCGATCGGAATACCCGTGCCTCCTTTACCCCGATCGCGATAGCCCGCCGGTGCTTTGTATTCACCTGCGGCAGCTTTGATAAGAGCATCGGTTGCTTCATCCAGCGCCCGGTAATAATTACCGGTTTTGAGATTCGGGATCATTTCCCGATCCACAATTCTTTTGGCAATAATATCCGGAATTGCGCCTTCTAATCCATAACCAGGAGAAATATACACCTTACGTTGCTCCTGCCCATCGTTCCCGGTGGACACCAGTACCACCACCCCATTATTGAACTCTTTTCCGCCGATACCCCATTTCCGCCCCAGTTCCGTAGCATATTCATTCGGCTCCAGTCCATTGAGGGTCTTTACCAGGATGACAGCGATCTGGTTGGAAGTAGTATCATCATAGGCAACCAGTTTTGCCTCTAGGGCGGCAACCTGGTCGGGCGTAAGTAATTGCGCCGCATCATTCACCAAGCGGGGCGGATTGGGCTTAGGCAGCACCCTGTCCTGCGCTGCCAAAGACAGCGAAACAAAGAGCAGGATTACCCAGGCTAATAATTTATTCATAATTCAATTCGTGCTTAATGACCAAAAATGATGTCATCAGGCAATTCATTTTTATCCGTAGTAGGTTTGTAAGGAAAATGCCGGCTCAACAGTTCACCGATATCTTTTATGGCGTAGACCAGTCCTTCCGCATACGCATTATTACGAAAATGATTGATCACCAGCCCTATTTCGGCAGTCCAGAAATCGGGGCCAGCTACCGCATGAATACCATCATCTGCCCAGATAGCTACCTGGTGATCCAGGGATGCGATATAAACCAATACGGCATTGCGTTCCTCTGTATGATCCATCTGCAGGCTCCAGAATAATTCTGCAGCCCGATCCATGGGATTTACATATTTACAGCGGCTTTCAACAAATACCCTGATTTCTCCACTGGTCATTTTTTCCGCTGTCCGAATGGCGTCCAGCACCCTGGCAGCTTCTTCGTGCGTAAAAAAACGGGCTTTGCGTTTCAGGAAAAAAAATGCCATCAGCCTTTATTAAAATTGAACTTTAGGAGCATTCTCTGAACCAGGATCAGCTTTGAATCCTTCTTTAACGGCGAATCCAAACATACCTGCGAAAATATTATTAGGAAAGCGGCGTACAGAACTATTGTATTCCTGTACAGCGGCGTTGAAATCATTCCGGGATACTTTGATCCTGTTTTCGGTTCCTTCCAGTTGCGCCTGCAGATCCCTGAAATTCTGGTTGGCCTTCAGGTCGGGGTAGTTTTCAACCACTGCCAGTAATCTACCCAGTGCACTGGATACGCCAGCCTGTGCCTGCTGGTAT
>NZ_LUKG01000026.1:9841-19116 GCF_001601815.1 Flavihumibacter sp. CACIAM 22H1
TTTTCAACCACTGCCAGTAATCTACCCAGTGCACTGGATACGCCAGCCTGTGCCTGCTGGTATTCCGCCAGCTTTTCCGGGGTAATATTTGAAGGATCAATTTGCACGGACGTAGCCTTTGATCTGGCTTCAATTACCCGGGTTAATGTTTCCTGCTCAAAATTAGCAGCTCCTTTTACCGTATTCACCAGGTTCGGGATCAAATCAGCCCTGCGCTGGTAATCACTTTGTACGTTGGCCCACTTGTTTTTCACGTTTTCATCAAGCGTAACCATACCGTTATAGCCACTGCAGGCGCGAAAGCCGAATAAAACAAGAGCACCCAGAACAATAATAAGGATCAAATTTTTTGAATTCATGGCAGAGAGTTTATATATATATTTAAATGTACAATAATCCAGACAAAAAAAAGGAGCACCGGGTTGGATGCTCCTTTAAAAATAATTTGAGCCAGGCTTAACTATTAATAGCTGCAATGCCAGGCAGTGTTTTGCCTTCAAAATATTCGAGCATGGCACCTCCTCCGGTTGATACGTAACTTACTTTGTTGGTATAGCCAAACTGGTTAACTGCCGCCACGGAGTCTCCACCGCCCACCAGTGAAAATGCTCCCTTTCCGGTTGCTTCTGCTACTGCATCAGCAATAGCTTTGGTACCTGCCTGAAATTTTTCCATTTCAAAAACTCCCATAGGGCCATTCCAAAGAATGGTTTTGGAAGCCAGAATAACTTCAGCAAATTGTTTGCGTGCTTCCGGACCGATATCCAATCCCATCCAACCGGCCGGAATTTTATCGCTGGGAGCAGTTTGTGTAGCAGCATTTGCATCAAACTTGTCGGCTGCAATAGAATCGGCCGGCAAATGGATGTTTACATTCTTCTGCTTTGCCGTTTCCAACAAAGCGGCCGCCATTTCCAGGCGATCCTCTTCACAGAGCGAGTTGCCGATTTCTCCACCAGTAGCTTTCTTAAAGGTGTAAGCCATTCCGCCGCCGATAATTATATCAGTAGCTCTTTCAAGCAGGTTCTCTATAATCAGGATTTTATCGGAAACTTTAGCGCCCCCGATTATGGCAGTAAAGGGCCGTTCTCCTTTATGCAGTACTTTCTCCGCGCTGTTAACTTCTCCTTCCATTACCAGGCCGAAGAATCTCTTTTCTTTTGGGAAAAAAGCGGCTATCACTGCGGTCGAAGCATGGGCCCGGTGTGCCGTACCAAAAGCATCGTTTACATACACATCGCCCAGTTTGGCGAGTTGCTGTGCAAACTCTTTATCTCCTTTTTCTTCCTCTTTATAAAACCGGAGGTTTTCCAGCAATAATACCTGTTGTGGTTGTAGTGAAGCGGCTTTCTGAACGGCCTCTTCTCCAATGCAATCATTGGCAAATTGAACGGGCACTTCCAGCAACTGGCTGAGGTGAGCAACAATATGCTTTAGTGAATATTTATCGGTAGGTCCATCTTTAGGCCGTCCCAGGTGGCTCATCAGGATAACGGATCCACCATCCTGCAATATCTTTTTTATCGTTGGTACGGCAGCCCTCATCCGGGTATCATCCGTAATTTCAAACGAAGCATTTAACGGCACGTTGAAATCCACGCGGATAAGTGCTTTCTGACCAGCAAAGGAATGTTGATTAAATTGGCTCATAGAACTAATTCGGGAAGTAAAAACAAAAGCGGGCAGAACCCGCTTTTGACTGATTATTTGGAAATAAGTCCGGCGAAATATTTAACAGTGCGCACCAGTTGGCTCACGTAGCTCATTTCATTATCGTACCAGCTGGTAGTTTTAACCAGTTGCTGATCACCTACCGTAATTACTTTGGTTTGCGTAGCATCAAACAGAGAACCATAGCTGATACCGATTACATCGCTGCTCACAATTTCATCTTCGGTATATCCAAAGCTTTCGTTGCTGGCAGCTTTCATGGCAGCATTTACTTCTTCGGTGGTTACTTTTTTAGCCAGTACAACGGTCAGCTCAGTTAAAGAACCGGTAATAGTAGGCACCCGCTGTGCACCTCCGTCAAGTTTACCTTTCAACTCAGGTAATACCAGGCCAATGGCTTTGGCTGCACCGGTACTGTTAGGTACAATATTGGCAGCAGCAGCTCTGGCACGGCGTAGATCGCCTTTTGCGTGCGGCGCATCCAGGGTATTCTGGTCATTCGTATAAGCGTGTACGGTAGTCATGCTGCCGATGGTAATTCCAAAAGAGTCATTCAGGACTTTTGCCATAGGCGCCAGACAGTTGGTAGTACAAGAAGCACAGGAAATGATTTCTTCTGAACCGTCCAGGATGGCATGGTTAACATTGTACACGATGGTTTTCAGGTCGCCTGTGGCAGGCGCAGAAATTACCACACGCTTAGCGCCGGCTTTCAGGTGGGCCGCAGCTTTATCTTTATCGGTAAAGAACCCGGTACTTTCAATTACCACGTCCACGCCATGGCTTCCCCAGGGAATCTGAGCCGGGTCTTTCTGAGCATATATTTTAACCTCATCGCCATTAACGATGATTGCATCCTGCGTAGCTTTTACATCGGCATCAAAACGCCCCTGTGCGCTGTCATATTTCAGCAAATGCGCCAATACAGCCGGAGAAGTAAGGTCATTGATAGCAACCACATCAATTCCTTCCATGTTATAAATCTGGCGATATACCAAACGTCCAATCCTTCCGAATCCGTTGATGGCAACTTTTACAGTGCTCATAATGGTTTAGTTTGTGTTTTACTTTTAATAATGAGGCGCTAAGTTAACGCATAGAGGGGGGAAGAAAAATTTTGAAAATATTTTTGGTAGAAATATTGCACTCCCTATCTTTGCACTCCCAAAAGGGAAATGCCGCGTTGGTCAATCGGTTAAGACGCATCCCTTTCACGGATGAATGACGGGTTCGATTCCCGTACGCGGTACAAAAAAAGAGCTGAAATTTCAGCTCTTTTTTGCATTATACCGGTAAGGTTCCAGGGAGTATTGCTAGTTCAACAAACGCATCTTTTCGTTAAAACCCCGGCAGCTTACCTACTGCTTATTTGTTACCGAAAAGACCATCTGTAGCCGGCTTTGGCCCGCCTCCCATACATTTTGGTGAGGATCTGCGCCTTGCCAGGGGAGGTTCCGCACCGGATCAATAAAACAACAGCTATTTTTTAGCCCGCAGGTACTGTTCTGGCCATTCCAGCTCAACACCCAGTTCTTTTGCCGCTTCCAGCGGAAAATAAGGATTGCGTAAGAATTCTCTTGCCAGTAATACCAGGTCGGCCTTCTCCTCTGCAATAATAGCATTGGCTTGTTGGGCTGTTTCTATCATTCCTACGGCGCCCGACCGCATGCCGGTTTTTCGAACAGCTTCCGCAAAGGGAACCTGGTACCCTGCACCAACCGGAATTTTTACACCGCCGATATTTCCCCCCGTAGAACAATCGATCAAATCAATGCCTTCCGTTTGCAGCCGAGTAGCCAATTGAATACTGTCTTCTATTGTCCAGCCGTCTTCCACCCAATCAGTGGCAGAGATCCGCACGAATAAAGGAAGCTCATCCGGCCATTCCTGCCTTATTTCCCCAATCAATTCAAGCAGCAGCCGGATTCGGTTGTCAAAACTTCCACCATATTCATCCAACCGCTTATTCGACAGGGGCGACATAAACTCATGTAAGAGATAACCATGTGCGGCATGAATCTCCAACACCTTAAAACCTGCCTCCCTGGCCCGTTTCACCGCATTGCGGTAATCCGTATAAAAGGCCTGAATATCTCCCCGCGACATTTCCAGGGGAGGGCGATCGGCATCGTTAAACGGAATCGGCGAAGGAGCCATAGTTTCCCAGCCACCCTCTTCCAGCGCTAATTGCCGGCCTCCCTGCCAGGGAAGCGCACAGGATGCTTTCCTTCCGGCATGGGCCAGTTGAATGCCGGCAACAGCTCCCTGCTGATGAATAAACTCAACAATATTTTTCAATGGTCCAATCTGTTCGTCTTTCCACAAGCCGAGGCAGCCGGGCGTAATACGTCCCTGCGCGCTTACACCCGTTGCTTCCACCAGTACCAAACCGGCCCCGCCAACTGCTCTTGCACCCAGGTGCACCAGGTGCCAGTTATTGGCAAACCCGTCTGTGGCAGAATACTGGCACATCGGAGAAACGGCGATCCGGTTTCGAAACCGCACCGATTTTATTTCTAACGGGGAAAACAACTGTTCCATTTGAATTGAATTTTGCTGATACTATAACCCCTGCTGTTCAATTTAGTTGAAAAAAAAGGCCGGTAGAAACCGGCCAAGGAAAAACAATACTACACATGTTGCAATTTTCGGGCATACTGCAATAACTTCTGCTTAAGGTCTTCCGGACGGAATGGCTTAGGTATAAAGTCATTAAACCCTTTATCAATTAAATCTGCCTGCATATGATCATATACAGCAGCAGTAAATGCGATGATCGGAATGTCTTTTGCCGTTTTCCGGATATATGCCACCACGCCGCTACCGTCCAGTTCCGGCATTTCCAGGTCTACCAGCAGAATATCTGGTCTTTTTTCACTGTATAACCGAACAGCTTCCAGGCCATTCACAGCTTCTATGATATCAGCATTCCATTTGGCCAGGAACCGTTTTACAACCATCATATTAATGGGATTATCTTCGGCCACCAGTACACTTATCCCCGACAAATCTTCCAGGCGAATTTCCTTTACCTCCTCAATATAACTCTGGCGTTCTGTTTCCAATGGAAGTGTTACGGTAAAACTGAAATTGCTGCCTTTTCCCGGCTCACTTTCCACCGTCAGATCGCCGCCCATTTTCTGCACAATATAATGGCTGATGGCGAGGCCCAAGCCTGAGCCACCGTATTTACGGGTGGTTTCCAGGTCGGCCTGGTAAAATTTATCAAAAATGCGGTGCTGCTTGTCTTTGGAAATGCCGATTCCGGTATCCTGCACACAGAAACGCAGTGTAACATTATTACTTCGGCGCATGAGAATTTTAACCGTCATACTTACCGACCCCTTATCCGTAAACTTAATGGCATTGGATAAAAGATTATTCAGAATCTGCTGCAGGCGAAGTTCATCTCCGATTATATCGATGCCCAATACAGAAGAAATATCCGCATGAAAGGCCAGGTTTTTCTGTCGCACCGGGTTTTCAAATACAGTAACCACTTTTTCCAGGAAAGAGCTCAGATTAAATGGTTCTTTATTCAACTCCATTTTGTCGGCTTCCAGCTTACTGTAATCCAGGATATCGTTCACCAGCGTAAGCATATGTTCCGACGAATGCTTCAATACATCCAGCATCTGACGTTGACTGTTCAGATGATATTCCTGGTGCAGAAGATTCGTGGTTCCGATAATGGCATTGAGTGGTGTACGCAGCTCATGGCTCATATTGCTTAAAAACCTTGACTTAACCCGGGCAGCCCGTTCCGCCCGCTCTTTTGCCTTCAGTGTTTCCACCTCCGCAATCTTAACTTCCGTAATATCAAGAATACTCATTTTTGCATACTTCGACTTCTGGTGTTCAAACACAACGATGTTTACATAAGCAAAAATTGGTCGGCCTTCCGCGTCTGAAAACTCCATATTCCCGAACCAGGGAGAATGGGTTTGATAGGATTCTTTACTAAAAGCATTCAGCCTTTTACCGGACTCTTCACCAAGGATGGACTCAACAGCAGTTAAGGTTATGCCTTCTTTTGAACGAATCGCAAACAGTTCAAGTGCCCTTTTATTGCAGTCAGAAATCAGCTGGGTATCAAGGTCTATAATAAAAATGGCATCGAGCGAAGTATTAAATATGGTATCTCCCAGATTTTTTTCGCCCAGGATATCTTCTTCCTTCTTATTCAGCGCTTTCAAAATAGAAAAAGCTACCAGGCCCGTCAATAGCAGGGAAAGGGTAAGATTGATCCGGAGGTTATAAATATAATGTGATTGCTGAACAAGGTTACCGCTTCCATTATTGGGAGAAATAATAAAGGCTATGCCGAAGAACGTAAGGGTAGCAATTTCAGCAATAATCAGGTCCTTGCTGATCTTAGTATCGATCAGGAAAATCATAGCAAAAATTACCGGGAAATAATACAGGTAAACGCCTGATTTAATACCCACAAAATAGCTCACTACCAGAACCCCGGCATTAAAACTTATAATAACCACCCATTTCGCAAATTCCTGCCGGTTATACAATCGTAAAAAATAGGAAAAAAACAATAAGGAACAAACCATCAGGCAGGCAAAGGCGGCCATGTACTCTTTCATGATGGTGCACAGAATCATATTCAGCCCGGCCACTACAATTCCGACTTCTGTTAAGGTTTTCAAGGGGGAGGCCGGCAAATTCTCCTGCCGGTGGTAAAGCTCTTCCGCCAATTTTTCCCAATATCTCGTTACACCGGATAATATGTTGGTACCATTCATCGTTTTCTTTTTGGTAGTCGGAGATTTTATCTGCCTATCAAACGTACCGAGTAAATAAAAAATTGTACCCTATGCAAGCCATTTCGGACACTGTGTTTCAGCTCAGTAGCCAGTTTGACGGCATGTTCCTATTGGAAATGCACGATAATGACCTGGCCGCTATTTCAGACATCTTCATCACCTCTCACCAGCAACTCTCTGAAGAATCTTCCAAATACTTCTGGCTGGCAGAAAACGGAGAAATCGCAGAATTAAAACGTAGAGTACACTTAGTAAAACCACTATGGGGATACTGTGGATTATCCGAATTCCAGGATAAATTCCAGCAAATGGAAAATTTCTTCAGCACCAACCCAACAATCAGCGATGCCATTATACGACTGGAAGAAGAAAAACCGTTTATACGGGAAGGACTTGAGCTGATCAGAATGGAAGCAATCAAAATTCAGGAATACTTAAAACAATAATGGTCATGAAATTTACAGCTGTTATCGTAGAAGACCTTTCCGTTGCTGCAGATGTATTACATAAATACTGCATTAAAAGCGGTAAAATAAACGTAGTACAATTGTTTAAATCAACGGAAGAAGCGATCCCGTTTTTATCAGAAAATGCGGTGGATGTGCTATTCCTGGATATTGAAATGCCTGGCGCCAATGGGTTTAGTTTGCTTGACCAGATGCAATACCAGCCGCAGGTAATTCTTACCACGTCTAAAACAGAATATGCATTTGATGCATTTGAATACAGCGTGGTCGATTTTTTGCGGAAGCCATTCAGTTATCAGCGTTTTACACAATCGCTCGACAAACTAAAGCCTTTAAACGAGAAAAAAGAAGAAGTGGAAGAGATGTCGCATGTTTTTATTAAAAGCGACGGGAAACTGATCCGGCTCAATAACGATGATATCTTATACATCGAAAGCATGGGTGATTACGTAAAATTTATCACGAACGATAAAAAAATAATCAGTCATAATACCATAAAGGCGCTGACGGAGAAGATCAACCCCGATGTTTTTTGCAAAGTGCATCGTTCCTATATCATCAACATGAATAAAATTTCGGATATACGGGACAATACCCTTTATATCGCCAACGCAAAAATACCGGTCAGTAAAGCCAATCGTAGTACGGTAATGAGTCGGATCAAAATTGTATAAAACTGCTTATCGAATAAAACTTTCCACTTATCGACAAATAAACGATGCTAGTCGAATCAATTTCTGCAGGAAGAAAACAGTTTGGATATTTGTGCTTGTAAGCAAACAGTTTAGTCCACTGTTCGATATCCTGAAAAACCAAGTGTTTATCGTCTAGCTAAGAGCTTGAGCCCCGCCTGTCCAGCGGGGCTTTTTTTGGGCGATAAGAGCACCATAGAATTAGCGCTCTAACCAGTGCTTTACTTGTTCACCAATCACCACTGCCTCTACCAGAAAACCGTCATGACCGTATCCAGAATCAATTTCTATATATCGGGCCTGAGGTAGAGAACGGGCTATTTTTTGTTGTTCGGTCACCGGGCATAAAAGGTCGCTCGAGACCCCCATCACCAGGGCTGGCTGTTGAATCTTTGCCAGGGCCGCTTCCAGGGTAGCCGTTCGGTGACGGGCAATATTATGGCTATCCAACGCTTTTGTCAGGATCCAGTACGATTGGGCATTAAACCGGCTTACGAGTTTTTCTCCCTGGTAACGCATATAAGAAGCCGCTTTAAACCCGTCTGTTTTGTCCGGATCAGCATCGCGTTGTTGTTCGGAAATGGCGGTATAATTACGGTAGGTCAGCATTCCGATTGCACGGGCCGCTTTCAGCCCGGCTGCGCCTGCCTGGGGGTGTTCTTCGCGCCAACTGCTGTCGGCTTCAATAGCCATGCGTTGTGCTTCATGAATAGCAATACCCCAGGCGCTTTCCGACCCAGAACTGGCTATCAGGAAAATTTGCCGGATTACGGCAGGTTCCATTAACGCCCATTCCAGTACCTGGTATCCTCCCATGCTTCCGCCCATCAGCAGGAAAATATCCGGCAATTCGAGGTGGTTGCGGAGCAGAATATGCGCCTTCACCAAATCGCGGATGGTGAGCTGTGGAAAACGCATATAATAGGGCTGACCTGTAGCCGGGTTGATAGATAATGGACCCGTACTCCCATAACAGGAGCCCAGGATATTGGCGCAAACAATAAAATATTCATCGGGGTTGATGGCGGCCCCGGGTCCAATAAGGCCGGGCCACCAGGCTTCTGCATCGGCATTGGCCGTAAGTGCATGGCAAACCCAGACAACATTTGACCTTGCGGCATTCAGAGAACCATACGTATGATATACAATTTCCAGCTCCTCCAAAACGGCGCCACTTTCCAGGGTAAATGGCTGGGGCGATACAAAACGATGCTGCATAACTGCAAAATAAACGCTCCCACCGTTACCTTTGTAAGAATTGAAAAAAAATTAGCCAAATATGATTAAAATAGATGTGATACGCAGTTCAGGAGATTATGGCTTTGAAGCAACGGATGCCAATGGGCATACGATACGTATAGATACCAGCCCCGAAACAGGCGGAACCAACTATGGGGTACGCCCTATGCAGCTCCTTTTAATGGGTCTTGGAGGCTGCAGCGGCATTGATGTGGTTAGTATTTTAAAAAAACAACGCCAGGAAATCACCCACTTTGATATGCATATTGAAGCAGAACGGGAAACCGGGAAAGAGCCAGCCCTCTGGAAATCAGCCAAAATCATATTTACACTGGGCGGAACCATTGATGAGGACAAGGCAAAAAGGGCCGCTCAGTTGTCCATGGATAAATATTGCTCAGTTGCAGAAACCCTTCGGCGGGGCGGTT
>NZ_LUKG01000026.1:19555-43768 GCF_001601815.1 Flavihumibacter sp. CACIAM 22H1
CTATGAAGTGAGAATTAAAGCATAACCCAGCTAACATGAAACATCCGATATCAAAAGTAATTCGCACCCAGATTGAGCGCACCAATGAAATGGAGCACTCACAACCCATGTACCTTACCAGTAGTTTTTGTTTTGATGACGCAGAAGATATGCGGGCTGCATTTGCAGATGAAACCGATGACAATATTTACAGCCGTTTCAGCAACCCCAACGTACAGGAATTTGTAGACAGGATGTGCGCGCTGGAAGGAACCGAAGCCGGTTTTGCCACCGCCTCCGGCATGAGTGCCATTTTTGCGAGTTTCATGAGCTTTTTAAAGCAGGGTGATCATTTGCTGGCCTGCAGGAGCATTTTCGGCAGTACCCATACAGTAATCACCAAATACCTGCCCAAGTACGGAATTGAGCACAGTTATGTGGATGCTGCCGATATTGCCTCCTGGGAAGCCGCTATCCGGCCCACCACCCGTATGATTTACCTGGAAACACCCACCAACCCGGCCCTGGAAATCATTGACCTGGAAGCGGTCCGTAAACTGGCAGACAAATATGGATTGCTCGTGAATGTAGATAATTGCTTTGCTACCCCTGTTAATCAGCAACCTGCTGCCTGGGGGGCTGACCTGGTAATACATTCGGCTACCAAGTGGCTCGATGGACAGGGACGCGTGCTGGGGGGCGTTGTACTAGGAAAAAAGAAACTGATCCAGGAAGTATACCTGTTCTGCAGAAGTACCGGTCCGTCACTTTCGCCCTTTAACGCCTGGATCTTAAGCAAAAGCCTGGAAACACTCGAGGTTAGAATGGAACGCCACGCTTCCAATGCAATTTTCCTGGCTGAACAACTGAACGGCCATGAAAAATTATCCTGGGTAAAATATCCCTACCTGCCTAACCACCCACAGCATGCCATCGCAAAAAAGCAAATGCAGAATGGCGGCGGCATTGTGTGCTTTGAGTTAAAAGGGGGCATTGAAGCAGGCAGAAGCTTCCTGAACTCACTTAAAATGCTTTCCCTTTCCGCAAACCTGGGTGATACCCGATCAATTGCATCGCACCCGGCCAGCACCACGCATGGTAAATTAAGCGAGGCCGAACGGAATGCCGTAGGCATCAGTGCCGGTCTGATCCGGATTTCGGTAGGGCTGGAAAACAGGCAAGATATCCTGGAAGATATTCTGCAGGCGTTGGCCTTAACTTAGGCCAACTTCCCAATGTCTTTCCGGGATCTCTACGTCTAAAAATTTTTTATTGATAAGACGTTGTTTGAACTGTTGCTGCACCTCGTATTCACCATGCACCAGGAATAGTTTTTTAACCGCCCGCGTATCCTGGCAGGCCAGCCACTGGCTCAGGTCTTCGTAATCACCGTGCGCACTCATGCTGCGTACGGAACCTATTTCTGCATGCACTTCGTGTTCAACACCAAAAATCGACACTTCTTTCTTCCCTGATAACAATCTTGCGCCCAGGGAACTGGGTTCGCAGTAACCCACCATCAGGATGGCATTGCGGCTGTTTTCGATACTGTTGCTGATATGGTGTTTTACCCTGCCGGCATCGGCCATACCGCTTGCGCTGATAATAACACAGGGTTCGTTCCTGAAATTCAACAGTTTTGACTCATCCACTGTTTTAACATATTTCAACCCGTTAAACTGGAAAGGATCACTGTCTGATTGAAGAATTTTCTGGATCGATTTATTAAAATACTGGGGGTACTTTTTTATGAGCTCAGTGGCTTCAATACTAAGCGGACTATCAACGAAATAATCCAGCTCCGGCAGGCGACGCTCTACCTCCAGCTGATTCAGTGAAAACAGTATTTCCTGGGTACGTCCTACACTAAAGGCCGGGATGATCAATTTACCCCTGCGTTTAACACATACTTTTTCGATCCATTCCAGCAAATGATCGGGCGTGGTTACCTGAAGATCGTGCAGGCTGTTTCCGTAAGTTGATTCAAGAATAATATAATCCGCCTGCGGAAAAACTTCTGGCGACCGTAGAATAATATCGCGGTAGCGGCCTACATCTCCACTGAAAGATACCTGTTCGGTTTTCCCGTTTTCGGTGATCCGGAGGTGAACAGCGGCGCTGCCGATTATATGTCCTACATCCGTAAATAACAATTCTATACCTTCCTCGATCCGGAACCAGCTACCGTAGTCAACCTCGTAAAAAGCGTCCAGTACAGCCAGGGCGTCTTCTTTGGTATAGAGGGGTTTCAGGTAAGGCTGGCCGGTAGCCGCCCGCTTTTTATTGATGTATTTCACATCGTCTTCCTGGATTTCCGCCGAATCTTCCAGCAATATCGAAGCCAGTGCACGCGTGGCCGGCGTACAGTATATTTTGCCCCTAAACCCATCTTTTGCCAGTTTGGGAATAAGTCCGCTGTGGTCGATATGCGCATGTGAAAGGATCAGCATATCAACTTCAGCAGGATCAAAGCCCCAATGCCGGTTCAGGGAGTCTGTTTCTTTACCCATTCCCTGAAACATACCGCAATCGAGCAAGATCTTTCGTCCATTTTTTAGGGTCAACAGGTGTTTGGATCCCGTCACAGAACGGGCAGCACCGTGGAATGCTATTTTCATGATTGTTTGATTTTAAACGACCAGTTAATAAAAAACTCAGCTACTTCTTCTCCGGCTGAATTTCTACCCAGCGATCTTACACGGATCGTTTGTGCTTCGCCGGTAGCAACAGCTTTTGCAACAGCTTGTTGAATAAGAGGCCCCTGGTCGCAGGTGAATATGGTTATACCGGTTGCTTTTTTAGAATAGGTAGCTTCCAATGCGGTTACCAGCATGGAAACAGCCGGGTTACGCTTATAGGTTTGCGCCATTGCCAGAATGCCGGTGCTCATTTCTGCTGCCATTGCCAAACAGGCAAAATAGGTAGAACGAAACGGGTTCTGGCTAAACCATTTGAAAGGAACGGAAACCTGGCAGCTGGCTTCATCCACATATTTCACCCGAACGCCTGAAAAATAGGCGCTTGGCAATTTCAGCAGCATAAACAGGCGAAACCGGAAAGCATTCCGGACCAATGAAAGAAAGGGTGAAACTGCAGGCATATCGCTCATGGATTGAATCCTAAGGTAACAAATATGCAGGAATAAAAATGCCGCGTCTTTCGACGCGGCAGACCAACAAAACCGGACCAGTTTACTGAACAATAAATGGACCCACAATCGAAAGCACCTGTTCTTTGGTCAGGCCTTCATCAAACGCCTCTGAAGCTGCAGCAGCGGAGATAGAAGTGCCGTTTATATTTACTATGTTAACGCCTGCCTGCGTGGTAAGTTCCTCCCCGTCATAACTGGCTTGTACAACCGCACCAATGCCCGATTCTTTGCCGGTAATCCAGGGCTTCACATTTCCGAAATTGTTAGCTTTTCGCATAGAACGGATATGCGCAGCATGGCGTGCTTCCACCGAATGAATATTCAAAGCAGCTGTCAGCAGATCTCCCCCGCCGGTTAACTCGGCTGCACGGCCTTTATAAGCGCGTACCCCCGTATCTTCAAATGTTTGGGCCACCGCCAGAAAAGTGGCGTAGTTGGTAAATACATCTGCAAATGTTCCATCCGCGGTAAAATCAAAATTGGGTTTAGCTACTGGCGTGGCACCAGCTGCGGTGATAGCTGTTTTCAGGAAACTCACATGGGCTGCTTCATGATCACCAATTGTTTTGATGGCATTTGCCGGCGCACCTGCAGGTACCAGTGCGGTTCCTTTGGATATTCCCATAGCATAAAACTCCGCTTCCAGGTACTCCAGGGTTAACGCATAGTTCAGCACTTCCAAAACAGCTCCCTGCGATGGGCCACTTTGGGCATATGCTTTCTTAAAAATTGAACCGATCAGGAAAGGCATAGCGGCCAGCCCGATTTTGGCACCGATACCGGCAAAAGATTTCATGGCATGGCGCCGGCTGCTCATTCTTTCCGGCAGCTCAGGATCAACTCTATTTATTTCATTGAAAATATGTTGTAATTGCATTGCACTGTTTTTAGTGGTTTATAATGGTAATACAATGGTCTGCTCCTCAGGAAGGCAGGTTGGCCGCATTAATTTTTGTTTTCAGGAAAGCGGAAGCAATTGTTAATACTTCGGCCGGCATCCTGCTTTTATCCAATCCGTTCATATCCACCACGGTAGAATCGGCGAAACTACCATTACTGATCAGATCGCGGATATAGGCGGCATGCCTTGCTTCAACGGAAACAATTTTTCCGGCCAGGGTCAGATAAGCAGGTGTAGTTATCAGTTTACCTGCACCATTATAGGCCGATACACCCAGGTCTTCAAATGCCTTGGCTGTACTAAGCACACTTGTACGGCTGCCGAAGTCTATACCACTGAAATTGAATTCCAGGTTACTAATGGCAGCATTACCCAAGGCTGTTTTAAAGAATTCACGGTGGGCAATTTCGTGATCGCGAATATCTGTCAGCAAGGCTGTTTCCGTGGCGGTAATACCACTAAAAGGAGATTCGGCAACTTTAGTATAAAAAGCAGCTTCCAACTGCTCCAGCGCGTAGGCGTAGTTCAGGATACCAATATCCCCGCTTCCAAGATCCACGCCTCCACCGGGCATAGGATCATCGTCTTTATCGCAGGAACTGGCCAATACCATCATGCCTGCTGCCGCACCGGCAATACCAAGAAATTTTCGCCTGGAATAGGCTTCAGAAGGTTTCAGGATCATACATTTCAATTTTCTGGTTAAATGGATAAAATGATTAGGTCTTATCCATCTACGAGAAAACTGAAAAGCCGGATTTCCCTAATTAGAAAACCTGGTTTCTGAGCAGGTCGTCAAAAGTATCGCGCCGGCGGATCAACTGTGCAGTGCCGTCCAGCACCATTACCTCTGCAGGTTTTAATCTTGAATTAAAATTAGAGGACATCTCAAATCCATAAGCACCGGCATTATAAAACACGAGAAAATCGCTTTCTCTAACCTCATTCAGTGTCCGGTCCCAGGCAAATGTATCCGTTTCGCAGATATTACCTACTACGGTGTAAATGCGATCACTGCCACGCGGATTGGAAATATTTTTTATGCGATGGTAGGCATCGTAGAACATAGGTCGGATCAGGTGATTAAACCCGCTGTTTACCCCCACAAAAACAGTAGCCGTAGTTTGTTTAATAACATTTGCTTTCACAATAAAGTACCCGCATTCACTTACCAGGAATTTTCCGGGCTCAAACCAAACCTGCAGATCTTTACCGGTTTCTTCTTTATAAGCACTGAAGGCCTCTGCTACTTTTTGTCCAAGCAATTCGATATCTGTCTGAACATCTCCTTCCTGGTAGGGCACTTTGAATCCGCTTCCCAGGTCAATAAATTTAAGGTTAGGGAAATGAGTGGCCAGTTCAAACATTACTTCCAGGCCTTGTAGAAATACATTTACATCCTTGATATCACTTCCGGTATGCATATGTATACCTTCAATGTTAAGGCCAGTTGATTTCACCACCCGTTCAATATGCCGCAGCTGGTGTATGGAAATTCCAAATTTGCTGTCGATATGGCCGGTAGAAATTTTATAATTTCCGCCACCCATAATATGGGGGTTAAACCGAATACAAATCGGATAACTGCCCTTGTATTTTGACCCGAACTGTTCGAGTATAGAGATATTATCAATATTGATGTTTACCCCCAGTTTTTTGCCTTCATCCACTTCCGCAAAATCAACGCAATTAGGGGTAAAAAGAATGCGGTCCGGTGTAAAGCCAGCTTTCAAGCCCAGTTGCACTTCATGTATACTAACACAATCCAGAGACGCACCCAGTGACTCTACGTATTTAAGGATATTTATATTGCTGAGTGCTTTACAGGCATAGAAAAAACGGGCGTCTACCTTATGGAAGGCTGATTGCAATTTATTGTACTGCTCACTGATTTGATTGGCATTGTACACATACAGCGGCGTACCGTAATCCTGTGCTAACTGCACCAGGGTTTCATCTGATAAATAAGACATAATCTGGATTGCTTGCAAATTTGGCGAATATACAGCAGATCTGTCTTATTTAAGAGGATATTATGAAAACAGGTTACCTGTTATATGGTCGGTTCTTCGTCCTCCGAAGCTGTATCGGCATCGGGCTGATCTTCCTGGTCATCGGCTTCCAGTAATTCACCGGTTTCACTAACCAGTAATAACTTGGCATGATCGGTATCTTCGATGGTATCAACCAGGGTATCGGTAACCGTTTCATCATCTCCATTGGCGCGGTGCACCTGTCCACCCGATAATAAAGTGGGTTCTACCACCTGATCGGCCAGTACTTCTTTGATTCTTGGTAAATCTTCCGGTCCGTTTAAACCAAAATAATCCATAAAAGAACGGGAAGTAGTATATACCAGGGGTTTGCCCGGCAGTTCTTCGTTCCTGCCACTGATCACGATCAGTTCTTTTTCGAGTAGTTTTTGAATGGAATAATCAGCACTTACCCCGCGGATCGATTCAATTTCCCCTTTTGTGATCGGTTGTTTATAGGCAATGATAGCCAGGGTTTCCATCGCAGCCGGACTAAGCCTTTTCAGGAATTTATCGCCATTTAGTTGTGCTACCGTTTTGTGGTATTCCTTTTTAGTGAGGAATTGCCAGCCGCCGCCGCTGAAGCGAAGCTCAAACGGGTAAAACTCAGACTGGTATTTTTCAACAATACCTTCGATGCCGGCTTCAATTTGGTCCAGCGTAAGTTTATCTTCCATGAACCCAAACGCCTGATTAATGAGATCGGTGAGTTCAAGCGCCCCTAATGGCTTTTCACTGGCAAAAATGAGGGCTTCTATATGAGGGATAATATTTCCGATTTCCATGGTTTCAACATTTTAAGCACCAGGCTTTCGCCTCCTGTACTATTCAGCAATGAATATGCCGCAAGCTTCTCAAAAATGCTAAAACACGGAAATGGAGTTATACACAATGTGGAAAAGCCCCTTAGCTACCCTGTAATGCAGCCGCACCACTCACAATCTCGGTCAGCTCCGTAGTGATGGCGGCCTGGCGGGCGCGGTTGTAACTGATTTTGAGCGAACGAAGCAGTTCGTTGGCATTTTCAGAAGCCTTATCCATGGCCGTCATACGGGCACCGTGTTCAGATGCATTGGCATCCAATACCGCTTTGTACAACTGCGTATTAAGGATTTTCGGCATAAGTTCAGCAATCAGTTCTTCCTTATTGGGCTCAAAAATGAAGTCGCTTTTTTTAGCATTCGGACCTGCTTCTACTTTAGGGATGGGCAGGAAACGCTCAACAATATAGCGCTGGGTAGCGGCATTCTTGAATTCACTGTACACAATTTCCACAACGTCAAACTCCTTGTTCTCAAAAGCTTTTACGGCCGCCTGCGCGCAGGCCTGAACCGTTTCGAACCGAAGGTCAAGGAAAATATCTTTATACGCCGCATCGGCTTTGTAATTGGCCTTTACAAAAGCTTCATAGCCTTTTTTTCCAATATTCCAGATACTCACATTGCCCTGGGCAAACTGACCGGAATATCGCTCGGCGATAGCAGCTTTGGCAGCTTTGATAATATTGGCATTGTAGGCACCCGCTAAGCCCCTATCACTGGTAATAACAATCAGCAGTACTTTTTCAACTGCCCGCTCAGTAGCCAGCGTACCCCCTACTTCACCTTCCGAATTACTTACGATATTGGAAAGCATCTCCTGTAATTTGTTCGCATAAGGACGCATTTGAAGTATAGCATCCTGCGCACGGCGCAGTTTGGCGGCACTCACCATTTTCATGGCTTTGGTGATTTGCTGGGTGCTCTGAACGGATTTTATCCGGTTACGTACTTCTTTTAATGCTCCTGACATAGTGGGATGATTTTCCTCAATTTGGCCGCAAAGGTAAAAGAAAACAGGTAATTTCAATGCAATTTCAGGGAAAATGTGCCGGTTTCAATTCCCATTGTGTTACCGTACCTTTGCCTGCCTGACAATTTGACTATAAATGATTTGTAGCATTGAAATTGACAGCTAAACAACGCACATTTATCGAATTCTATTAAGACAATACCCAAAACAATGTTAGGTTTTATACAAAAACTATTTGGCGGAAGCAAATCGGAGAAAGATGTTAAGGCAATCCAGCCATTATTGGCCAAAGCGAATGAGTATTTTGCTGCTTACCAGTCACTTAGCAATGATCAGCTCCGTGCCAAATCCCAGGAATTCAAAGACCGGATCCAACAACACCTGGTAGCTATAAATGAAGAAATCGGTCAGTTAAGCGCACAGGCAGAAGCGCTTCCATTCAGTGATTTTGCCGGAAAAGACGCTATATACCAGGAAATTGATAAGCTGAAGAAAAAAAGAAACGATAAAATTGAAGAAATCCTTAAAGAAATTGCCCCGGAAGCCTTTGCGGTGGTAAAAGAAACGGGTCGCCGTTTTAAGGAGCAAAGCACCATCGTTTCTGCGGCTACCGACCTGGATCGCCAGCTGGCCGTGAAAAAGAATTATATAAAAATTGAGGGAGACCAGGCCCATTACAGCAATACCTGGACAGCCGGTGGCGGTTCCGTTACCTGGAACATGGTGCATTACGACGTTCAGCTCATCGGGGGCTATGTACTGCATTCCGGAAAAATTGCCGAGATGGCCACCGGTGAAGGTAAAACCCTGGTTTCCACCCTGCCCGCCTATCTTAATGCATTGGCCGGTGAAGGCGTGCATATTGTTACCGTAAACGATTACCTGGCAAAACGTGACTCTGAATGGAATGGCCCCTTGTTTGAGTGGCTGGGTCTTACGGTAGACTGTATCGACAAACACCAGCCCAACAGCGAGGATCGCAGAAAAGCTTACCAGGCCGATATTACCTATGGCACCAATAACGAATTCGGTTTTGACTACCTGAGAGATAATATGGTGCACAGCCCGGATGAAATGGTACAACGCAAGCACCATTTTGCCATGGTAGATGAAGTGGACTCGGTATTAATTGACGATGCCCGTACCCCCCTGATCATTTCAGGCCCCGTTCCCCGTGGTGATGAACAACAATACCACCAGCTTAAACCCAGGGTATTACAGCTCGTAGAAGCCCAGAAACAGGTAGTAAATAAATTCCTGATCGAAGCGCGTAAAAAGATTGCTGAAGGAAATGATGATCCGAAAGACGGAGGCCTGGCCCTGATGCGGGCGTATCGTGGTTTGCCCAAAACCAGCTCTCTCATCAAGTTCCTTAGCGAACCCGGGGTAAAAGTAAAGCTGCAGAAGTCTGAAAACTATTACCTGGCCGACCAGTCTAAGGAAATGCCCAAGGTAGATGCCGAGTTATTCTTTTATATAGAAGAGAAAAACAACTCGGTAGACCTTACGGAAAGAGGTATACAGATGATTACCAAATCAGGAGAAGATCCTGAGTTTTTTGTACTGCCTGATATCAGCTCCAAACTTGGAGAAATTGAAGCAGACACCACCGCCACAGCAGAAGAAAAATTACAGCGTAAGGAAATTCTGCTGAATGAATATACCCTGAAAGCAGATCGTATCCATACCATTCAACAATTACTAAAAGCCTATACCCTGTTCGACAAGGATGTGGAATACGTGGTAATTGACGGACAGGTAAAGATCGTTGATGAGCAAACGGGCCGTATCATGGAAGGCCGCCGTTATTCGGATGGGCTGCACCAGGCGATTGAAGCAAAAGAAAACGTAAAAATTGAAGCAGCTACGCAAACCTATGCTACCATCACCCTGCAGAACTATTTCAGGATGTACCACAAGCTTGCGGGCATGACCGGTACGGCAGAAACAGAAGCCGCTGAATTATGGGATATTTATAAACTGGATGTAGTTACCATACCCACTAATTTGCCAATTTCACGGAAAGACCACCAGGACCTTGTCTACAAAACCAGAAAAGAAAAATTCACCGCAGTTATCGAAGAAATCGAACAACTGAGGAATGCCGGAAGGCCGGTACTGGTGGGCACTACCTCGGTGGAAGTAAGTGAATTACTGAGCCGGATGTTACAGGGTAAAAAAATTCCGCACAATGTGCTCAATGCCAAACAACACGCCCGCGAAGCACAGGTAGTAGCAGAAGCCGGCCTTGCAGGAGCAGTTACCATTGCTACCAATATGGCGGGTCGTGGTACCGATATTAAGCTGGGGCCTGGCGTAAAAGATGCCGGCGGCCTGGCTATTATTGGCACCGAACGGCATGAAAGCCGACGGGTAGACCGGCAGTTAAGAGGCCGTGCCGGACGCCAGGGCGATCCGGGAACCTCCCAGTTCTATGTATCAATGGAAGACGATCTTATGCGCATGTTCGGTTCTGACCGAATTGCTTCACTGATGGATCGTATGGGTTACAAAGAAGGCGAAGTGATCCAGCACAGCATGATTACCCGCAGCATTGAAAGAGCGCAGAAAAAAGTGGAAGAAAACAACTTTGGTATCCGTAAGCGCCTGCTGGAATACGACGATGTAATGAATAAGCAGCGGAACGTAGTATACAAAAAACGGAATCACGCCCTGTTTGGAGAGCGCCTGGCCCTTGACCTGGACAATGCCTTTTATGGTGTTGCCGAAGGACTGGTTACCTCTTTCAAAGAGCAGGATGATTTTGAAGGCTTCAAATTAGCCGCTATCATGAACTTTGGATTGGACACCCAGATTACGGAAGGAGGCTTCAAATCTGGCAATGCACAGCATCTTGCCGATCAGTTGTACCAGGAAGCTACCCAGCGTTACCAGCAAAAGATGCAGGCAATTGCCCAACAGGCAGTGCCCGTATTCCAGAACATTCGCACTACACAGGGAATGCATATTGAAAACGTGGTGGTTCCCTTTACGGATGGCCGCAGAGGCATCAACGTATTAAGCAATATGCAGAAGACCATTGAAACAGATGGTCGTGAACTTAGCAATGCCCTGGAACGCACCATTACACTTGCGCTGATCGATGATAGCTGGAAAGAACACCTCCGTGCTATGGATGATCTCAAACAAAGTGTACAAACCGCTTATCTCGAACAAAAAGACCCCTTGGTAATTTATAAAATGGAGGCTTTTGACCTGTTCAGGAAAATGGACGGAGAGGTAAATCGCGATATCGTTTCCTTCCTCTGCCATTGCGGAATTCCTATGGAACAGCAGCAGCCTGCCGATATCATTAAGGAAGGCAGGGAGGAAAAAACAGACATGAGCAAACTTCAGTCGAACAAGGAAGAAGTGGAAGCCAAGGGAGATGATTATGCCGCTAATCAAAATGATTACTACGATCCAAGCGGGGCACCTGCTGTGCGAGAACCCATCCGTGTAGGACCCAAGGTCGGCAGGAATGACCCTTGTCCTTGTGGCAGCGGAAAGAAATACAAGAACTGTCACGGCGCATAACAAACGATTGTCTAAACTATATTCAGGTGTCCTTCGGGGCACCTTTTCTTTTTATCTTCACTGCACTAAATATCGAAAGCAACCACCATGAAAAATCTGCTATTTGCGGCTGTACTGGCCCTAGTTTTGTCATGCGGATCATCTAGTAAAAAAAGCTCGCCTCAATGGGTTCAGCTGTTTAATGGAAAAGACCTGAAGGACTGGACCATCAAAATAAAGGACCATGCTTTAAACGAAAATTTCGGCAATACATTTCGGGTGGAAAATGGGGTACTGAAAGTTGTTTATGATCAATACGACGGGTTTAAAGAACAATATGGCCATATCTTTCATAAAAACAAATACAGTTATTACCTGCTGGGTATAGAATACCGTTTTATCGGTAATCAGATTAAAGACGGGCCAGGCTGGGCCATTCGCAACAGTGGTGCCATGTTACATTGCCAGGCACCGGAAACCATCAAAAAAGAACAGGATTTTCCTATTTCCATGGAAGCCCAGTTTTTGGGCGGTAATGGAACCGATCCCCGAAGCACTGCCAACCTTTGTACGCCGGGCACCAACGTGGTAATGAAGAATGAGCTATTTACCCCTCATTGTGTGAACTCAAGCTCCAAAACCTATGCAGGCGACCAATGGGTACGGGTAGAAATGTTGGTACTGGGCGATTCTATCATTCATCATATCGTTGAGGGCGATACTGTCTTAACCTACTCCAAACCTCAATACGATGGCCGCGATCAATGGGTGAAAGGAATGGGCTTCGCAGATGGTGGACTCATCCATGAAGGATATATTTCCCTTCAATCGGAAAGTCATCCCATCGAATTCAGGAAAGTAGAAATTGTTGATTTGAGTTCCTTTAAATCGACTCCTGCTGCTTTACAGGAAGCAATAAAGAAAATTCCCCGCTTATAATTTTAACCGAAGCCCTCTCCTGCTTAACCAGCCGGCCACCTGTATAATCAACAAAGCAAAAAGCATTGATTTGAATAACCCCACGGTTCCGGTTATTGCCCAATCTGGCAGGTAAAATCCGGTAGGCCGGATCAGTGCATAGGCAAAATAAGGCAGTGCATAACAAAGCAGGGTTTCGGTACCGGCAGCACGGATAGCAGCAAACCAACTCAACTTATTCTTCTGGTCTACCAGCCAGTATATTAGTAGAAAAAGCAACAGCATAATAGCAGAACAGATCATTACCCAGGAGGGACTTGCCTGAATTTTAGAGATTCCCCAGGTTGGCCTGGATAAAAAACCTGCCAGCAACAATACAAACGCAGCAAGTGCAAACTGCAGGGGCAAACGAGGGCTGCTTTTATTTTTTTCATGCAGTTCCCAAAACACTTGTGAAGCCCAGGCACCGCCGATCGTAAATGCCGTCATGGCGCCAAATGCAATAGGAGATAAAAGCGTATTTAGGAACGGATTGGACGGCAGCAATTTAAGGTGATGTAAAGCGCAAAGCAACAGACTTACCAGTGCGCCGACGGCAAGCAACCTGATTTTTCCAGCTGTAAAGGTAAAATAAAGGCCTGCTACCAGGTAGGCCCAGCCGATAAGCCCAAGAATCCCCCACCACCAGGTACTGAAGCCTTTTGGATTTTCAGCGGCACCTCCCTGGTAGACAAATGCAAGCCAGCATAGGGCCAGCAAAGCCAGTACCTGTAAGGCACGGATTAATGGTTTCGGCCAGTTTTTTGGATACTGGTTCCACAGCAGCATAAAGGCTATCCAGCTGATCACATTCCAACCACCCCTCGAAATACCGGTGGCAGATTCGTTGATATATTCACCATTAACCAGGAAAATACCCATCAGCAGCAAGGCCAGTCCGCGTTGTATGATATGGAATACAAGCTGGGCGGTTGAATCACCTTTGGCACGTCGGTTCCGTACAGCAAAAGGAATAGACATACCCACAATAAACAGGAAACCGGGAAAAACGATATCGGCAAGGCCCATTCCATCTTCCTGGGCAGCCACATGTTCGAGCCAGGTAGGAATGTCTTTCAACGACCAAAGATCGTTTACGAAAATCATTCCGAACATGGTAAGTGCGCGGAGTACATCAATGGAAGCAATACGAATCACCGGTCGGGCGCTGGTGGTCAGGCTCATGAGCAGAAGTTATCCCCCTAATATACCATTTTTGAGGGTTTATTGGCTGCCGGCAGGCTTACACGCAGCCGGCAGCCAATAAAAACTTATTTTTTAGTGAAATGAAGCTTTTCGTTGCTTGCTTCATTATCGTCCTGCAACTCTATTTTTGAACTGGTACTAAGTACAATATCCCAATCGTCGTTCAGTTCATCCAGGTCCTTATCAGTGGTTACCAGTTGAATCAGGAGTTCATTTTTACCGTCATCGCGCTGGGTACGCCAGGTGCCGTTTGTAGTTGTACCGGCGCGGGTAGCGGTCATTTTACCATCGGCCATAAACTCGAAGGTATAACCCTCATAATCGGAAGTTTCGTCCACGCCCCCATCTGTGAGCAAACTCAGTTTCCAGGAGCCGCCGCTCAGGTAGGAATTGGTTACTGAATTAGCAGGGGTATTGGTAGGATCGGTATCATCATCATTAGAACGATCACAGGAAAACAGACTTAAACTGCCTATTACTGCCAACAAAACATAACGCATACTCTTTTTCATACTGACTTTTTTTGGGGGTAATAAATACAAAAACGAAACTTAATATAGAATGGTTGCCGCCCGTAAGAAGATTGTAACCGGGGTTGAAAAAAAGCTGCCGCCTTAGCTAGTTGCCCTGCAGCCTTACCTGTTTAAAACCAGGAAAAGGACGCATGCCCGACTGGTTCGGCGGCAGAAATCGTTCCGGAAATGCACTACTGAAGAATGTGGGAGAATGCGTTGGTTAATTCTATAAAACCGAAAAAGGTAACCCGGGGGTTACCTTTTTCGGCAGTGTAATCATTTGGCACAACGGCCTTATTTGGTTAACCCATATTTTTTTCTGTAGCGTTCGTCCAGTTGTTTGTGCTTATCGGTCAGGTCTACTTTGCGGCCCTGGATAAAAGCATGCAAAATTATACTGGTACGCATATCCAGGATATCGCCTTCGCTTACAACCAGGCTGGCATCCTTTCCTACTTCTATGGAACCCACCTGCTTATCAATACCCAGTATCTTTGCGGCATTCAGGGTAATTGCCTGCAAAGCCTGTTCTTTGGTTAAACCATAAGCAACCGAAGTGCCCGCATTAAACGCCAGATTTCGTCCGCGGGTTTGCCCATCTTCATCATTAATTGCATAAAGCACACCGGCTTTTTGTAAAGCAACCGCGGTTTTATAGGGTTGGTCTACATCGTCATCGGTCATGGTGGGCAAACTGTGCATTTGCGATAATACCACGGCCACATTATTTGCTTTCAGCAAATCGGCCATTTGCCAGGATTCGCTACCTCCCATAATAACCACATCCATCCCGAACTCTTTCGCAAAATCAACTGCAATCAGCATTTCTTTTACAATATCGCAGTGCACGAACAATTTCTGCGATTTATTGAAGAGTCCTTTTACAGCCTCATATTTCAGGTTCGTGCTGCTGTGTTTCGGCTCATTGGCATAGGCCTGCGCTTCGCGGAAAAAGGCTTTGATTTCTTCAATGCGCTCCAGTCCGCGTTTAACCGGGTCAGCGGTTGAAGCCGACCCCGAAAATGCAGCAAAGGGGTTGGGGCGGTTAAGGAGGGAAGGCAATCGCAGGTGAATACCATTTTCCATCTTAACAGCAGCATCTTCCCAATTCCATGCATCGAGCTGCACAACGGAAGAAGAACCGCTAATCAGCCCGCCGTTGGGTACTATATTAGCCATCAGAATTCCATTCGTCTTCAGCGTATTAATCACTTTTGAATCTGTATTATACGCCACAATAGAACGGATAGAGGGATTAATATCACCTATTTCTGTATGATCTATCGTTGCGCGCACACTATTCACCTCTACAAGGCCCAGTTGCGAATTGCTTAGGATCAGACCCGGGTACACATGTTTTCCCGAAACATCAAACACCTTTACATCATCCATTGGTATTGGAAGGTTCTGTCCTATTTTTTCAATTTTGCCGTTATTAATCTGGATGGTGGTATTTTCCAGCACCTGACCATTTCCAACATGTACCGTAGCATTTTTCAGAAAAAGCAGGCCCTTATAAGCCGGAGCCGGGTAAACATTTTCCTGGGCAAAGGACAACAGCCCTAAAAAGCAGGCCCCGATGAACGTAATGATATGTTTAGTCATTTTAATTCGCTTTATTGGTTAACACTGATCTCATCTGCATCTACAACAAGCAGGCCATGGCTGTGAGCATGATCACTGCAGGTATGCATAATTTCCATACTTGCACGCGCCGGACTGGTTGGCATGCCTGATTTTTTCTCCCCAATCATTTTCTGAATAAGGCGATTTCTTTCCGCCGTTATGCCGGCCCGCATCTCCTGGTCTTTCTGGCGGTCGAAATACACAATACCGTCTACGATGGTTTTTTCAGCTTTGGCATAGATACTAAGCGGGTGGTCTGTCCAGAGCACAAGATCCGCGTCTTTCCCTACTTTAATACTGCCCACCCGATCTTCCACATGCAGCATGGTAGCAGGATTCAGGGTTACCATTTTAAGTGCATCTTCTTCACTCATACCGCCGTATTTTACACTTTTGGCAGCTTCCTGGTTGAGGCGGCGGGCCATTTCCGCATCATCGCTGTTAATGGCAACATTCAGCCCCATTGCATGCATAATAGCGGCATTCTGAGGAATGGCATCCACCACTTCCATTTTATAATTCCACCAATCAGAGAAGGTAGATGCATTGGAACCGTGCGCTTTCATTTTATCAGCTACTTTATAGCCTTCCAATATATGGGTAAAGGTATTGAAGGTGAATCCGAACTTATCGCCCACCCGTATGGCTGCTGTAATTTCACTTTGCACATAGGAATGGCAGGTGATAAATCGCTTTTTATTCAGGATTTCAACCAGCGCATCCAATTCCAGGTCGCGCCGAACGGTTGCCCATGGATTGGCAGCCGCAGCCTTTTTCCCTTTCGGAACAACAGAGGCTTCCTGGATGGCTTTTTCATAATCACGGGCACGTGTAAACGCATCCGTCAGTACCTCTTCCACACCCATCCGGGAATCCGGGAAGCGATTATTAGCACTGGAACTGGAACGTTTTACATTCTCCCCAAGGGCAAATTTGATCTGTGGCGTCCAGTTTGCAAATTTCAGTCCCTCGGCATTGGCGCCCCAGCGAAGTTTGATCAATTGGGTTTGTCCACCAATGGTATTGGCTGACCCGTGTAAAATATGAGAGCTGGTTACTCCCCCACTCAACTGACGGTAAATATTTATATCATCGGGGTTCAGGTTATCAGCAATGCGTACTTCTGAAGTAACGGATTGTCCGCCTTCGTTAATTGAAGCAGCCGCAATATGGGAGTGTTCGTCAATAATTCCCGCGGTAAGGTGTTTTCCGGTGCCATCTACTACAATTGCACCAGCATCTGAAAGGCCTTTACCTACCGCAGCAATTTTACCTGCCTTTATAAGCAGATCGGCGCCCTCTATTTTTCCCTCTTTTTCGTTGGTCCAGATAGTTGCATTCCGGATCAACAGGGTTTGTTGTACTGGCATGGTTTCGAAACCATACCCGTTAAAAGGATAAGGAACTGCAGCTAATTGAGGTACCGATTTTGTTTTAGCAGAATCAACTGCGGGGATTTCTTTCACCAGTTTGGCCGTCCAGTATATTTTTTCGCCGGCTGCATCCTCACCTGTGCCCTGCCATCCATCGGTATGGCTAACACCGCTGAGCCGGATCGTTTTTTTGGATTGTTTGGTTTCGGGAAAGCTGAGTTTGATCATTTTTCCGTCGTAACTAAGTTTTCCAGTAAGGGTATCTTTCTGTATAACCGAAGCCGCCCCTCCCTGTTTAACCAGCAGGGTATAGTTTTGGGTTCCTTTTCCGCCAACTAGGGCCAATTGGTATTCTCCGGTGGCGGTCGTCCAGTTTTCTTCTTTTACCCCGTATTTTTTTCCCTGTACCCAGTTTTGCAGGATCACCGTTTTCTCTGCAAATACGGGCCCGTTCGTAACAATAAAATTCGCCAGTTTACCAGGCTCAAGGCTCCCCACCTGGTTGTAAATCCCCAGGAGCGATGCCGGTGTTTTGGTAAGGGCATCCAGGGCTTTATTTTCAGAAAGCCCGTATTCCATGGCTTTTCTAAGGCTGCCCAGGAATTGTTTCACATCTCGCAGGTCGGCCGTGGTAAGTGCAAATGGAATGGCTGCTTTTTCAAAAGCGGCAGCATTGGCGGGTGCCATTTCCCAATGTTTCATATCAGCCAGTGAAATAAAACGGGCATCATTCGGGTCTTCCACATCCATTGCCTGGGGGTAATTCAGGGACAAGATAAAGGCTGCTTTGGAAGCGGCCATATCCTGGATCCGCTGGTATTCATTGCCACCGGCCTTGATAATGTATTGCACGCCAAATTCATCGCCGATTTTATCGGCACGTACTGCCATCCATTTATCATTGGCTTCAAAAATCTGCGGTAAGGAAAGATTATCGTTCCAGGCTTGTAAACTTAGATTGAGCCCTTCTTTGGCGGCATTGTTTTTATACCATTGCGCATCGAGGTAACTCTGCCTTAGCAAGGCAATAGTTCCCATTAAACTGCTGGGATAGGTTTGGGTAGACGATCCTTTACTGAAGGAATAATGTGCCGACGCTTTCTCTTTGAGCACCGTTTTATTTTCCTTGTCATCGGCCAGGGTAACAATGGCGCCTGTTCCCCGGGCAATGCCATCTTTAACATGGGTTAATACAGTGCCAAAGCCCTGATCACGAAGCAGCTTTGCCTTTTCCTCGTCCGCAGAAAACTGGGTAACTGCCTGAACATCGGAACGGATGGCCTGGTTCCAGCCATAGGCCCCTTTTTGGTTCGATGTTAGCTGGGCAGGTGCACCAAAGTTAAACCGCCGCTGAACGGCTGCCAGCGGAGGCATTCCGTAATCCGCGTACATATCAATAAAAGAGGGGTAAATATATTTACCCTTACAATCCACCACCATTGCTTCCCTCGGTACTGTGATATTGGTACCAAGGGCCAAAATTTTTCCATCTTTTACCACCATGGTGGCCGCCGACAAGGTTGAACCGGATTGCGCCACAATGGTAGCATTCGTAAATGCGTAAGTGGTCGGTTTATCGTCTGCAATACCATTGACCGGAAAAGTCGGTTGTGCCTGTGTGAGGGATGCCACCAGCAATGCACCAAGCAATGCAGGCACCCTGCGCCTGTAAGGCAGCAAAAAATGTTTTCTCATGAGTGTTACTTGTTTCGTTAGAGTGAAGTCCGAATTTAAGTAAATGGTATAACTTAGACTACCGATTTTTATCAGCGGTCTGAACATATTATGAATATTGCTTCTTTTATTGATCATACCATTTTAAAGCCCACTACCACTATTCAGGAAGTTGAAAAACTCTGTGCAGAGGCGGTAGCCTATGGTTTTGCAGCAGTTTGCGTTCCGCCGCCTTATGTAAAAAGGGCAGCTACAATTCTTGCACCTACCCGGGTAAAAGTGGCAACCGTTGTAGGATTTCCATTCGGATATGCCGCAACCGAAGCAAAAGTGGCGGAAGCTGTACTGGCCATTGTGGACGGCGCGCAGGAAATAGATATGGTCATTAACCTGATTGCATTAAAGCAGGCCGACTGGACCTATCTCCAGAGAGAAGTAGCCCTGCTTGTAGAGGTTTGCCACAATAAGGGCCGGCTGCTTAAGGTAATTATAGAATCTGGCATACTTAGCCCGGAAGAAATCAGGGGATGCTGTGAAAAACTGGGCAGCCTTGGAATTGACTTTATGAAAACCTCTACCGGCTATGCCGAACAGGGGGCATCTGTAGAAGCAGTTCAATTAATGCGCGCCTGTTTGCCTCCCCACGTACAGATCAAAGCCTCGGGTGGAATCCGCGATTTTGCTTTTGCAGCCTCGCTGGTGGAGGCTGGTGCCAACCGGCTCGGATGCAGCGCCAGCCTGGCCATTGTATCAGGAGGCCCTTCAGCAACAACAGAAAAGGGATATTAGTTTGGGATTAAAATAACGGATAAGCCCGATATTTGGCGAGGAATTTGATTTAGTTTCCGGATATGAAACCCTTACTCATTTTAATCAGCGTCTGTTTGTGCTCGGTTTTGGGATATGCCGCTCCGAAACCGGATACTATTATCGTAAAAAAAGATCCGCGGCTCGACCAACTGGTAAAAAAACAAACAGAAATTAATGAAGTTACCACAAGGGAATCACGCAGAAATGTACCAGGTTTCCGGATCCAGGTTATCAATACTACCGATAGAAATGCTGCCATGCAGGCAAAAACCACGGTATACCGTCTTTTTCCTGAACTAAAAGCCTATCTCCTATACCAGGCACCCTATTTCCGCTTACGAGTTGGAAATTTTGAAGACCGTAAAATGGCAGAATCCTACCAGCGGCAATTATCCCGCGAATTCAAGCAGAATGTATATATAGTAAATGATGTGGTTGAAGTTAATCCAGACAAAAGCAATTTTGATGAGTGAGTTGCCTTTGGTGAAACCAGACTGATGAAGCGCTTATCTTTGCAAAATGGATATAAGCGCGCAGCAGGAGCAGGCATTACTGGAAAAGATCAAACAGAAAGCAGCAGAGTATTCAGCAGAGTACAGAGCTGTACGACATCATTTACATGCCAACCCGGAATTAAGTTACCAGGAATTTGAAACCAGTGCTTTTGTACGGGAGCACTTACGCAAACTAGGCATCCCGTTTACTATACTGGCCACCACTGGTGTGGTCGGCCTTATTGAAGGCAGGGAGCCAAACAGCCGCTGTATTGCCCTTCGGGCAGATATGGATGCGCTTCCCATTCAGGAAGAAAACGAAGTCCCCTATAAATCTACCCGCCCGGGTATCATGCATGCCTGCGGTCATGATGTACATACCAGTTGCCTGCTGGGAGCCGCTAAAATTCTGCAGGAACTACGGACAGAATGGACAGGCTCCATTAAGTTGATTTTTCAGCCGGGCGAAGAAAAAAACCCCGGCGGTGCCAGTTTCATGATTCGGGACGGCGTATTAAAAAATCCCGTTCCGGCAGCCATATTCGGCTTGCATGTACACCCCCAGTTAGCCGTTGGACAAGTAAGTTTCCGGGCAGGTAAAGTAATGGCCAGTGCGGATGAAATTTATATCACACTCAAAGGAAAAGGCGGACATGCTGCCGCGCCCAATCTTACGACCGATACCCTCTTGGTTGCTTCACATATAGTGATTGCACTGCAGCAGGTCATTAGCCGTAACAGAAACCCGCAACAGCCCTCGGTATTATCCATCACCTCCATCCAGGGCGGGCACACAACCAATGTAATTCCCAGCGAAGTAAAAATGATGGGCACTTTTCGGGCCATGGACGAAACCTGGCGTTTCCAGGCACATGAACTGATCCGTAATATTGTGGAAGGAACCGCCCACGCAATGGGAGCCGAGGTTCAGCTTCATATAGATGTTGGCTATCCCACTGTTTATAACAATGAGGCTTTACACGAAAAAGCCAAAACACTGGCAATTGCATATATGGGGCCCGAAAAAGTGGAGGAAACAGAACTTCGGATGGGTGCAGAAGATTTCGGGTATTATTCACAGCAAATTCCCGGTTGCTTTTACCGGATCGGGGTAATGAATAAAGAACGTGGAATTGTATCGGGCGTACACACTCCCACGTTCGATATTGATGAAAGCGCTATTGAAAACGGCATCGGAATGATGGCCTGCTTCGGTGCACTAGCCAACCTTTGATCAGGGCAGGGGTTTCAACTGATATATCCATTTGGCGGCTCCGTTTACCTCGGTAGCAGCTGATACCATTCCATTCAGTGAGCCTATGGCCAGGTCTTTTCCAAAAAAGAGGTTGGAGTTGCCTCCCATATTTAAAGACAGCTTATCAATTTGGGTATTATCAAACAGGTAAACTGCCGACGCGTCTCCATTTACCTGCAAAGCAGCCATACGAATGTTTTTCCTGTTCTCCGGCCTGGGATTACCCAGGTTCAAACTGCTTTTATTAATCATTTCTACAGAGATTTCTGCATCGGCCGCCACAGAGTCCAGGGTAGCTGCCGCTCCATCCAGCATCAACAATCCTTTGAAAGGCATAAAGATATCTACAAAAATTTCGGATCGTTCCTCTCCTTCTTTTGTTTCATGGCGGGTAATTACATTGAAACAAAGTGTATCACCGGATTTTTCTACTGATAAACTATCTTTTCCGGAACCGAATTTCCGGTAATAGACACTGTCTGAATAATGAATGGTACATTCCAGTTTGGAACTACCCGGTGTTTTCAGCTTAATAAAATTGGCATTGGCAATAGGCTTCACTTTACGGGCCTCCTGCTCCCATTCAGTTAGCTCAATACTAAAATCTCCGTTTTTTACTTTGATGGAAAAAGCTACCAGTATAAATGCCGGAATCAGCAACAATACGGTAAGCATACCCACTAAAATTTTATTACTAGTCTTCATCTGAAAAGGTTTAAGCTCTTACGTATTTATTTTTAAAAGTTTCAAAGGCCGGTAAAAGATCCTGGGGTTCCATCCCCAGCATGAAGAGCACCCGGAAAAATGCCGGCAATTCCGTTTCTGTAAACTCCTGTTTACGATAGGCAAGTGCGGCAGCTTTTGCGTCTTCACTTATGAAATAACCAATACCCCTTTTATCGTGTATGATCTGCTGTTGCTTGAGGAAGTCATATGCCCGCATTACGGTGTTTGGGTTTACCTCCAGCTGAACCGCCATCTCCCTTACACTGGGAAGTTTATCTTCTGGCCGAAACTCACCTAGTAGTACCCGCTCGCAAACATAGTCGACGATCTGCAGGTAGATGGCCTGGCCGGTTGTATTAAATTGCATAGTTGATTCGTTTACTGTTATTCATTAAAGTTCCTTTTCCTTTAATCGGTACCAGGTTACCAACCAGAAAACCGGTAGCCAGCTATAGGTAAGCAGGTAACCCAATACCTTGGATAAATTGGAACCCAACGCATAGGCTTTATAAACCCCGTAATTGTCGGCTATATGATGTTCTCTCAGTTCCAGGTTATTCCAGAAAAAATTATAATTGGGGAAAAGGTTAATGGCGATCTTAGCCAGTATAAACACCAATACACCACCAATTACGGTTA
Source organism: Flavihumibacter sp. CACIAM 22H1 (assembly GCF_001601815.1). Lineage (GTDB taxonomy): Bacteria > Bacteroidota > Bacteroidia > Chitinophagales > Chitinophagaceae > Flavihumibacter. The sequence continues at coordinate 42,202 of NZ_LUKG01000026.1, forward strand.
CGGAAATAATTGTTTTTATAAAGGCAAACTGCTTAAAATAAACCGACCCCAGGATAAATAAAGCCTGCACACAGAAATATCCCCAAACTATATATGGAAAAGCAATACCGAAATTAGTATCCCAGTTCATGGGCGTAAAACTTGCCCATTGGTGGGTACGCACATAATTGATCACATAGGTCTGAGCGGTCCATTTTACCAGCAAGAAAGAAAGCGTATAAACCACAAAAAACAAGACCGTATTGTATAGAATAGTGGTGATCAACTTTTCAGCATGACTGGCAGGAAAACTCAACCAGTACTGCCCCCGTTCTTTTGACCCGAGGATGGAAAAACTGATACTTCCATATACGGTACCGGTTATGTAAAGCCCCACCAGGTAAATAGCATAAGCGGCCGATTCAGTATAATTATCGCCATCCATAATAACCCAGAAAATAATCATACTGATCGCCATCAATCCTAATAAAGCAAGTGACCCCAGTAAGTAAAAACGGTTGTTTTCAATCCATTGCTTGCGAAGCAGGGCAAACAAGCGTTGAAAGCTAAATGTATTGTTCATAACAGTTGGATAAGTAGTGATTGATTAGTGAAAGGCTTTTTGTACAGCTTCTTTATTGGTAATTATAGCCTTGTACAACATTTCAAGGTCTAGCCGCCCCTCCTCTCCTGCCTCATTAAGCAGGATAATTGCGCTTCCTTTCAACGATGTTTCTTTGTATAATGCAGTGCGAACTTCTTCACTGTCGAAGGAGATTTTAAAATGCAGCCGATTGGTAATTTTTCCGATCGTCTGGTCAAACAGGATACCTCCTTCATCAATGATGGTGATCCGGTCTATCAGGTTCTCCAGGTCTTTTACCTGGTGGGTGGAAATAAGGATGCATTTCTCTTCGCTAACCGCTCCGGCCATCACTCTTCTGAACTGGCTCTTACTAACAATATCCAACCCATTGGTAGGTTCATCCATTAGTAAAATGGGGGTATTACAGGCTAGTCCAAAACTGATCAGAACTTTCTTCTTCTGCCCATAGCTCATTTCCTGCAGATGCTGGCCTTCCGGAATCGAAAATTCTTTCAGGTAATTTCTGAAATCAGTTTCGCTGAAATTGGGATAAAACCCTTCGTTGGCCTGCATAAACTTATCAATGGAAATATTTGGCAGGTAAAATTCTTCCGGTACCAGGAATACCTGTTGTAAAAAAGAAGGCACCCGCTTTCCGGGCTCAAATCCCAATACCGTCAGCTTTCCTTGTTGGGGAAACAGCAACCCGCTGATCAACCGGAGTAAGGTGGACTTGCCCGTGCCGTTTTTTCCCAGGAGCCCATAGATATGCCCGGGCTGCAAATCCAGGGTCAATCCTGTAAAAACAGGCTTACCACCGTATTTGAAATGAATGTTCTGGATAGATATCATGGCTTATTGTTTTAGTGTACTACTATACTAGTACAGTACAAATATAACAGCTTTTCTTTTCTCACCAAATCTTTTTGCAAAATTGTCATTTCGTATTTTGCACCCGTATGAGTAAAGAAACCCGTCGCTCCCAGGCCCTTGAGTATCATG
>NZ_LUKG01000026.1:43957-50568 GCF_001601815.1 Flavihumibacter sp. CACIAM 22H1
TTTTTGCACCCGTATGAGTAAAGAAACCCGTCGCTCCCAGGCCCTTGAGTATCATGCGAAAGGCAGACCCGGGAAAATTGAAGTAGTGCCCACCAAGGAAGCCAAAACCCAGCGCGATTTGTCGCTGGCCTACAGCCCTGGGGTAGCAGAACCATGTAAAGAAATTGAAGCAAACCGGGAGAATGTCTATAAATACACCGCCAAAGGCAACCTCGTTGGGGTAATCAGTAATGGTACCGCCGTATTAGGATTGGGAGATATTGGTCCCGAAGCCAGTAAGCCTGTAATGGAAGGCAAGGGTGTACTGTTTAAAATTTTCGCCGATATCGATGTATTTGATATTGAGATCAACGAAAAAGACCCGGAAAAATTCGTAGAAATTGTACAGGCACTGGAACCCACTTTTGGCGGCATTAACTTAGAAGATATAAAGGCACCAGAATGTTTTTACATAGAAAAAGAACTGAAAAAGCGGATGAAAATCCCGGTAATGCACGACGACCAGCATGGTACGGCCATTATCAGTTCAGCGGCTCTGTTAAATGCCCTCGAGCTGCAAAAGAAAAAAATTGAAAAGGTTCGTTTTGTAGTAAATGGAGCGGGTGCCGCAGCTATGGCCTGTGTAAAACTGTATGTTTCTTTAGGTGCAAGGCATGAAAATTTTATACTGTTTGATAAAGACGGCGTTTTACATGCCGGGCGAACAGACCTGGGAGAGGACAAATCGCCCTTTGCAGTGAAGTCTGCCGACTGGACCCTCAGCAAGGCCATGAAAGATGCCGATGTATTTTTAGGATTAAGCGTAGGCAATGTAATCACTACCGAAATGGTACAAAGCATGGCCAAAAATCCAATTGTGTTTGCAATGGCCAACCCCGATCCTGAAATCACCTACGACAAAGGCATCGCTGCCCGAAAAGACCTGATTATGGCAACCGGCAGAAGTGATTATCCGAACCAGGTCAACAACGTGCTGGGTTTTCCCTTTATTTTCAGAGGTGCGCTCGATGTTCGGGCAACATCTATCAATGAGGCCATGAAACTGGCTGCCGTACATGCCCTGGCCGACCTGGCAAAAAGCCCCGTACCCGATATTGTAAACCTGGCCTACAATGAAAAAAACATTGTATTCGGCCCTCATTATATCATTCCCAAACCGCTTGACCCCCGCTTACTGGCCTGCATTGCACCAGCCGTTGCAAAAGCAGCCATTGAAAGCGGGGTAGCCACTACTACCATAAAAAACTGGGAAGCCTACGAAGAAGAACTTAATAACCGCCTGGGAATTGATAACCAATTAATGCGCGTAATAGGTAGCAAAGCCCGGCGCGATCCGAAACGACTGGTATTTGCAGAGGCAGATAACCTCAAAATTTTAAAGGCCGCATCCATTGTGTACGAAGAAGGAGTAGCTTATCCAATACTATTGGGAAATGCCGAAAAAATAAACCGCATTGCCGATGCCAATCAAATAGAACTGGACGGCATCCCGATTATTGATCCGCGCAATGATGACCAGGAAGAAAAACGGCGGGAATACGGCCAGTTATTGTTTCAGAAAAGGCAACGGAAAGGCCTTAATAAATACGAATCGTATAAAATCATGAAAGACCGCAACTATTTCGGTTGCATGATGGTGGAAACCGGCGATGCCGACGCCATGATTTCAGGTCTTACACGCAACTACGATGAAACCATTCGCCCCGCCCTGCAGGTAATTGGAACAGAAGACAGTGTAAATAAGATTGCAGGTATGTACCTGTTGCTCACCAAAAAAGGGCCCATATTTATGGCCGATACCACCGTCAATTTCAATCCCAGTGCGGAAGAACTGGCTGAAATTACGTTGATGGTGGCCAAAGAGGTTCGCAATTTTAACCTCACCCCCAGAATTGCCCTGTTGAGCTATTCCAATTTTGGCAGCAGCGCATCACCCGAAGCTCAATTGGTAGCCAAGGCCCGCAAACTGGTGAAGGAGCGAAACCCCTCTCTTATTGTAGATGGCGAAATGCAGGGGATTATTGCCTTCAATAAAGAGATCCTGAAAGAAAATTACCCGTTCAGTGAATTGGTAGATAAGGATGTAAATACCCTTATCTTTCCAAACCTGGCATCTGGCAACATCGCCTACAACCTGCTTAAAGAAGTAGGAGGTGCTGATGCCATCGGTCCGATTTTGCTGGGATTGAAAAAACCGGTACATGTATTACAACTGGGTAGTTCAGTCCGCAGTATATTTAACATGGCATTGGTAGCCGTAATTGATGCGCAGATGAAATGCAGCCGGAACCAGACAGAAGAAATCGTCCGCAAATCAAAATGGTGGAAACGCTTCCAGAAGGTCAGCAAGGAATTGTAGTTTTAAATAACCAGAGCTAAGAGCATGAAATTTATCCATGAATTTGGGCGATATATTCTGATGTTAAAGGAAATGTTTTCCAAGCCGGAAAACCGAAAGGTGTATTGGAAAGAATTCATGCACCAGTGTAATGATATAGGCATCGGCTCATTGGGAATTGTGGTTATTATTTCCATATTCATGGGGGCCGTATCTACCCTGCAAACGGCCTACCAGCTGGTGAGTCCGCTGATTCCAAAATCCTCTATTGCACAAATTGTGCGGGATACCGTTTTACTGGAATTTGCCCCCACCCTGGTTTGTATTGTTTTAGCAGGCGTAGTAGGCAGTAAAATTGCCAGTGAGCTGGGAAATATGCGGGTAAGTGAACAGATCGATGCCCTGGAAATAATGGGTATCAATACAAAAACCTATCTGGTTCTGCCAAAAATTTTGGCCGCCCTGGTAGTGATACCCATGCTCGTGGTAATTTCAGCGGGTTTAGGTATCTGGGGGGGGCGATTAGCCGGACAAGCAGCCGGAATTTTATCAACGACCGATTACGACAAGGGGTTATTGAATGCATTTCTTCCCTATAACGTGGTATTTGCCATGATCAAGGCCTATGTTTTCTCCTTTATCATTTCCAGTGTACCGGCTTTTTATGGGTATTATGTGGAAGGGGGTGCCTTAGAAATTGGCCGGGCTTCCACCAAATCTGTGGTGGTAAGCTGTATTTTAATTCTGTTTGCCGATTACGTATTGGCAGCCATACTATTATAATATGATTGAAGTACAACATATCAGGAGAGGATTTGGCGACAAAATCGTGATCAATGATGTGAGTGCCGTTATGGATACCGGCAAATGCAACCTTATCATCGGTTCGTGTGGAAGCGGAAAAACGGTTTTTATGAAATGCCTGGTGGGGTTATTTAGACCCGACAGCGGATCCATCCTGTACGATGGGGAGGACTTTACTAATATGGATGCCGCGGGCAGAAAGGAAATCCGTAAAAAAATTGGAATGTTATTCCAGGGCTCTGCACTTTTTGACAGTTTAACCGTGGAAAAAAATGTGCAGTTTCCGTTGGATATGTTTACCGACTGGACATTGGCCGAGAAGCGTAAACGCGTAGATGAAGTACTGGAACGGGTGGAACTAAAGGAAGCCCATAAAAAATTTCCCGCGGAAATCAGCGGTGGTATGAAAAAAAGAGTGGGGATTGCCCGGGCTATTGTACTCAACCCCAAATATCTTTTTTGTGATGAGCCCAATTCGGGCCTCGATCCGCAAACCTCCCTGGTTATTGATAAGTTAATTAAAGAGCTGACCACCGAATTCAATATAACAACCGTTATTAACACCCACGACATGAATTCTGTTATGGAAATCGGGGACAAGATTATTTACATGTACAAGGGCGATAAAGAATGGGAAGGCACGAATAAGGAGATTATTTTCAGTAAAAGTCAGCGGCTAAACGATTTCATTTTTGCCTCCGAATTTTTACGCGATGCCAAAGATATGCGGATGCTGGAACAGTCGGGAAAGATTGACAATAACCGGAATATGGATGAATTGCTCAAGTAATTCTGGGCTTTATACCTTAGTTTTGCCACCGATCATTAAAATAACAGCTATATGAGCGTTTTAGTTAATAAGCAATCAAAGATTATAGTTCAGGGATTTACAGGAACGGAGGGCAGTTTCCATGCCACCCAAATGATCGAGTACGGAACCCAGGTGGTGGGCGGAGTTACCCCGGGAAAAGGCGGGTCAACACACCTCGATCGTCCGGTTTTTAATACGGTAGCCGACGCAGTTAAAGCAACCGGCGCCAATGTTTCTATCATATTTGTTCCACCTGCCTTTGCCGCAGATGCCATTATGGAAGCGGCTGAAGCTGGTATAGAGCTGGTGGTATGTATCACGGAAGGAATTCCGGTTCAGGATATGGTGCGCGCCAAAAATTTTCTGCAAGGGCGTGCCACCCGTTTAATCGGGCCAAACTGCCCTGGCGTAATTACGGCCGGAGAATGTAAAGTAGGTATTATGCCGGGTTTTGTGTTCAAAGCCGGTAAAATCGGGATCGTATCCAAAAGCGGTACCCTAACCTATGAGGCAGCCGACCAGGTAGCAAAAGCCGGATTAGGTATTTCCACAGCTATTGGCATCGGGGGCGATCCGATCATCGGAACGCCTACTAAAGAAGCGGTTGAACTGTTGATGAACGATCCTGAAACAGCAGGCATTGTAATGATTGGTGAAATCGGTGGCAGCATGGAAGCCGAGGCTGCCCATTGGATAAAGGCAAACGGTACCAAGCCGGTAGTAGGTTTTATTGCCGGGCAAACAGCGCCTCCGGGTCGCCGTATGGGCCACGCCGGTGCAATTATCGGTGGCGCAGATGATACCGCCGCTGCTAAAATGAAAATTATGGCGGAATGTGGAATCCACGTAGTACAAAGTCCGGCAGACATCGGTAAAAAAATGGCCGAAGTAATTAAAAAATAGTAGAACTACTAGGAAATATTAAAAAGCGGTGCAATATTTGTACCGCTTTTGTCTTTCTGTACCCATCCAAAGCAGTCTCCCATTCACTCCAACATAGGGCTGCTCTCCCTGGAGGGCAGCCTTTTTTGTAAGATGATTGCAACGTTAAGGACTAATCCCTCATCAAGGTTCTGTTAAGATCATTGTTTTTAACGCAGGCCGCTGTGTAATTCGGTACCGCCCGCATCTTTGGTCTGTATGCTTTTCAATAACTTGTATTAAAATGTAGATTATGCGCTTAGTTCTAAGCACGTTGTTATTTTTTCTAACGTATACTTTATCAGCCCAAAAAATGCCAACGACCGATTATACCAACAGGTGGAACAGGATTGATTCTCTTATCAACAATAGCGGTTTGTATGAATCGGCGCTGAAAGAAGTTAAACTACTCTATAATAAAGCAAAAACAGAAAAACAAGCAGGTGAGCAGATAAAAGCCCTCTTGTATCAAATTCAGCTGCAGGAAGTACTGGTGGAAGAAAGTGATTCGGCGGCGCTGCATCTGTTACGGACAGAAATCAGTTCCGAAAAAGGAGTCAGCAGGGCCTTATTAAACACCCTGCTGGCAGATTATTACAAAAAACAATACGACCGGAACCGCTGGGCCATCTACAGCCGAACACCCTTGGCCGATGGAGTTTCGGACGATGTGCAAAGCTGGACAGCACCCGATTATCACCGGGCCATTACAGCAGCCTACCGGGCCGCCCTGCTTGAGCCGGCCTTACAAAACAAAGATGCCCGAACTCCTTACGAAGCAATAATCAAAAAGGGAGAAAACGCTACCTACCGCCCATCTATATACGAACTGGTACTTCAAAAAGCCCTGGGTTATTTTAAAGCAGACCCCGTTGAATTACCCCAGCAGGCAGACGATTCTTTTTGGCAGAACCCCTCCTGGTGGAAAAACCACACCGACTTTCTCCGGCTCAGAATTTCCCTACCCGATAGTACAGAGCCAGGGCTGATCAGCCTTAAATTATACCAGGAATTAATCCGTTATTATACAGAAGCCGGCAAGCAGGAGCAACTCGCCACAACCGATCTGAAAAGGTATGAATACCTGAAAACAAAGGCAGAAGGAGCGTCTGCCGACTCACTGTACCTCGCAGCCCTTGCATCCATACAAAAAAGCTATCCGGGCACCGAAGCCGCAGACCATGCCCTCTATTTATCGGCTTACTGGCAGCTTACAGAAAACGAAGATCCCCGCAAAGCCCTGGCAATTGCCAATGCCCTGGTTGCACAAAATAAAACAACTGCTGGTGCCTTGCTGGCATATAACCTTATCCAGGATATTAAAGCAGCTTCACTCAGTATACAAACCGAACGGGTCAATATTCCTGGAGAGCCCTTCCGCGCTTTGGTAAGCTGGAAAAACCTGGATAAAATCTACCTGCGTCTGGTACAACTGGATCCCGGTAAACATGGGCCATTACTCGATCAATCGAGATATTTTGATTCTGCCAACTATGCCCTGCTCATGGGGTCAACGGTCCTAAAAAGCTGGGAGCAAACGCTACCCGCACAACAGGATTTTAAAGAACATTCAACTGAAATTAAAATTGAAGGACTCCCAATCGGCTCCTATTTCCTGCTGGCCAGTGACCATGCGTCCTTTTCCATGGACAAATCCAACTTAGGTCTGGTAAAAATTCAGGTATCCAATATCAGTTATATCAGCGCAGAGAAAGATTATTTTGTGTTGCACAGGAA
>NZ_LUKG01000026.1:50640-52762 GCF_001601815.1 Flavihumibacter sp. CACIAM 22H1
TTGCACAGGAACACGGGTCAGCCATTGGCAAAAGCCATTGTGCAACTTTATCAGCGCAATTATGATTATCAGACCAGGCGATACAGCCGTGTAAAAGTAGACGAACTACAGGCAAATGATAAAGGGTTTGTATATATAAATAAAGCAGGTAATAATAACTATGGCAGTTTCTCCCTTGATATTAAACACGGAGATGATTATTTACGGGTAGAAGACCAGGAGTATCTATATTCCTATTCGCAGCAGGAGAAGAACCTCTCTGAAGAAGCCTATGAGCAACAGCACGCACAGGTGTTCTATTTTATGGATCGTAACCTCTACCGGCCGGGACAAACCATTTATTTTAAAGCAGTATTAACCAGCAAAAACAGAGAATCCCTTCTGCCTTATATTCTAACAGGAAAAAAAACCAGGATTCAGCTCTATAATGCCAACAACGAAAAAATCGATTCAATAGAAGTAATCTCCAATGAATTTGGATCGGTTACGGGCAAATTTACGCTGCCTGCCAATGGTTTAACCGGGCAGTTCTACCTCCAGGATGAAAGTTATAATTCCTCCACTTATTTCAGTGTGGAGGAATATAAAAGGCCCCGCTTCGAAGTGCGGCTTGAGGAGGTGAAATCCACTATTCGGTTAGGCGACACCGTTACTATTAACGGAAAAGCCATCGCTTATGCTGGCAATGCCATCAGCAACGCTACCGGAACCTATAGAGTTACCAGGGGAAACCGGTATTTATACCCCTGGAAATTGGGGCGCTATGGCTTCAGCCCCCGTTATAAAACAGTTGAAATTACCCATGGTAAACTTACTACAGCATCCGACGGAAGTTTCAGCATATCATTTCCGGCCATTCCGGATGCCGGCATTGATCGTTCAGCCGATCCGGTATTTGACTATTCAATTTCCATTGATATTACTGATCTGAATGGAGAAACCCGTTCTACCAGCAATTCCGTTGCAGTATCCTATAAATCAATGAAGCTGTCGATCAGCGCCGCGCAAAATAAACTTTCAGCTAATGACTTCACTGTATTAAATCTAAGCACCACCAACCTGGCGGGTATACCCCAACCAGCATTGGTGGATGTAAAGATTATTCCGTTGAAAAACCCCGGCAAATTATTTCGCCCGCGTTATTGGGAAATGCCGGATACGTTTGTACTGACTGAAAAAGAATACCGGCAGTATTTCCCCTATGATCTATACAAAAATGAAGATGACCCGGGAACCTGGCAGACGGGCAAGGCCGTTTGGCAGAAAACCATAAAAACAGATTCGTCCGGGCTGGTAACCCTGGATAAGAAAAAATTTTCTCCGGGCTGGTACCAATTAGTGGCAAAAACAGTGGATACCTCCGGCGATTCTATCGAAGCCAAAACGGTCGTATTCCTCACAGACCCCTCTCGAAAATCAGTAGCAGAAAGCGGCTACCTTACAGCTACTACGGGAAAACAGGTTTTGAAGCCCGGTGAACAGACCAATATTGAGCTGTCTACAGAAGCCACCGAACTTTTTGTAATTGAAAAAAGAAGCAATTGGAAAACTCAGGCTAAAGAAATAGAGCGCCCCTTTTCAGAAAAATTCAGGTTATTCAGTATGAATAAAGAGCGGATAGCTATTCCTGTTCTGGCCGGGCCTGCAGATAAAGGGGGCATTCAAGTGCAGCACGTTTTTGTACGCCATAACCGGGTATTTACCGAGGATAGTTATTTTACGGTACCCCTGCAGGAAAAAGACCTGAAGATCAGTCTGCAAACCTATCGGGATAAGCTGGAGCCCGGACAAAAAGAAAAATGGACAGTGGCTTTATCTGGCGAGGAAGCCGAAAAATTTGGCATGGAATTACTAACCTCCATGTACGATGCTTCGCTTGATCAGTTTCAACTGCACAGTTGGTATATTCCGTCGATATGGCCAAGCCTGCAAAGGAAAAGCAACTGGTCAGGGCATACCAATTTTATAACACAGGCAGGCGAAGAATTTCAGGTAGCCCTGCTGAAAAAAGAGGTGAATTGGGTAGAAGATGATGCCCTTGTCGGATTTGAATGGGTAGAGCGCAGGAGAATGTACGCAGCGGGCATGAGGGCCCGGAATGAACAATTACCCTCTGCTGCAC
>NZ_LUKG01000027.1:0-7553 GCF_001601815.1 Flavihumibacter sp. CACIAM 22H1
AACCTGGGGCGATAAAGTATCGAAAGAATCAGGAAAGGGCCCGGTAATCTTTAATGAACGGAACGCCTATCTCTACGGCAAATGGCTGGGCAACCGGTATCGCAACGACGAAAATATTATCTGGATGCTGGGTGGCGATCGCCTCCCGGTAAAAGATACCACTGATTATAAACCCATCTGGCGCGCCATGGCACGCGGTATACAGGAAGCTACGGATTACAAATCATTTATTACCTATCATATCTCCGGCGGAGAATCGACCTCCAAATACCTGCACAAAGAAAGCTGGCTGAACATGAATACGGTACAAAGTGGCCATGGGAATGGTCATGATGTACCGGTATGGAAATGGATTGAACGCGATTTTAACCTGCCTTCCCCCAAGCCGGTATTGGATGCAGAACCGAATTATGAAGACCACCCCGTTGATCCCTGGCCAAAATGGGACGAAAAAAAGGGCTATTTCACGGATTATGATGTTCGGAAGCAAAGCTATCGCTCCGTTTTTGCAGGCGGCTGTGGCATAACCTATGGCCACCATGGCGTATGGCAATTTTACAGCGAACGTTATGAACCCATCACCTATGCCGATTGGAGCTGGACCGCCGGCCTTGATCGCCCGGGTTCTTTTCAAATCGGATTTCTTCGCAAACTGATCGAATCACGCCCTTACCTTGGAAGAGTATATACACCTAAAATGATTGTAGAGGGGCAAAGCCAGCTAGCCGCGGAATTTATTACCGCCTTTCGGGGAAAAGATAATGATTTCGCCATGATCTATATGCCGGTTGGTAAAACCATTAAGGTCGATACCCGCTTTATGAAAAGTTCTGATGTAAAAATCTGGTTCGTGGATCCTAGAATTGGTCATGTGGTACGAGGTATTTCAACCTATCGAAAGGATATCCTTGAGATCAAACCACCCACTGTTGGTATAGGCCAGGACTGGATTATTGTGCTCGACAACCCCGATGCGGGTTATCGGCCACCTACCGAGTAAGAGATGTTTTGGGGTGCCGGATAAAATACGCTACAACCAGAGGAGAACCTATAAAATAAACTCCCAGCAGCAAGGGAATAACCGGCGAAAGAGTAGCCGCTCCAAACCAATCGCCCTGAACGTATAAGAGGCTAAGCCCCAACAGGCTTTTTCCCAGTTCCCAATAGAGGGCATTTTTATGGTTGTCCATTAATTCCGTGTACGCATATACCATCAGGAAAATGAAGAAGCCGTATACGAATATGCCCGGCGCGCCTATCTGCGCTATATAACCGAACAAATAACTGATAAACAGCAGGCAGAGCAGGATCTGAAACCAGCTCCACCATTGGAGGGCCTGGGAGGTAGGCGGGTTGTATTTTTCAAAATGATAGGGGTCATCGATTTTATAAACCGGGTATTTTTCTTCCACATCTTTCGGCCTCCATCCCGTTGGCATCAGCCAGATCCTGAATTTATCTTTCCAGTCGTTTGCCCGCCATGCATCTTGCAGCAGCAGCCAAAGGTGCATGAAATTTATCCGTATAGGATTCCAGGTTTTAACAGGTCGGGTAATACCGTAAACTGGAGGAACTGTTTTCAGTTCCTCCTGGTAAGTGCCAAATAGCTTATCCCAGAAAATAAAAATCTGTCCGTAGTTCTTATCCAGGTATTCAGGATTTAGCGCATGGTGAACCCGGTGATGCGACGGGGTTACAATGATCTTTTCCAGCCAACCCATCTTATTGATATGTTGGGTATGGTACCAGAATTGGGCAAAAAGATGCAGGGGAGCAACAATAGCAACCACGTTTTCCGGAACACCAAACAGGGCGGCTGGGATCAAAAAAACCGTAAACAATTTTACAACGGAGGAAATACTTTGGCGCAAGGCACAGGCCAGGTTAAATTCCTCACTGCTATGATGAATGATATGATTGTTCCAGAAAAAATTATACTCATGCGAAATCCGGTGTACCCAGTAGCCGGAAAAATCCAGTGCCATAAAAGCTATTAAATATGTAATCCAGCCATCCGGCACATGAAAAATTGCCAGGTGGTCGACCAACCACCCATAGCTGATAATAGCAACGCTCAACCCTAATACATCTTTGGTAACATTGGTGATGCCGGAACTTAGACTAGCGATCATATCCATGTTTCGAACCGTATCTTTCCCCTTCCGCCATCCATACCATTTTTCAAAAAGCACCAGAAGCAGAAATACGGGCATGGCAATCAGCAGGATCCTTCCATAGGTTTCCATGACAAACAGTGTTTTCATAAATTTACTGTTTTCCGGGCTGATCTATTCAAATCGCATTTATGTACATTCGTTTCTTGTAAATAAGCTATGAAAGCAATTGTAATAGGCGGTGGAATCGTTGGATTAAGTTCGGCACTTTACCTGAAGCAATCGGGATGGGAGGTTACCTTAATAGACCGGAGTGACCTTTCTGACAATTGCAGTTATGGGAATGCAGGGTATGTATGTCCTTCTCATTTTGTTCCCTTAGCAACCCCAGGTATTATTAAACAGGGTTTAAAATGGATGTGGAACAGCAGAAGTCCTTTTTATGTGCAGCCGAGGCTGAGTCGTTCCCTCATCGACTGGGGCATCCGGTTTATGCAATCGGCTACCCCCGATAAAGTAAAGCAGGCAGCCCTTCCCCTGCGCGATATTGCGCTCTTAAGCCAACAGGCGTATACTTCCTGGACATCTATCCCAGGCATTGAACTTTCCTACGAACACAAGGGCTTGATGGAATATTTTCAAACGCCCGAGAAAGAGGAACACGCTCATCATTTTTGTGAGGATGCCAGGGCATTGGGACTGGAGGCCAGTATGCTCAGCTACGAGGAGGTACAGGCGCTGGAACCACAAACCCGTTTGCAGATAAAAGGGGCACTCTGGTTCAAATGCGATGCCCATGTATATCCTAACAAAGTAATGGCAAGCTTAATCCGGCACCTCCGCACCATCGGGGTACAATTCAGAACAACGGAGCAGGTAAAGGGTTTCGAAAAAAAAGGCGGTAAAATTACCAGGGTATTAACCGATAAAGGAGGGTACGAAGCCGACCAGATAGTGTTGGCCTCGGGCAGTTGGAGTCGTGAGCTGGCCGCTCAATTAGGGCTCCGGCTTCCGCTGGTAGGAGGGCGGGGCTATTCCATTACACTGGAAAACTCCCCCAATAAGTTGAATCACCCGGCTGTTTTGATGGAAGGCCGTGTTGCACTTACTCCAATGGATGGCAATAAAATACGGTTTGGCGGAACCATGGAAATTACCTCGCTGAACCAGCCGCCCCGTTTAAAAAGGGTGGAAGGAATTTTAAATGCTGTACAGCGTTACTTTCCCGACTTTCAATTGCCGTCGGTACAAGAGGCTACGGTCTGGTCCGGATTCCGTCCCTGTTCGGCCGACGGGTTGCCTTATATCGGCCGTAGTTCCAAGTGGAATAACCTGCTGATTGCTACGGGCCATGCAATGGTGGGGATGAGCCTGGGGGCGGGAACCGGACAATTGATCAGTGAGTTGGCCAATGAACAAACCCCTTCAATGGATCTAAGCCCGTTTAACCCGGAGCGCTTTGCCTGAGAACAGATCGGATAATCTAACAAGGATTTATAACTTTATCTATTGCCGGTTGTTCTTACAAAACAGAACTTTACCCAGTTTGTACCAGTGATCTATAAAACATGAACAATTCTACCTCCCAGCTGCGTTCTACCAGTACCGTTCCTTATGCCGATACCGGTTATTTCCACGACATTGTATTGGATTATATCAGCGGAAAGAACACCCTGCGAGCTTTCTACGAACACCCGGTTTCCTGGGAAGGGCTGGAAGCCGCCATGCAGCAAAGAGATAAAGTGCCCGTTAACCGCGAAGTACTGGTACAGGCATTGCAATCACAATATAAAAAGAACGCACTGGCGGGGAATGAATTGGTAGATGCATCTATTGCCTTATTAAAAAATGAATCAACCTACACGGTCTGTACTGCGCATCAACCTAATATATTTTCAGGGTATCTCTACTTTATTTATAAAATCCTGCATGCTGTCCGACTGGCGGAGGAACTGAAAACCAGGTATCCTTCAAAGGATTTTGTACCTGTTTTTTATATGGGAAGCGAAGACGCCGACCTGGAAGAACTAGGGAAGATTTTCCTTAGCGGAGAAAAGCTGGTTTGGGATACCAGGCAAACCGGTGCAGTCGGCAGAATGAAGCCGAAGGGACTAGAGCCCCTTATTAACCGGATACAGGGAGAATTATCGGTGTTACCCTATGGTACAGAGCTGGTAAAAATGCTGAAGGCTTGCTACTTGGAAGCTGCAGATATTCAGACGGCTACCTTCCGGCTGGTGCACGAATTATTTAAACAATACGGGCTGGTTGTTCTGATTGCTGACCAGCCCGATCTGAAACGCCTGATGCTGCCTGTTTTTGAGGATGATTTGTTTTCCAATAAACCATCCGGCATTGTAACGGAAACAACTACGCGCTTATCGGCTGTATATAAAGTACAGGCGAACCCCCGTGAAATAAATCTTTTTTACCTGGAAGAAGGTATTCGCAACAGGATTGAAAAACAAGGAACCGTATTTCAGGTAGTGGACAGCACTCTTCAGTTTACAGCAGAAGAATTAAAGCAGGAACTCCACCGCCATCCTGAGCGGTTTAGCCCGAACGTGATTTTAAGAGGCTTGTACCAGGAAACGATTTTACCAAACATCGCTTTCATAGGAGGAGGGGGCGAACTGGCATACTGGCTGGAGCTAAAAGACTTGTTCCATTATTATAAAGTTCCTTATCCTGTTCAGGTTGTGCGGAATTCTTTTTTGCTGCTGAATCAGCAAACGCTGGCTAAAATAGAGCGCATGGAATTGGAACCCGTTGATTTTTTTCGCCCTTCCGAACAACTTTTAAATGAACTGGTAAAACGAGACAGTGCGGTTCAGGTACACCTTACCAGTGAAATCAGGGATACAGATGCTTTTTATCAGCATTTGCAGAAACTGGCCGGCCGTATTGATACCAGCCTGGTTGCTCATGTTGGTGCGCTTCAAAAACGGACGCTCCAACAATTGCTTGAGCTGGAGAAAAAGATGCTTCGGGCAGAAAAGCGGAAATTCAGTGACCAGCGCCGACAGCTGGAAGCAATTAAAGCCAGCCTTTTCCCTGCTAATTCCTTACAGGAAAGGGTGGAGAATTTTCTTCCTTATTATGCCATGTATGGACCGGCTTTTATCGAGAAAATTTACCGGGAATCTACCGCCCTTGAACAGCAATTTATTATCAGTATACTTTAAGCAAGCATTCCGGAATTACTTATCAAACTGGTTAGGATGACCGTTTGTCTTCAGTTTCTCCACTTTGGTAAGCACTTCTTTTTCCAGGCGGGCCTTATAGCTGCTTACTTTTTCGCCAACCGCGCTGTCGAATGCCCCGATCATGGAAGCCGCCAGGATGCCTGCATTTTTGGCGGCATTTAATGCAACTGTTGCCACCGGTATTCCGTTTGGCATTTGAAGTATGGATAAAACGGAATCCCAGCCATCTATTGAATTAGACGATTTAATGGGTACACCAATTACCGGAAGCGACGTAATAGAAGCTACCATTCCGGGCAAATGTGCTGCTCCGCCTGCGCCTGCTATAATAACTTTCAAGCCTCTTTGCCGGGCAGATTGAGCATATTCCACCATGCGCAACGGGGTGCGATGGGCGGAAACCACCGTTAATTCAAAACTGATTCCGAATTCAGTTAAACTGTCTGCAGCTGCCTGCATTACGGGGAGATCAGAATCAGAACCCATTATAATACCAACCAAAGGAGCGGATTCACTAGTCATTTTAACAGAAATAATTGATTAGATCGCAAAGAACCGGAATTTCTAGTAATTCGACATGCCTTTTAAACGCATTAATTCGATTTCTGCCAGTTTTGCATTGTAACGGGCCGCAATCAGGCGATCATACCCATCGGCCAGGCTGATCTGGGCTTCCCTCAATTCGAGGTAGGTGCTTACTCCTTGTTTAAAACGTTCCATAGCAATGAATACATTCTCTTTCGCAAGCAGAATATTGTCTTCTTCGAGGGTCAGGTTTTTCTTTTGCAATTCATAATCCCGAAAGGCATTGTTGAGTTGTACATCCAAGAGGGTTCTTGTGTTATCCAATAATAACTCCTGCTGTAAAATATCGATCCGGGCCTGTTGCTGAAGCCGTTTGGCGTTCAACCCGTTCAAAATCGGGAGGTTAATGCTAAATCCATAATTGAACCCCAGGTTACGGTTGAAAAGTGGGGTGAAATTATTGATCACCGCCTGGTTGGTAAGCCGGTTGAGGTTATAAGCGGAGTTGAAGTTAATGACCGGATAGCGGTCGCCAGTGCGTTCTTTCAGGACCAGTTTAGCGATGTCAATATTTTTTTTTGCAATCAGTAACTGCGGACTCTGATTTTCAAAATCTGTACGGATCTCATCAAGGGTAAGATCCGCGCGGATAGGAATAGTATCCATTACCTCGTAGCTGGCATTTTTTTCAAACCCGATTAACTGGTTGAGTTGTTCTTTTAATTGTTCAATAAGGGTATTTTGCTGGTACTGTGACGCGGTGAATGCATTTAAGTCAACTTTTGCCTGAAGTAATTCGGGCTTTGCTCCAAGGCCCACACTCAGTTTTTTATCGGCCAGTTTCACCCGTTCCTCGCTGATACTTTTCTGTTCAAGGATAGCTTTTAACTGTTGTTTTTGCCGCACAATATTATAGTAGTTACTGATCACCGCTGCCGTTGTATTAACTACCTGGTTACGAAGATTTAGTACGCCCAGTTTTTCTACTTCGGCCACCCGATCTCTTGTGGCAAACATTTTAAATCCATCAAACAGGGTCAGGTTGAGATTAAGGGAAGCCTGCAGGCTACTGGATTTTATACCAGAGGTATCGCGTTTGGATCCATTGGCCAGTTCCTGCTTTTGCGCATTATTATTCCAGACTTTAGTGGCGGTGCCGTTGAGGCGGGGCAAAAAAGCCGCCCAGGCATAATCATTGTCCAGCGCAAAAGAGCTTGAATCGTTTTTTGCCAGCCGGATATCGTAGTTATTGCGCAAGGCAAGGTCAACCGCAGCCTCTACCGTTAATACCTGTTGGGCAGTGGCAAAAAGCCCTGTAAAACAAAAAAGAAAACAACTAATTATGGAACGTGTCATAAATGCGTCGGGTTAATTAAGCAGAAACCGGTACTGTTACTACTTCATCTAGTTCACTATGTGTTTTTTTAGAGGAAGACAGGAAGGAATACATGGCCGGAATAACATACAGCGTAAGGATCAGGGAAAACAGAATTCCGCCCACAATTACAATTCCGAGTGGAATGCGGCTGGTGGATGCTGCTCCCAGGGAAAGGGCTAAGGGTAATGCACCCAGGGCCATCGCCAAACTGGTCATTAAAATGGGGCGTAAACGGCTTACTGCGGCATCTATAACGGCAGGTGCTTTTGCTACGCCTTCGATTCTTTTGTGGTTAGCAAATTCAACAATAAGAATTCCATTTTTTGTTAC
>NZ_LUKG01000027.1:8080-51735 GCF_001601815.1 Flavihumibacter sp. CACIAM 22H1
ACCAGCCCAATCAGCATAATCATGCCGATTTGCGAAAAGATATTCAGCGTCTGGTCAAATAGCCAAAGCGAAATTAAGGCCCCTGCTATTGCCAGCGGTACCGTAAACATGATTATGAACGGATCAATAAAACTTTCGAACTGAGCAGCAAGAATCAGGAAAATAAGACCCAGGGCCAATAAAAAAGCAAAAAGCATATTACTGGAGCTTTCCTGAAAATCTCTGGAGGAACCGGATAAAGCGGTAGAAAAAGTTTCATCCAGCAAGCCATTTGCAATTTTTTCCATTTCGGCAATACCATCCCCAATAGTTTTTCCAGGCGCTAAGCCGGCTGAAATGGTGGCCGATTTATAGCGGTTAAAGTGATAAATTGTAGGCGGGGTGGTTTCTTCCTCAAAGCTGACGATATTATCGAGTGAAATAATCTGACCAGTGGCGCTTCGTACGTACACTGTTTTTAGATCAGTTGGCTCATCCCGGTCATTCCGGGATAGTTGTCCGATAACCTGGTATTGTTTACCGTCCTTGGTAAAATAACCCAAACGCCGGTTACTTAACGCCAGTTGAAGGGTAGAGGAAACATCTTCTACGGAAATCCCTAACTGGCTCGCTTTCAGACGGTCAACATTTAACCGTAATTCAGGTTTATTGAATTTCAGGTCGGCATCCACGCTCTGCAAAACCGCGCTCCGATTGGCTTCTTCCAGGAATTTTGGTAGTACCTCCCGGATCTTTTCAAAGTTTACGTTTTGGATTACGAATTGAATGGGTTGTCCTCCGCGCCGGTTTTGCTGAATGGTTTGTTCCTGTATGGCAAAGGCTCGCCCTTCATTAAATTTTGGCAGGTTTCTGTTTACCATATCCACTATTTCCTGCTGGCTACGAACACGTTGATCCGGGTCTACCAGCGTCATCCGAAGGAAGCCTGAATTGGCGGAGCCCGTACCTGAAAAACCGGGCGATGTAACAGTGATCATTACCCGTTTTTCAGGAACAGAATCCAATACGAAATTTCCGATACGGTCGATATAAGTGTCCATATAATCGAAGGATGTTCCTTCGGGTGCGGTTATGGATAAACGAAACTGGCTCCGGTCTTCCATAGGGGCCAGTTCCGATTGCATGGTAGAACCTATGAAATAAATGGCTGCAAAACAGGCAACGATAATAATAAAAGCTACCCAGCGCACCCGCATAAACCCCGCCAAAGTGCGTCGGTAAAGGTTTTCCATTCCCTCGAAAAAAGGTTCTGTTTTACGGTAAAACCAGGATTGTTTTTGCGATTTCCTGGTGAGTTTTACGTTCAATACCGGGGTAAGCGTTAAGGATACAAAAGCAGAAATAAGCACAGCCCCGGCCACTACAATTCCAAACTCCCGAAAGAGCCGCCCAACAAATCCTTCCAGGAACAGGATCGGAAGAAATACCACTGCCAGGGTAATGGACGTGGCAATAACGGCAAAATAGATTTCCTTGGAACCCTCTTTGGCGGCCTGCCATTTATCCATGCCCTTTTCCATCTTTTTAAAGATGTTTTCGGTTACCACGATACCGTCATCCACTACAAGGCCGGTTGCCAGCACAATTGCCAATAACGTCAGTACATTAATGGTAAACCCGAACAAATACATGATAAAAAAAGCACCGATCAGGGAAACAGGTATATCAATCAAGGGACGAATAGCAATAATCCAGTCGCGGAAAAAGAAATAAATGATCAATACAACCAGTACAAATGCTATTATAAGCGTTTCTTCCACTTCCAGGATAGACCGGGTTATAAACTTGGTCTGATCCAGTGCAATATCCAGGGTTATATCCTGCGGAACATCTTTCTTAATCTGTTCAAAGCGTTTGTAAAATTCCTCGCTGATGGCTACATAGTTGGAACCCGGCTGTGGAACCAGGGCCAGGGCAATCATTGGAATGGTACTTTCTTTCAGTACCGTTTCTTCATTTTCCGGGCCCAGCACCGCTTCCCCGATATCTTTGAGTTTGATATCGGCACCATTTACGTTTTTAATAATGATATTGTTGAATTCTTCTTCGGTATTGAGCAAACCAAACGTACGTACAGATAATTCTGTAGCGTTTCCTGATATCTTACCTGAAGGAAGTTCAATATTCTGTGTTCTCAATGCTGCCTGAACATCTGCTGGCGTAAGGCCATAGGCAGAGAGCCTGGCCGGGTCAAACCAGATCCGCATGGCATAGCGTTTTTCTCCCCAGATCTGTATACCGCTGACGCCTGGTATAGTCTGCAACCGTTCCAGCAGATTATTGGTGGCATATTCTGTTACCTGCAACTGGTTGCGGGTATTACTTTGCACGGTCATTGAAATAATTACATCTGAACTGGCATCTGCTTTCGATACCACCGGTGGGGCATCCAAATCATCAGGAAGTGACCGAACAGCCTGTGAAACTTTATCCCGTACATCATTAGCAGCAGCTTCCAGGTCGATCGAAAGATCAAATTCCACCGTTATATTCGAAGTTCCCTGGCTGCTGCTGGAGGTAATATTCTTAACGCCCGCAATTCCGTTAACGGCTTTTTCTAAGGGCTCGGTGATTTGTGATTCTATAATGTCGGCATTGGCACCCGGGTAGGAGGTACGTACGTTTACGATGGGTGGGTCAATGGCGGGATAGTCACGAACTCCCAAGAACTTATAACCAATCAATCCGAAAACGATGATTACCACATTCAGTACAATGGCAAGTACCGGTCTCCGCAAACTTAGTTCGGATATATTCATAGGAGCTTAATTAAGTTTGGAAATGGCAATTTTAGCTTCGGGTTTAATGGACAATAAACCGGTGGTAACGATGGTGTCACCGGCTTTCAGGCCTGCTGTTATCTGTACATAACTGCTGTCCCGTACCCCCGTGGTTACGGTCTCAAATACAGCAATTCCACCACGGTAAACAATTACTTTTTTCGACCTTGCCTGGGGAATAACGGCCTGGGTGGGTATCATCAGCGCTTTATTGTCTGTACCGAAATCGAGCTGCACTTTGGCAAAGGCTCCGGGAATTAGTTGTGGTGCACGGCCTTGTACAACCGCCCTGATACGCAGGCTGCGGGTATCTTCCATGACGGCCTCTTCGGTAGCCAGTACTTTTGCAGGAATCGATTTTTCCTGTCCCTCAACAGTAAACCTTACTACTGTTCCGGCTTTTATGCGGCTGCTGTATTTTTCCGGAACGGTGAATTCCAGTTTCAGCTCATTTTCCTGCCTGATATTAGTAATAAGCGTAGCCGGGGTAACATAGGCACCCATACTGATGTTTCTAAGCCCAAGCCTACCTGTAAAAGGGGCCCGGATTTCCGTTTTTTCAATGGAAGTCCGGATTAATTCAATGTCTGCTTTTATATTATTTACCTGTAAAACACTTAAGTCATATTCCTGCTTACTAATACCGTCAATTTTCAGAAGTTCGGCCTGGCGGCTGGCAGTTTGTTCATATATATTCAGTTGAACCTGCAATTTTTTTAACTGGGCCTGCAGATCATCGTCATAAAGTTTAACCAGCAGGGTTCCTTTTGCAACCTGCTGACCTTCCCGGATATTGAGTTGGGTAATTCTTCCCGATACCTCGGGGCGCAATTCGGTGGCTTCGTAGGGCATCAGGCTGCCCGGAACTTCCAGCTTCTCACTTACACTGCTGGTTTTAAGTTCAAATGCTTCTACCTTGATCTCCTGTGGTGGACGGGCAGAAGTTCCTGCCTTTGGAGGGGCTATTTTTTTTTGTTTGTCTGATTTACAACCGCTGATGATGCCTATAAATAAAAAGACAGGGAGACAGTAGGAAAGCGCTCTCATGTAAGTGTTTACTGGTTTTAGTGTTGCTCAATGGTAAATTTAACAGATAAAAGCTGCCTAAAGTTTAGGCAAGGATAGAAGTCGACGAAATAGGGGCATTTCCTATTTCCTTTGGATGAGCGGTCTATAAACAGTATGACCGGAAAACACATAGTTTAAATTTTGCTCAACTTTTTACCTTTAGCAGTCTTTTTACTTGGTGGGCCTTTCGAACCAGATCGTGGCGATCTTTCCCCAAGATGGTTACATGCCCCATTTTTCTTCCGGGTTTGGTTTGATTTTTTCCGTAGAGATGTACATAAACATCTTCCATAGCCAATACGTCCTCCAGGCCTTCATACCGAACATTCCCGGAAAATCCGGTTTCTCCGATAAGATTAACCAGTGACGAAGGCAGGATGGCAGCTGTGGAACCCAGGGGGTAGTCGAGCAAAATCCGCCAGAGCATTTCATACTGTGACGTTGTATGCGCTTCAATAGTATGATGACCACTGTTATGAACCCGTGGAGCTGCTTCATTTACCAATACTTCTCCCTCCTTATCTATAAAAAGCTCCACGGCAAAAAGCCCGGGCGATTGCAAGGCTTTTACCAGTTTCAATGCAATGGCTTCTATTTTCCAGAGTATTTTATCCTCCAGGTCGGCGGGTGCAATCTGATAATCGAGCAAATTAAGCTGGGGGTCAAAAACCATTTCAACAGGCGGGTAAATAGCCATTTCTCCTTTACTGTTGATGCCTATCAAAACGGCGATTTCTTTTTCTATAGCAACTTTTTTTTCCAGTACACTGGGTGCATCAAAGGCCAGGTCCAGGTCTTCTTCTCCATGCAGCAACTGAACGCCTTTTCCATCGTATCCACCTTCTCCCAGTTTTTGGGCGGCCGGTAAAAAGGCAAAATGTTCTTTCAGCCCTTCTTTATCGGCAACCGTATGAAATTCTGCTGTAGGTATACCGTTTGCCTGGTAGAACTCTTTCTGAACGATTTTATTTTTAATGATTCGAAGAGCAGCCGGACTTGGAACTACTTTTACCCCTTCTTTTTCCAATTGTTCCAACGCATCCACGTTCACCGCTTCAATTTCAATGGTAATGGCATCAAGTTGTTTTCCAAATTGGTATACATCCTCAAAAGAGCGGATATTGCCGGTAATAAAATGATGACAAAGATGTGCAGCCGGACAGGCGGGGTCATTTTCCATTACCCAGGTTTCCACGGGGTAATTGGCCGCTTCCTGTAATAACATCCGGCCTAATTGACCACCTCCGAGTATTCCAATTTTTTTCATGTAGCAAAAATAGTGATTCCACTGCCTGTTAGATTCGGAAAAGACGGATTGTTATCCAGGTTCCGGTGGATTCCTATCTTTGTGGCATGAAGCCCGATTATCCCCATAAACTTTTTCCTGATTTCAGGCATCAATACTGCCTGTTGATGGAATCTCTTGCCATGGGTTCTGCTGCATGGAGCTGATTGTTAGCTACCGGCCATTTCACGGCCATTTTTTTGCAGTTAAATTTTAAACCAATGAGTCAGGTATTATCCCAACTCCGAGCGCATGCTGCAGCTGATTTTTTACCGCTGCAGGGCACGGATTATGTAGAATTTTATGTAGGCAACGCTAAACAAGCTGCCCATTTTTATAAAACCGCCTTCGGTTTCCAAAGTCTTGCCTATGCAGGCCCTGAAACGGGTATCAAAGACCGGGCAAGTTATGTGGTTCGTCAGAACAAATTGACCTTTGTATTTACTACACCACTACGGGCCAATAACCCGCTGGCCGACCATATCTATAAACATGGAGACGGCGTAAAAGTATTGGCTTTGCGGGTAGAGGATGCGGAAAAAGCCTGGAAAGAAACTACCGCGCGCGGGGCTGTATCCTGCCTGGAACCAGTACGCCAGCAGGACGAACAGGGCGAAGTGGTGCTGAGCGGAATTCATACCTATGGCGAAACCGTTCACTATTTTATAGAACGTAAAAACTATGCAGGCGCTTTTTTACCAGGTTATCAACCCTGGATATCCGCCTATAATCCATCAGAAACAGGACTGCAATATGTAGACCATTGCGTAGGTAATGTGGGATGGAACCAGATGCAGCGATGGGTTCGTTTTTATGAGGAAGTAATGGGATTTAAAAATATCCTCAGTTTCGATGATAAAGATATTTCTACCGAGTACTCCGCGCTGATGAGCAAAGTAATGTCAAGCGGAAATGGATTTGTGAAGTTCCCGATCAATGAACCAGCTGAGGGCAAAAAGAAAAGCCAGGTGGAAGAATACCTCGATTATTACGACGGGGAAGGATGTCAACATGTGGCGCTGGCCACCCATAATATCATTGAAACCGTTACCGCCTTGCAAAGCAGAGGAGTGGAATTTCTAAAAGTGCCCGGTTCTTATTACGAGGATTTACTGGACCGGGTAGGGCAAATCGATGAGGATCTGGCGCCTCTCAGGGAATTAGGCATCCTGGTAGACCGTGACGAAGAAGGGTATCTTCTCCAGATATTTACCAAACCGGTAGAGGATCGGCCCACGCTGTTTTTTGAAATAATTCAACGAAAAGGAGCCAGGAGTTTCGGAAAAGGAAACTTTAAAGCCTTGTTCGAAGCCATCGAAAGAGAACAGGAAAAACGAGGAAATTTATAATAAACAGCCCCGGAACAGCGTTTCCGGGGATTTTAGGGCTTTCTTATCAATACTTTGTATTATTTTAGTGCAGTTCTGTTCAGACTATGAAAAAAATCAGCATCACCCTATTCATACTCAGCTGGGTATTTGTTGGTTATTCGCAAACGGCTTATCCTACCAGTTTTGCAGAGTACCAGCGTAATTTTCCCCGACTGAATGATATCCTTCGGAAAAAAGAAGACAGTCTCCGTCGACAATTCAACGAAAAGGGATTAAGCTGGCCGGCTAAATACATTTACCTGCGTTCTTTTAAATACGATAGTCAACTGGAAGTCTGGGTCAAGAACGAAAAAAATCAACCCTTTCAATTATTCAAAACCTATAAGGTATGCGCCATGGCGGGTACACTTGGGCCAAAGCGTATGGAAGGAGATTACCAGGTTCCGGAAGGTTTCTATTACATAAATGAATTTAATCCAAGAAGCGTTTATCACCTGTCGCTTGGTCTGAACTACCCCAATGCGTCGGACCGTTTTTTGAGTGATGCTATCCAGCCCGGTGGCGATATATATATTCATGGAAGCTGTGTAACAACCGGTTGTATTCCTATCACAGATTCCCAGATTGAAGAATTATATGTACTGGCTACTTATGCCAAATCTTCGGGCCAGGATTTTATTCCCGTACATATTTATCCCGTGCGGTTTGATGTTAAAAAAAGTGCCGATTACCTTGGAAAATACGTACGTGATTTTGCTGACTATGCGCACCTGGCCAATAGCATGAAAGAAGTTTTTTACTATTTTGAAAAATATAAAAAACTACCGGTGATCATGGTCAATAACCGGGGTAGTTATGTACTGGATCAGGAAGTGAAAAATGCGCTTCCTTCTGCGGAAAAGAAGTCCTTACCGGTTCCGGTATTGAAAAAGAAGCGGCACGTGGCTGCATTTGATGAATCTGAAATACCTACTACCGTTCATAAACTACCTGAGTTTCCCGGGGGGGCAGATGCCTTTAAACAGTATTTGCGCGACTTAAATAACAAACTGAGTACCTATCTGAATGAAGAGCAGCATACGGCCTATATTTTGGTAGAATTCATTGTAAACAACAAGGGCAAGGTATTGAACCCGCGCATAATCCGGGGCGGTAATGATCTCCTGAACGAACATTTATTAGACGCGCTGGAAATTATGCCCGATTGGCTTCCGGCTGTCAGGGAAGGTAAACTTGTTCCCATGAAGCTGAAACAAACCATCGTGGTTGAAAAAACTGGGGAGAAAGGATAATAAGGGAGAGCGGATACTAAGGAGAGAAAGGATACTAAGTAACGGGCACTTTTATCCCGTCTTCAATAGCGCCTGAACGGTTTCTCTTGTTTCCTGTTTCAGAATCCATTCTTTCCCTTGGATGAGTTGATCCAGGAGCCCTGGTACATTATGCCGGATGGTTAGTAAAGAGAGGCCTTTTTCCATGCTTACTTCAAAAAATTGCGCTGCCTCAAAAGCCAGCTGTTCTAATTTTTCTGCATTTTCATCAAGTACGCAGGTAAAGCTGATGGCGCCGTTTTGGGTCATATTCGGCCGCATGGAATGTTGTGCAAAAATATGGTACAACGCCGCCACCGGTTTTTCCCCAACAAAAGAAAAGTCTTTCGATTTCAGTTGCAAAAGCACCTGAGCTTGTTTCCAGACGATAATAGGTGGCAGGTTTTTTACCGGTTCATTATGGATCAGGGTGCCCGGTAAACTGGTATCCAAAAAGCATTTAACCTGTAAGGGAATGCCTTTGTTTTGCAGCGGCTTAATTGTTTTAGGATGAATTACCTGTGCACCATAATAAGCCATTTCAATTACTTCTGTATAATTCAGGGTGGAAATAAGTTGTGCAGTCGGAAAAATTTTGGGATCAGCATTCATAACCCCGGCAACATCTTTCCAAATGGTTTGTTTTTCCGCGTTTAAGAGGTTGGCAAAAACGGCAGCGCTGTAATCGCTTCCTTCGCGCCCTAAGGTAGTGCTTTCATTCTCATCCGTGGATCCGATAAAGCCTTGTGTCAGTACGATTCCATTATCGGCTAACAAGGGTTTTACCAGTTGGTTCACCTTTGAAGCACTGAACTCCCAATCAATATTTGCATCTCTGAAATTATCATCGGTCCGGAGTATATCCCGTACGTCCAGCCATTCATTTTTTATTCCGGATTCATTCAGGAAAGCACTCACAATAGAAGTAGAAAGCAGTTCGCCAATACATACTATCTGGTCATAATAGTAGTCGTAGGACTGCACTGGCTGGTCATGCAGTAACCACTCAACTTCTGTAAAAAAATTAAGAAGTTGCTCTTCGCAGCTATGGTAGCTGGCTGTTAATAAGGCTTTTGCAGTTTGGTAATGCTCCTGCTTGATTTGATCAAAAAGTTGCAGTGCCTTCTCTTTATCCTGCCGATAAAAACTTTCCGCTACTTTTTCCAGCGCATTGGTTGTTTTTCCCATAGCTGAAATAACCACCAGGATGGATTGTCCGGCATTTTCCCTGAAGATCTGTACGAGTGATCTGATACGTTCCAGACTATTAACACTGGCACCGCCGAATTTAAATACCTGCATGAAGAATCGAAATTTTATCAAAGATAGGAGGGTTGTGTTTTACAGACACGACAATTATAAAAGACAATCATTTCCGGTTATTTTTGTTTGAACTCAAAAACGACTGCTACATGACTACTGTAAACCGCCAGGTGCTTACCCTGGATGAATTCACTATTCAGCAATTGCGTAATTTTCCGAAAGCAACCGGGCAGCTTAGTAACCTGTTGCGTGATATTGGCCTGGCTGCAAAACGTATAAACGTAGAAGTGAACAAAGCCGGGTTGGTTGACATACTCGGTAGTTATGGAAGCGTAAATGTACAGGGAGAAGAGGTGAAAAAACTGGATGTATTTGCCAATAACCAGATGATTGGCGTATTACGTCATGGAATCAGTTGTGCAGGGGTGGGGAGTGAAGAAATGGACGATATCGTGGTATTTGATGATGAGGTCAGCAACCAATCCAAGTACGTAGTTTTATACGATCCGTTGGATGGTAGCAGCAATATTGATGTAAATGTTTCCATTGGTACTATTTTTTCGGTATTTCGGAGGGTGAGTGAAGTCGGAAAACCCTGTACCATGGCAGATTTTATTCAAAAAGGTATTTACCAGGTAGCGGCTGGTTATATTATTTATGGTAGTAGTACCATGTTGGTTTATGCAACCCGAAGGGGGGTAAATGGGTTTACCCTCGATCCTTCAATTGGTGAATTTTGTTTAAGTCACCCTTCAATGAAATGTCCGGAATTCGGCCAGATTTATTCGGTTAACCACGGAAACTATTTTCAATACGAGGAAGGGGTTCGGAAATATATTACGGCCTGCCAACAGAAAAATGCATCGAACGGAGGCCCCTACACGCAACGCTATATTGGCAGTATGGTCAGCGACGTGCATCGCAACCTGATCAAAGGAGGCATATTTATGTACCCAGGTACCACCGGAAAGCCGGAAGGTAAACTTCGGCTGATGTATGAATGCAATCCATTTGCTTTTATATTGGAAGTTGCGGGCGGCAGGGCCACCGATGGTACGCAGCGGATACTGGAAATACAGCCTGGCTCCCTGCATGAACGTTCGCCTTTTTTTGCCGGCAGTAGTAGTATGATGGATGAATTAGAAGATTGTATGGCTTGAAATTTTCAATAACTTTAATCATAGGAAAAAAATCGACGCAAAATCAGTGAGCTATGATTAAAACAGGGTTTTGGTTATTGCTTTTGTTGGCATTTCTTCAGGCCGGCTGCAAAACCGGCCCCTCCAGGAAAACAGAGGCAGCTGAGCCGGTGAAGCTGGAATCAAATCTTACCGCGGCTTCTCTTGAGCAATCGATTTTAACAGAAGTGAATGAATACAGGAAACAAATGAAACTGGCTCCTCTTCGGGTAAATTCTGTAATAGCAACCGAGGCAGGTTTACATAGCCAGGCAATGGCACGTAAACAGGTGGCATTTGGCCATGGAGGATACGGAGGCAGGGTTAAAAGAATCAGCATACGGTTGGAAGGGCTGGTCGGTTCCGCTGAAAATGTAGCCGTAGGTAAAATGAGTGCGAAAGAAGTGGTTAAACGCTGGTTAAACAGTCCTACGCATCGAAAGAATATTGAAGGCCCTTATAATTTAACCGGTATAGGAGTGTCAAAAGACGCAACAGGTCGTTTTTATTATACCCAATTATTTATTCGAAAATAAGTTATGGATCCACGTTTTCCCATCGGCCAGTTTGAACCCCAGCCTTATACCGAAAAACAGTTTCAGGAATGGCTGAACGATATCCGGTATTTACCGCGTTTGCTGGAGAATGCCGTGCTGAACCTGAACGAAGAACATTTGCAGGTTCCTTACCGGGAGGGGGGCTGGACCTCGAACCAGGTGGTTCATCATGTTGCAGATAGCCATATGAATGCCCTGATCCGCTTCAAACTTGCCTTAACAGAGGAACAGCCTACCATTAAGCCTTATGATGAAGCGGCCTGGGCAAAACTTCCGGATGTGGAAGCATTGCCTGTTAATATATCCCTCACCCTACTCCATGCATTACACAGTCGCTGGTATCACCTGATAAAAGGCCTCGATGAAACAACCCTGCTGAATCGCTCAGTGATTCACCCACAACACGGAAAAATAATGTCTTGCTGGCATTTACTGGGTATGTACAGTTGGCATGGAAGGCACCATGTGGCTCATATTACCCGCTTACGAGATCGGATGGGTTGGTAAGGACCGCGGCATGGCCGGCAAATTGGGCAACTCCCTTAATTACTGTTTCTTTGTCAGATGAAATGGAAAACACTGGATTCAACCTATATAAGTGATCATGTTTACTTTACAGCCCGTCGTGATCGGTGTGAAAGAGAAGACGGAACCATCATCGATCCTTATTTTGTAGTTGAAATGCCCACCTCGGCAACCGCACTGGCTATTACTGCAGAAAACAAGATACTCCTGGTTAAGCAATACCGGCATCCGCTTGGAGAAGTTATTTTGGAGTTCCCTGGTGGATTTGTGGATCCGGGCGAAACATTTGAAGAAGGTATGCGACGCGAATTACTGGAAGAAACAGGGTATGCTTTCGGGCAGGTTGAATGGGTGGGAAAAGTAGCTGCCAATCCGGGAGTTTTAAACAATTACACGGAATTATTCCTGGCAACGGGTGGTGTAAAGGTACAACAGCAGGAGCTTGATAGGAATGAAGAAATTGAAGTACTGGAATTTACTATGGAAGAATTTTTTGAAAAAATACGTCGGCAGGAAATTGTTCAGGCCCTACATGTAAGCTGCCTGTTTTTTGCCCTGCTGAAAGCTGGTAAATTGGCATTTACCGGTTAATCTCGGCAATGACAAATACACTTCCACAAACCAGGATCAGGTCATTTTTTGCGGCTTTTGCTTTGGCAGCATCCAATGCTTTATTCACTTCCGGATAAGCGTTGCCCGCAAGGCCCGCTTCCGCAGCCCGGGCTTTTAAGTCCTCAAAAGGTAAAGCACGGGGTATCTGTGCCTGTGTAAAATAATAAGAAGCGGTAGGTGGCAGCAATGACAATACGGTGGAAATATCTTTGTCCTTCACCATTCCAATGATCAGGTGAAGGTGATGATAAGAACTCAGTTCTACTTGTTTTAACAATGCCCGGATACCATCTTCATTATGCGCCACATCCAACACAATATCGGGCGACGAATGAATCAATTCCCATCTGCCATGCAAGCCGGTTAATTGTTTTACCTGCGCTAATGCAGCACTGATATGACTAAAATGAATGCTCCAGCCAGCTTGTTGCAGTACAGAAACAGCCTGCAGTACAGTACGTATATTCTGTAGCTGGTAGTAGCCCGGTAAATCAAGTTCAAGGTGATGGGCATCCGCGGATGAAACCGGTTTAACCGTAACCAATAACCGATGATTTGTCTGTTTCCACTCAATAATTTCCTGTTCTTCTTCCGCAAAGAAAAGCGCTGATTGGTTTTTGATGGCAAAAGCTTCAAAAACCGGCCTGGTTTCAGGAATAGATTCACCGATTACCACCGGTATACCGGGTTTTATGATGCCTGCTTTTTCAGCAGCTATACTAGCCAGGTCATTCCCCAGGAGCTGCATATGGTCCCACCCTATATTGGTGATAACTGATACTTCCGGTAGAATTATATTGGTGCTGTCTAATCGTCCGCCCAAACCTGTTTCAATAACCGCAATATCTACTGCTTCCTCAGCAAACCACTGGAACGCCATGGCTACCGTTATTTCAAAAAATGAGGGATCAATAGCATCCATTAATGGAATGAAGGCCTGTGTTAATTCTATTACCCGTTGCTCGGGAATCATATGGCCATTAATACGGATCCGTTCGCGAAAGTCTTTCAGATGGGGCGAAGTATACAAACCTGTTTTATAACCTGCTTTTTGAAGGATGGCTGCCAGCATATGGCTGGTGGATCCCTTACCGTTGGTACCGGCAATATGTATGCTTTTAAACTTCGTGTGCGGATTACCGGTTGCTTTTTCGAGGGCAAGAATATTATGCAGGTCCTTTTTTATGGCACTGGCGCCCTGTTTGCTGAATAGGGGTAATCTGCTGTATAGAAAATGGATGGTTTCTGCGTAATTCATCCACGCAAAGCTAGTGCTTCCTCCGTCGTAGAAAAAACCGGGAGCTTAATTTTTCAGTCGGAAATTAAAAACGATGGTTCCCATCTGTTCTTCGCTGCCGCTGTTAAATTTTAACTGCATGGCTTTGCGCGCTGCAATGGCTTTGAGGTTGCTGTTGGAAGTGGTAGACCCCCTTGGCTGGTAAACGGCAGAAATCACTTTTCCCGCCGGGTCTATTCTTATATCAACGGCTACTTTGGCATTTTCATTGAAATCGTCTTCGAATGATGGTTGCTGCACAATACTTCTTCCAGCCAGGCCCCGGGAAATAAAAACACCCGATTTTCCTTTGCCGCCATTACCTTCATAGTTAGTGGAGTTGGGATCTCCCCCCGGCTTACCCTGGTCTCCTGATCCACCTGCAATTCCCTGGTTACCTCCTTTCTGGTAAGAATCGGCTTCATTTCCACCGGCACCTGTTCCACTTACGCCTTTAAATACCGCCTTTGGTTTTGCGGTAGCGGGGGCTGGCTTTTCTACCGGTTTGGCCGGTGTTTTAACCGCTTTCGGGGCCTCGTCTTTTTCAGGAATTTTGGTAGCATTGGGTTTTGGCTTTGCCGGTGGTTTTACCACGGGCGCATCTTCTTCGGTATCATCGGTTTCAATATCGCGTGCATTGTCGGCGGCAGCGGCAGTGGCCCTGGGCGGCGTATAATTAGCGGGTTGAGACGGAGCCGGGCTCTCAGGCGACATGGGCTGGTCATCGCCCAATCCTTCGTCGCTATTACCCAGGTTCACTTCAATTCCTTCATCAAGGGGGGGAGGAGGGGGTACAGGAAGTGTCCAGCGGATAAAAAACAATACCACCAGTAACAATACCAGCACCAATGCGGTATAACCGCCTGCTTTTATATTTTTCTGAACTTCAAATTCGTTTACCATACTATCAGCATTCGCACCATAAAGGTACACCACAATTTTACGCACTTTAGCTGAAGCAACTTCATGTAGCCTGTTAAAGTTTTGGCCGAAGGTTGGCAAGTATCAGCCCAACCAGGATAAGCGCACCGCTTATCAGGTGAATACGGGTTAACTCTTCGCCCAGTAACAAGAGCGCTTCAAAACTGCTGAACAGGGGAATCAGGTTGCCGAATAAGGCCGTACGTACTGCGCCAATTCGTTGGATAGCTCCGTTCCAGCACAGGAAGGCCAATACGGATGCGCCCAGGCCAAGGTAAAGGATAATAGCAGCCAACGCAGGAGTCCACTGAATGGGGGGCTGTACCCGATTTTCCCAGAACCAAAAGGGAAGCAGACAGATGGTTCCCAGTGAGAAGGCCAGGAACAAAAAGGCAACCGGTGAAAGGCGGTCGTTTTTCCGGCGTACGAGTAGGGTATAAATGGAAAAGGCGAAAGCGCCGGCAAGAATCCAGGCATCGCCTCTTCCAAAGCGAAGAGCGAGCAGGTTTTCCCAGCTTCCTTTCGACAATAAATAAAAAATACCCAGCAGGCAGGTAATTAATCCGGCTAAACGCAGCCAGGAAATCTTCTCTTTCAGAAAAAGACTTCCTAACAGAATTACCAAAATAGGCGAGCTGGTGGTACCAACCAATGCCATATTTATGGCGGTTGTATATTTCCCGGCTACGTATACCAAGGTATTAAACAGGCTTACTCCTGTTACCGCAATGGCAACATAATAGCCAGGATTTCCGGCTATTGCCTGCACCATTTCTTTTCTCGCTGACCAGGCAAATGGCAACAGGATCAAGCTCGCCGTTAACCACCGGTAAAAAGCCAAATTAACAGGCGGAATACTCGAATGAACAGACCTTGCCACGATAAAATTTCCGCTCCAGATTAAAGTAGCCGTGATAGCTAGTAAGATACCGATCCAAAACTTGGAACTAGCAGTTCGGTGATCAGGTAGCCCGGTTTCCATTAATGAGCAAAATCAAGTTCATAATTGCCTTTCATTCGCTCAATAGGCGGGTTATAATAACCAAATTTCAAGGCAGGAAACTCTTCCCTGATCAATTCCATTAATTGTTTAACCCCCATACATTCCCCGGTATCCGTAACCCCAATTTTGCCCAGGTACCAGTCTGGATCAATATTGAAATTTCTCCATTGAATCATACAAAGGTCGGTTTCCCGGATCAGTTTTCGGAGTGCTTCGTATTCGGCAATGCTGTCGGTCATGCCCGGGAAAACAAAATAGTTTATGGATGTCCAGCCGCCGTAGCTACGCATTACTTTAAGGCTTTCTACAATATCCTCAAAAACATAGTTATTAGGTCGGTAATAGGGCATATAAATTTCACTGCGGGCACTGTTGGTAGAAACCCGCATACTGTTCAAACCAGCTTCACACAAGGCTTTGACAGCATCCGGGCGCGATCCGTTGGTGTTGATATTGATACTGCCGTTGGGGGTATGTTTGCGGATTTCAAGAATGGCATCCCGGAGGGTATCCCAAACCAGTAGGGGTTCACCTTCACAGCCCTGTCCGAAACTGATAATGGGGTACGGGGCGGTTTGCAGGTGGGGTACGGTATATTCCACAATTTCCTCCGGGCTGGGTCTGAACGTCAGCCTGTCTTGCGTGGAAACAATTGCTTCTTCATCGGGTTGCAGGGAAATACATCCCACACAATTTGCATTACAGGCCGGGGAGGCGGGTACGGGGCATTCCCATCGGCCCATAAAATAGTTGCGGGCAGCGGGACAATGATAGGTATTGCAACAATTATCAGCCAGGTGTTTTACCAGGCGATTATGAGGGTAAGCCTGCACCAGTTGAGCAAGACCGGATTGTATGATAGCATCATCATAGCCCCGGCATTCCTGCCGTATATCTGCTTCAATACGAACTGCCGGCACAACAAACTCATCGTTCAACCAGCCTGCCGCGGTATAGCAAAAAAGCGGCAAGGTAGGCGCATCTGGCAGGGTTTCATAAGCCGCCAGGAATAAACCGGTATGGGCAGGCGGAATAAAGGCCGCCACCGCCCAGCCTTTTTCACAAAGCCGCATTTCACCTGTTTGCACGTCTATACCAATACCTCTTCTGCCAGGTAACTCGTACAGGTTGCCGCCATCAGGAAGTGTTATCCAGTCTTCATCCGGAACGGGATACACATCCCAGCCGCTTCTGCCCGTTGCATAGAGGGTTTCATCTTCGAAAATATTACCCTTACCATCGGAATAAAGGAGAAAAGGTGTAGTTGCCATCCGGCAAAGATAGAAAGATGCGGTTGATTTATTCGGCTTTGAGCTGTTGCCGGCAATAGTCGTTGAATTCGTCTTCCTCGCAATCATCCTCCTCATCATCAATTGTTTCCCGCTGTAACAGGCGGTTATTGGTGAAGTCCATCGTAAGCAGGTTGTCTTTTAATACGATGTTGGTGAAAGCAGACCAGCTATATTTTTTCCGGGGAAGGGTATTGAAAACGATTTCATTATTGGAGAAGCCGATTTCCAGGTCTTTTTTTGCCTGTTGTTCGAATAAACCCATTACCAGTAGTACAATGCTAAGCCAGGGGTAAAAAGGCATACCTGCCCAAACCAGCCCGGTTATCATCAGTACATAATTGTACCGGATACGCCATTTTTTGTTCAGTAACTGGATGATATTCCAGGTGGTAAGTGCTGCTACCACAATTCCTCCCAGTAATAAAAGCAGCGGACGTTCAGCGCTGGTAATATAGGTGTATAAAAATAACAGTGCAGAAACACCGCAAACCAGACTACTGAAACGGTCAATGGCAGCTCGTTGCTGGTTTTTTAATGTAACTACGTACTCGTAAATCATTGAAATGGATATAGAACTTATAGATTAGCCGAAGTCAGCAGGTTGCAGAGCTTATACAATACCCGGGCACCTACATTGGCATCCCAGTTATTATCACCAACACCTACTTCATTGAGGTCAAAGCCAATTATTTTTCGGCCGCTGTCAGCCAGTTTTTTAAACAGGTAAAAGACCTGTTCTGCTTCAAAACCACCAAATACGGGTGTACCGGTGTTCGGACAGTTTTTGGGATCCAAGCCGTCAATATCAAAACTGATATATACATGATCGGGCAGGCTGGCAACAATATCTTCGGTAATATTTTTCCAGCTATCGCCTTCGTACTGGCGGTGTTTGATATCCTTATCAAAAAAAGTGGTTATTTTTCCGTTGCTGCTACGTATATAATTCACTTCCTCATCGCAGTAATCACGTACACCTACCTGAACAAGACGGTTAACCGCCGGAATTTCTTCCAGCACATTGTACATAATGCTGGCATGGGAATAATTAAATCCTTCGTATTGTTTTCGCAGGTCGCAATGAGCATCTATCTGAAGAATGCCGAAATTCTTGTAGCGCTCTCCCAGTGCTTTGATGTATCCGAAAGGCGTGCTGTGATCGCCTCCCAAGAGGCCCACCAGTTTACCTTTTTCCAGTAATTCCCTGGTTTGTCCAAAAACCCAGTTATTCAGGAAATTACTGCCTTCATTGATTTCGCGAAGGGAGCGGCACATGAAGTTATTTTTCTGCACTTCGTCCCCATTGGAGATATAATCGATGTATAATTCGGCCTCTTTGCGGAGGTAATCACTTTTTAACAAAATTTTTTTATCGACATCGCGCATAAAAAACCCCTGTCTCCAGCAATCGTGGTAGTCGGCATCATAGAGGTCTACCTGCAGGCTTGCTTTGGCAATATTATCAGCAGCCCGGGCGGTACCGGCGCTGTAGCTTACGGTAACTTCCCACGGTACCGGCACTACGACCAGCCTGGCATCCAGTTCATCTGTAGGCAGACCAAACAGGTTATTATTGGGGTTGCCAAGACTATTGGCATCGTGTTGCGAAAGGTCCATGATTGAATCATTAAAACGGCCGCAAGTTACTGCAGTCCTGCATAGATGCAAAATTTAAACCATAGGTTGTATCCGTAAAGAATTGGCGCGGCAATCGCAAATTGGACTAACTTTGCGGCGTTAGACTTGCGAGTATGAAAAAAACACATATTATCATCCTGATTTTCATTGCAGTAGCAATTGCCGTACTGATTAGTTTTATGGGCGACCTTACTACCTATGATACCGTAGCGTCTGCCCGGCAGAAAGAAGGAAAATTTGTTCACCTGATTGCCAAACTGGATAAATCCCAACCCGTGGAATACGACCCCATTGCCAACCCCAATTACATGCGTTTTGTGGCAATCGATACTTTGGGGCATTCTACACCGGTAATCTATCATAACGCCAAGCCTACAGATTTCGAGAAAAGTGAGCGGCTGGTTTTAAAAGGTAGTATGAAAGCCGGAACTTTTGAATGTGATGAGATGTTAATGAAATGCCCGTCTAAATATAAAGACGATGTTGAAGCAAATAAGAACAACCTGAGCTCTAATTAATGTGGTTTTCTCATGAATTATATAGGTGAACATCTTTTGCCCGGGCAACTGGGCCATTTTTTTATTGTACTGGCCCTGGTATCCTCTCTGGTAGCGATGATTGCTTTCGCAAAGTCCACCAATTCAACAGATCCTTTACTGGAGCGTAGCTGGAGACGCATTGGTCGAATTGCATTCGGCATTGATGCATTTTCAGTATTGGCCATTTTTGGCTTATTATTCTACATAATTTCCACGCATAAATTTGAATATTATTACGCCTGGAACCATAGCAGCCGTGATATGAGCATGGAATACCTGCTTTGTTCCATCTGGGAAGGGCAGGAGGGAAGTTTCCTGCTTTGGTCCTTCTGGTACGGGGTCATTGGCGTATTTATGATTGCCCGCGGAACAAAGTGGGAAGCGCCTATTATGACAGTACTGGCTTTTGCACAGGTTTGCCTGGCCACCATGGTACTGGGTATGTATATTGGCGATACCATGATCGGCAGTAACCCCTTCCTGCTTGTACGTGAAAAATTTGCCGATGCGCCTGTTTTTTCCCGGGCAGACTATTTAAGCCTGCCCCAGATGCAGGACGGCCAGGGGCTGAACCAACTGCTCCAAAACTATTGGAATGTTATCCACCCGCCGATTTTATTCCTGGGCTTTGCTTCCACCATTCTTCCCTTTGCTTTTGCTATAGCGGGGCTGTGGAAAAAAGATTTCACCGGTTGGACCCGTATAGCGTTGCCTTATGCCTTGTTTTCAACCGGAATATTGGGTTTGGGTATTATGATGGGAGGTGCCTGGGCCTATGAATCGCTGACGTTTGCCGGTTACTGGGCATGGGATCCGGTAGAAAATGCTTCGCTGGTTCCCTGGCTGATTTTGGTGGCAGGCATTCACACGCAGGTGGTGTATAATGCCACCGGTCATTCTTTACGGGCCACCTACCTGTTTTTCCTGTTGGGTTTTATCATGATTTTGTTTTCCACTTTCCTAACCCGTAGTGGCGTATTAGGAGATAGCTCCGTGCATTCTTTCACTGACCTGGGAATGAATACACAGTTATTGCTGTTTTTATTAGTGTTTACGTTGCCTGGTCTGGCGCTGTTTGCCTACCGGTTTAAAGGCATACCTCATATTCCGAAAGAAGAAGAAACCTCATCGCGCGAGTTTTGGATGTTTATCGGCTCACTGGTGCTGTTTTTGAGTGCTGCTGTAATCACCTGGCAAAACTCTTTTAATCCCATCTACAATAAAATAACCGGTCAAAACACAGCTGCTCCGGAGGATATTGAGTTTTCCTATAATAAGATCCAGATTTTTGTAGCTATTGTGATCGGGGCGCTTACTGCGGTAGCACAGTACCTCAAATACAAAAAAACTGCTGGGGGCTGGCTTCGGAAAATTGCCGTACCAACTGCTATTGCGGCAGTAATTACGGTACTGTTTTTTGTTTTCAGCGGGTTAGAATACGATAAAAAAGGCATCGGTTTCCAGGCCGCTATTCACCTGGCCTTCTTTACCAGTGTATATGCCCTGGTAACCAATTTGGCCTATATCTGGATTGGTATTAACGGCAAACTCAAAGCTGCTGGTGGTTCTATTACCCATGTAGGCTTTGCACTTAGCCTGGTAGGTATCCTTATCTCTTCTTCTAATAAAAAAGTGTTGAGCTACAATACTACCGGTATTAACCTGAAATGGGATGAACGTTCAAAGGAAAAGCCACTGGAAAACCTAACCCTTATTAAAGGAGTACCTACTGATATGGGTAGCTATATGGCAACGTTTGTAAATGCCGATAGTGTAAATAAAAATGGTACGATCAGTTATTACCGGATTGATATGATGCGAAAGGATAGTTCGGAAAGTTTTTCTCTGTACCCCAATCTGATCAGAAACACCAAGGGAATGGAAGGCTTTTCGAATAATCCGGACTCCAAGCATTACCTGCATAAAGATATTTTCAGTTATATCACTTATGCGGCCGATATGGACAACCGCGACGATACAGCCCAGTTTAAAAAATACACGGTAAATGTGAAAGACACGGTTTACTACTCGAATGGGTTTTTCACCCTTAATGCTGTGGTACCCAATCCGAACAATAAAAAGTACCAGTTTCAGCCTACTGACACTGCTTTGATGGCGGATATCACCGTTTTTTCGAAAGAAGGTTCCCGCTATGCTGCACAGCCGGTTTTTTATGTGAAGGAAAATGAAGCCAGGTTTATGGTAGATACGGTATTTGCCCAGAATATTGCTATTGCTTTCAGCCGTGTACTGGAAAACCAGAAAATTGAATTGCAGGTGAAAGAAAGCAACCGGATGGTTCCCTTTGTTGCGTTAAAAGTGTATGAATTTCCCCATATCAACCTTTTATGGGCAGGGATCGTGATTATGACGATCGGGTTTGGCGTTAGTGCGGCCTATCGCAGTAGGCAGGGGCGTTTAAAAGCAGTCAACAAAATTTAGGAAAGCAGTAACAGCTAAATGGGTCACACTTGTGTCTTAGTGGGATTAATGATATATTAGTTGCGTATGATGAAAACTTCCCATAAGGCGGTTAAGCTACTCCTTCTCGCAGGGGTTGTGTTGCTGGGATTGATCGCCCATGGGCAAGCTCCTGTTCCATCGCCACTACAACCCCGCCAGCCGGCTCCTGTTCCCGGCCCCCTTCCTTACAATCCCAAATGGGGACCGAACGATACGATCATTGTTCCGATTTTTGTGCTGGAAGGCGATACCTTGCCGTCTGGCTGGTTACAATACGCTTATGTAACGGCTCCGATGCCACCTGCAATGCGGAAACGCTATGCCAAGTGGACAAGGCTAAGAAATGCGGTATATGTAACCTACCCCTATGCTAGAAAGGCAGGCATTATCATAAACGATATCAATGCTAAGATGGAGGGGATGTCAAAAAAAGAACGGAGAAAATACCTTGAATCCAGGGAAGAGGAATTAAAAAAAGAATTTTCCGGACCGCTTACCAAACTATCTGTATACCAGGGTAAAATACTAATGAAACTAATTAACCGGCAAACGGGCAACAATTGTTATACCCTGGTTAAAGAGTACAGGGGAGGAGTATCTGCCCGGTTCTGGCAAACGGTTGCTTTCTTTTTTGGATCCAGCCTGAAACAGCCTTATGACCCGGTAGAAGAAGACAAAGAAATAGAGCTGATCGTACAGGAAGTAGAAAGGATGTACCAATAAAGTAATACATCCTTCCTGAAATTATTTATTTGCCGCCTTTAAGTTCTTTTTGCCATTTTTTCAGCTCTTCCCATTTACCAGCTGCTGCAAGTTTGGCTTGCTTCGGCCAGGTGGCGGGATCATGTACATTGAACTTAGAGCCCGCAGCATCCAGTATAGTTTTGAGCTTTTTAGGTGTGGCTTTGGAAAGCTCCTGGAACCCGCTAATTCCGCCTGCCATCAATAATTCTGCAATTTTTTTACCGATACCTTCAATTTTAGTAAGGTCGTCTGGTTTGGCTGCTTTCGGAACGGCTGTTTCCGTTTCAACGCTGGTATCTGCTGCAGGTATTGCCTTTTTTTTGGAACTGATTTTTTTAGCGGGAACGGTGATTACACAATTATCAACATGGTAAACAGGATCAAAATTGTAATAATCGGCGTTGCCATCGTTTACCCAGCGGCCATCATTCAATAGGTAGCGGTATTGGTAGGTTTGACCCGGTTCAAGCGCTACGGTGGCTTTCAGGCTACCATCTTTCTGAACTTTTAAGCCAATTGCTTCACTGGGATTCCAATTATTAAAATCACCAACTAACATTGCCTCTGTGGCTTCTCCAACAATTTCAGGGCTCAGGGTAAAGGTTACTTTGGTTGACATGTTTTGCTTTTTTATTATTTATCCAACCATTAATACTATGCCAGAAGAATGGTAACCCCACCTGATACCTGCTATTTTCCACAGCCTGTGGAAAATTCGTTGCAGAATCCCTATTTTTAGAATCCAAATTTCTTAAAACAAGCAACAATGAACCGAAAATTACGAATGGGTATGATTGGCGGAGGCAATGATGCCTTTATAGGTGCCATCCATCGCCTGGCCGCCAATATGGATGGAAAAATTGAACTGGTATGTGGTGCACTTAGTATTAACAAAGATATTGCCATCGAAAGTGGGAAATCGCTGTTCCTGGCTCCGGAGCGTACCTATACCACCTACGAAGAAATGTTGGAAAAAGAAGCCTCTTTACCGGAGGATGTACGGATGGATTTTGTTACCATCGTAACACCCAATTTCGCACATTTTGCTCCTGCTATGATGGCATTGGATAAAGGTTTTCATGTGGTTATTGAAAAGCCGATTACACTTTCATTGGAAGAAGCTGTTGCACTGGATAAAAAAGTTAAAGAAACCGGACTGGTTCTCTGCCTTACACACACCTATACCGGGTATCCCCTGGTAAAAGAAGCCCGCCGGCTGGTTCAGGAAGGCAAAATCGGAAAACTGCGTAAGGTATATGTTGAATACCGGCAGGGCTGGTTAAGTAAACTGTCTGAAAGAGAAGGAAATGCGGGTGCAGCCTGGAGAACAGATGCAAAAAAATCAGGTAAAAGCGGTGTAATGGGGGATATTGGTACCCATGCGTTTAACCTTACGGAATATATCACTGGCCTGGAAGTTTCTGAACTTTGTTCCAACCTTAATATTGTGGTAGAAAACCGGGCGCTGGATGATGATGGGGCAGTTTTGCTGAAATTTAATTCCGGGGCTACCGGTGTATTGATGGCCACCCAGGTGGCCGCCGGCGAGGAAAACAACCTGGCCATTCGGATCTACGGAGAGCTAGGCGGACTAGAATGGCATCAGCAGGAGCCCAATTCCCTGTTGTTGAAATGGTATGATAAACCAATGGAAACCATCCGGGCAGGATCGGGTTACCTGAGCGATATTGCCCGTCATAATTGCCGCACCCCGGGTGGACACCCGGAGGGGTACCTGGAAGCGTTCGCTAATATCTACCGCAATTTCAGCCTAACCCTGGCAGCGAAAATAAACGGTACCACCGTTAATAGCGAAGTGGTTGAATTTCCCTCTGTAAAAGAAGGAATTCGCGGTATGGCATTTATCGAAAACGTGGTGAGAAGTAACGAGAGCGGCGAAAAATGGACAAAATTTGAATTGTAAAAAGGACTACAACTAAAAAAGACCGGCATTTTCCCGGTCTTTTTTTAGTTCCAGTTTATTACGACAGGCAATTTCATTACTGCTCATTTCCAAGTTTCTTCAGGATGCTGGTAGTACTAAAACCTTCTACGATCGGGTTAATGATAACCTGTCCGCCATTTTCCAGGATCTCACGGTGCCCTACCACCTGTTCAACCCGGTAATCACCTCCTTTAACCAGTACATCCGGCATCAGGGAGAGGATCAGTTCATACGGCGTATCTTCCTCAAAAAGTACCACCGCATCTACCATAATCAGGGAAGCCATCAGCATAGCCCTGGATTGCTGGTCGTTTATAGGGCGTTCAGGGCCTTTATTCAGCCGTTTAACAGAGCTGTCGGCATTAAGGCCTACAATCAGGATATCGCCTTCCTGTGCCGCCTGTGAAAGTGAATAGATATGTCCTTGGTGCAGAATATCAAAAACTCCGTTGGTGAAAACAATCCGTTTGTTCAGGAATTTCCACACCAATACCTGGCGTACCAGCTTTTCCCTGGTATAGATTTTCTGGTGTATGATATTTGCGTTTCGCATATAGCTGATGGTTAGGTTGTTTTTTTTCTGTTGAGCATGGGTAGTAATAGTAGAGAAGCGGCGCCTGCTACCAGGATCAGCAAAAACTGTGCAAGCCAGAGGATATAGCCAAATGCGTTACCGATCCCTTCGCTTAATCCATAGAGCGACATTGTTTCCTGTACCAGAATAGGGTAAGCACCCATTCCCCCCGGTGTTACAATCATTCCTACGCTGCCTAAAGATAAGACAGAAAAGGAGGGCAGCCATCCGTACATACTGGTAGGTTCCATAGCATAAAAACCGATCCGGATACTGGCCAGGTAAAGAAACCATATTAAAAAGGAGTGAAACAGGAACCAGCCCCTGTTTTTAAGGTGTCGGATGCTGTTAATTCCCTGCCAGATCCCCTGTAATACCAAACCGGTTTTTTTAACCAGGCCGCTATTGGCATATTTTTTTGCCAGCCACCAGCCCAGAAGCAACAACAACAGCATTATTCCCAGCCCGATATAAAGGCCCTTATTTCCTGCCTGTTCAGCCCCCCCATAGAGCAGTTTATTAATCATATCCCGCACATATGGCCCAATCGTAGAGAGCTGGGAGAAAAAAGTTATAGCAAAAACAAGCAGGAGGCAAACGAGGTCAAAAGCACGTTCTGCAACAATAGTTCCGATAAGTTTATCGGCCGGAACTTTTTCATACCTGCTAAGTATGGTACATTTTAATACCTCGCCTAACCTGGGTACACCCTGATTGGCAAAATAGCCGATCAAAACTGCCAGGTAGGTATTCAGGAGGGATGGTTTAAACCCCATTGGTTCCATCAGAATTCTCCAACGGATAGCCCTGCTCAGGTGGCTTACGAGCAAAGCTATTGCCACCGGAATAAGTAACCAGTAATTGGTTTCACGCATCGCTGTTTTCATTTCTTCCCAGTGCTGGTCAGAAATTTTGCTCAGGCTCCACCACACCAAAAAGATCGCCAGCCCCAGGAAAAATGCATATTGAAGCAGGCTGTTGATCTTCTTTTTCATACGGCAAATTTTACAACAAATTACCTTCTTTCGGGAAAATCACCCAGGGTTGGAAGGTTTTTGCTTCGTCAAAGTTCATGCGTGCGTAAGAAATAATTATTACGATATCGCCCACTGTGCCCTGGCGGGCTGCCGGACCATTTAAACAACAAACCCCGGATCCTCGTTTACCTTTGATAAGATAGGTTTCAATTCTTGACCCGGTATTTACATTAACTACCTGAATTTTTTCATGTTCAATCATATTGGCTGCATCCATCAGGTCCTCGTCCAGGGTAAGGCTGCCAACATAATGCAGGTTTGCTTCTGTAATAGTAAGGCGGTGTACTTTGGATTTTAGTATCTCGATGTCCATTTGGGTGTGTTTATTACAGTGAAAACGGATCGCAAGGTAGGCATTTTGTTTACTTTATGGAATGGATTAACATATTGTCAATTAACCGCACTCCTCCAATATAGGCAGCAGCCAAGGCTACCAGGGGCTCTTTGCCATCCCAGGTTTCTATCAGTTGCAGGGTGCGGGCATGGGCAAGGGCTACATAGTCTACCTTGAAACCAGCCGACTCCAGTTTTTGCTGAGCGTTCTGCAACAGGCCTTTAACGGATCCGGGTTGTACTTCGTTACGGATTGTTTCCAATACCTGCGAAATTAACCGGGCTGTTGACCGGTCTTCGGCCGATAGCCGTACATTCCTGCTGCTCATTGCCAGTCCATCTGCTTCCCGCAAAGTGCTACAGGTATGCAGTTTGGTGGTAATGCCGGTCAGGTTCAGTAACCTGTCTACCACCATACATTGCTGATAATCTTTCTGCCCCATGTAAAGGTGATCGGCATTCACCAGGTCGAGCAGGCGGTGCATTACCTGGCACACCCCCTGGAAATGGCCCGGCCGATAATGCCCTTCCAGGATGGTTTCCAGGAAACCGATCGCATAGGTGGGCAAATCCTGCGTGCCCTCCGGGTAAATTTCTCGGATGGATGGTAAAAATAATATATCTACGCCTGCCTGTTCCAATAACTCGATATCTTTTTCCAGGGTTACCGGATATTTTTCGAAATCAGCCGGATCATTGAATTGGGTAGGGT
Organism: Flavihumibacter sp. CACIAM 22H1; assembly: GCF_001601815.1. GTDB lineage: Bacteria > Bacteroidota > Bacteroidia > Chitinophagales > Chitinophagaceae > Flavihumibacter. Next base: position 34,467 of record NZ_LUKG01000027.1, read on the forward strand.
TCACAAAAATGCTGCAAACCACGGTACTGTTTTCTTTGCCAGCGGCTTCGAGTAAGGACAAATGCCCCTGGTGTAGGGCCCCCATTGTGGGAACAAAACCAATGCTGCCGCCTGCCTGCAGGAGGGTCTGAAGCTTGTGCCGGAGGCGGGCTGCCTGCTTAAAAAGGATCATGTAATGAGGGTTTTAGGCGGAAAAATACTACCTTTGCACACTATTTGAATGAAAAAACAGAAGGTTTTCACCAATAGTAACCGATCAAATGTCAACAAAGAAAAGAATTTTATTCATTGCTAACGAAATGTCGCCGTACCTGGAGCTGACAGAATTTTCTGAAATTGTGAACAGGCTGGCGATCAAATCAAACGACAATGGTTTTGAAGTACGTTGCATTATGCCAAGGTTTGGTACCATTAATGAACGTCGCCATCGGTTACATGAAGTGGTACGGTTATCCGGAATCAATGTTGCGGTAGACAATGATGATTTTCCGCTTCAAATCAAGGTAGCATCTTTACCCAACGCCCGTTTACAGGTATATTTTCTCGACAATGAAGACCTTTTCAAACGGAAGTTTGTTTTCCATGACGACCGGGAAGAATGGTTTGAAGATAATAGTCTGCGTACCATCTTTTTTTGCAAAGGCGCGCTTGAAACCGTAAAGAAATTCGGCTGGCCGCCAGACATTATTCACTGTAGTGGTTGGATGAGTGGTTTAATTCCCCTGTACCTGAAAACAGCGTATAAAAAAGAGCCGGTATTCAGTCATAGTAAGGTTGTTTATACGATCGGCCAGAATACCTTTAAAGAAAAGCTGGGAGCAGATTTTCTGAAGCAGGCTGCTATTCATGCCAATATCAAAGAAAAAGATATGGAGCCTTTTAAAGAGGCCAATAATATCGCCCTGTTCAAGGGAGGAGCCACCTATGCCGATGCAGTAACGTTTGGTGCAGAAAAAGTGGAGAAGAAACTGGCAGAGGAATTTGCGAAGGCAAAAGGTAAAAAAATACTGGCATACAATGCAGAATCTGATTTAACAGACTATTTACAACTGTATACCGACCTTGCCAAGTAAGTGGGCATTTCTACTATTTAAGACAAAATAACCGGTTTTTTGTGAAGAAACTTCTGTATAGCCTTTCCTTTGTAATCGCTACCGTGCTTCTTATTGAGTCCTGTACCAAGATCCGGACAACCCAATTGGGGGGAGGTTTGATCCCTGCCGTGGACAATGTAAACGTATTTGATACAACCATGGAGGTATTGACCACGGCCTATGAATTGCCCGACAGTACCCGTATCTCCTCCACCGCTTTACATGCGTTCGGGTTACTGGAAGACCCTGTTTTTGGCAAAACAACCGCAGAAATTTACCTGCAGCTGGAGCCCTCCACTTTTTCGGGCTACCCTTTCGGATCGGTACCGGACAGTATCATCGGATTAGATTCTGTTATTCTCTCACTTCGCTATAATTCAGTTTACGGAGACACCAATTCCATACAATCTTTCAAAGTATATGAAATTGACCAATCTGCTCCTTTTACCGATACCTCGCTTGGTTATCTGATCAGTCATCCAACTTTTCAGCTGGCGCAGCAGATCGGGGAAAAATTGAATGTGCCTTTCCATACACTCAATGATAGCTTAACGTATATACGGGTTAAAGACACGGTAAAAACCGTGAATGAACTGCGCATTCCCCTTACCAATGAATTTGGAATGAAGCTGATCAATATTGACACCGCCACTTATAATTCCAAAAAGGATTCGGCATTTGAGAAAAAGTTCAGGGGATTGGCAATTGTTCCGGATGCAGGCTCCTCGGTAAAAAAGGCCCTGGCTTATTTCAATATTGCAGATGCAGAAGGAACCAAAATCAGCTTCCACTATCGCAGAACCCGTAACGGCGCACCCGATACTACCATTACCACTTTTATCTATAATTCAGCGGATGGTTCCTATACCAACCGGGGAAATGCCAACCTGATTTACCGCGATGTTTCCGGCACGCCGTATGAAACTATGTTACAGAATGGCGCTAACAACAGCCAGCAGGAGCTCTACCTTCAAAGTACCCCGGGTTCTTACAGCTTACTTAAGATTCCTGGCCTACAGGCATTAAATAACCGGGTTATTTATAAAGCCGCGCTTATTATGGAACCTTTGGAAGGGAATGAGGAAGCCAGTTTTCCTGCACCTGGATTGTTATTCCTGGACGCGGTAGACAGCGCCAACTCGCGTTTTATTACCGTTCCCAACTCCTGGGTTTTTCAGCAAAACAGTTCTCCTTTATTTTATGATCCGGGAAGTTTTGGCGGATTCCTGCTGAATAAAAAGATTGAATTTGACCTTTCTGCTTATGTACAGGGAATTGTAACGCGTAAAGAAAAATCCTATGCGCTCCGCTTATTTGCACCGTACTCAACCAGACCAGTTATTTCTCCGTCAGGAACCAATCAAACCCAACTCCAGATCAGTAACCGCGTGGCTGCCGGCAGAGTAGTGGTAGGAGGAGGGGCACATCCCACTAAAAAATTGAGGCTTTACCTCGTTTATTCCAGGTTGTAATGGTTTGACAGTTATATTTGCTGCGAATTTTTTTAATAAATAAATAGTTACATGCCTTATTTATTCACTTCCGAAAGTGTATCAGAAGGACATCCTGATAAAGTGGCCGACCAGATTTCTGATGCCCTGATTGATAATTTCCTGGCATTCGATCCTCAATCGAAAGTGGCTTGTGAAACCCTGGTTACTACCGGTCAGGTAGTTTTGGCAGGCGAAGTAAAATCGAAAGCTTACCTGGATGTACAGGAAATAGCCCGTGGAGTGATCCGGAAAATAGGGTATACCCGGAGTGAATATATGTTTGAAGCCAATTCCTGTGGGGTATTCTCCGCCATTCATGAACAATCTCCCGATATCAACCAAGGGGTTGATCGGAAGAAGAAAGAAGAACAGGGTGCGGGAGACCAGGGTATGATGTTTGGGTATGCTACCAACGAAACAGAAGATTATATGCCCCTGGCATTGGACCTGGCGCATAAATTATTGCAGGAACTGGCCGCCCTTCGCCGGGAAAATAAACAGATCAAATACCTGCGCCCCGATGCAAAAAGCCAGGTTACCCTGGAATATGATGATAACAACAAACCGGTTCGTATTGATGCCATCGTGATTTCTACGCAGCACGATGATTTTGATGCGGAGGGAAAAATGCTGGCGAAAATTAAAAAAGACATGATCGAGATCCTTGTACCAAGGATTAAATCAAAATATAAAAAATACGCCAAGCTCTTTAATGACAAAATCAAATACCATATCAATCCTACTGGTAAGTTTGTGATCGGAGGCCCGCATGGTGATACCGGCCTGACCGGCAGAAAAATTATTGTAGACACCTATGGCGGAAAAGGTGCACATGGTGGAGGTGCTTTCAGTGGAAAAGATCCTTCCAAAGTAGACCGTTCTGCAGCGTATGCCACCCGCCATATTGCAAAAAATCTGGTTGCTGCCGGGTTATGTGACGAGGTGCTGGTTCAGGTATCCTACGCCATCGGAGTTGCCCAGCCAATGGGAATTTATATCAACACCTATGGTACGGCAAAAGTAGACCTAACGGATGGCGAAATTGCTAAAAAAGTGGAGAGCATCTTCGATATGCGCCCTTATTATATTGAGCAGCGGCTTAAGTTACGTTCGCCTATCTACAGTGAAACGGCTGCCTATGGCCATATGGGCCGTAAACCGGAGATCGTGGAGAAATCATTTAAATCACCCGATGGTAAAATAGTGAAGAAAAAAGTGGAACTTTTTACCTGGGAAAAACTGGATTATGTAACCAAAGTCAAAAAAGCCTTTGGTCTCAAATAAAGAGGAAGCCACCTTCGGGTGGCTTTTTGATTAACTTTACAACATGAAGTCATTTCGTTCCCAACCGCAAAACCGGCCAAAAAAATCTAGCCTGATCATCGGAAAAGCAAAATTGCTGGCTGCCCTTAAAGAAGGCAAACAGTTGGAGCGGATTTATCTAATGCAAACCCTTCACGGAGCCGAGGTAGAGGAAATAAAAAAACTGGCCACCCAGCAACAGGTACCTATTAATAAAGTACCGGTGGAAAAACTCAACGGTTTTAATATAACGGACCATGAAGGGGTGGTGGGCCTGATTGCTAAGATCCAGTACCAGGACCTCCAGGATACCATCAGTTTTATCGTAGAAAAAGGCGAAACGCCGTTATTACTGATCCTGGATGGAATTACGGATATCAGGAATATTGGTGCAATTGCCAGAACCGCGCTCTGTTGTGGCGTACAGGCCATTATTATTCCAGATAAAGGAGTAGGTGCATTAACGGAAGATGCTATTCAAACCTCGGCAGGGGCTCTTGAAAAAATTGCTGTTTGCCGGGTAAACAGTCTGATGAAAGCGGTTGATACCCTTCACCTTAACGGAATACAGGTACTTGCCAGCGAAATGACCGCGGCAGATTTAGTATACGATTGTGACTTCAAACAACCTATAGCCATAATTATGGGAAGTGAAGACAAAGGAATATATCCGGCACTGATGAAAATTGCAGACGGCGTTTTCCGGATACCGATGCTGGGCGGTTTTGAATCATTGAACGTGTCCGTAGCTACCGGCATGATCCTGTATGAAGCACAAAGACAACGGAATCGTTCCATTTAATTTAAAACAACGAATTTAGCGTACTTTACTTGCCTATGTCCACTACTCAACACTTGCAACTGGTGGAGTGCCCCCGGGATGCTATGCAGGGATGGCCGCAAATGATCCCTGCTTTCCAGAAAGTAGCCTACATTAATGCGCTCTTACATGTAGGATTTCATACCATCGATTTCGGAAGTTTTGTGTCGCCCAAAGCAATACCACAGATGGCAGATACTAAAGAGGTACTGGAAGCACTTGACTTAAGTGCTACCCGATCCGGCTTACTGGGTATTGTTGCCAACACAAGAGGCGCGGAGGAGGCGGTTGTTTATGATAGCATCCGGTCGCTCGGCTTCCCTTTTTCAGTATCTGAAACCTTTCAACGCAGAAATACCAATAGCACCATTGAACATTCTTTTCAGACCGTGGAGGAAATTCAACGTCTCTGCGAAAAGAAAGGCAAGGAACTGGTAATCTATCTTTCCATGGGCTTCGGTAACCCGTATGACGATCCCTGGTCGGAAGAAATAGTCCTGGACTGGGCAGAAAAAATTGCCGCGTTAGGCGTACCGGTAATATCACTGGCGGATACCGTCGGGTTGGCAAGCCCGGAACAGATCAGCCGTTTAACAAGCACACTTATAGAGGCATTGCCAGCAGTGCAAATTGGGGTACACCTGCATGCCAAAGCGGATAACCGTACGGAAAAGCTCGAAGCCGCGTTTAACGCCGGCTGCCGTCGTTTTGACGGTGCCCTGAAAGGCATTGGCGGATGCCCGATGGCAGGAGATGTACTGGTGGGTAATATGGATACTGCCTTTATTATTAGTTACCTGGAATCAAGAGGCATAGAAACAGGGATTCATAAAGGAGCACTTCAAAAGTCGATATTACTGGCTAAAGAAGTCTTTTCGCCGGTTGTACTATGAAATGGATGACAGATATTCAATGGAAGGGACCAGAACCGGGAATCTGCTATAAAGACCCGGTATTTCTGATCGGCTCCTGTTTTACTGAACATATCGGTAACAAGCTTCAGGAACTGAAGTATTCGGTTCTACAAAATCCGCATGGCATATTATTCGATCCTATCAGTGTTTGCAACAGCCTGGTAAGTTATCTCGAAAACAAACGATACCAGGAAGAGGACCTGTTTTATTACAATGAACTCTGGCATAGCTGGTCACATCATTCCAGGTTTTCCGGAATACACAAGCAGGCTGTATTAGAAGGAATGAATGCAGCAAGGGAGGCCGCCACGGAGTTTTTGAAAAAATCCAGGTGGCTGATTATTACACTTGGCTCGTCTTATTCGTATCGCCTAACAGAAAAAGGGGAGTACCCCGTTGCAAACTGCCATCGGTACCCTGCCCAGCACTTCCGGAAGCATTTGTGCAGTATTGATGAAACGGTGGCTGCCCTCGACAATGTGCTGCATCGGTTGTTTCGGTTTAACCCATCGCTGGAAGTGATATTTACCGTAAGCCCGGTACGGCATTTGCGCGATGGTGTGGTGGAAAATAACAGGAGTAAAGCCAGGTTGCTGGAAGCTGTACATCACCTGGTGGATAAATTCAACCGGCTCCATTACTTTCCGGCCTATGAACTGGTCATTGATGTACTACGCGATTATCGTTTTTATGATATCGATCTTGCACACCCTAATTACCAGGCTACCAGCTATGTGTTGGAACAATTCAAGCAAACTTATATTCAACCAGACGCGCAGCTTCTGATGGATAAAATTCAACAAGTGGTAATTGCCGGAAAACATACTGCTTTTCAGCCGGAGACAACTGCACACAAGAATTTTCTTCAAAATTTTGCCCAAAAAACACGCGAGCTGCAGGACGCCTATCCCTACCTTGATTTTTCGCGCGAACTGGCTTATTTCCAGTCGGGCGAAAAAGGTTGAACCGCTTCCATTTTTTCGAGCAGGATCAACTGGTTAAAAGCTCGGTGCAGGTTCAGGTCTTCCTCGTTGAAGGTAGTGCGCGGGGCATTCCTAAGGTAATCAGTCGTAAACAGGAGGGCCTGCAGGTAAGTGACCAGTAATCCCGCGCAGGGTAGCAGTTTTATTTCCTCTTCGGTAAGGCTATTTTTTACTAATTGCAGGTAAGTAGTAAGCAAGCTGTCGTAAACGGGCTGGGAAATACCTACATTTTCCCAAACCCGGCTGTCCTCGTCTTCGGTAGAGGCAACGGTGCGTAGGAGTTCGCCCAGGTCTGAAAAGAATAGGCCTGGCTTTACTTGCTCTATACCCAGCACCGACCAGGCTTTATGTGTTTCGGCATCAAACAGCGTATTGCCGGGCCCGGCACTACCATGCATCCATCGCAGCGGAAAGGTTTTTTTATCGGATAGGATCCGGTTATACAAAGCCAAATAAGGAACTCTTTCGCGCAGGCTGGCAATTACATGGGTGGCTTTCAATAACTTTTTAATAGGGGCCTGCTCAATAGCTGTTTCCAAGCCCTTTTTACCAGCGTTTAAATTGTGCAGATCGGGTAAGCCTGGCTGTCGATCAACCATAGGTTGTTGGTTGGCAGTTCTAAAAAAGCGGGCATACGCGCTGGCAATCTCTGTTGCCAGGGGAGCATCGCAGCGGGTTATCTGATAAAGATCCGGAACAGCACCGAGGACAGTCCAAATAACAGGTGCTTCCACCGTTTCTGTGTTACACAGCCATTGCCAGCTACCCTCCAGGTTGTTAGCTAAAGCTGTTATTGGTAGTTCCTTCAGTATAAAGGCTGGCCCTTGTACCGGCAGCACTTCGTAACTGGAAAGATTTGCCAGTTTGCCGAGGGGTACTATATTGGCTATTTGCCGGCAAAACTGCGTAGCAGCTTTTTTTACGTACTCAGGTACTTGCATAAACGGCTTGTTTAATGAATCCGATCACCCCGCACGCTAAGTTGCTGCATGATCAAGGTTTCAGCTTCCAGCCATTCAGCCCAGCGTTTACGAACGATCTCTTTATCTATATAATGTTCTGCCAGTTCAATAAAAAGTTTATAATGCCCTGCTTCACTTTCCATGAAACGGCGATAGAATTTGCGGAGGTATTCGTCTTGTAAACCTTCGCTCAGACGTTTAAAGCGCTCGCAGCTACGTGCTTCGATCATAGCCATGGTTAGAAGGCGATCCAGGAAACGAAGGTCTTCATGACCACCTTTTTGCTGAAAGTTAAGCAGGTGATTGACGTATTCGTCCTTGCGTTGCTTTCCCAGCCTGCCCCCTCTTTTTTCCAATTCCTGTAATACCAGCCTGAAATGCCCCCTATTCTTCCGTAACTATGGGGGCCAGCTCTTTTACCAGCAGGGTTTTATCAGAATAGCGTTGAATAAGAGAAATGCAGGTGGTAGCCGCTTTTTGTTCGCAATACGCATGATCGGTAAGGATATCTTCCATGGAAATTGCGGCCAGGTCTACCCACCTGGGGTCGGTGGGTAATTGCAGGCCCAGTATGTTCCTGACTTCTGATGAAATTTCTTCTTCCATATGTTGCGTAAAATTTGAGGACAACCCGTATGGTTGCACGCAAAAATAGGAAATGGTGCCGGCTTCCGCTTGCTGGTTATTTGATCAGCATCAGTAGCAGCAATACCATAAACAAAAAACCAAGTAGGTGTTTTGCCTTCAGAGTTGATATAATTGTCCTGCTTTTCATACGTATTTGACAACAAAACAGCCACTTGGTTAGCTTAAATAGTGTTAAATGGAAATTAATATTATTTTTAGCGCATATTAACCTTGCGCTATATGAGGAGATACCTGAGTTTTGCCGCCGGAGCGCTGGCTACTATCGGACTTGTTTATACGCTGGACAGCCGGCAAGTATTACCGGCGCCCCTGGGTAAATTGCTGAGCCCTCAACATGGAATCTGGCAAAATGCAGAACCTGTTGATCAAACCTATAACCTGACTTTTTCCTTTCCAGAGCTTTCAGGCCCGGTTTCCGTTTATATGGATGATCGTCTGGTGCCCCACGTGGTTGCCGGTAATGAGCCCGACCTTTATTTTGTACAGGGGTTTTTGCATGCCAAATTCCGTCTCTGGCAAATGGAGTTTCAGACGCATGCGGCGGCTGGGCGAATTAGTGAAATCCTGGGTACAGGTCCGGGCGGCCGCATCCTGAACTATGACCGAAGTATGCGGAGGTTGGGCATGGTCTATGCCGCCGAACAATCGGTTAAAGAAGTGGAAAAATCGCCGGAATCACTGGCGCAGTACGAAGCCTATGCAAAAGGGGTGAATGCGTATATTGACCAGCTAACCATTGCGGAGCTGCCTATTGAATATAAATTACTTGGCTATTATCCCGAAAAATGGTCGATCCTGAAAACGGCTCTTTTCCTGAAATACATGAGTTATGACCTGGCAGGTTCGGAGTCTGACCTGGAATTTACCAACGCACGCAGCGTTTTTTCCCAGATGGACTATGAACAATTGTTTTACTACCTGGCCGATTCTCTGAAACCCGTGGTGCCAAACACGCTGCAGCAACCCTACCCGGCTGGTCCGGCTATGAACCTGGAGCCACCGGCAGATGCGGATTCTCTTTATTTTTCTTTCCAGGGAGATACGGTCAGCAATGTGCTGGAAAATAAACCAAACCCTGAAAATGGAAGTAATAACTGGGCGGTATCCGGTGCTAAAACAGCCTCTGGGCGGCCCATTTTGAGCAATGATCCACACCTTGGGTTAAACCTGCCTTCGCTCTGGTTTGAAATGCAGTTAACAACGCCCGAATTCAGCGCCTATGGCGTTAGCTTTCCCGGATCGCCGAATATAATTATCGGGTTTAATGAAGATATTTCTTTTGGGTTTACCAATGCTGGCAGGGATGTAAAGGATTATTATGAAATCAGGTTCCAGGATGCCACCAAATCGGCGTATTGGTTTAACGGCGCCTGGAAACCAGCAGAGAAGCGGGTTGAAATCATTAAAATCAAAGGAGAACCAGATTTACAGGACACCGTAACCTACACGCATTTTGGCCCGGTAATGTACGATGATTCCTACAAGATCGATGATCAGACCATCCGCTACCTGGCCGTACGCTGGAAAGCACATGATCCCAGCAATGACGGACGTGCTTTTTATGAGCTGAATCACGCAAAAAACCTGGCCGACTACCAGGAAGCTATTAAATACCTTACCTGTCCTGGTCAGAACTGCATCTTTGCCTCCAAAACCGGCGATATAGCCCTTACACAACAGGGTGTTTTCCCGGCAAAATGGAGAAGGCAGGGTGACTTTATTATGAAAGGGACCGATAGCTCCTATATGTGGCGAGGCATGATTCCGACTGAAGAGAATCCAAGGATGATCAACCCGGAACGCAATTATGTAAGCAGCGCTAATCAATTGGTAGCGGATGGCAGCTATCCCTATTATACAGGAACAGAATTTCCTATCTACAGGGGCTATATGATCAATCGGCTGCTCGATTCCATGCAGCAGATCCGTCCGGAGCAAATGATGGAAATGCAACTGAATGATTATGTGGTGAAAGCAGAGTTTGCCCGGCCTATTCTGCTAAAAACAAACCCGGCCAGCCTAACAGAATCGGGTAGAAAATACCTGGAGATCTTTAGAAAATGGAATTTAAGAAATGAGCCCGGCTCGGAAGGCGCTACTGTATTTGATTTCTGGTGGAAGCAATTGGAGCGTTCTGTATGGAGCGACGAGTTTGAACAAACCGATCTGCCAATGCCCTGGCCCTCCGAGTTTACGCTGGTGGAAAGCCTCCTGCGAGACTCAGTGTATTCCTTTACCGATAATATCAATACAGAAACAAAAGAAGGACTGGAAGACCTGCTGGCCAGCTCTCTTAACCTGGTTTCAGATTCGTTGGATAAACTAGCGGCAAAAAATGAGCTAGCCTGGGAAAAAGTAAAGGCAACCGGGGTGAATCATCTTTTAAAAGTTATCAAGCCGTTTAACCGGTCTGACCTACCGGTAGGGGGTGGCAAAGGAGTAATCAATGCTACCAGTGCTGATCATGGACAAAGCTGGCGAATGGTAATTCATATGACAGATGATGTGGAAGGATATGGGATTTATCCGGGCGGACAAAGTGGTAACCCGGGCAGTAAATACTATGATAGCTTTGTAGACGACTGGGCAGCGGGTAAGCATTACCGTTTGCTCTTCCTGAAACGCGGAACAACCAGCGATCCGAAAATCAGGTGGACGATGGAATTCCGCAAAGGCTAGCATGAAAATAATTTTAACATGAAATTTATCATTTCAACGATACTCACTGCACTGTTAAGTTTTGTTCTCGGTTTATATTTACCGTGGTGGAGCATAGCTATTGGTGCATTCATAGTTGCCATTGCCATACCCCAGGCAGGATGGAAAGCATTTTTATCAGGATTTATTGCACTGTTTTTATTATGGAGTATTCATGCCTGGTTGATCAATGCGGCAAATGAAGGAATTCTTGCAAAAAGAATGTCCATGCTTTTGCTTAACATCGAAAATCCCCTGCTCTTGATCCTGGTTACAGGTGGGTTAGGAGCATTGGTAGCCGGATTAGCAGCACTAACAGGTAGCCTTGCCAGGAAGATGTTTTAACCTATGCAGAAATTTTTATTGGTTTTATTAATGCTGCTCCAGCAGGGGCTGCTACGTGCCGGTACCATCAGTGGATATGTCAGGGATGAAAATGGCAAACCCTTGCCCTATGCTTCCATCTATATCAAAAACGGAAAGGAGGGTACCACATCCGGTGTAAATGGCTTTTATCAACTGAATTTACCCAATGGAAATTATACCCTGGTTGCCCAACATGTGGGATATACCAAACTGGAGCGTAGCATTGAGCTAAGCAGTGCCAGCTCCCAGCTAGATTTTACCTTACAATTACAGCAGGCAACACTAAGTGAAGTAGTGGTAAAACCAGGGGCGGAAGACCCTGCATATGAAATAATCCGAAACGCCATTAAAAAAAGAAAGGAATACCTGGAGGAAATGAGTGGTTTCCAGTGTAAAGTATATACCAAAGAACAATTGCAGCTGCGTGATTTTCCGAACAGGTTCCTGGGGCAGCGAGTTGATTTTGAAGACGGTGATACCAGTAAACGGAAAATCCTTTATTTATCAGAAACGGTCTCTAATTATTCCGTGAAAGGCCCGGGTTTGGATAAACTTGAAGTGGTCTCTACCCGGGTAAGCGGAAATAGTAATTCATTCGGATTGAGCCTGCCGCGGATTATCAATTTTTACCAGAATAGTATTGTGGTGCAGGGCCTGAACCAGCGGGGGTTTATAAGCCCGATTGCCAGCAATGCCCTGCATTATTACCGCTATAAATACGAAGGAAGTTTCTGGGAAGAAGGAAAAGAGATCAACCGTATCAAAGTTATTCCGAAACGGAAATTTGAACCGGTATTTTCCGGAACCATTCTGATCACCGAAAATGACTGGCGCATTCACAGCCTGCAGTTACAATTGTTGAAGGAATCACAAATGGAAATCCTGGATACGCTGAAGATTGAACAGTTATATGCACCCTTCGAAAACGATCAACAATGGGTTATCCGTAAGCAGGTACTTTATCCAACTATAAAAAGATTTGGTTTTGATGCCATCGGAAGTTCGGTGACGGTTTATTCCGATTTCAACCTTGAACCAGGATTCGCCCCCAAATTCTTTAACAATATTGTGATGAAGTATAACGAGGGATCGAATCGGAAATCGGTTGAATACTGGGATTCTATCCGCCCCCTTCCCCTGCAGCCGGAAGAATTATTGGATTACCGTAAAAAAGATAGCCTGGAGCTGGCTCGCAAGGATCCACGTTACCTTGATTCACTGGACAGGATTCGAAACAAATTATCCATAATGGGTTTATTACTGACGGGAGAAAGTTTCAGCATCCAAAAAAAGCGGGTAACCATCAACGTTAATTCATTGCTGCAATCCGTGAGTTATAATACGGTAGAAGGGTTGGCACTAGCGGTATCGGGGGTATGGAATAAACGACTTGATTCGCTTAATAGCGGAAAATCTATCAGCCTGAAGCCTACGATCCGGTATGGGTTTTCCAACGGCCACCTCAATGCAAGGTTGCAGGGCACGTATAATTTCGGAACCAGTAATGCTTCCAGCCTCAGCTTCAGCGGGGGGAAATACGTATTTCAGTTTAACAATGAAGCACCGGTTGGCCCCCTGGTTAACAGCTTTGCCACTTTGTGGAGAGAGCTCAATTATATGAAAATTTACGAGGCCTGGTATGGAAAACTCCAGTACCGGAAAGAATTAAACAATGGATTTGTTATAACCGGCGGATTAAATTATCAGGACCGCTGGTCGGTGAACAATACCACGGACTATAAATGGCGCGATCTTAAAGCAAGGGAGTTTTCACCCAATTTACCCGGGGCACTGCTGGCAGCGCCGATGGAAGCGCACAAGGCATTTAGTACGGAACTTGCCATTAGCTGGAAACCAGGATTGCGTTACGTAGAGTTTCCCGATAGGAAATTAAACCTGGGTTCTAAATATCCTTCCATGTCCCTGGCGCTGACGAAAGGATGGAAGGGGATCTTTGGTTCGGATGTAGATTACCTTAAATGGGAATCGGGCATCCGGGATGAGTTGAACCTAAAGATCGGCGGCCTGTTTCAGTACAATGTTTCGGTAGGTGGTTTTTTGCAACGGAATGCGGTTCAGGTGCCTGATTTGAAACATTTTAATGGTAATCAATTATTGTTTGCCAATCCGTATATGAGTAGTTTCCAGGCATTGCCTTATTATGCCTATAGTACCAATTCGCGTCTCTGGATGGAAGGCCATGTGGAACATCATCTGAATGGATTGCTTACCAATAAAATTCCTGGCTTCCGGCAACTCAATTGGTTTTTAGTGGGTGGGGTCAATGCAATTTGGCTTGATGGAAATCGTCATTATGGAGAAGTGCTGATAGGTTTGGAAAATATTCTCAAAATTATGCGGGTAGACCTGGTAATGCGCTTCGACCAGGGGCGTTTTTCAGGAACTTATGGCAGGCTATCCATCCGGGGGTTCTCCTTTGGTTCCAACGATTAAACCACTGATCAGAATTTCATATCTTTGCGGCGTTCAGGAAATTTTGTTCACCAGGCAAGTGTCCTTAAAATTTCATAATTAATGCCCGTATTACACAATAGAGTCTCCCAGGAGGAGCTGAAGCGTCGTTTAATGGAGGAAACCGAACCCCGGACCACCATATCTTTTTACCAGTATTTTTTGATAGAAGACCCCCAGGCATTTCGGGATCAGTTGTATGTCCGGTTAAATGCATTAAAGGTATTTGGCCGCATTTATGTGGCGAAGGAAGGTATTAATGCTCAAATTAGCGTGCCCTCCGGAAACCTGGAGGCTTTTCGAAGCTATTTGTATAGTATTGAACCCTTAAGCGGGCTCCGGTTGAACATTGCCGTGGATGACGATGGCAAATCCTTCTGGGTTTTGAAAATTAAAGTTCGGGATAAGATCGTGGCAGATGGAATTGAGGATCCGACGTTCGATATGCAAAATAAAGGCCGCTATGTAGATGCGGCAACCTTTAATAGCCTTACAGATGACCCCTCCACCATTGTGGTAGATATGCGGAATCATTATGAATATGAAGTAGGGCATTTTGACCGTGCTATTGAAGTACCGAGTGATACATTCCGGGAGCAGTTGCCGATGGCGGCAGAGATGTTAGAGGCAGATAAGGATAAAAATATTATCATGTATTGCACGGGGGGCATCCGTTGTGAAAAAGCAAGCGCCTATTTGCTGCACAAGGGGTTTAAAAAGGTATTTCACCTCGAAGGTGGCATTATTCAATATGCCAATAAAGCAAGGGAACAGGGGCTGCCGAATAAGTTCAGGGGTAAAAATTTTGTGTTTGATAACCGGCTGGGAGAGCGGATCTCCGATGAAATAATTGCCCGCTGCCACCAGTGTGGCGAACCGGCAGATGATCATACCAATTGTGTAAATGAAGGCTGTCACCTGCTTTTTATACAGTGCAAAGCCTGTTCAGAAAAATACGAAGGTTGCTGTAGTGCGGCCTGTCAGGAAGTAATTCATCTGCCTTTGGAGCAGCAACAGGCGCTTCGTAAAGGCATTACCAAAGACCAGAATATCTTTAATAAATCCCGTCGTCACCGGTCGGGTGCCACCGGTTCGGTTGCTGCTGGAGACAATACAACTCTTTGATCCTCGTTTATTTAGTTCGGCCTGGTGGAGGGCCGGAAAATAGGTGCCTTATGATCAATAGACTGTTGTTACAGGTGGGCTGGGCCCAGAAAGAAAGGGTGGTAGAAGAGGATCGGGCCATGGATTCTTTAGAAATGCGGAAAATGCGCATTTTTAACCGGTTAAACTGGATGGGATTGTTGACTGGTATCTGCTTGCCCATAGCCGGTTTGTTAAACAATGATCAACTTCCCGTAATTGCCTGGGTGGTGGCTTGTTCCCCGGCGTTTATAAGTGGAACGGTTTTGGCCTTTACTTACTGGGAAAAATCAACTGCTGCATTAATGATTTATTTCACCTGTTACCCGGTATTGAGTACCCTGGTGTATGCAGCTGATCTTGACCTGGGAATTGAACTGTTTTTTATATTATACGGCGTATTATCGGTTTTTTTTCTGCCCAAACTACAACAGGTTATCTTCTGCGGTACCATCGCAGCCCTCTGCTATATACTGGTATATGTGCTCAAGCAGGATTATACGACGGAACTCTCAACCCTTAATTATCCATTTTTTGTCGGCAATCATTTATTAGCGCTTTTCTTTATTTTTTATGCCTTGTACCTGATAAAGAAAGAAAATACGGGGTACCAGGCAGAACTTATTGCTTTCAATGAGCGTTTGCAGGCGAAAAAAAAATTGGTGGAAATGCAATCTGCCCAGTTAAGCGAACTCAACACGCTCAAGAATAAGTTGTTTTCGGTAATTGCCCATGATCTGAGAACTCCGATGTATGCCCTGAAAAACCTGTTTCGTAATATCGAGCAATACGATTTGCCCGCTGAAGAAGTGAAGATGATGATTCCGGAAATAAACCAGGAAATGCAATTCACCACCAACCTAATGGAAAACCTGCTACAATGGGCCAAAAGCCAGCTGCAGGCTGCAGCTTCTTGTCCCGAGCAGCTTAATATGGCGGTATTGACCAGGGAACTTGTTGCACTGGTACGGCTGCAGGCAAATTCTAAATCAATCGAACTAAGCAATGAACTGAAGGAAGATGCCCTGGTTTGGGCCGATAAGGATATGACTCAGATGGTGCTCCGGAATTTGGTGACCAATGCGCTGAAGTTTACGCCTGAGAGGGGGTTGGTGCAGATTGGCGCAAGGGAACTGGATACACATATCGAGGTCTATGTGAAAGATAACGGCAAGGGAATGACGGCTGAAACCATCGAAAAATTACAGGAAAATGCTTTTTTTACCACCCAGGGAACCAATAACGAGGCAGGTACCGGCATTGGCTTAATGCTTTGTCGCGAGTACCTGCACCGCAACGGAGGTTGGCTGAGCATCAGCTCTGAACCGGGCCGCGGAAGTGAATTCCGTTTCACACTGCCGCGCACTCAACCGGTGAAAAACTAAGAATCCCCTAACTTTGCCGGGCTGAGGCCGGAAAAGGCCTCCGGAAGATCAGCTTATGAAATTGTTTCCAGAATCGGCGGTAGTACAACTGGAGTTTGAAAAAATCAAGACCCTTTTAGAAGCGCATTGTAAAACTGAATATGCCCGTTCCAAAGCCCGGGAGCTCAGGATTCATACCCGTCTTAGCTTTATCGAAACCGAACTCAGGCAAAGTCATGAGTTCAGGACCCTGTTGCAAAACGCACTTTATTTCCCCAATGATTTTGTCCTTAACCTGGCGAAAGAATTAAAACTGCTGGGTATTCCTGGTGCCGTATTATCGGGCGAGCAATTTGTAGAAATTCGCAAACTCGCCGAAAATATGGACCGGATTTTTCGCTGGTTCGATAAAGAACGCAGAGAAACCTATCCTGGCCTCACCCGGGTAATTGAAGGCAGTTATTACGAAAAAGCCATCCAGGCCGCTATACAGGAAGTATTGGACGAAAACGGAAATGTGTTGGATCATGCCTCTGAAGACCTGCGGCGAATCCGCATTAGCTTGTATAAAAAAAAGGCGGATCTCCGAAGAGTGTTTGAACGTGTTATCCAGAAATTAAATAAACAGGGATACCTGGCAGATATCGAAGAGTCTTTCCTGAATGGGCGTAGGGTGGTAGCAATTTTTGCCGAGCAAAAACGCATGATCAAGGGTATTCTGCACGGTGAAAGCGATACCCGCAAAACCGCCTTTATTGAACCCGAGGAAACCATTGAACTGAATAATGAAGTATACTCCCTCGAAAATGAAGAAAGCAGGGAAGTGTACCGGATTCTGCGAAGTTTAACAGCGCAGATGGCAAAACATGCCCCGCTGCTGACATCCTATCTCGATATTTGTGGCGAATATGATTTTATCCGTTCTAAAGCCCGGTTTGCAGACGAATACAACGGTGAATATCCCATTGTAGTAGACAAAGCCCATATACACCTGGTAAAAGCCTATCATCC
>NZ_LUKG01000028.1:0-15979 GCF_001601815.1 Flavihumibacter sp. CACIAM 22H1
TGATTCCTTCGTCTAACATGGATTTCAATACAATTACTTCAATCCTATTTAATACTAAACCGGTTGAAGATGACTGGCCTACCCCTACCTATCTTGGAATGGAATCCGGTAGATACATATTTGTAATTACAAAACTTTCTTCCTCTGGTGCAGCAACCATTACCAAAGTAGATGTTGGGCCGGTTATCAAAGATCAATGGGAAGATTGGGTAATGAACCGGGATTTCACCTCTTCATCTTCTGGTTTTGTTCGCCTGTATAAAAATGGCAAACTGGTAGCTGAATACATTGGTCCCAACTGGAAAGAGGATGGCAAACATAGCAAAGAGCCGTATATGCAAATGGGACTGTACAAGTGGGCCTTTGGAAATAATCACAATCCTACACCGAACGTAAACTCCGTTGAAATGTATATGGACGAAGTACGCTTCGGTAATCAAAATGCCAAACTCGCAGATTTTTTGCTGGATGGCACCACTCCTCCCCCACCTACTAATCAATTGCCCACTGTAAACCTTGGCACAAATCGATCAATAACTTTACCTACCAATTCTATCTCTATTACCGGAACTGCAACAGATGCAGATGGCAGCATCAGCTCCTTTCGCTGGTCGCAGGTTTCCGGGCCCAGTACAGCAACTATTTCTAATGAAACAACTGCTACTGCCAGTTTTTCTAACCTGGTGCAGGGCACTTATTCTTTTCGGCTTACTGTTACGGACAATGCAGGCGGAACCGGTTCGGCCACCGTTAGTGTAACCGTTAATCCGGAAGCCGCTGTAAATATTTCTCCTGTTGCCAATGCTGGCGCAGCCATCACTATCACCTTACCTACTAATACGGCTGTATTAGCCGGTTCAGGGGCAGATGAAGACGGAACCATTGCTTCTTATAGATGGCGTCAGTTGAGCGGGCCCAATACTGCTTCTATCAGCAACGCAACAGCTGCAGGAACAGGAATTTCCAATCTTATTCAGGGTAGATATAGTTTTCGGCTAACCGTAACAGATAATGATGGTGCCTCTCATTCTGACGATGTACTTGTTACTGTTAATCCTGCGCCGGTGGATAATGCCGCGCCCGTATCAAACGCCGGACCGAATAGAAATATTACGTTACCCACCAATTCTACCAATATTTCCGGATCCGGAACAGATACCGATGGTACTATTGCCTCCTTCCGGTGGCGCCAGGTGAGTGGACCCAATACTGCTGCTATTGCCAATGCAGGAGCAGCTGCCACTACCGTATCCGGACTAATCCAGGGAACCTATACTTTTCGGTTAACCGTAACCGATAACGATGGAGCTACCCACTCCGATGATATGAATGTAACGGTTAATGCCGCTCCTAATACAGCTCCGACAGTACATGCAGGCAGCAACAGAACAATAACATTACCCAGCTCCAGTACATCTTTATCCGGATCTGCAACGGACCAGGACGGTACCATTGCCAGTTACCAATGGACACAGGTAAATGGTCCGACTACGGCAACAATCGGAGCTGCCAACAGCGCCAATACAACTGTATCGGGCCTGGCAGAAGGTATTTATACCTTCCGTTTGCGGGCAACAGATAATGACGGCGCCAGCGGAATAGATGAAATGACGGTTACGGTTAATGCTGCGGCCTCCACCAACCAGCCACCTGTTGCAGCAGCTGGAAGCAACCGTACCATTACACTGCCCACGAACAGCGTAGCATTAAACGGTACAGGAACAGATGCGGACGGCTCAATTGCCGCCTATCGGTGGACACAGGTAAGTGGCCCCAGTACTGCATTGATCAATCCCGTTACCGCTGCCAGTACTACGGTATCTGGTTTAGTAGAAGGAACCTATGTATTCCGACTAACCGTAACCGATAATGATGGCGCTACCAATTCGGACGAAACAACCGTAGTGGTAAAACCAGCACCGGTTCCGAATGAAGCCCCCGTGGCAAATGCGGGTTCCAACCGAAGCATAACTCTGCCCACCAATAGCATTACCCTTTCCGGTTCAGGAAGAGACAATGATGGCACCATTACTGCCTATCGCTGGACGCAGGTTGATGGGCCGAATACCGCTTCTATTGGTGCTGCTGCCGCAGCTAGTACAGAAATTACCAACCTGGTGGAAGGAATCTATACTTTCCGGTTAACCGTTACGGATAATGATGGAGCCCGCGATGCAGATGATGTTACCGTTCGGGTTAATCCGGCGCCGGTTGTGGCAGTTAAAAAAGCACCGGTGTCCAATGCCGGCGGTAAAAAAACAGTCAATACCAAATCTACTACGCTCGATGGAAGCTCCTCCTATGACCCGGATGGATCAGTTGTATCGTATAGCTGGAAACAAAACAGCGGTCCTAATACAGCTACCCTGTCCTCCGCCAAATCAGCCACTACCACTGCTGCTAACCTAAGTACAGGAACCTATGTTTTCCAGTTAGAGGTTACCGATAATGATGGCTTGAAAGCCACCAGCACTATGACCCTGGTAGTATTGCCAGCCCCCGTAGCTCCGGTAGCAAGAGCAGGTAATGCCATCACTATTTCACTGCCTACCAACCGCACTGAATTAGACGGTTCCGGTTCTTCCGATGCAGACGGTAATATCCGTTCGTATCGCTGGACCCAACAAAGCGGACCGGCCAATGCAGGTATTCTTACACCCAGCTCCAGTAAAACGGCGATAACCAACCTGGTGGTAGGCACCTATCAGTTCCAACTCGAAGTAACAGATAATGCCGGATTAAAAGGAACAACCACCGTTTCTGTACGTGTACTTGCCAACAAAGCCCCGGTTATTGTAACCAGTGATTCTGTTGAAGTGATCCTGCCTTCGGATACGGCACTGCTGGATGCCAGTAAATCCTATGATCCGGATGGCACTATCCGTCTCTACCAATGGAAGATGGTGAATGGTCCAAGCAATGCTATTCTGAATAACCAGAACTCGGCCATTGTGAATCTAAGCGGGCTGGTGACCGGAATTTATACTTTTGAAATCCTGGTTCGCGATAATGGAAGTATTACAGTTCGTAAAGAAGTAACCGTAACCGTAAAAGGCAGCTCCGGAAAAGAACGTTTATCCATGAAGCTTTATCCGAACCCCGTTGCCAGTAACGGAATCGTTACCCTACGCATGGACGACAATTCCACCGGCAAAGGAAGCGTACAGTTTTACAGCATCAGCGGTGTATTGGTTATGCAGGATGAAGTGAATAAGAATACGACACATTTCACAAAAACCTATAACCTCTCCAATTTTGCTGCGGGAACCTATGTAATAAGAGTGCAGTTTGAAGGGATGCCACCTTCTGTACGGAAATTCCAGAAACAATAAAATTCGTATGGTTGATAATAGAAAGAGGCTGCCTCACCGGAGACAGCCTCTTTTTTATTTTATAACTAACCCTTACTTCGCTTTCACCACCCTTATCTGTTGGGTTTCGGTGGGTGTTACTACCCGAACAATATAGGTACCTGGATTATAATCCAGTAATTCTCCGAGCGAAAACTGGTTATTCCCTTTCTGTAGTTGTAGTTTACGGGAAGACAATAAACGGCCGGATGCGTCGTGCAGGTGAATGGTAGCAAGGGCTGCTTCGTTCATATTGATGGTAGCATTTGCAGAACCGGCTACCGGATTCGGGAATACCCTGAATTCCTTAACGGTCGTAAGCCGGTTATTTACCGTAACTACCTGGCTGAACAATTCTCTTCCGTCCTGCTGAATTCCGCGTATGCGATAATGACTAACGGTTGCATTGGGTTTATTGTCGGTAAAATCGTATTGAATCGTTCCTTCCTGGCCGGTTCCATACAGTTCATGAATTGCTTTAAACGAGTTCCTTGTTTCCCCTCTCTCAATAATAAACTGATCAAAGCGCTGATTTGATTCCACTTTCCAGCGCAGGGTATTGGACACCCCGTTGCGGGCAATGGTGAGTGCAAGCGGATCAATGGGAAGGGAACCTGACTGGATCTGTTGGGTAAAGGCAACGATTGCCTGCCCACCTGCGTTTTCAATTACTGGTGCATCAAATTGTTGGCGGCCAAAATAAGAAACTGCATTCGGTACGTTTGCATTTGGATTATTAAAGTTTAAAGTAATTGCATTACCTGCTATTGACAAAGATGTAATCACATATCCGCCACCGCCTCCTTCAATCCTGAAATAATCAATAATATTTGAACCAGACAACGGAACCACGCTATAATTATCTGTAAGATTGCTTAATTCCACCGTCACCTGAGTGGCAACAGGACCGGTACTGGTTATATCAGCTGCTATTGGGTAAGCGAACCTTGTATTGTTTACTACAGGTTCACCATACAATTCCTGACGTACAGTTGGCAAAAATAAATCACCGGCTTTTAAATAGCCGTCTGCATAACCATAATGGCAATACCATCCCGGACTGGGAATTCCACCACCCGTTTCGTAAATGTGTTCAAGATTTTGCGTAGAAAATATTTCAATATCATTATCCGATTTAGCGATTTCTAATTGTGCCTGCATGATATCAAGAGCACTGTTGATGGGGGGAGCGCCAACATAACATCCCAGCCTGATTTGAACAATGAAAACTTTCTCCAAACTAGGGTAATCAGTTCTCCAGGATTGAAGAATATTATTAAATATATTTATGTAATCGTTCTTGCTGGTTTTATTGTTATCAATAATTCCGTCTGATTCTCCTTGCCACCAGAATATGCCGCGTACGCTATTCTGAACACCAGCATCCGCTAATCTTCGACGCAATCTTCTGTAATTATTCTCATTTTCAGCTGAAATATATGCCGTAGAACTTGCCTGGAAAATTGGAATTTTGTCTCCGTATCCACCACAGAATATAGCCACTGGTATGCCTTCTGTTGCAGCAATTTGCGAGCCCAAACGCATCCCCCACATACCTACATTATAATTTCCTACATTATTAGCATTACCATCACCTATCCCCCAATTTCGGGGATATGCAGTTACGCCATTGGGATGTGAACTACCATAGGATTTCACGAATCTTCTAAACGGTGTGGCATTTGCATCACCACCTTGGCGTTGTTCTGCATATGAATTTGATTGTCCCTGTATGATATAGGTATCACCTGCAACAACACCTACCGAAGCCGCTAATAAGGCTGAAGAGTTATTAGGACGTATGCCATTTAAAACAAAACCATACTGCCTTAATTCAGCAAGGATGGTATAATTAGGAAAGGTTAGAGTTATTGAATCGTTGGCCAAAGTACCTGTGGACAACAGTAAAGTTGTGGTAGAAACAGGACCTCCATCGTCGAAATAATCATTGTTATTGTTTAAATCCCGATAAAATACCACCTGCAATTGATTGAATTGGCTACTTGCAAGCATTCGAACTGAAATGGGAACAGTGGCCTGATTATTGTTCAGATTCCTGGCATACAATTGATCACTCATTGGAAAATTCAATAATCGTCCCTGAGTAATAGGAGGCTGAGGTGCTTGCGCTTGCGTGAGGCTAACTAAAAGGGTCAGGATCAAGGTTAGCACAGAACTGACACACCAAATCTTTTGATTCGCTTGTTTCATTATCCGTAATTCGTTTTGTGGTTGAGGCACTAAATCAGAGAGGTCTGCTTCAATACGGATAATGGAGTTACTGGGCTTAACTCGATATGGATAGGTCAAAATTAGCCCATAATTCCAGAATTCAAAATGGTAGAATTAAAATATTTTTCAACATTTAATCGTTGCAACTTCAATCAAACAGAAAATTGAGCGAAACTTTTGAATATACCGCAATCTATAGCCTATTTACACAGAATCTCCTTATAAATTATGCCATTTCGTAATATTACGATTCGTAGATCTACGAGTAAATAGTTATTAACATAGTGGTGAAAAATAAAAAAACTGCCCGCAAAAGCGGGCAGTTTTTTTTATCTCCTTTCGGATTACTTATTAATATCCCATATCTCCCATTCCACCACCGTGGCCATGCGGAGCAGGCGCTGCTTCTTTAGCAGGCTTGTCGGCAATTACACACTCGGTAGTCAGTAACATACCTGCAATAGAAGCGGCATGTTCCAGGGCAACACGACCCACTTTAGTAGGATCAATTACCCCTGTTTTCAGGAGGTTTTCAAACTTCTCAGTGCGAGCATTGAAGCCGTAATCACCTTTTCCTTCGCGGATCTGGTTAATGATCACAGAACCTTCCAGGCCGGCATTTTCAACAATAATACGGATAGGCGCTTCCAGAGAACGACGCACGATCTGAACCCCCAGTTTCTCATCCTCATTGCTGCTGCGGAAACCATCCAGGGCAGAAATAGCGCGGATAAACGCCGTACCACCACCCGGAACAATTCCTTCTTCAACCGCTGCGCGGGTTGCATGAAGCGCATCATCCACGCGGTCTTTCTTCTCTTTCATTTCTACCTCGGTAGCAGCTCCTACATTCAGTACAGCCACACCACCGCTCAGTTTAGCCAAACGCTCCTGCAGTTTCTCCCGATCGTAATCAGAAGTAGTACTCTCAATCTGAGATTTGATCTGGTTAATGCGCTTCGTGATCTCGTCTTTTTTACCCTTACCACCTACAATAACGGTATTGTCTTTGTCGATAGTAATAGAAGTAGCCTGTCCCAGGTAGCTGAGGTCAGCGTTCTCCAGTTTGAAGCCCTGCTCTTCGCTGATTACGGTACCAGCTGTAAGGATAGCGATATCCTGCAGCATTTCTTTACGACGGTCGCCGAAACCAGGCGCTTTAACAGCAGCCACTTTCAGGGTACCACGCAGTTTGTTAACCACCAGGGTAGCCAGTGCTTCTCCTTCGAGATCCTCACTGATAATTACCAGCGGACGACCACCTTGTGCAACTTTCTCCAGAATGTGCAGAATGTCTTTCATAGCACCGATCTTCTTATCGTAGATCAGGATATATGGATTCGACAATTCAGCGTTCATTTTTTCGCTGTTGGTAACGAAGTATGGAGAAATATATCCCCGGTCAAACTGCATACCTTCCACCACTTCTACGGTTGTATCCGTTCCTTTGGCTTCTTCTACAGTAATTACACCGTCTTTTCCAACTTTTGCCATCGCTTCTGCAATCAGTTTTCCGATTTCCGGGTCGTTGTTGGCAGAAATAGTAGCAACTGCTTCAATTTTTTTAGTATCGTTCCCGATTTTCTGGCTCTGACCACGCAGTGCTTCCACCACTTTCTCAACCGCTTTGTCGATTCCGCGTTTCAGGTCCATTGGGTTTGCACCAGCGGCCACGTTTTTAAGACCTTCGGTAATAATTGCCTGGGCCAGTACGGTAGCAGTAGTAGTACCATCACCCGCTACATCAGCTGTTTTGCTGGCAACTTCTTTTACCATCTGGGCACCCATGTTTTCGATCGGGTCTTCCAGTTCAATTTCTTTTGCTACAGTAACCCCATCTTTAGTTACAGCAGGAGCGCCAAATTTCTTTTCAATAACCACGTTACGACCTTTTGGTCCCAGGGTTACTTTCACCGCATTGGCCAGGGTATCAACCCCTTTCTTCATTCTGTTTCTTGCTTCGAGGTCGAAGAAAATTTGTTTTGCCATAGTAGTTGACTTAAATAAAGTTGTTGAATGTTTAATTAGATAATAGCCAGGATATCACTTTCCCGCATAATCAGGAAATCACCACCTTCCAGTTGCAACTCAGTGCCGGCATATTTGCCATACAATACTGTGTCGCCAACTTTTACCGTCAGGGGCTCATCTTTTTTACCGGTACCTGCAGCCACGATGGTGCCGCGCTGGGGCTTTTCTTTTGCTGTATCCGGGATAATGATACCGCCTGCAGTTTTCTCTTCAGCAGGGGCGGGTTTTACTACAACCCGGTCGTGCAAAGGAGTAATGTTCAACTTCTTAGCCATATTACTTGGTTTTAATTAAGTGAGTGATTCATTTCCGGGGCAATCTGCCCGGGAGCGTGCTAGTGCGAACGAATAACATGCCAATCCGGCTCAGCGACAGGATTAAAGCCATTTTTGCAGGAATCCGCGCAATTTCCCGGCCCTTTCTCCGTTCTTCTTACTGACAGCAGCCGCGGTCCGTGCCAATTTTTCAGGCACCCGGCAGCTTCGGCAGTTTAAATCGGTTTATGCGTCACTTGCTATTATCCACCCGCGTTTATGGGCTGCTTTTGGGCAGCAGTTTTTTGCTGCTCTCCTGCCAAAAATCCAGTACAGAAGATCTGATGCTGACAGATAAGCCGGCCGTGGTACAGACCTGGCGGTTTCCCTGCGGTCCGGCCTGTGATGCAGCCGCCTGGGTGCTGGTTATGGACAATGGCAACGCCTACGAAGCAGCCAATTTACCGGCCGATTTCCAGCGAGATGAGCAGCCGGTGCTGGTACAATTCGAAAAAACCGGTCATAAAAATGCGTTACAACCAGGTACCGGATTAGAAATGGTGTCTATTTTAAAGATAAGACCCCGTTAATTGATGCTTCCGGGTTTGGTAAGGGCCCCGAAATGACCTAGCTTTGCCGCCTTAACAAAGTTCTTGGAGGTATGATCAGCAGAAGAATTATCAGGGTAAAAGTGATGCAAACCCTGTACGCACTGGATTCTTTCACCCAGCCCGTAAAACCAGGCGAGCCCATCCGGTTATTAAATAAGCAGTTTGACCAATCCAGACAATTACTACTTTACATCATTCATTTTATTACGGAAGTAGCCCGCTATTCCGAAACGGATGCCCGTAACCGTGCTAATAAACACCTGCCTTCCGCTGCCGACCTGGAAGTAAATACCAAAATCGCCGGCAACCAGTTGCTTTGGAAAATTCTTGAAGACGCATCTTACCAAACGGCGCTAAAAGAAGACCTGGTTACCAAGTACCTGGATCAGGAACTGGTACGCAAAGTATACCTGGAACTGGTAAATACCCCCGAATACCAGGCCTATGTGCAGGTACAGGGTCGTGATTACAAGGCTGAAAAAGCCATGCTGGAATTCATCTATAATAACCTGCTGATAACCCGCGAAGAATTTACTGCCCACCTCGAAGAGCATTTCAACAATTGGGACGACGATTGTGAAATGATACATCAGTTGGTACAACAATACCTCCATAAACCCGGCAGTTTCAATTTCCAGGTAATGGTGAGCCCTGAAAAAATGGAATTTGCCAAAAGCCTGCTGAATGCAGTTATTGATAAGCGCGCCACCACGCTGGAAATGATCAAACCAAAATTAAAAAACTGGGATCCCGAACGGATCGCTACCCTGGATATGATCCTGATGCAGATGGGGCTTTGTGAATTACTGTATTTTGAAACAATTCCTCCCAAGGTTACCATTAATGAATACATAGACCTGGCCAAGGAATACAGTACACCGCAGAGCGGGCAGTTTGTAAACGGGATACTGGATAATATTCATAAAGATCTGGTAAGAGATAATAAATTGCATAAAGTAAGTTTTAAAAAATAAATCCGACATGCGTATACTCCTTTTATCCATGCTGGCCCTGGCCGCTGTTGCCTGCCAGAATAGTCCGGCTAAAGAAGCAGAAGCCCCGGTTACAGGTACAGCTCCAGCCACGGCTGCTGAAACCGTTAACCAGGTAGACAGCACCCAATTCACTACCATTGAGTGGATTGATCAGAATAAGGATTACGGAAAAGTTACAGAAGGCCAGCAGGTTGAAGTAGCATTCCGTTTCAAAAACAGCGGTACCAAACCACTGGTAATTTATTCGGTAGCACCCGCCTGCGGATGTACGGCGGCAGAGCCTCCCAAAGAACCTATTCTGCCTGGAAACGAAGGGGTGATCAAAGGCTCCTTTGATAGCAAAGGCCGGGTAGGAACCAATAATAAATCCATTCATGTACGTGCCAACACCAGCGGCTCTATGGACCATCACCTGCAATTCAAAGTAGAAGTGGCCGCCGCCAGCAAATAATCCATTTACTATTTATTGTCTATTCATAATTACAATCAACAACTATGACCCTACTTCTTCTCCAGGCAGGTGGCGGAATGCCCCAGTTACTCCTGCTAGGTGGTATGATTCTCGTATTCTGGCTCTTTATGATTCGCCCCCAGGCTAAAAAAGCAAAAGAAGCCAAGGCATTCCAGGAAAATATGCAGAAAGGCGACAAAATTGTTACCATTGCCGGTATTCATGGCACCGTTAATAAAGTAAACGAAGACGGCACCCTGATGATGGAAACATCTCCGGGCAGCTATATGAAGATCGAGAAATCGGCTATATCGCTCGAGTGGACAAAAAACATCAACAAACCAGCACCTGCTGAGAAAGCATAATGTTGAAAATTGGCATAACCGGCGGTATTGGCAGTGGTAAATCAATCGTGTCCAGGGCATTTGAACACCTGGGCATCCCGGTTTATAACGCTGATACCGCCGCTAAACGCCTGATGCAGGAAGATCCGGCCCTTCGTGCACAAATAAGCGCCTTGTTGGGGCCGGAAACCTATCAAAACGGTCAACTGAACCGTTCATTTATCTCCTCCATTGTATTTAAAGACCGGAAGAAACTGGATGCGCTGAATGCGCTTGTACATCCGGCTACAATTCAATATGGCAAAGACTGGATGCGTCGACAGAATGCACCTTATGCGCTAAAAGAAGCTGCCCTGATCTTTGAATCCGGCAGCCAGGACGAACTGGATTACGTGATTGGTGTTTCAGCCCCCACGGCCTTGCGGATCCATCGTGTTATGCAGCGCGACCAGGTAAGCCGCGAGCAGGTTCTGCAACGCATGTTAAGCCAGCTCGATGAATCACTTAAAATGAAGCTTTGTGATTTTGTGATCGTCAATGACGACCAGCAACTGGTGCTGCCGCAGGTATTGGCCCTGCATGCGCGTTTTATCGGCTAGAAAACTTATCCCCTGCTACTATTTCAACTGGCTTTCTAACTTAGTTATTCTTCTGCAGGTATTGCTCTCTTTAGCATACACTGAAATTACCAGCCAAACATTACAACCCAACCCCTCGCCTACAGGTATTTACTTACACCATTTTCGCAACTATGGCGCAGACCGCTGTTTAATTGGTGAAGAAGTGCTTCATTTTTTTCCAGACCCGAACGATCGGCTTCCTTATGCCATATATGATAGGCAATACCGATGAATTTAAACATAGGACGTTCCAACCCGATCTTAAAAAAACGGATTACTAAGTCTGTGTCTTCCTTTCCCCATCCTATATAATCTTCATTGTATCCATTTACCCGGATAAAATCAGCCCGCCAAAAAGACATATTACAACCTCGGATACTACGGCTGGAACTGGTTTTTACCAGGCGGTTCAGTAATTTTCCCACAGGCAGCATCCGGATTCCATTTTCTCTGTTCCGTACCCCCTGTTTCCATAAAGAAACCTGTACACGCGGATCCTCCAATAATTGTTCAGAAAAACATTTACTCAGAAGACATCTGCTGCCTCCGATAAACCGACCCGGTTTGGCCGAACTTAGGTGGTCCTTGACAAAATAAGGATCGAGAATCAGATCACCGTCAATCTGAATTATATAGTCATAACGGGCAGCAGCAACCGCTTTGTTACGGATCTTGGCAAGCTGAAAACCGGTATCGGGTTGCCAGATATGAACTACCGGCACCCGGCTTTTTTTTCTGAAAACTGCAATCAGCTCACGGGTATCTTCCGTAGAGCCATCATCGGCAATAATAATTTCATCCGGCCATACCTTTAATCCCAGGATGCTGTTAAAACAACAATCCAGGGCCTTAGGCCAGTTATAGGTTGAAATAATTAAACTTGATCCGGGATACATCGTTTAAGTTTATTATCTATAATTTGTCTCAGTTCAGCATCCTGTATTGTAAGCGCACAATCAAAATGCCCCTCAGGACATGCTTTTTTTCCATGCAGCCCGCAGGGGCGGCAACTTAATGGCTGGCGCGTTTCAATCACATAATTTTCCTCCGACAATGGGCCAAACCCGAAATAAGGCACGGTAGAGCAGTATACTGCCAAGGTGGGCGCATTACGGGCCGAAGCAAAATGCAGCGGAGCCGAGTCATTAACCATGTTCAATTGGGCCGACTCCATCAAGGCCACTGATTCCAGGAAATTTAATTGTCCCGCTAAAATTTCAATATTTTTCCCGGGCAATGCAGCCTTTATCTGTTCGCCCTTTTCCCGGTCTTCGGGTGCACCAATGATATATAGTTTAACACCGGCGGGTAGCTGCTCCAGGGCGCTCACCCATTTGTGCAGCGGGTACTGCTTGGTAAACCACACAGAGCCCGGTGCCAATACAAAATAAGGCTGCCCGATAAAGGGTTTAATCCGCTCATAATCTACAGCACGGGGATACAACCTGGGTGGCCTGGCCGGCTCATTGGTATAATGGCCGATCAGTTGATGACACCGCACTATTTCATGTACCCAGGCCTCTTTTTTTCCTATACTATGTTTTACGGTACGGGTAAACAGGAAGGAAAACGGATTTTTATCATACCCGATAATTTCCTTCGCTCCGGAAAAAGCCGACAGCATGCCCGTAGCTGCAAAACGCTGGAGATTGATTACCGTATCGTATTTCTTCTTCCGGATAATACCCAATAGTTTAAAGAGGCTCGAATATTTTCCGGATTTTTTATCCCACACCAGCAGCTCCGACAAATACGGATGCCCGGTTAGCAGTGATTCATTGCCCCTCCGAACCAGCATATCCAGTTCTATCGAAGGATCCATGGCATGCAAGGATTCAAGCAGTGTTGTTGCAAGCACCACATCACCAATAAATGCAGTTTGGATGATTAATACTTTTTTCATTTATCTCTGGTTGTATTTTTCCTTTTTTGCTACCCGTATGTTCAACGCATACTGGTAAATTATAGGAAAAACCAACAAGGTAAAAATTGTAGCGGTAACTAAACCACCAATTATCACAATTGCCAGGGGTTTCTGACTTTCAGAACCAATACCCGTGCTGATAGCGGCCGGAAAAAGCCCTACGGCAGCCATCAGGGCGGTCATAACAACCGGCCTGGTCCTTGCTTTCACTGCAAGAAAGACGGCTTCCCGCACTTCATTGGTTAACTGGATCTGCTTATGGAATTCCGCTATCAGGATAACCCCGTTTTGCACGCATATTCCAAATAAGGCAATAAATCCAACCCCCGCAGAAATCCCGAAATTGATACCCGTTATATGCAATGCCAGTATACCCCCGATTAACGCAAACGGAACGTTGATCAGCACATACCCGGCATCTTTTGCATTATTAAACATGATAAACAGGAGAACAAATATCAGCACCAGGCTCAGCGGCACTACCTGTGATAATCGTTTACTGGCTCTTACCTGGTTTTCGAATTCCCCGGTCCAGTTAATCTGGTACCCCTCTTCCAACTTCAATCCTTTTTTTACTTTTTGCTGTGCTTCCGCAATCGTGCTTCCCAGATCTCTCTCGCGTACAGAAAATTTTACCCCAATAAAACGCTTGGTATTATCCCGATAAATAAAAGCCGGTCCGGTACTCTGCCTGATAGACGCTACTTCTTTTAAGGGAATGCGATTACCGGTAATGGTGGGAATCATCAGCCGCAGGATATCCTCTTCGTTTTTTCTAAAATCCTTATCGTAACGAATTCGGATATCAAATTTCCGCTCGCCTTCATATTTCTGGCTGGCTGTTTTACCTCCTATGGCCATTTCAATTACCGCCTGGGCCTCCGCCTTGGTAACCCCATACATTGCCATCTTTTCCTCATCCAGGAGGATGCTGATCTCAGGCTGCCCAATATTCCGCAGTATGCCTACGTCCTTAATGCCCGGTACGTCCTTGATCTGTTCGATTACTTTGTTCGCATAATCGTCCAACTTATCCAGATCATCGCCATAAATCTTTACAGCATTCGAAGCATTCATACCTGCCACCGCTTCTGCAACGTTGTCGATAATCGGCTGAGAATAATTGTAGTTGATTCCCTGGTACTGCTTGAGTTTTACATCCATTTCTTCCACCAGGTCATCAAGCGAAATTTTCCTGCCCCATTCTTTTTTAGGTTTCAGGTTCACCTGCATCTGTACATAATAAAAACCACTGGGATCAGTACCATCATTACTGCGGCCGGTTTGCGACAATACCCCGTTTACCTCCGGAAAACTCATTAACTCCTTCCGCAATACACGAACCATTTCCACTGTTTTTGGGAGGGAGGTACTCATCGGCATTTTGGCCTCCACCCATAAAGCTCCCTCATTCAGTTGAGGCAAAAATTCTGTACCCAGCCATCGGGTAGACAGCAGGGTGAGTATAAAACTTAATCCGGCTATTAACAGCGTTAGTTTCTTTCTTGAATACGTAAACGCAAAGGCTTTTCCCACCGACCGGTTTACAAAACGGGTAAATGCATTTTCCTTTTCCCGAACATTTTTGTTCAGCAAGATAGAAGAAAGTACCGGCACCAGTGTAAGCGTAAACAATAGGGCTCCCAATAAGGCAAAACCGAGTGTCCAGGCAAGCGGAGCAAACATTTTGCCCTCCACTTTTTCAAACGAAAAGATTGGCAGCAATGCAGAAATAATGATCAACTTGGAAAAAAATATGGCTTTGCCCATTTGTGTTCCTGTAGCCTTGATCATCCCCATTTTGGCCAGCTTATTATAGGTTTTCATGCCAACCCGGTGCGCCTTATGATCCAACGCTACAAAAACGCCTTCCACCATTACCACCGCCCCGTCAATAATGATCCCAAAATCTATGGCACCCAGCGACAATAAATTGGCACTCATCCCCTTTAATCGTAGCATAAAAAACGCAAACAATAAGGACAGGGGAATAATCACCGCAACAATGAGGGTGGTACGCCAGTCAGCCATGAAAAGAAATACGATCACGGTTACAAAAACGATGCCCTCCACCAGGTTTTTTAATACCGTATGGGTGGTATAGTTCATGAGCACATCGCGGTCATAAAAGGTTTCCATTTTAACGTCGGAAGGCAAAATAGAACTGTTCAGTTCCTGGATTTTTTCCTTTACACGGCTCAAAACATCACTGGGGTTTTCCCCTTTCCGCATTACTATAATTCCTT
This sequence comes from Flavihumibacter sp. CACIAM 22H1, assembly GCF_001601815.1. GTDB lineage: Bacteria > Bacteroidota > Bacteroidia > Chitinophagales > Chitinophagaceae > Flavihumibacter. The sequence goes on from NZ_LUKG01000028.1 coordinate 15,059, forward strand.
CTACCACATCATCATTATCATTCAGCCCAACCTGGCCAACCCTGGGTGCGCTGGCTTCCTGAACCGTTGCTACATCCTTTACCAGCAGTGGGTTCCCTTTAAAAATATCTACGATGGTATTCTCAATATCCTTCCGGCTGTCTAACAAGCCGATTCCGCGTACTACATAGGCCTGTCCGTTTTTCTCAATCACATCCCCCCCCACATTGAGATTGGATTTACTAACAGCGTTGTAGAGTTCAAGTGGTGTGAGGTCATATCGCTGTAATTTCACCGGATCCACAGAAATCTCATAGATCTTTTCCTGGCCTCCAAATGCTACTATATCTGCTACGCCAGGCACTCGTCGCAATTCCCGGTCAATGACCCAATTCTGAATGGTCAACAAATCTCTGGTATCTCTTTTATCGCCGTCCTTTGACAAGGGAGCGCTTTTTAATACATACCGGAAAATTTCACCCGTTGGGCCATAGGGAGGCTGTACATCCGCATCTACCCCCTCTGGTAATTGCACATTCTTTAACTGGTTGTTCACCTGCTGCCTTGCAAAAAAATCTTCCACATCATCATCAAAAATGATCTTAATTACAGACAGTCCGAACATGGTAATACTGCGTACATTGGTTTTCCGCTGTACACTGTTCATGGCAATTTCGATGGGGGTTGTTACAAAACGTTCTACTTCCTCTGCACTACGGCCATTCCATTCAGTTACAATGATGATCTGCGTATTGGTAACATCCGGGAAAGCTTCAATAGGAATGCGGCTATAGCTGATAGCACCTGCAATAATCAGCAGGGTTACCCAGAAAAAGGTAAAAAACCTGTTCTTGAGCGAAAATGCTATGATCTGTTTAATGAAGTTATTCATGTTCTACTAGTCGTTTATAGCATCATAAATCAATAACCCATTTTGTGCTA
>NZ_LUKG01000028.1:16316-18948 GCF_001601815.1 Flavihumibacter sp. CACIAM 22H1
GATTTGGTTTCCGGATCAATGGCATTAAAAATCTTATCGATCTTTCCCGAATAGGGTTGGTCAGGAAATGCCAGGGTATTTACCGTAACGCCATAACCCACATTAATTTTAGCGATATCCGTTTCGTTCACATTTGCCAGTGCCCATACTTCGTTGATTTCTGCAATTGAGAAAACAGCCTCCGCATTATCCTGCCGCAACAATTCATTCTGGTTGATATTTTTAGCCACAACAAATCCGCTGATGGGTGCGGTTACGTTAAACATCGAGCCCCCTTTCAGGTTGTAAATGCTGTAGATCTCATTTATCCTGGCCAGTTCTGCCCTGGCTTTTTCCAATTCTCGTTCAGCAGCTGCCACATCCTTTTCAGTACTTAATTTGCCGGCAAACAGGTCTTGGGTAACCTGCAGATTTTTTTCAGCGTTGGCCACATCATTGATGGCGTCCATTTTTTCTTTCTGGAAAGCCGCTACTTCACTACTTTGTATTGTAGCCAGCACCTGCCCCTGCTTTACATAGTCTCCCAGCTCCACCTGAATTTTCTTTACTATACCGCTTACAATAGGATATACCTGCGCCAGCTTATTATTATCGGCAGTTATTTTTCCAAAAAGCCGTATTTCATTCTGTACTTCCTGTTTGGTAGCTTTTGCAAACTCGCATTTTGCCATCATGGTATCACTCATAGAAAAAACCACGGCATCTGCCGGCTGGGTCTTTTCCCTGCATCCAATAAATGCGGAAAACAAGCAGCATACCAGTACCAATTTATAGTAGTTCATATTGTACATATTAAAACATATCTTTTCCGATTAACAGATTCAGTTTTTCAGCAGAAACAACCAGTTGGGACTTTATCCTGGCCAGTTCTACCTGAACTTCATTATAGGCTTCAAAAAAATCAATGAATTCGATCATGGATACATTCTGTTTCCTGAAGTTTTCGGTCATGCCTTTTCCTGTTATCTCAAAATCTTCGTTATAAAGCGGAGCCGCTTTTTTGTATTCGGTTACTACCTGCTTGTAGGACTGATACGCATTGGAAAGCGATGCATCTGCTTCAGCCTGTACAGCCTGTACGTTTAAATCAGCCTCCTTAACCCGGTATTCCGCCATTTTGATATTTCCCTGGTTCCGATGAAAAAAAGGAAGAGGAATCGACAGACCAGCATTGATTTGATTATTAAACGCACCGCCGCGCTGATCATAGGAAGTAAATACATTAATATCAGGCTTGGCCAGTTTCACCTGGTACTGCTGATTCAGGTCGGCTAATTCTTTGTTTTGTTGCGCGATCTTCAGATCGATCCTGTTCAACTGGGCTTCCGTTCGGATATCCGGCAGCGGATGGGCTTTGATATACCGTAAAATATCTTCTTCCTTAAAATCAAAAACAAGTGGACTATTGGTTTGAAGCAGTACCTGCAGGTTGGCATGCACTTCATAATAATCTTTATACACTTCCGCCCGGTCATTATTGAGTTTAAGGTAGGCGCCCTTTAATCGAACTACATCTTTCAGGGGCAGGTTTCCCAAATCGGCCTGTTGCTGGTAACTTTTAAGCAGGGTATCAAGCAGCGCAAGTTGCCCGGTATAACTTCTGAGGAGTTGTGCATACTGCCCTAAGGCAAACAAATCACTATGTAACTGAAATTTTAACTGTTGAGTCAGTTGTACCAGTTCCAGCTCGGCTAATGCTGCGTTGGAACGGGCCATTTCAATTTCTGCTTTGCGTTTTCCGGCAAGCCGTATAACCTGCTCCATCTGAAATACTTTCTGCCCGGTTTTACCTACGTGCAGTAGTTTCCTGTTTTGGGGATCATAGGCATTCAGGTCGGCCGTAAAAACAGGATTCGGAAATAGTTTTGCCTGAATAATTTCCGCTTTTACGGCATCTACATTCATGGCAGCAGCCAATAACCGGAAATTATTCTGGAGGAATAAACTATCCGCTTGCTGAAGCGTGATTTTAAGTGTATCCTGTGCCCTGGCAGAAGTAATTGTAGCCAGTAATAAAACGAATAGGACGGTGTTCTTAAAAAAAATCATAGTAGCACTCCTTATCTGAAAGGAGGCCCAAATTTGGCCGTAACCACCTTAAAAACACCTTAAAGGCAATAAATCTTAGCTTAAAGGCAGGGAAATCGTAAACTGGTTCAGGTCTGGTGGAAGTTTTTTATAGGTAATGGTACCTCCGTGCAGGGTCAGCATTCTATGTACAAATACCAATCCCAATCCAAACCCCCGGATAGCGGCACTGTTCGTTCCCCGGAAAAAGTGCTGGAATAGCAATTGTTGTTCCTCCTCTGTTAAGCCCGCTCCTTCATTTTCAAATACTACCTGTAAAAGCCTTGCTTCACTTTTTAGTCGGATTGCTGCTTTTTTAGTAGAACTGTACTGAATACAGTTTTGCATAAGATTCAATACGGCTGCCCTCAGTAAGCGATAGTTGGCGTATACCAATAATTCCGGTTCGTCATAAGCAGCCTCGTATTCAATTGAAAAAAGGAAATCCGGTTCAATTATTTTAAGTTCGTCAGCAATATCAAATATCAATTCATCCAGCCGTACCATGGAAGTCTTCAAACTACTACCCGATTCTGCTTTGGCAATTTCCAGCAAAGCATTGATG
>NZ_LUKG01000028.1:19417-20559 GCF_001601815.1 Flavihumibacter sp. CACIAM 22H1
CAAAGCATTGATGATCTCACTCAACTTTTTGGTATCCTCTTTCTGGATTTTAATCATTTGTTTCAAACGACCGGGATCTGTTTCTGCTTCCATCCGTTCAAAGTTGGATACCAGGATAGATATCGGTGTTTTTAACTCATGGGAAATATGATGGATAGCATGTTTTTGAAAGGAAAACACTTCATTCATTCTTTTCATCAGCTTATTAAACTGATCGGCCAGAATGGCCATTTCACTTCCGGATTGCTGGTATTGAATCGGATTAAACGACGCTTCAAAATTATAGGACTCAATTTGCTTTGTTATTGACTCCAGCGGATCGGTTATTTTCTTAGACAATAAATAAGCAATTACTACCACGCTTATACAGAACCCAAAAAAGCTCAGCAGCAGGATATTACGTAAATAATTGAGTTTGGAAAACCCAAATAAATCCTGTGCCTTACTGATTCCATAATATACCTTACCCTCGTTCTGAAAATACAGGCCTACCACATCATACACTTTTTCGCGCCCCTCATACCATTCCGATCCGGCAGATAAATTCTCCAATATTTTCCTGGAGTATTGTACCGGTGTATCATCAATACTGGAATAAATCAATTCCTTTTTACTGTTGAAAATGAGTAATTTCTCATTTACGAGGTCATTGATCGTAAGACGGTCAATTTTACTTGTCAACTCCCAATCGGCATTTTTATTCTCGCTTAAAAAAAACAGGGTAGACCGGATCTTTTCTTTCTGCCGCTGGTGAAACTCTTCTTTTCGGTAGTCAGAGAACAGGGTATACACAAAAAAAAGCACCACACCGGGTTTAAAAAGAATGGTGGTTAATGAAAAAGTACACTAATATTTTTCTTCTAATTCCCATCCTGTTCATCAAAATAATAGCCGTATCCTACCTTGGTTTTGATATTATTTTTACCAAATGGTTTATCAATTTTGTTCCGTATAAAATTGATATAAACTTCGATGGTATTGGTATTGGTATCAATGAAACTGCCCCATATTTCCTGGATAAGCTGGTTCTTTGAAACGAGTTCTCCTTTGTTTTCCAGCAGTTTTAATAAAATCTGGTATTCTCGGGGGGTAAGCTGAATGGGCTGGCCGTTTCGGGTAACCAACTTGTTTTTTCGGTCAAT
>NZ_LUKG01000028.1:21192-37571 GCF_001601815.1 Flavihumibacter sp. CACIAM 22H1
TTATGCTGCCGCTTTAACAATGCCTGCACCCGAAGCAGCAGCTCGCGCATGTAAAAAGGTTTGGTCAGGTAATCGTCGGCACCGCTGTCATAGCCCTGCACTTTATCTTCCAGTTCTGCAAATGCCGTCAGCATCAATACCGGCGTATCGCGGTTGAAATAGCGGAAGGATTTGCAAATCTCGTAACCGTTTTTTCCCGGCAGGTTAACATCCAGGATAATACAATCAAAAAGGTCTTTTCTCAAAACCCTGTCGGCAAGGCTGCCATCGTACAAAGAATGGGTGGTATATCCCGAAGCCTGCAGGGCTTCGCAGATATTCTGGTTCAATGTCTGATCATCCTCTACCAGCAGTATTTTCATATCCTAAAAATACCCGCTTCCGGTCTGATTATGATAAATAAATTAAACTGCCTGCAGGAAGGCCTGAGAGCCGGGCTCCTGGCACAGGTAATAATAAACACCCGGCTGATCAACAACCGGGTGTTTATGGTATTATTTCAATTTGCTGAGTACTTCCTTAATCCTGGCCATGCCCTCTCGTATTTTAGGCAGGCTGTTAGTGAAGGCGATACGAATGCACTTGTCTTCTCCAAATGCCTTTCCGGTTACCGTTGTAACATGGGCATTTTCTAAAATATAAAAGCAAAGTTCATCCGAGTTGTTAACGGTAGTAGTACCATCTGATTTACCGAAATAAGAGCTGATATCCGGAAACACGTAAAAAGCGCCATCCGGTTCATTACAGGTAACGCCCGGAAGCTCCTGTAATAATTGCATAATGGCTTTTTTGCGCTCTGCAAATTCCTTTACCATGGCTTTGCTGGGTGCCAGGTCGGTGGTTAAGGCAACTATGGCAGCCCGCTGGGTTACAGCATTTGCACCACTGGTTATTTGCCCCTGTATTTTTTCGCAGGCTTTCACAATTTCCGGAGCTCCTGCAATAAAGCCCAGGCGATAGCCGGTCATGGCAAAACCTTTGCTTAACCCGTTGATAATGATAACCCGGTCCTTGATAGCGTCAAACTGGGCAATACTTTCGTGTTTCCCATTATAGTTGATGTATTCATAGATTTCATCGCTCATGATATACACCTGGGGATGTTTTACGAAAACCTCTGCCAATGCGGCCAGTTCTTCCTTTGAGTAAACGGCACCGGTGGGGTTACAGGGAGACGAGAACATGAAGAGCTTTGTCTTCGGGGTTATTGCGGCTTCCACTTCAGCAGCACTTACCTTGTACCCGGATGCAGCGTTGGTGCGGATCATTACCGGCACACCTTCTGACATTTTCACAATTTCAGAATAGGATACCCAGTAAGGAGTAGGGATCACCACCTCATCGCCCGTATCTACCAATGCCATAATCAGGTTGGCAATGCTTTGTTTGGCGCCGGTTGATACCAGGATATTTTCCGGTTTATAATCGAGGTTATTATCACGTTTTAATTTGGTACAAACGGCTTCACGAAGATCGGGATAACCTGCAACGGGCGGGTAATGGCTCCAGTTTTCATCCACTGCTTTTTTGGTAGCCTCTTTAATGTGTTCAGGCGTATCAAAATCAGGTTCCCCTAAACTAAGGTCGATAACATCAAATCCTTTGGCCCGAAGTTCGCGGCCCATTTTGGCCATACGCAGCGTTTCCGGTTCACTAAAGCGCTGCAACCGTGATGATAGAGACATGTTGTTTTGCTAAATTGGTTTGTTTATTGAATGATTGCTTGACAATTGGTAAAAATACAAAATGACGGGTTAGTGGCATTATTTCTTTTGCAGTATGGGTAACAAACGGGGACGTTTTTCACCCGTTGAACCCGTTTCTCCGATACCTATAAAGCTATACAGGCTGCCGGCTACTACGGGAAAAGCGGCTCCATCCAGCACCTGGTTATTTCGATCTAATAACTCATAGCGCCAGTTTCCGGGAACAACATTAACACTGAAATCGGTAGCGGTAATGCCGGTTCTTTCCAAATAGGCCCTTTTACTGGCCACTACCAGGGTATCCTCCGGGCTGATCAGCCATACGCTGAGGGAGTCTGGTCCGGCTACACAATTTATAAACCGGATCCGGGCCGAGGTATCGGTAGTTTCGGGTTTGTCCTGGATGATTGTCCAGCTACCAAATCCATTACGGGCTGTATCAAATACAAGCACGGTATAATAGGCATTGGCATTCCAGGGTAGAAATTTATTGTCGGTATACACCTGCTCTCCTACTTTCCAGCCAATGGTGCGGATGCCGGGCCGTACCGGTATATAGCCATTCCCATCCAATTCACCTGCGCTGCCGAAAGGAAGGTCTTCTGCAGCAACAGGGCTTCCATCCAGTACCAGATTGATCTTATCTGCATCCAGGGCCGCATTTACCAATAATAGTCTGGCCCGGGGGCCAGTTCCGGTTTTATCTTCCTGCTTCAGGCAACCAGCTAGCAACAAAACCATTAACAAAACCGGAATTCCACTACTTTTCCACCTCATATACAAATTTTATTACATCTAAGGACTGCATTTGCCCTTTTTGCCGGGGCTGTTCCGGCCCTGCAAATTCCGCATTTTTTCCGGATAGGCGCTCTAAAAACTCCATCCTGTCAATATTTCATCCGAAATCCTATATTTGCCACTCTTTAAAAACCAACAAAAAACGAAACAAGTATTGCGATGAGAATACTCGTGAGCATCTTTACTGCTTTTTTGATCCTGATTTCACTGTACCAGTTATCTTTTACCTGGTTTGTGAACCAGCACGAAAAAGGCATCGAAGAAAAGGCAATGCGGTATGTGAACACCTACCCTAAACCAGAACAAAAGTATGCTGGTAATCAGGACCTCCAACTGAAATACCAAGACACACTGAATGAGATCAAAAAAGCAACGGTAAGACGATTGCAGGACAGCACCCGTAATGAAAAAATTACCTGGTGGGGGCACAGTTATCAGAAAGCCAAAGAAAACGAATTGCTGCTCGGTCTGGATCTTCAGGGCGGTATTAACGTTACCATGGATGTTGCTTTAGACGGGTTGATTAAAGGGCTTAGTAATAACCCCTCTGATCCAAATCTGAAAAAAGCATTGGATGAAGCAACGCGTAAAAAAGCTACTTCCGATGCCGATTTCATTACCCTCTTTGCGCAATCTTTCAAGGAAGTTAACCCCGGCATAAAACTGGCGCCCCTGTTTTCGAACAGTACCAGAAACCAGGTAAAAGTAGACGCCTCAGATGATGCGGTAATCCGTTATATCCGAGACCAGGCTACAGCAGCGATGAAGCAGACCTACGATGTATTGACCAAGCGGATTGATAAATTCGGGGTGGCACAGCCGAATATCAGCCTGGATGAAACCAAAGGAATTATTACGGTAGAACTTGCCGGCGCAAGCGATCCTGAGCGGGTTCGTAAATACCTTCAATCAACAGCTAACCTGCAATTTTTTGAAGTATACACTATTGGTGAACTGGATCGTAGCCTGGAAGCGGCCGACAAAGCGCTGGCAGCTTACCTGAAAGGCAGCAATCCGGCTACTGATACTGTAGTTAAACCGGTTGCGGTGGACACAACCAACAACGCTGACACTACCTCCCTGGCTAACGTGCTGAAGAGCGGTGACACGTCGAAAACAGCTGCGGCTCAAACGCCGGAAGCAGCCAGAGCTGCTAACCCAATTCTGGCTACGATTCAATTTGTTCCTCCACAACAAGGGCAGGATGGACGTCCGGTATTTGCTCCTTACCTGGGTTTTGTAGCCTTGAAAGACACCGCATTGGCAATGTCCTACCTGAACAATCCGGTTGTTCAAAATAATATGCCCGGTAATGTGAAATTTTTATTTGGCATGCCGGAGAAAAATTCAGACGGAAAAATCCAGGATTTTGTAGCCCTCTATGGTATCAAAACCATTCCTGGTTCTGAGAAAGCAAAACTCGAAGGAGAGAATATTACGGATGCCTTCCAGGATTTCAACCCGGTTACCAGCCAGGTTACGGTTAACATGGTAATGAGTAAACAGGGAGAGAAAATCTGGGCAAAAATGACCGGCGATAACGTAGGTCGTGCCATTGCCATTGTTCTGGACGATATTGTATACTCTGCACCGAATGTAAACGAACCCATCACCGGAGGTAATTCACAAATTTCTGGTTCCTTCACTGTACAGGAAGGGCAGGATTTATCAAATATCCTGAAGAGTGGTAAACTGGATGCACCGGCTAAGATTGTACAGGAGCAGGTAGTTGGTCCCACACTTGGACAGGAAGCTATTTCCGGTGGTTCCTTATCCTTCCTGATTTCCTTTGCGGTTATTTTTATACTGATGCTGGTGTACTACAACACCGCTGGTTGGGTAGCAAATGTTTCGCTTATTCTGAACCTGCTGTTTACCGTTGGGGTGCTTAGCTCACTGAATGCAACCTTAACGGCGCCTGGTATTGCCGGTCTGGTACTGACCATCGGTATGGCAGTGGATACCAATGTGGTTATTTTCGAGCGGATTAAAGATGAGCTTACCAGAGGTAAATCCTACCAGCAAGCTGTACAGGATGGTTATAGCAGATCCCTGGCGCCGGTATTGGATGGTCACCTCACCTCTCTTATCACCGCTTTCATTCTGTTTTACTTTGGACTTGGGCCGGTTCTCGGATTTGCCACCACGCAGATTCTTGGTTTGTTCCTGAGTCTTTTCTGTGGTATCCTGGTTTCCAGAATGATTACGGATTTCTACACCAATAAGAACCGTCACTTTAAATATTTCACCACGGTAAGCCGGAACCTGTTCAAGAACGTAAACTTTGATTACGTTAAAATCAGGAAGATCACCTATATGATTTCCGGGCTGATCGTAATCCTGGCCATTGTTTCCTTTTTTAACGGGTATAACCAGGGGGTTGAATTCAGTGGCGGACGCAGCTTTATTGTAAAATTTGATAAGCCCGTTTCCACGCAGGATGTAGCCAATGACCTGGAGAAAGTACTGGGTAGCACGCCTATCATTAAAACGTATGGCGGTGCCAACCAGCTCGATATCGTAACTGATTACCTGATTGAACAGAGTGGCCCGGAAGTGGACGAACAGGTACAGGCCAAATTATTCGAGGGGTTGAAAAACTTCCTGCCGGCCAATGCAACTGCTGAAGATTTTGATACGAAATACAAACAGGGCTCCAAGAAAGTGGTTCCCACCATTTCTGATGACCTGAAAACCGGTGCTATGTGGGCTACTTTCTGGTCACTACTGGGCATCTTCCTGTACATCTTTATCCGTTTCCGCGACTGGCGCTATTCATTTGGTACCATCGTGGCACTGATTCACGATGCACTGGTTACGCTGATTGTATTCTCCCTGTTTAAAGATATAGTGCCCTTCTCTTTAGAGATTGACCAACACTTTATTGCAGCGATCCTTACAGTAATCGGTTTCTCAACAAATGATACCGTGATAGTTTTTGACCGGATCCGGGAAAATAGTCACCTCATGAAAAATGCAACCCGCGCACAGATCATCAACAAATCGATCAACGATACCCTCAGCAGAACCGTTATGACATCCGTTACGGTATTCCTGACCATCCTGATCCTTTTCCTGGTGGGCGGTGAAGTAACCAAAGGATTTGCGTTTGCCATGCTGATTGGGGTTATTACCGGGGTTTACTCCTCTATTTTTGTGGCGGCTCCGATCCTGGTGGATTTTGGCAAGAGCAAACCTCTGGGGGGCGATTCCAATGAAATACTGGAAGGCAAAACCACTGCACCGGTTGCACCCGCAGTAAAAGCCTAAGCAACTTATATACCTACAAAAAAGCCGTTCGCAATTGCGAACGGCTTTTTTTATCGGGGGCAATTAAAAGAAATGAGATACCCCTTTCCGTGTTTTATACGGCAAAGGAGGTTCCGCAACCACAGGTTTTGCTGGCATTGGGGTTCGTAAAAGTGAATCCCCGGTTATTCAGTCCATCCTGCCAGTCAATTTCCATACCCATCAGGTAAATGCCATGTGATTTATTCATGGTGCAGGGAATATCTTCGATGATAAACTGTTCGTCCCCTTCCGCTGTGTTGTCGAACCCGAGGATATAACTCATTCCGGAACAACCACCTCCTTTCACGCCAACCCTTAATACCTGGCTTTTATCAAAACCAGGATCCTGCATCAGCCGCCTTATTTCTGCCAGCGCTCCTGCTGTCATTCTAACCGGCGTTTCCATTGCTGTTTCCATACTTTCCGATTTATTTCTACAAAAATAACAATTTTCCTCCACCGGTCCGGTGGCACCCGACAGAGGGTGCCAAACCGGTGAACCAGCAAAAAAACTTTGTGGTGCCCAACAAGCTGTTAAATTTGTTACTTAATAGCATAGAATCATGGATAATACCACTGTATCGATTATTGCCGGCGTTGTTTTACTTGGATTTGTCGGACTCTACCTTTATTTCTACCGAAAAGATAAAAATTCCATTGCGGCTGCCACCAAGGCAGCACCGGCAGAGGCACAAAAGGAAAACGGCCCCTCTAAACAAATGCAGCTGGCAGCATATGAGCGGCTTGTAATCCTGGCCGACAGAATAGCGCTGCCTAACCTCATCAGCCGAACCAACGATCCTTCCTTTGATAAACGTAGTATGCAACAATTGCTTACACAAACCATTAAACAGGAATTTGAATACAATCTTTCCCAACAGATTTATGTAAGCGCTGCTGCCTGGGATGCGATTCGTAACCTCAAAGAGCAGAATATTATGATCGTAAACCAACTGGGGGCCATATTACCAGACGACCTGAGCGGCCTTGAGTTCAACAAAAAAATAGTTGAATTTGTTATGAACCAACCGCAGGGATCTATGCACGGACTGGTACAGGAAGCACTCAGCTACGAAGCCAAGAAGTTATTGAGCTGATGGAATTAAACGATTGTTATGGCAGAAAAAAAGATCACAACAGACAGCGGAATTGAAATCAAACCGGTGTATTATCCCGAAGATCTTCCGGCCGGGTGGAAGCAGGGGGAACAACCGGGGGAGTTTCCGTTTACCCGGGGAGTTCAACCTGATATGTACCGCGGTAAACAATGGACCATGCGCCAATACGCTGGTTTTTCCACGGCAGAAGAAAGTAATAAACGATACCATTACCTCTTGTCGCAAGGAGTGTCCGGCCTATCCGTGGCTTTTGACCTGCCCACACAAATCGGGTATGACAGTGACCATTCCATGGCCGAAGGCGAAGTAGGAAAAGTGGGCGTAGCGATCGACAGCCTGGAAGATATGCAGGTGCTTTTTGATGGCATCCGCCTGGAATCTGTAAGCACTTCCATGACCATCAATGCAACCGGTTTTATCCTGCTCTCTTTTTATGTTGCATTGGCTAAACTACAGGGGGCAGACCTCACAAAAATCAGTGGTACCATCCAGAATGATATACTGAAAGAATATGCGGCAAGAGGCACTTATATCTATCCGCCGAAACCCTCCATGCGTATTATCACCGATATTTTTGAATGGTGCAGCAGTTCCTTACCAAAATGGAATACCATCTCAATTTCGGGCTACCATATTCGTGAAGCGGGGTCTTCTGCTGTTCAGGAAATAGCTTTTACACTCTCTAACGGCAAAGCCTATGTGCAGGCAGCAAAAGAACGGGGCCTTGATATCAATGTGTTTGGGAAACGCTTGTCTTTCTTTTTCAACGCACACAATAACCTCTTTGAAGAAGTTGCCAAGTTCAGGGCCGCCCGCCGCATGTGGGCAAGCATTATGAAAGAATTGGGTGCCACAGATCCCAAAGCCATGATGCTGCGTTTTCACACGCAAACCGGGGGAAGTACCTTAACGGCACAACAACCCCATAATAATATAAGCCGGGTTACCCTCCAAACCCTTGCCGCTGTATTAGGAGGAACCCAATCACTTCATACCAATGGGTATGATGAAGCGCTGTCCCTGCCGACGGAAGAAGCTGCACGGATAGCGCTGAGAACCCAGCAAATTGTTGCCTTCGAAAGCGGCGTAGCAGATACCGTTGACCCGCTGGCTGGCTCCTATTTTGTGGAAGCGCTGACACAACAACTCGAAGAACAGGCTTTTGCCCTGATAGCCCGCATTGATGCCATGGGCGGTAGTGTAACCGCTATTGAACAGGGATTTATGCAGGATGAAATTGCCAGAAGCGCTTATGAATACCAAAAAGGAATTGAGAAGGGAGAAAAAATAATTGTCGGCGTCAATAAATTTCAACTTAAATCAGAAGAGCCCATTCCACTGTTTAAAATTGATGATTCCATCCGCCAGGTACAAACCCAGAAACTAAATGCCCTTAAAAACAACCGTAACCCTGCCCTGGTAGATCAGGTACTGCAAAACCTGAACGATAAAGCAGCATCCGGTGAAAACATAATGCCCGCAGTTATTGAAGCAGTGGAACAAAAATGTACCCTCGGGGAAATTGCGGATGAACTACGCAGTGTATTCGGAGAGCACCGATAAGCAGGGCTTCATTTTCCTATACAAGCAGATTTGCTTAAATTACCGGACCACAACTGAATACTATGCGAATTCATTTTCCGGTACTATTGCTGATAGCGCTCTCCTCCACGTTCATTTTACAGGCTCAACCCGGTATAGAAACAACTATACAGGCGAAAGCTAAACAGGTTTTACCTAAACTGATCGAATGGAGACGCCATTTACATCAATACCCAGAGCTCAGTAACAGGGAAACAAAAACCATGGAATACATTGCCGCTCACCTGCGGTCGCTCGGTATTGAAGTACAGGAAAAAGTAGCTAAAACGGGGGTGGTAGGCTTACTGAAAGGAGGTAAACCCGGTCCTGTTATTGCTTTACGAGCAGATATGGATGCCCTGCCAGTAGAAGAGCGGGTAGATCTTCCGTTTAAATCCACCGTACAGGCCGAATACATGGGACAAACTGTTCCGGTTATGCATGCCTGTGGCCATGATAGCCACGTAGCAATACTGATGGGCACAGCAGAAGTGCTGGCCTCGTTAAAAAAAGATATTGCAGGTACGATCAAATTCATTTTTCAGCCAGCGGAAGAAGGACCTCCCGGGGAGGAAGAAGGGGGTGCTCCTCTAATGATCAAAGAAGGGGCCATGGACAATCCGAAAGTAGATGCCATCTTCGGCTTACATATTTCATCTTCCATCGAAAGTGGCTCTATCCGTTATAAACCCGGACCTTTCATGGCCTCCTCCGATTGGTTTACTATAAAAATCAAAGGCAAACAGGCGCATGGTTCAGCGCCCTGGGGAAGCATTGATCCCATAGTAGTGGGTACTCAGATCATTGCAGGCCTGCAAACCATTGTGAGCCGCCAGGAAAACATTGTAAAAGCACCGGTGGTAATAACCGTTGGGAAATTTCATAGTGGCGTAAGAAGCAATATCATACCCGAAGAAGCCATCCTGGAAGGAACCATCCGTACGCTTGATGCAGACATGCAAAAAGATGTACATGCGCGCCTTCGAAAAACGGCCGAAAGCATTGCTGCGGCAAGCGGCGCAAAAGTAGATATCTCCATTGATACCAAAACACTGGTAACAAGCAATGATTCAGCACTTACCAACAGTATGGTTCCATCACTCCAAAAAGCTGCAGGAAAGGATAGGGTACAAACCCAATCCTGGACAACAGGGGCGGAAGATTTTTCTTTTTTTGGCGAAAAAGCACCTGCCTTATTTTTTAACCTGGGTGGTATGCCGGCAGGTACCGACCCGGCTACTGCGCCGGGCCACCATACCCCCGATTTTTATATCGAGGACAGCCAGTTAGATGTAGGTGTTAAAGCGTTTTGTTACCTGGTATTTGATTATGCCACACAGCATACCAAACAAAAAGCAAACGCAGCCAAGAAAGCTTTTTAGCCATGGAATACCAACTGGTAAAGAGTGCGGCCGAAATGCAGCAGATTCTGACCTTGCAAAAAGCCAACCTAAAACAATACCTGGATGCTGCCACCAAAGAAAGCCAGGGATTTGTTACCCTGCAGCACAACCTATCCTTGTTGCAGCAAATGCATGCAGTAATGCCTTCTGTAATTGCCGTGGAAGGAAATCAACTAGCCGGGTATGCATTATCGCTGGCGATTGAATGTATGCCTGCTTTCCCTGAATTGGAGAGCATGTACAACAGCTTACAAAACCTGTCCTTTAAGGGCCTTCCTATTAGCAGGCAACGCTATTATTACATGGGGCAGATCTGCGTGGACCAGGCATTTCGTGGACAGGGCGTTTTCCAGGGATTATACCAGGCGCATGCCAGGTATTTTCGTGCGCAGTTTGACGTTCTGATCACCGAAGTATCGCCCCTGAATAAGCGTTCCATGACAGCCCATACTAAGATGGGTTTCGAGGTTATTCATTCGTATGCAGATGAATCCGGCCCCTGGAATGTAATTGCCTGGGACTGGTCCTGACGCCTTTTATTTCTTTTGTTCCTTTGCCCAGGTGTCCTTTAGTGTAACTGTGCGGTTAAACACGAGTTTTTCTTCACTGGTATCCTTATCCAAACAGAAATACCCTTTTCGTAGAAACTGGTACCGCTCGTCAAAGCGCGATTTCAGCAATGCCGGCTCTGCGTATACATGATCGATCACCTGCAGTGAATCGGGATTGATATAGGATTTGAAATCGCCTTCTTCACTGGATGGATCTTCCACCCTGAACAGGCGATCATACAATCTTATTTCTGCCGATACAGCATGTTTGGCACTAACCCAATGCAGGGTACCTTTTACATTAATGCCGGAGCTGTCTGAACCACTCCTACTCTCTGGGATATACGAACAATGCAGTTCGGTAACATTGCCAGTTTCATCTTTCACCACCTCATCGCAGCGGATAATGTAGGCGCTTTTCAGACGCACCATTTGTCCGGGTGCCAGGCGAAAGAATTTTTTCGGTGCCACTTCCATGAAGTCTTCCCGCTCAATATACAACTCCCGGCAAAACGGAATATCCCGGAGGGAAACCGTTTCCGCTTCCGGATTGTCTTCGCTCTGCAGCATTTCCTCCTGCCCTTCGGGATAGTTGGTAAGGATAACTTTCAACGGATCGAATACAACCATTCGGCGAAGCGCAATTTTATTCAGGTCTTCCCGTACGCAAAATTCCAGCAGGGACACATCAATCATGTTTTCCCTTTTGGCAATACCGATGCGCTCACAGAAATCGCGGATACTGAACGGTGTATACCCTCTTCTGCGCAAACCGGAGATGGTTGGCATGCGGGGATCATCCCATCCTGTAACATGTTTCTCGTTTACGAGTTGCAGCAATTTTCGTTTACTCGTAACCGTGTAGTTCAGGTTACGACGGGCGAATTCATATTGATGCGAGGGATAGATCTCCAATTGCGCAATACACCAATCGTATAATTCGCGGTGCGGAACAAATTCCATGGTACACAGAGAGTGGGTCACTTTTTCAATGGAATCGGACTGGCCGTGAGCGAAATCATACATCGGATAAATGCACCAGGCATCGCCGGTTCGGTGGTGATGGGCATGTTTGATGCGATAGAGCACCGGATCACGCATGATCATATTGGGATGCGCCATATCAATTTTTGCCCGCAGTGTGCGGGTTCCGTCAGCGAACTCCCCGGCCTTCATGCGTGCAAACAAATCGAGGTTTTCTTCCACCGGGCGATCCCGAAAGGGGCTATTGGTACCTGGCTGCGTGGTAGTACCTTTCATGGCAGCAATTTCTTCCGAACTGGAATCATCTACATAAGCCAATCCTTTTTTAATCAGCAAAAGTGCAAATGCATACAATTGATCAAAATAATCAGAAGCAAACAACTCGTTCTTCCAGGTAAAACCCAGCCATTTAATGTCTTCTTTAATGCTTTCTACATATTCCGTGTCTTCTGTAACCGGATTGGTATCGTCGAACCGAAGGTTGGTGTAGCCCGGGTATTTTTTAGTGAGTCCGAAATTCAAGCAAATACTGGACGCATGTCCAATATGCAGGTATCCATTGGGTTCGGGAGGAAAACGGGTAACAATGGAGGCGTATTTTCCCGAAGCCAGGTCTGCTTCAATTATTTCTTCTATAAAGTTGAGGCCTTTCTCTTCTTCTTTCTTGATTTCGCTCATAGTGTAAAAATTCCTTTGGAAGGGCAAATTTACGCTCTTTTCGCTTAGGGTCAGCGGGCATAATTGCGGGCGCCAAAGAGTAAACTGCCAACGCGGATCATGTTGGAACCCTCTTCAAGGGCTATCTGGTAATCGCCGCTCATCCCAAAACTGAGCAGGGGTTGCTCCTTTTTTTCCTGCCGGTCAGTGACGGAACTGATAACTGGCAGGTATTTTTTTGACCATTCTACCAGTTGGCGAAACTCCTGCCGCACCTGGTCCTGATCGGATGTATTCGAAGCCATGCCCATCATTCCTCTTATTCGCACGCCTTTAAAAGCTTCCGGGTCTGCCTGAACGGCCTCCACCACCGCTTTCAGATCCATTTCATCCATGCCGAATTTAGTGGTTTCCCGGGCAATAAAAACCTGGAGCAGACAATTTACCCGGCGATTGATTTTGATAGCCTGTTTGCTGATCTCTTTCAACAGTTTAAGACTGTCTACCCCATGCACCAGGTGTACAAAGGGCACCAGTAATTTTACCTTGTTCGATTGCAGGTGTCCAATAAAATGCCAGTTTATATCACCTGGCAGTTGCGCTTGTTTTTCTACCAGTTCCTGTACGTAGTTTTCGCCAAAATCTCTTTGTCCGGCGTCATAAAGCGCCTGTATATCTGCGGGCGGTTTAATTTTACTGA
Organism: Flavihumibacter sp. CACIAM 22H1; assembly: GCF_001601815.1. Classification (GTDB taxonomy): domain Bacteria; phylum Bacteroidota; class Bacteroidia; order Chitinophagales; family Chitinophagaceae; genus Flavihumibacter. The sequence goes on from NZ_LUKG01000028.1 coordinate 33,982, forward strand.
CAGCTACCAGGGTTGCTTGTTTTTCTTTACATTCCTGGATAAGTTGCCGGTAATGCTGCAGGTTAATTGCCATAAGGCGAAGATAAGAAAGCATTTACCATTCACTGGTCACAAAAAAAGCGCCCTTCTTACGAAGAGGCGCTCAAGCAAGCAAAACCAAACCTATTTTAATACGGAACGACCGATTACAATACGCTGCACTTCCGAAGTACCCTCATATATCTGGGTGATCTTGGCATCGCGCATCAATCGTTCAACGTGGTATTCCTTAACATATCCATAGCCGCCGTGTATCTGAACAGCTTCTGTTGCTATCCACATAGCTGCTTCGGAAGCAAATACTTTTGCCATTGAACTACTTAGGGTATAATCCTTTTTGTTATCCTTTTCCCAGGCTGCTTTCAGGCATAGCAAACGGGCTGCTTCCACTTTAGTAGCCATATCTGCCAGTTTGAACTGAATTGCCTGGTGCTGCATTATTTCCTTCCCAAAGGCTTTCCGTTGTTTGGCATAGGCCAGGGATCGTTCAAATGCTCCACTTGCAATACCCAGGGCCTGCGAAGCTATTCCAATTCTTCCACCTGCAAGTGTCTTCATTGCAAATTTAAATCCAAACCCTTCTTCGCCGATCCGGTTTTCTTTGGGCACTTTTACGTCTGTAAAAGAAATGCTATGTGTATCGCTGCCCCGAATGCCCATCTTGTTTTCTTTTGCACCTACACTTACACCCGGCCAGTTCTTTTCGACAATAAATACATTGATACCTGCCGGGCCTTTTGTTACATCGGTTTGTGCAATCACCAAATAAACCGAAGCCGATGAGCCATTGGTGATCCAGTTCTTGGTTCCGTTCAATAAATAATAGTCGCCCTTATCTTCTGCGGTTGTCCGCTGAGAACTGGCATCACTGCCTGCTTCCGGTTCGCTTAAGAGGAATGCCCCGATGTAGAGCTCTCCGTCCTTTTTCCCCTGCGCAAGTGGGGTCAGGTATTGTTTTTTCTGGTCTTCATTACCATAGGCTTCGAGCCCCCAGCAAACCAGGCTGTTGTTAACGCTCATGCATACACTAACACTGGCATCTACCTTGCTAATTTCTTCCATTGCCAGCACATAACTAATTGTGTCCATTCCTGCACCTCCGTAAGCCGGGTCCACCATCATTCCCATAAATCCCAGGTCTGCCAGTTGCATAACCTGTTCTTTCGGAAACAGTTGTTTTTCATCCCGCTCAATTACCCCCGGCAAACACTGTTGTAGTGCAAAATCCCGGGCTGCTTTCTGGATCATTAATTGTTCTTCTGTCAACTGAAACTGCATGGGATTGGGTTAAAGTGCAGCAAAAATAATAGAAAAATGCTTGCAACTAACGTTTGTTAGCTATTTTCTACAAAAAAAATGGTTCAGTTTGCAACTATTTCATTTCCAGTCATTTACTTGTAAATTTGACCGGCCAGATCGCTTAATTTTGTCACATGTCAACACTCGGAACAGACTATTGGAATGAACGCTACAACCGGTCAGAAACAGGTTGGGATATCGGATTTGCTTCTCCTCCCCTTACCGCTTATATAGACCAGGTAACGGATAGGAATAGCCGTATTCTGATTCCCGGTTGCGGCAATGCCTATGAAGTGGAATATCTATTAAAGGCAGGGTTTAAAAATATTACCGTAATTGATATTGCTCCCTCTTTGACAGCGGCCTTAGGCCGGCGATTTAATAACTGGGTGGATAAGGAACTAAAAATCCTCACCGGCAATTTTTTCAGCCTATCCGGACAATTCGACCTGATCCTGGAGCAAACTTTTTTCTGCGCCCTGGATCCTTCATTACGACCCGATTATGTGAGCCAGATGGCTGCGCTGCTTGCGCCGGAAGGAATCTTAGCAGGGGTTCTTTTCAACCGCTCTTTTGTAGGCGGCCCTCCCTTCGGTGGTTCGATAGAAGAATACGAATCGCTGTTTCAAAAAGAGTTCAGCCGGCGATTAATGGAACCTTGTTACAATTCAATTAATCCCCGGCTGGGTACTGAGCTCTTTATACGGTTAAAAAAATAACCAGCTTTTATTTCGGCATAACCACCGAATCAATTACATGAATTACACCATTAGTGGCTTTAAGATCGGTAGCTGTTACCCAGGCTGTTGCACCGGTTTCATCGGTTAATTTAACCTTACCACCGTCTAAGCTGGCAGTTAATTTACCACCACTTACGGTTGTTAATACCGCTTTACCTCCACCCGATTTAATCGCTTTTAAAACAGCTGCCGCATCGAGCTTTCCGGCAACAACGTGATAGGTCAGAATTTTTGTTAGCGTAGGTTTTGCTTCGGGTTTTAATAGCCCTTCTACTGTTCCTGCAGGTAATTTACCGAATGCTGCATTAGTTGGTGCAAATACGGTAAATGGACCGGCGCCCTGCAAAGTTCCTACCAGGTCAGCTGCTTTAACAGCTGCTACAAGCGTGGAATGATCGGCGCTTCCTGCTGCCACGCCTACAATGTCTTTAGATTGTGCCTGCGTTGTTAATATAGAGGCAGCACTGGTCAATAGCAAAAGAAAAAACTTTTTCATACGAAATTTTTGATGGTAGAATGATAAATTGATGACTACATACCAGGGCCCTTGGTGTGTTTCATTAGCTAAGAATTAACCGTTGAAAACAAGCATGGTTCTCTTTCATCATCCCAAATCAGGGGATTTCTGCAGGCTTTTGCAATATTTTATCAGCTGTGGAAGAGATGGATGGAGCAGGGATGGAATGTTTAGACGTCAGACAGGTGTTAGAACGCTGTTCTAACACCTGTCTGACGTCTAAACGGGTTCCTGTTGGCTCAGGCAGTGGAAACTTCCCAAACCCCAGATGATTTCGGTGGAATCAATGCCAATTACCTCCCTATCCATAAAACAATCCTGGATGATCCGCAACGCCTGCTCATCTTTGGAACAGCGGAACGTTGGCACTATAACATAGTTGTTCGCAATGTAAAAATTAGCATACGAACAAGGCAGCCGCTGGTCATCATACACCAATTCATCCGGCATGGGCAATTCTACAATATTCAGCTGTTTGCCATTCAACAGACGCATTTGCCGGAGTTGCTTCAGATTGGTTTGCAGTAACTCATAATTCTCGTCCTGTTTATTCGTTTCAATGACGGTCAGCACCGTATCCTCCGTTACAAACCGTACCGTATCATCAATATGCCCATCGGTATCATCACCCACAATACCTTCCTCCACCCACAAAACCTGCTGCACTCCATAATACTGTTGCAGGTACCATTCAATCTTTTCCTGGCTAAGCGTTGGATTACGGTTCGGGTTTAACAAACAGGCCGTACTCGTTAACACGGTGCCCGCTCCATTAAACTCTACAGAACCACCTTCCATTACAATTCCCGGGTGATAGACCGGCCAACCAAAATGTTCGGCAATCCGCGTTGGAATAACATCGTCCAGGTCAAAGGGAGGATATTTTCCACCCCAGGCATTATAGCCCCAATCAACTACCAGTTTTTTTTGTTCGGCTGCCGGGTTGATGAGGAAAGCCGGCCCATGATCCCTGCACCAGGCATCATTTGTAGGAA
>NZ_LUKG01000028.1:37619-51772 GCF_001601815.1 Flavihumibacter sp. CACIAM 22H1
GGGATTAAATCTGCCCCCGCTTTTTCGATATGCGATAAAGCAAATGCCTCCATGGCGGCATCCCTAACATTAATGCATACCCGCTCACTTTTACTCAGCCATTTAATAAATTCGGCATAATACGGATAGATGGTATGAATTTTACCCGGCCAGCTTGCTTCCTTATGCGGCCAGCTTAACCAGGTAGCGCGATGTTTTGCAAATTCAGCAGGAAAATAATACCCCAGTTCGGCAGGTGTCTTAAGGCTCATCGATATATCGTTTGGTAATTGGCTGATAAGAATCAATTCTTCTGTCGCGCATAAAAGGCCAGTGAGTCCGGTAACGATCGGTTTTGGAAAGATCCAGTTCCAATACAGTTACTTCCTCCTGGTCGTGCGAAGCCTGGTACAGCACGGTTCCGAACGGATTGCTGATAAATGAACCTCCCCAGAATTTCATGGCGCCTTCCTGTTCTAAACCCACCCGGTTAACACTTACCACATGCACACCGTTGGCTACAGCATGGCTTCGCTGTATTGTTTGCCAGGCATTGTATTGTTCGGTATTGGTAGCTTCATCCTGGGAGGTTGCCCAACCAATGGCGGTAGGATAAAAAAGGATTTCTGCGCCCATTAAAGACGTGATACGGGCGGCCTCCGGGTACCATTGATCCCAACAGATCAATACCCCAAAATCAGCAAACTTTGTTTTGAAGATCTTATACCCCAGGTCGCCGGGGGTGAAATAAAATTTTTCGTAATAGGCCGGATCATCCGGTATATGCATTTTGCGGTATTTGCCTAAATAGCTGCCATCCGCATCCAGCACAGCCGTAGTATTATGGTAAAGGCCCTGCGCTCTTTTCTCAAAAAGGCTGGCAATAATAACAACGCCCAATTCTTTCGCTACGGAACTTAAACTTTCGGTAGATGGACCGGGGATGGGTTCAGCCAATTCAAAATTGGCATAGTCTTCCACATCGCAAAAATAAAGGGAGGTAAACAGCTCCTGCAAACACACAATCTGTGCACCTTTTGCAGCGGCCTGTTTAACTCCCGCTATGGCTTTTTGTAAGTTTTCGGCTTTATCGGCAGTACAACTCATCTGCACCATGCCTATCTGTACAGTTGACATTCAATTGATTTTTGAGCGTCAAATGTATGAAGAGTTAACGACTATCAGGAGCGCCCCATCTGTTTTAAGAAGGAAACATGGGAAGCAATGGCCAGCCTGGTTTTTGGATACTCTATATAAGGCACCCCATATTCAGCACAGGCTTTTTTAATGATCTTGCTAATGGCAGGGTAATGTACATGGGAGATCTTCGGAAACAAATGATGCTCTACCTGGAAATTTAACCCACCTACCAACCAGCAAACTATTTTATTGCCTGTTGCAAAATTAGCCGTTGTCTTGAGCTGATGAACGGCCCATTCGTCTTCCAGCTTACCTGTAGTTGCATCCGGAACCGGGAAAGCAGTATGCTCCACCGTATGCGCCAATTGAAATACGATACTTAATACAAATCCTGCAAACATGGTAAATACCAGGAAACCTACCAGCCAGGGCAGAAATCCTACCATATAAATCGGTAACCCAACATACAGGAAAAGATTAAATACTTTGAATGCCCAGAACGTGATATGATCACTCAGTTTCATCTTTTTCAGCGGCATGCTGCCTATTTTACTGGCGAAATACTTGCTGTAATCAAGGACAAAAATCCAGAGGATATAAAGCAACGAATAGAGCAACCAGAAATAGATATGCTGGTATTTATGAAACTTGTATTTGGGTTGGGTAGTGCTCATCCGCATCCAGGGCTGGATATCAATATCATCATCCAGGCCGTCTACATTCGTGTAGGCGTGGTGTATAACATTATGCTTTACATTCCACATAAAGCTACTGCCACCAAGTACATTTAGAGAAAAAGCCGCTACCTGGTTCAGCCATTTGTACTTGCTGAAACTTCCGTGGGCACCATCGTGCATAATGTTAAACCCGATCGCTGCTACAATTCCACCCAGCAGCAGGCATTCCAGAATGGCCACCCAGGTGACGGGTGTAAAAAATACGAGGTGAACATAGGTAAATACAAAAGCTACCAGCAGGATGATCGCCTTTGTATAGAGCGTCATATTTCCGGTAGTGGATTTTCCTTTTTCTTCAAAATACTGGTTGATGCGTCTTTTTAGTTCACCGTGAAAAGACTGAGCTGTGGAGCTAAACTTTGGAGTAACCATGAGATAAATAACAGGTTCGAAATACTAATAAGTCGTAAAGGTACGAAAATCCAACACGATCGAAGTGTCTGTTTAGGGTCAATTCTGTTAATATTAGGTTTCTCTTTGAACCAATGCACTCAGACTACTGATTCCCAATGTTTTCTGGGTCGTAAACCCTTCTGCATAACGAACTCCTATTCGTTTCCCCAACATCCTGGCCCGGGCCACTACCGACTCCCTGAAATCGGGGGTGGAAATATAAGTGGTAGGGCCTTCTGTTTCCATGTCGGGATTATAGAACTGCGTGGAATAAGCCTCAATGGCCTTCATGCGTTGCTCAAATACCTCCGATATGTCAATCAGCAGGTCAGGTTCATGCAGCCGGTCCTGGATATAATGCAACACGTATTTGGGACGCCACCGGTCCTGTAGCTGGCCGGCTTCATCCCGGGTTTCAATTTTAATCAGTCCGGCCAGGAAACAGGCTTCTGTTATCAGCTTCCCTGCCCTCCCATGATCGGGATGCCGGTCTTCCAGCGCATTGGCTAATACTATTTCCGGCTGGTATTTCCGGATTACCCGGATCAGTTCCAACTGGTGACTGGCATCATTGGCAAAAAAACCGTCTTTCATCCGTAGGTTTTCCCGCACATGGATGCCCATAATACGGGCGGCTTCTGCCGCTTCAGCATACCGGGTTTCGATGGTTCCTCGGGTACCCAGTTCTCCCTGGGTCAGGTCCACAATACCCGCTTTTTTGCCCTGTCTTATTTCGTTGATTAAGGTACCGGAGCACCCCAGCTCCACATCGTCGGGATGTACACCAATTGCAAGTACGTCAAGTTTCATAATCTGCAAATGTAGTGCGTTTAATATCCTACCTTTGCGCAAATTTTGATATATGATAACATTTGATGGGTTAGGACTTGATGAGCAATTGGTTAAAGCGACGACAGCCCTTGGATTTGTAACACCTACCCCGATTCAGGAAAAAGCGATTCCTATTCTTCTTAGCGGAACCACTGATTTAGTGGGACTTGCGCAAACCGGCACCGGAAAAACCGCCGCCTTTGGTTTACCTCTTTTACAATTGATTACGCCCGCTGATAAATACCCGCAAGCGCTGGTTGTTTGTCCAACCCGCGAACTCTGCATGCAGATTGTTACGGAAATGGAATTGTTTAAAAAATTTAAACCTTCCATAAACATGGTGGCTGTGTATGGGGGCACTTCTATTGGTGCACAAATCCGCGATATCAAACGCGGCGTACACATTGTAGTAGCTACCCCAGGCAGACTGATTGACCTGATTGAACGGAAGGCCGTGAACCTGGAGCAGATTAAATACGTAGTACTGGATGAAGCCGACGAAATGCTGAACATGGGTTTCCAGGACGATATTGAATTCATCCTGAAAAATACCCCCCAGCGCGAAAGTACCTGGTTATTCAGCGCAACTATGCCCCCTGAAATCAAAAAGGTCAGCAAGCGGTATATGAACGATCCGAAAGAAGTTCAGGTCGGCAAAGTAAACACGGCGAACAAAAATATTGATCACCAATACTATGTTACTTCCGCCCAACACCGCTACGAAGCGCTTAAGCGATTGATTGATTTTAACCCGGGCATGTATGGTATCATTTTTACCCGTACCAAGCTCGATGCACAGGAAATAGCAGAAAAACTGACCCGCGAAGGCTATGACATTGATGCGCTTCACGGCGATCTTACCCAGGCACAACGCGATAAAGTAATGGCTCAATTCCGTGACAAAAGCCTGCAATTACTGATAGCTACCGACGTAGCTGCCAGGGGTATTGATGTAAAAGAAATTACCCATGTAATCAACTACGAGTTGCCGGATGATATCGAAGTATACACCCACCGAAGTGGCCGTACCGGCCGTGCCGGAAAAACCGGGGTATGTATGTCGATCATTCATAGCCGGGAGACTTTCCGCTTGCGCCAGATTGAGAAGATTGTTCAGGCTCCCTTTCATAAACTTGAAATTCCATCCGGTAAAGATGTGTGCCGTAAACAGTTCTTCTACTTTATGGACAAACTGCTGGAAACCGATATCAGCCATGGCAATTATGAAACCTATGTTCCCATGCTGGAAGAAAAGTTTGCCGATATGAGTAAGGAAGAAATTCTGAAACGGGTGGCTGCCATGGAGTTTGATCGTTTCCTTAAATATTATGAAAATGCGGAAGACCTGAATATCCGGGAAGACCGTAACCGTTTGCGCCAGCAAGGCAGGGATTTTGGTCAACGGGGCGATGCAGCCAGGGGCAGAGATAACTCCCGCGGCCGCTCCTTTGAAGGCCCTTCCAACACCACCAAACTTTTTGTTAATCTTGGCACGAAAGATGGTTTCTATAAAGCCAGCTTTTTACAGTTTATCCTTGATATGAGTGAACTGAGAAAAGAATCGCTGGGACGAATAGATATGAAGGAAATGAACAGCTGGGTAGAAGTGGATAAGGCATCCGCTTCTAAAATGATCCGGGCTATTGACGGAAAAACCTATAAGGGTCGGAAAATCCGGATGAATGACGCCAACCGCTAGTGGTTTGGCGATTTGGACCGGGTAAGTTAGTTTCGCAACGCAGGTATTATTAATTCAACCTATAATTAAACTATAGATTATGGCATACGACGTTCTTGTGATTGGTAGTGGACCTGGTGGCTATGTAGCTGCTATCCGTGCATCACAGTTGGGGTTTAAAACAGCCGTTATTGAGAAAGAAAGTTTGGGTGGTGTGTGTCTGAACTGGGGATGTATTCCCACCAAGGCTTTGTTGAAAAGTGCGCAGGTAATGGAGTATATCAAACACGCTGAAGCCTATGGATTAGAAGCGAGTGGTAAACATAATTTTGAAAAGGTCATCAAACGCAGCCGTGGCGTTGCAGACAAAATGAGCAAGGGTGTACAATTCCTGATGAAGAAAAACAAGATCGATGTGATCATGGGTTTCGGAAAAGTACAGGGTAAGGGAAAAGTTGAGGTAAGCAAAGCAGATGGTACCAAAGAAATAGTGGAAGCCAAACATATTATCATTGCTACCGGCGGACGTAGCCGCGAGCTACCCAGCCTTAAACAGGATGGCAAAAAAGTGATCGGCTACCGCGAGGCAATGGTTTTACCCCAGCAGCCTAAATCCATGATTGTGGTAGGAAGCGGAGCTATAGGGGTGGAATTTGCCTATTTTTATAACAGCATGGGCACCAAAGTAACGATTGTTGAGTTCATGCCTCGTATTGTTCCCGTTGAAGATGAAGACATTTCAAAAGAACTGGAAAAATCTTACAAAAAATCGGGCATTGAAGTGTTGACCAATTCATCGGTAGAAGCGGTAGACAGTTCCGGAAACGGCGTTAAGGCGAAAGTAAAAACACCTAACGGAGAAATTACCCTGGAAGCTGATATTGTATTAAGCGCTGCGGGCGTGGTGGCCAACATTGAAGGAATAGGGCTGGAAGAAAATGGAATCAAAACCGATAAAGGCAGAATCGTTGTTGATAAGTTTTATCAAACAAGTGTTCCGGGAATTTATGCCATCGGCGACTGTGTTCCGGGTCAGGCCCTGGCACATGTTGCTTCTAAAGAAGGAATTATCTGCGTGGAAAATATTGGCTATGCGGAGAAAAAATACCATCATCAGCCAGAAGCGCTTGATTATGGAAATGTTCCCGGATGTACGTATTGTACGCCAGAAATAGCGTCTGTCGGATTTACTGAGAAAGCCGCCAAAGAAGCCGGTTATGAAATTAAGGTCGGCAAATTCCCCTTAAGCGTATCCGGAAAAGCACAGGCTGCCGGAGCTCCTGAAGGATTTGTAAAAGTAATCTTCGACGCAAAATACGGCGAATGGCTGGGCACGCATATGATCGGGTATAATGTTACCGAAATGATTGCTGAAACCGTTGTTGCCCGCAAACTCGAAACCACCTACCACGAAGTACTGAACAGTATCCACCCCCACCCCACCATCAGCGAAGGAATTAAAGACGCTATTGAAGTGGCATATGGCGAGGCGATACATTTGTGAGAAGAAGAAAGGCGAAAGGAGAAGAGAGGGTAATGAAGAGAAGTAAATGAAGAAGGAGATTTGAAAGAGTTGAATAAAAAAGAAGCAGTTCCTGAGGACTGCTTCTTTTTTGCGTATACCTACCGAAACTAATTGAAGATCAAATAATTATACCACGCTCATACATTCTCCTCTCTACTACATCTTAACAAACCTCCCTACCGGCTGATCTGCCCGATCCGTTTTAAGCAGGTACTGACCGGGTTTCAGTTTTCCGATCGGAATAATTACCAGGTTGCCTCGGATGGGCACTTGCATCAATTTATGCCCCATCATGGTATAAACGAACAGCTGTTTTTGTTTCAGTTTTTCGTAGTCTGGTATCAATACTTTTACTTCAGTAGCGGCTGGTACGGGAAACACTTGTAAAGCCTGCGGACGGATGTCAGCGGGGCTTTCCTGGCCCCAGGCAGGATCGATGGGGTCTCCATCGGTTTGCAGGGCCAATCCGGCCAACAGGCTGTTCCTAGGTCCTCCTTCTGCAAAGGAAGACCTCATTTTAGCTTTCTGGCCTAAGGTGAACATATACATGCAACTGTCGTCGGTCAGGTCCATGAAGTTCATATACATATCTCCATTAGGATCCGATCCACAGGAGTTCAGTATACCCGACGGGCATCCTTTATTATAGCTTTTTTGCTGTGGGGTATCATCGATCCCGTCATCTCCACAATAAGCATCGCCCCAGATATGCCTTAATCCCAACCAGTGCCCCACTTCATGTACCGCAATCCGGCCAAGAGTATATCGTCCTACTTTATTCAATGTGCCAAATACCTGGTGATTTAATACCACTCCGTCTGTAGCAGCTTTTTCGCCCGGCATACTGGAATATCCCATGATACCTCCCAACATATTACCCACCCAAATATTCAGGTAATGGGCAGCCGGCCAGGCATCGTCCCCGCCTTTTGCACTGAATTTTATCCTGTCGTCCAGGGAAAACATAGATACGACTGAATTTACCCGAACAATTCCTGTACTGGGTTTACCCGAAGGATCTACTTTCGCCAGTTCAAACCTGATATTACAATTGGCAATGAATGGCCTGAACCGCTCCGGAACCTGTACCAGGTCGGCATTGGCTGCCTGAAAATCCCTGTTCAGTGCCTCCAGTTGAGAATGAACCTGCGCATCAGAAACAGTAACTGAACCAGATTGAATGATATGAACAACGACCGGAATTACAATTTGAGAAGGTATTACCTGAACCGGAGCAAGTGGTACAGATGCTATAGCAGCATAGACCAACCTACTGTCCTGAGCACACTCTTTTTGAGCGGAAAGCCAGGCAGGCGCAGCTATCAACAGAAAGAGTACAATGATCCGTCTCATGAAAAAATGTATTAAGACGGCCAATCATAGCGTGGATCAACAGAAATTCATCGGGTAGATTTTGACAGGTTTGTCAAAGGATATTCAACGAAGAACTGTAAAACAATGGCTTTTTTATTGAAATTCAAAGCTTAGTAACATTTTTTTTGGACATTTTAGCCGAATGGATTGGGGGCGGATCGGTACCTTTGTACACATGTTTAGAACGAAATCAATGCCAGTAAGCCTTTCAGCCTTTTGCCTGGCCCTTGGCCTGCTCGCCTGCAACAACGGTACTGAATCCTCTGGTGCATCCTCCGTTCAGCCGGCTACGGCCCTTCCTGCCCCCGCCGCTATCCAGGTAAACCTGGTAAATACCTTTCCTCATGATCCCAGTTCGTATGTACAGGGGCTTGTCGTGTATAAAGGGCAATTGCTGGAAGGCACCGGTGGAAAACCTACCGACAACGACTATGAATCGCGGGTTTCTAAAATTGATCTTCCCTCCGGAAAAGCAAGTGCTACCCATAAGTTAAGTAAGGATTATTTTGGAGAAGGTATTACGGTTTTCCAGGATAAGCTCTACCAGGTAACCTGGAGAGAAAATAAAGGATTTATCTACGATCCCGCCACGCTTCAACAGACCGGCGAATTTCAAATTAAAACGGAAGGATGGGGATTAACGCATGATACCACCCACCTGATCCTTTCTGATGGCTCCAGCAACCTCTATTTTTTAGATCCCGGAAACTTTACCACGGCAAAAATTCTCAGCGTAACAGACCAATATGGTCCGGTAAACAACCTCAATGAGCTGGAGTACATTAACGGATATATTTATGCCAACAAATGGCAAACCAATTACATACTGAAAATAGATCCGTCGAACGGCCAGGTTGTAGGAAAAGCCGACCTTTCTACCTTCCTGGATTCAGTTAAACAACAGTATTTTCCGAACACAGATTACAATAATGGAGATTCCGTTTTAAACGGAATTGCCTATGATCCTGCTTCCGGCAAAATTTATATTACAGGTAAACTTTGGCCTGTTCTTTTTGAAGTACGGTTTAATTAATCTTCCGGATCAGGTATATCAGGGAACTCGCCCTTTCCGCATCCGACAGGGCTTGTTGGTTAGATCTGAGTCCCTGCCAACAGGCATTCAGGTAAGCAGGTTTTCCCTGCTTATAGGTTTCACTCAGCATACTTACATAAAAGCTGTCAAACCACATGGGAATGATTTTATCTATTTCCAGTCCATTTAACTGCATCAGCGTTCGCATTGATGCCGGGGAAAAATGATAAAGATGGCGAGGCAGATCCCAGGCAGCCCAGTAGGTTTTATAATATTCAGCATCGCGGGAGGTATGATTGGGAACGGCTATAATCAAACGCCCCCCCGGCTTTAATAACTGAACAATTGTTTGTATATATTCCTGCAGTGCATGTACATGTTCCAATACATGCCACATAGTTATTGCGTCAAATTTTCCTGATTCCAACCGGAACAGGGTGGAGGGTTCCAATAATTGTAACTGGTATTTATCGCGCGCAATTGTCCTTGCACCAGCATCAGGTTCCAGCCCTGTCACCTGCCAGCCACTGTGTTTCATTTCATTCAAAAAAGCACCCGTTCCTGCACCAATGTCCAATAAGTGACCCGATTTCAGATTCGTTTCCCGGACAATCATTTTCCGTTTCAATCGAAGTGTATACCGCCGTACCAGGTGATACAGGGTATTGATAATTCCTTTTTTTGTATCGTTATGAGAAATATAGTCGGCCGATTGATAATAGCTTCCAATCGAATCCTGGTCGGGAATATCCTGGGTAAAAAGGAAACTGCAATTCCGACAATGCCATACCGGAAAGGTTTCTTTCGAAACGGAATAATCCCGGATTATTTCATGAACTCCGATAGCATCACTGCCACAAACCGGGCAATTATTATAATGAATCAAAGCCATGTTCAGAGATTAAGTGTTCGACTGGTAGAAGGCATTGGGTATACCGGTATTTTTTGCTGGTTGCCACTGGTATGCACCCCTGCATCCTGGCGGTAAAAATGGAAAACAGCCAAACTTATCGCAATAGCAGCCAGGATTAATGCGGCAATCCACCAGGAACCCCGCTCTACATATATTGCTACTTCCTCCTGCTCGGTTAGATCAGCACTGTTCAATTCACGATCACCCACCAGTACTGCATGATCCGAATTTTCGCGAATCACCCGGTTAGCTGTTACCGGGGCGGGTAGTTCAAAGCCAGGCACTGCAGTTTCGAAAGAAATTTCGCCTTTTTCATCTGCCATAAAATTTCCCAGCCCAGGCCAGTTGGCCACTTCATTGGCCCTGATTTTTGCCCGAAGGCTATAGGCAAATTCATTGTACCACTTAATAGCTTCGAAATCCGGAACACCCAGCCGGCTAGACAGGTAACCGAACAAATCCTTATCCGGTGCATCAAAATACTGGTCAAACCGAAACCGGTAAACTGGTGATAGTATACGGGTATTAACGAAGTCAGTCCTGGCTGGCAAGCGCTCCATATGCAGGGTTCCCAAACCCGGAATACTGATTCGTTTCTGAAGAAACAGGTAATTATTTAATACATCCAGTCTTTCCATACAGGTTGCAATCGGGCAAAAAACCGAATTTTACCTGACCCGTCAAAAATTAGTTTCGCTTATTTCTGATTGAACCGGAAAATTATTCCTCCCAGCACATTAAATCCATACACCTGGTATTGATTCCAGCGTTCGTAGCGGTTATTGAAAATATTATTCATTTGCAACCAGAGATCAATTGATTTGGTGACCCTGAACTCCAGTCCCGCACTTAAATCATAGGCCTGGTCGCCTTTCCGGCTATCGCCGGTGGAACTGCGGTAAGCCGGGCCATCCCATCCAATGAAATCCGTTTTAAAGTAGAGGTCATCAATTACTTTCCACCGCAGACTGGCATTTAATTCAAGAGGAAATAATCCCCAGGCTTTTGACTGGCCTTCCACACTTACAAAATTATTATAGGTAACGCCGGAGCTGAATGTAAATTTCTCGCCCCTATTGTATCCAATTTCGCCGTGCACGGTTACCACATCCATTTCCGGAGCATAAACGGTTTCAAAGGTTTTACCATCTCTGAAGTCATTTACGAACAGGTTTACATTGCGTTGCTTTTGCACACCCAGTTTTGCATTATAGGTAAAATGCTGGGCCAGCACACCTTTAAAGCCACCATACAATTCTACGATACGGGTATTCAACAACTGATCCGGTTGAGCAATCCAGGGGTTGATCGTAGAAAAACGCTGCATACTTCCTTTGTTGAAATAACCGATATAACCGGCCTGGAAAGTAAAGCGTTTATCATTGGTAGTGAAATCAGCCAGTATATTCGGCAGCATATGAAATACCTTATTATCCCAGGAAGGTAAAATGCCTGTTTGGATGGATACATTTGGCGTTTTTAATAATAAGGAGGGGGCTAGTTGAAAGAGGTTGTTCTTGATCGCTGATTTATCCTGCGCTTTATAATGCGTCATATCGCCCATGAAAGCCAGGTTAATTCCAAAGCTCTTTCCAAAGGTTTTTTGTACAGGAAGTTTGAAAATAAAGTTCTGCTCTCTGGCACTGCTGTCTTCATTTTTATGTCGGAAAGAGATGACCCGTATGCTGGGCTGATAGCTAAGGCCAAAATCAGAAGGGTCTGTATTTCGCAACGTAATTTCGCCATCCACTGTTTGAAATTGCTGCCTTAATTCACGTTTGGTAAAATCCAGCGTAGTAGGTCGATAGCCGTACAAAAAATAATCCTCCCCTTTAAACCCTAGTTTCGCAGTTACCTGGTGATCTTTGGAGATCATCTGTCCGCCACGAGCCACTACATCCACCAGGTTGTGCTTTTGAAAATCAAGTTTCCCTTTAGAGGCAAATACTTCGCCATAGAGGTTTAAAAATGAGGATTTTCCATCTCCAAAACTAAACCCTGCCTGCCCATAAGGCAGGTGATTATTCCCCACGCCTATTTTTACATATTGACTATTCTTCCAGGGTAATAATGAATCTATCTGAAGGGCAACGGGTTTCAGTGTACCCGGCTGGTAAGGCAGTTTAACCTGTTGTACCGGAATACTATAATTCAGCACAGGTTTTGAACTGTCCATCGGGGGCAGGGCTGCTGAAAAATTCAGCTTTACCGCATCCCGCAAAACGGGCTTAAAAGTAGACGTAATATCAATGGTTTTTTTCTTGGTAGTATCCTGTGCCATTCCACGGGCAGCCAATGAAAATAGCCCAGCTACCAGGATGATCGTTTTTCCAACTACACGTATATTGTTCATGGATCCGATTTCTTTTATTAAATCAATTTTTAGCAGAGATATTGTTCTGTTTGCTTTCTGCTTCGGTTGCCTGTTTCAACTTGCGTTGCGCTTCTTCTTTTAATGCCGGTATGGATGCGTTTTCCACGATGCTTTGGTAAGTGGCTTTGGCATTAAAAAAGTCCTGCTGTTTCATATAAATATCTCCCAGCAATAAATAGGATCGGGTTACCCATTCTTCGTAGGAACCATTTTTATTAATTACTTCAAAAGCTGTTTTTTCAGCATCCTTGTATTTAGCCTGCTCAAATAAACACCAGGCAACCTGGTACCTGGCTTCGGCACTGAATGCACCTTTACCGCCTACAGCTGCCGCTTTGTAATAAGAGATCGCCAAATCGTAGTTCTTTTCTTCCTGCGCAGCCCTGGCTAATACCATATTACTAAGCAATTTATCGTCTGCGCTGGCACCTTTTACCGTTAGCAGTTCTTTGGCATTTTCAACAGCCTCGGGCCATTTGGCAAGCTGGTATTCACTTCTCAACTGTCCTCGCATGGCTTCCAACTTATTCTCTTCGGTTGTTGCAAACTCCTTCAGGCGTGCAAAGAGTTGGGCCGCTTTTTCGTACTGCTTCAGATCAAAGAAATTGAGCCGGGCAGCCTGCAGTAAAGATTTTTCACCAAACTTATTGGGTACCCTGCTGGCAACTGCTTCATAAGCCGCAGCAGCCTGTGCATGTTCTTTCCTGCTTAAGTGAATTTCTCCTTTATAATAGTTTGCCTCAAGTACATACCTGCCCTGCGGATAGGTTTTCAGATAATTATCAAACCGGCTGATAGCATTGGTGAAATTCCCATTGCTCAGTTGAATTTCAGCCTCGGCATAGGCCAGGGAATCCTGCTGGCTGGTGGATACATCCCTACCCATTTTTTTGGCATACCCGATATATTCACTGGTTCTTCCTTCTTCCACATAAATACTCCTGGCATTGTCCAGCGCATCTTCCGCTTCCAGAGAGTTGGGATACTGTTCCAGCAATGCATTGTATTGTTTCAATGCCTCCTCATTATTACCCAGGTTATAATGCGCTATTCCGGCCCGCAGGTAGGCCCGGGGCTTCAGTGCTTCGCTTTTTGTATTTTTTAATACCGCGTTCAGGTAAGGAATGGCTTCCTTAAAATCTTCATTGGACAAATATGCCTGCGCAATTTCCATATTTGCATCGGGCACCAGGGAAGAGCCCGGGTACTTTTGCTGAAACTGCTGCAATTGCCTGATTTTATCCGTTGTACTGGTAATGCCTGCAATCATGGATTTCTGAAAACTGGCATAATCACTTGCCGGCCAGCCCAGCTGTATTGCACGGTCGTAGAGAGCTGCCGCTTTTTTATAATCCCGCTGCATATAAATGGCATCCGCCATACGGATATATGCATCCTGCTCTACCTGTCCAGACCTTGCACTGGGCGTTTTTACCACCGCTTCAAAATGCGTCTGGGCCTGTTTGTACAGTTCTTTTTTCAGGTAGGCATACCCCAGGTTATAGTTGGCGTTGGCCACCGTAACCTCGTTATTGCTTACCGGGTTTTTCAGATAATCAGCATAGTATTCCACGGCTTCTTCGGTTGCACCTGTACGGTAAGCCACTTCTCCTTTCCAGAAATAAACCAGGGGTAATACGGTTGTATTGAAAGGCGCTTTAATGGCTTTATCAAGTAACAGATCGGCTTCTTCCAGCCGATTATCATTGATCAGTTCGGTTGCTCTTCCGTATAAGATACCCGGGTAAAATTTCTTAACCTGGTCTGAAGGCTGGCGTATACTTTCCAGTAAAGTCAGCGCATCCTTGTAATTACTGGTGCTTGCCATAACCCCTACCAACACTTCCCTGGCTTCCGCAGTGTAGGCAGAATTAGGATATGTTTTCAGGAATTGCTGCAATTCATTCAGGGCAATATCATGATAGCCCAGTTCATACGAGAGCTTTCCATAATTAAACCTTGAAATTTCCTGTTGGGTAGGATTTGAACTGTTAATGGCGCAAAACATAAAGGCATTGCGGGCATTGGCTTTTTGCCCGGTTTTCAGGTAAGCATCCCCCAACAGATACATGGCATTCTGGGCCAGCGAATCTTCTTTACCGGAAAGTTTTTTAAATCCTTCGATCGACTTTTCGTATTGGCGGGCCTGGTAGTAGCTGTAGGACAACTCGTATTG
>NZ_LUKG01000029.1:0-19189 GCF_001601815.1 Flavihumibacter sp. CACIAM 22H1
GCCTTACCCATTCCGCCAAAAGCACTTACGGGAATTAGCAGAATTGTTACCGGGCGCAATTATCCGGCTGGTAGATGGGGAATATTTCAGTTGGTATGGCAGCAGAATGCTGGGCGCTCCTGCCTATTTTCAGGATTTGATTGATCAGCTTGGTGTAAATCCCTAAATTGATCTCCATTACTTAAATAAACTGTCAACTTGTTTTCAGCTTTTCGTTCCGGCTTTTCACGCGGCGAACCAGACCGCCCTTCGCGGAAAAAACCGATGTTTCCGGTTAGTTCCGCCCTGCGCAATTTTCTGAAACACCATGGAAGAGAGGTAAAATTACCCGTCGCTTACCGAGATCTGCAGCGGTTCACCTATTCGGTTCCACTAAAAGACAAAGAGGGCTTGGATACAATGTGGGAAACCGTGGTTTATGACCTGCGGGAATGGGAATATATAAGGGAGGGACTTATCCGGATTTATGCCTTGTTGCGAACCGAAGGTGATATGACCTTCAGTAAACACCTGGATGTAGCCAGGATCGATTATTGTGCATTCGGTAATTCGCAGCCCTTCCGGATCCGGATTGTGAATAAATTCAACGACAACTACGATCACTATTACATTAAGGTGGCGGATGCTTCGAGGATATACGGCTTGGAACTGGAGCATATGTTATCGCCGAACCGGATCACCTACCTTACCAACAACCATACATTGGTAGAGGAACATATACCCGGTATACCCGGTGATGTTTTTATTCAACAGCACCTGAACAGGCCGGATACCAATAAAATCCGAATTGCCAAAGAGTTTGTCAAATTCAATGAGCGTTGTTTTGTACGGCTGCTGGGAGATATGCGAAGTTATAATTTCGTAATTGACATTACCCCCGATATTGAGGATTACCAGTACCGGATCCGGGCCATCGATTTTGATCAGCAATCCTACGAAGGCCGGAAGAGCCTTTACCTGCCGCAGTTTTTTAAAGAAAATTACCCGCTGGTGGAAACCACGCTTAAACACCTGAACCGCGACAGTATTGAACAGTACCAGACAGAAGAGCGTACTATGATGACCTTCCGGCTGGTGGCAGCGCGCTACCGGATCAAGGAATTACTGGACATTATGGGAAAAGACACTATTTCCACCCCGGAAAAACTGCAGCAATTATCAGGTGAGCTGAGCGAACTGCACCATCGGCACAAAGGTTTGCTGCGGGTCCAAAACATGGGACAGTTGGTTAAAGAGCACCTCAAAGTTTGCTTACGTAAAAACCTGCTCCTGATTCCCCGGTTTGGGGGGCGATCGGAGGATTGAGCTATAATTTGCTATATTAGCGCTTCTTTTAACGATTATAGTTGTTTGTTTTTATCAACTTAACCAACCAATAGACAATGAGTAAGTACAGTGCAGGCGTTCTTTTCGGCGATGAATTGGAAGCCCTTTATAAAGACGCCAAAGCCAACAAATTTGCGATGCCAGCGGTAAATACGATCGGAACTGATTCCATCAATGCTACGCTGGAAACTGCAGCTAAAGTAAATTCCCCGGTTATTATTCAGTTTTCCAATGGCGGCGCACAGTTTATGGCCGGTAAAGGAATGCCCAATGACAAATTACAGGCAAATATTTCAGGGGCGATTTCCGGCGCCCTCCATGTTCATAATGTTGCGAAATACTACGGTGTTCCGGTGGTACTACACACGGACCACGCGGCTCATAAATGGTTACCCTGGGTGTCTGCGCTGATAGATGCAGGCGAAACTTTTCATAAAGAGAAAGGCCAGCCATTGTTTAGTTCTCATATGCTGGATTTATCGGAAGAGAGCCTGGAAGAGAATATCCAGACTTCGGCCAGTTTTTTCAAGAGAATGCAACCACTTGGAATGGGTATTGAAATTGAATTGGGTGTAACCGGAGGGGAAGAAGACGGGGTAGACAACAGTGGGGTAGAGAATGACAAATTATATACACAACCGCAACATGTGGCGTATGCTTATGAAGAACTGGGCAAAATTGGCCGGTTGTTTACGGTAGCTGCGGCTTTTGGAAACGTGCATGGAGTTTACAGTCCGGGTAATGTTGAACTTCGTCCGGAGATCCTGAAGAACAGCCAGGACTATATCAAGCAGCAGTATCATACAGAGGATAAGCCGGTATTTTTTGTATTCCATGGAGGAAGCGGATCTCCGAAAGAGCAGATTCATGAAACCTTGGGGTATGGTGTTATCAAAATGAATATTGATACGGATATGCAGTGGGCTTTTTGGGAAGGGGTATTGGGCTATTACAAGAAGAATGAATTGTACCTGCAGGGGCAGCTCGGAAATCCGGAAGGACCAAATAAGCCGAATAAGAAGTATTATGATCCGAGAGCCTGGTTGCGCAAGGGGCAGGATCAATTCGTACTGCGTTTGGAAGAAGCGTTTTCAGACTTGAATTGTATTAACCGCAATGCATAAGCGTCAGACAGGTGTTAGAACGCTGTTCTGACAGGCTGTTATTGATAAGGTATAAAAAGAACGGCCGACTCAGTTTTGAGTCGGCCGTTTGGTGTCAGAAAGGTGTTAGAACAAGTATCAGATGAGTATTGCAACACCTGTCTGACGCCTATTCCGTTATTCGGGCATCAAAACAGCACGGAACAGATTTTTGCCATTAAACAGCAATTGGGCCGCCTGTTGAATTTCTTTTACGGTTAACTTATTTACCATAGCCTCATAGTTCAGGAAATAAGCAGGATCGCCACCCTCTGCAGCCTGCCTCACCAATTCCTCCAACCAGCTCCCATTTTCTTTCTGGCTGGTTTTATATTGTTCTATCCATTGCTTTTTTACCTTATTCAGATAAGAGGTATCCGCACCTTTTTGCGTAATCCAGTTAATCTCCGACTCCACCGCCTTCAATAAAGTATCTACCTTTTCCGGACCACAAGGCAATTGCAGCACCATTGAATAACTGGAGTATGGGTATTTCGAAACATCCGCAAAAAAACCACCTCCATATATTCCCTGAATTTTTTCCCTCAACTCTTCAATTACCCGGATATTCAATATTTCCGCAATCGCATTTGCCTTTAATTCCAGCTCCTGGCTATACGGCAGTTCACCTGTATAAAAATTCAGGATAAGACTTTTTTGTTCCTTCCCTTTCCGAACCACCAACTCTTTTTTCCCGGTTATAGGCCGAACCTTATTGTCTTTTTTTGCAACTTTTATACCCGTAACCGGCAAACTTCCCAGATAAGTTTCAATCAGTGGTATAAGCTCCGCCTCTTTAAAACTACCTACAAAAACAAACTCCATTCCCGTTGCATCCCCCAGACGATCCTTGTAAATTTCCAGCATACGATCCAACCCGAGGCGCTGAAAATATTCGACCTTCGGAAATACGATCGGCGCCAGCGGATTATTATTGTACATGACCTGGTTCAGGGTATCCAGGAAAGACGCCTGAGGATTTGCCGACAAAGCCGCATACTGCGCAATCGAACGTTGTTTGTATGCGCTGAACAACGCCGTATCGCGGCGAGGTGCAGTCATATATAAATAGACCAGTTGCAAAAGTGTTTCAATATCTTTTTTTCCCGAAGATCCATTGAACCCATCCGTTACTTCTGCTATAGAAGGGGTCAGACTAACCGTTTTCCCTGCGAGCGCTTTCTTAAGATCTGCCGGAGAAAAATTACCTACCCCCATCGAACTAACTACCTGCACGGCAAATTGGGCATTGTATTTATCGGTTACACCATATAAATTTCGTCCGCCGTTTTTGGTAGCTGCCATTAAAATCTGGTCATCCTTAAAAGTGGTTGGTTTCATTGTTACCACCACTCCGTTAGTTAAGGTAACCCTGGTAACCCCCATCTTACTCTCCTTTTCTGTTTTGATCACCTTACCGGCTTTCGGAATAGCCGTTAATAAAGAAGCGGTTACTTCTTTTTCCACATACGGATTAATAGATTTTTTCTCATTCTCTGACAGAACAGACAGCAACTGCTTTTCATCCGGCAACACCTCCGATGAAGCCTTTTCAGGCCCCGTTACATACAAGAGCTGATTGCTTTCGTGCAGGGCATTTTTGGCCATTGCATTCAATTCTTCCAAACCTATACCGGGCACCAATTCCCTGGTTAGCTGAAATTCTTTCTCAATACCGGGGATGACCTCACCTGTTAAAAAATTAGCTATATATTCTTCTACCCAAACTTGGGATTCGGTTTTGTCGCGATTATTATACGCTCTTTCCAAGGCATTCAGCAATGTTTTTTTCGATCGCTCCAGTTCAGATGCAATAAAACCATACCTATATACACGCTGCAATTCTGTACTCAAGGCATCGAGCCCTTTTTTAATATCCCCGGTACCCACAAAAGCAACAGCCCGAAAATTTTCGTACCCCCGTACAAATTCCCCAAAACCAGCGCCCGCGCCTACAAAAGGCGGATTAGCCTGTTGCGTAAGCTCCTGAAGGCGCTGATTCAACATATTGGAAAATAACTGGCGGATCAGGTCTTTGCGATAGCCACCCACTGTCCGGTCAGGCTTCGCCTCATGAATGGGATAGTTGATATTTATTGAATAACCAGTGGCCTCTTTATCAGTTACCACCAATGCTTCACTGGCCGCATATGCAGGAATTTTGACCGGCTCTCTCTTGCGCTCATTAAGCGGGTTCTTAAGTCCTGCAAAATGTTTTTTTATTAGCTCCTCTGCTTTAACCGGATCCACATCGCCCACTACAAAAACCGCCATCAGGTTGGGCCGGTACCAGTCTGCATAATATTTACGGATACGATCTGGCTTAAAATTTTTAATAACGGCTTCTGATCCTATCGGTAACCGAACGGCATATTTCGATCCGGCAAATAATTTAGGATATACCTGCCGCATCATCCTATCCTGCGCCCCTTTCCCCAGACGGCTTTCTTCCAATATAATGCCTCGTTCCGATTCAATATCTTCATCCAGGTAAGTTACCTGATGTGCCCAATCCTCCAGTACCTGGAATCCTTTCTCCAGGTTTCCCGGTTTATCTACCGGGATTGGCAGCATATAAATTGTTTCATCAAAACTGGTATAGGCATTCAGGTCGTTTCCAAAACCTACTCCGATATCCTGTAAAAAAGAAATCAATTCGTTTTTCTTGAAATTTTTCGTGCCGTTAAAAGCCATGTGCTCCGCCATATGTGCCAACCCCTGCTGGTCCTCATCTTCGTTAATGGACCCTGCATTTACAGCCAGCCTTAATTCCACTTTCTTCTCCGGTTTTTTATTCTGCCGAATATAATAAGTGAGGCCATTTTCAAGTGTCCCGATTTTTACGGCAGCGTCGGGTAATAGAAGTGCTTCCGGATTATTTTGCGCCAGTATAGATTCAGCTGTTGCAAACAGGACGATAAACAGCCATATCCGCTTGGCAGAAAAATTATTTTTTTTCATATTAAAGGCATTGTTCATGAACGAATCTACAATCAATCCTAAAAAAAACCAGCTAAGCTCCCGGCGCTGGCTTAATATACCTGAACACCGCCATGCGCTAAGGCAGGATCGCTTCGATTACTTTACCGACGGTACCATTTGGCATCTGAATATGTAATAAGGCTGCTATGGTTGGTGCAATATCTGACATGGTAACTTCCTTGTTTGAACGGCCGGGTTTTATATTCCATCCATACCAAACCAAGGGTATATGCGCATCGTAGGGATTCCATAAGCCATGTGTAGTACCGGAAGCACCACCATCAATATACTGGGGATATAATATAAATTGTACATCGCCTCCCCTGTTGGGGTCATAGCCATTGGCGATCATGGTTTTTAATTTATCGGGCAATGTTGTTTCAGACAGTTCTGCGATGTCAAATGAGCGCATTACTTCTGGTTGTGCCTGCATATAGCGCACCACGGTTTCCGTAATCTTCTCTTTATCGAGCCCCAGGCTATCGATCAGTTTCCTGTTCAGATGCACCTGGTAATTGTACATGCTTACCACCAGGTTGGGCTGCCCATATTTTTCTTTTAATAAGGCGTTGAGCGCGCCGCTGCATTTCCCGTCATCAAAAGTGCCAGCCGGAATTTTATGTTCTTTCATAAAGCCCGGAATATGTGCAACACCATGATCGGCTGAAATAAAAAACAGGTACTGTCCTTTACCGATTTCCTTGTCCAGGAAATTAAAGAAATCGCCGAGTTCTTTATCGAGCCGAAGATAGGTATCCTCTATTTCAACGGAATTCGGACCAAAGGAATGCCCGATATAGTCCGGCGAAGACAAACTTACTGTGAGCATATCTGTAACGGTTCCTTTACCTAAC
Source organism: Flavihumibacter sp. CACIAM 22H1 (assembly GCF_001601815.1). Lineage (GTDB taxonomy): Bacteria > Bacteroidota > Bacteroidia > Chitinophagales > Chitinophagaceae > Flavihumibacter. Next base: position 6,305 of record NZ_LUKG01000029.1, read on the forward strand.
GCCTCTCCTTTTATGGCTGCTTTTGCCAGCTCCAGCGTTAGCGTATTACCAAAGGGCGTAGCCGCAATAGCCCCGTAATTTTTCCCTATCATGCCTTTCAGATCATAGGGATGCGCCGTAGCATTTGCACCTAATGGTTTGCTTTTATAGGGTTTGGCTTCCCGTTCACTGTTCACATAGGTATCGATAGGATACAATGTTTGCCAACCTGTTTCATAATACTTATCCACCCATTTGGCAGCATTAAAATCATTTACCCAGGCAGGCAAATCAGACCGGTAATACGTGGAAGTGATCCAGTTACCGGTGCTGCCATCGTACCAGTAGGCTGCATTGGCTGAATGCCCTGCAGGAAGAATGCCACCCCTGTCTTTGATGGCAATACCAATCAGTTTGGATCGAAAATTCGTAGCCAGCTTCAACTCATCGCCAATCGTAGTTGTATGCATATTGCGGGGACTCATTTGACCGGCCTTGGAATTGCTTCCTACCGCAGTTACCGAAGCGTCTTCCACGCAATAAACGGTACGGTTCAGGCGCTGATCATACCAGGCATTCCCGGTTATACCGGTTATTGCAGGAACACTTCCCGTATATATGGTACTATGGCCACAGGCAGTAACGGTAGGGGCATATGGAATAAATGCATTCTCATTGGAAAAGCCCTGTTTCAGCAGCCGGTTAAATCCACCGTTGGCCTGGTAACGATCCTGGTACCGGTACAGGAAATCCCAGCGCATCTGATCTACCACCATACCGATAACCAGTTTAGGCCGATTTATACCTGCGGGGGCGGCGGTTTTCTGTGGAACCTGGGCCTTGGCGCCCGAGATCGCCAAACTAGCCATATAAACCAGAACAAAGCGTTGAAGCATATTGGTTTTTTTGCAAATATAGTTCCCCAGAGATGATAAGTTCCGTTCGGGAGATTCATAACAAAGGCTTAAAAAAACTACCTTTGCGGGAATTTTAAACCCATAATTACTCAATACATATGGCAGATATCTTCGAGAAGCTGGTGAAAGATGGCGGACCAATCGGTCAACACATGAAACGGGCGCACGGTTATTTTGCATTTCCGAAACTGGAAGGCGAACTGGGCAGCCGGATGTTCTTCCGCGGAAAAGAACGGATTGTGTGGAGTTTGAATAATTACCTGGGATTGGCGAATCACCCGGAAACCCGGAAGGCAGACAGCCTTGCGGCCGAGAAATGGGGAATGGGCTATCCGATGGGCGCCCGCATGATGAGCGGAAACAGTGTTTACCACGAGGAATTGGAAAAAGTACTCAGCCAGTTTGTTAATCGGGAAGACGCCATGCTGCTCAATTTTGGGTACCAGGGAATCATGAGTTGCATTGATGCGCTGGTGAACCGCAGAGATATAATTGTTTATGATGCGGAATGCCATGCCTGTATTGTTGATGGCATCCGTATGCACCTTGGCTACAGCTATACTTACAAGCACAACGATATTGAAGATTGTGAAAAACAATTGCAGCGTGCTACGAAAATGGCGGAAAAAACAGGGGGAGGCATTCTCTTGATTACTGAAGGCGTATACGGAATGAGTGGAGACCAGGGCAAACTCAAAGAAATTGTTGCATTAAAAGCAACTTATGAGTTCCGGATATTAATTGATGATGCACATGGATTTGGTGCCATGGGCCCCACTGGTGCCGGAGCCGATGAAGCCCAGGGATGCCAGGCAGGAATCGACCTTTATTTTTCCACTTTTGTTAAATCCATGGGTAGTATTGGAGCATTTATTGCAGGCCCCAAAGACGTACTTGCGTACCTGCGGTATAATACCCGCTCCCAGATTTTCGCCAAAAGCCTGCCGATGATCATTGTTGAAGGCATGCTTAAACGTATGGAAATGCTCAAAACCATGCCTGAATTACGCGAAAAACTATGGCATGTTACCAATTCTCTCCAAAATGGCCTGCGCGAAAAAGGATTTGACCTGGGCAAAACAAATACCATGGTAACGCCTGTTTATATGAAAGGCGATGTTCCAGAAGCTACCGCCATGGTACTTGATCTGAGAGAAAACTATAATATATTCTGCTCCATTGTAGTATATCCTGTAATCCCTAAAGGACAGATCATATACCGCCTGATTCCCACAGCAGCGCACACAGAGGAAGATATACGTCTAACCCTCCAGGCGTTCACGGAAACCAAAGCTAAACTGGATGCTGGGGAGTATAAGGTGGCGGAGATCCCGGATATGGCAGAAGCGATGTGAGGGGAAGGGAGAATGAAAATCAGAAGGGAGGCTCTTGCCTCCCTTTTTTATTGTGTAGGAGGAGTACTTAGGGATAAAACAAAAAAATCCCGCCGTAAACGGCGGGATGCACTAATCAAATACCATTAACCATTAAACCTTATCCTATGAAAATTCAAATATAAGATGTTAATGAGTAAACATTAGTTGCATCAACCGTATTTTTTTTGGGGTACACGACAGAATTTGACGTAAATCAATCATTCATAAGTATTTCCTTATGAAAAAAGATCGATCTGCAGCCGGTTTCCTGCCCTTGTAAAGGCAGCGTAAAAAAGGGACAGGATAAAGATCCCGTCCGAATTATTTCCAATATCCTATGAAAAACCAGTTATAAAGAGAAAATTTTGAAGCAAAGCGTTGCAAGGATGTTAAAATTATTCAGCACTTTAATGTGATTTTAATCTCACCACTTTCGCTTAAACCCTTTCTGGTAAACCGGAAAAGGAGTTCCTGGATAAGCTTTATCTCCAAAATATTTAACGATGGGCTCCAATTCATGTGGTGCCATAAAGCCTGGTATCGCCTGAGGCGCCTCCCCGGGAGAAGGAATAATAACTGTAGTGGGATACGATAATTGCCCGCCCGTAAAATAGAGCGCTATATCATTGGTCTTATAGGAGGGATTAAATGAAAAGGTTTTTCCCATCCATTGATAGGAAGTTTTAGCTTCTGCATCAAGTTTTACCACATAAAAATGCTCATTCAGGTACTGCACCACTTTAGGATTACGGTAGGTCCGTTTATCCATTACCTTACACCAGCCGCACCAATCGGTATACAAATCAATTAATACAGGCCGGGGAGCCTTTTTACCAGCTTCTTCCGCTTCCTGCAAGCTCATCCATCGGATATCCTTTCCCGTTACCTGCTGCGCCCCTGCACCAAAACCGCTGGCCAACACGAATAAAATGGCAATAAACCTATGCATGTTACATTTGTTAATACTAAAATAACGAATCCAGATGCAAAGAATTGTTATAGCTATTACAGGGGCAAGCGGCTCGATCTATGCACAACTGTTGCTTGAACGACTGCTTCAGCTTCGTTCTCAATGGGAGGTCGTATCGGTGATTATGACAAAAAATGCAAAGGAAGTATGGAAAACCGAGCTGGACAATGAAAGTTTTCTGGCCTTCGAACAGCAGGGTATCCGCTTTCATGATAAACATGATTTCGCCGCTCCTTTTGCTAGTGGTTCAGGGCAATTCGGCACTATGATCATTATCCCCTGCTCTATGGGCACATTAGGCAGGATTGCAGGTGGACAATCGGACGACCTCATAACCCGGGCGGCCGATGTAATCCTCAAGGAAAGAAGGAAGCTGATTTGTGTGGCCCGGGAAACCCCCTATAACCTGGTTCATATAAGAAATATGGAAACCATAACCCTGGCAGGTGGTATTATTTGTCCGGCTACCCCCTCCTTTTATTCCCGTCCCTCCTCTATCAACGAACTGGCACTTACCGTGGTAGACCGGGTGCTGGACCTGGCTGGACTGGATAATAAGACCTATCGATGGGGATCGGCATAAAATTCTTGCTTACATTTGAATAACTAATTCTTATAACTTGTTCAGTTTTGAATATCAATCTAATAACTACCGCCTCCTGCTAAGTAGCCTGGCACAGGAACTGGGCGTGCAAATGCAGGGAAATACCCTTGTTTATCCGCCGCATTTTGCAGATGGATATTCTACGGTAATTGAATTACCGAACGGCTTACAAGCAATCCTATCGGACTATACACTTAATGATCATTTTCATCTCAAACGCAACAAAACAACGGAAGAGTTTTATGTACTCCGTTACGAAGAATTCCGGATTGAAGACGAGCTTACCTTAAAAATTGATGGCGATGTATTATCTACCAAAAACGAACATCATGCCGGTATCTTTCTAACGAGTTCTTTATTTGATGTGGCTTATTTAGGTAGAAAAGGCAGCCATAACAAGGGAATTAATATCCTGTTTGATAAAGAATGGCTGGCCAATCACCTGCAAATTACAGACCCGGAGGAAGTGCTTTCAACCTATCTCCAGTTAAAAACGGCCTCCTTCACGATGGAACCCATCGATAACGAATACCGGCGTTATTTCACAGAAATGATGCAGATCGAAGCCACTAATCCATTAAGAATGGCCACCATTCAGAATCGGATCATGCTGTTGATTGAGCGTTTTTTTAGCCGTCTCTACGAACGAAGTAAATCCGTATTAACCAGTCCCAAGATATCTCGGTATGATATTCACCAGCTAATGCATATAGAGGCGCTGCTGACAGAAAACATCCTTAACCGACCCCCTACCATCGACCAACTGGCACAGGAAGCGGCTATGAGTTCTGCAAAATTAAAAAAGCTGTTCAAGGAAGTGTATGGCACCAGTATTTATGCCTATTACCAGAAACAACGGATGACCGTTGCCAGGGATTTATTATTAAGCGGCGACTATACTGTTAAGGAAGTTGGCCTACAGATAGGCTATTCCAACCTTAGCAATTTTGCCGCCGCTTTTAAAAAAGAATTTAACCTGCTTCCTAGTGAAATAAGGGCCTGAGCCAATTTAACGCAGGTCTATCTCCTCTACTCCAGGGTATTTTTTCTTATCAAAAACAAATTGTGCATCCGGTATAACGGCTTTTCCATTAAAATTGGAAACCGTATAAGTGTACACATTGCCGTTCTTTTCTAAAATTTTTGCACTATAAATAGCTTTCTGTGCTTTATCCACCATCAGGTACACTTTGTGGAAGGCTTTGGATTTATCCACCGGCGTTAGCTCAATTTCCTGCACCAGCTTCGTACCGATTTTTTTCTCTCCATTCAATTTGTACAGAAAATCCTTATCGTAAAAATTGGTGAATAGTTTTTGTGGCGTCAATGCATTCTGGCCTCCATCCATTTTAGTAATGGTAACTTCATTAGCAGCTTTATCATAAGTCCATACAGTTGAACCATCACTGAAAATTTCCTGCCCGGATATACTCACCCGGTATTTTCCACCTTTCATATAAACGGTTCCAGCTTTTTCTCCCTGAACTTTCCCCTTACCATCTTCCACTTTCAGCGTAAACCCGGATTGTACCGCTTTAAATGTCTTAAATTTTGCACTAACGCCGTCAAGTATTTGTTTGGCCGCAGGATCGGACTGGGCCATACTGATGGAGGCAGAACCAAAACCTATAAAAAAAGCAAGGAGTGTTAAAAGTTTATTCATGTGCTCAATTTGAAATAAGGTGCAAAGATAATTGTTTGAATTACTGTATACAGACTACAATTAGAATGCAGGGATTAATTCTCTATGGGTCTTTAAGCTGGTTTTAACAGATTTCGCTCAAAATCCACCAAAATAACCATTTTATCTACCTGTTGGCTATATAATCTTCCAGCTCATGTTCCGTTTTGATCAATACTTCACGCGCTTTGCTCCCCAAATTGGGGCCAACCACACCCGCCGCTTCCAACTGATCCATCAAACGACCGGCGCGGTTATAACCCAGTTTCATCCTTCGTTGTAAGAGCGATGTTGAGCCTATTTGGTTGGCAACAATAAGGCGCGCGGCTTCTTCAAACAGCGGATCCTTATCTCCCAGATCAAAATCCTTGCCTTCCATGTCTTTTTCGTCCACATATTCCGGCAGTAAAAACGCCTGCGGATAGCCGCGCTGGTCGCCTATAAAATCGGTTACATCTTCTACTTCCGGTGTATCTACAAAAGCACACTGGAGCCGGGTTAACTCACCGTTATAGGAGATCAGCATATCTCCTTTTCCGATCAGCTGCTCTGCCCCGCCGGCATCCAAAATAGTTCGGCTATCAATTTTAGACGACACTTTAAACGCTATCCTGGCCGGGAAATTGGCCTTAATGGTTCCGGTAATAATATTTACGGATGGACGCTGGGTGGCAATGATCAGGTGTATTCCTACCGCCCTTGCCAGCTGAGCCAGCCGCGCAATAGGCATTTCCACTTCTTTACCGGCGGTCATGATCAAATCGGCAAATTCATCAATTACCAGCACTATAAACGGCAGGAACTGGTGCCCTTTCTGGGGGTTCAGCTTCCGCTTAATAAACTTCTCATTGTATTCCTTAATGTTCCGGGTACCCGCTTCTTTTAACAGGTCATAGCGGTTATCCATTTCAATACAGAGCGCATTAAGAGTGTTGATCACTTTTTTGGTATCGGTGATAATGGCTTCTTCCTCCCCGGGCAGTTTTGCCAGAAAATGATGCTCAATTGTACGATAAATGCTTAATTCTACTTTTTTGGGGTCTACCAATACAAACTTCAGTTGAGACGGGTGCTTTTTATATAAAAGCGATACCAGGATAGCATTTAATCCTACCGATTTACCCTGTCCGGTTGCACCAGCCATCAGCAGGTGGGGCATGGCGGCCAGGTCTACGATGAAATTTTCATTATCAATCTTTTTGCCAATAGCGATCGGCAAACTAAAGGTATTGTGCAGAAATTTGTCTGAGCTGAGCAGGGTTTTCATGCTCACTACCGTTTTTTTAACATTCGGTACTTCGATCCCGATCGTTCCCTTACCAGGAATAGGGGCAATAATCCGGATACCGAGGGCGGCCAGGCTCAGGGCGATGTCATCTTCCAGGTTCTTGATCCTGGATATCCGCACACCGGCAGCAGGTACAATCTCGTATAAGGTTACCGTTGGCCCAACGGTGGCACTTATTTTCTGGATATTGATATCATAGTTTTTGAGGGTATTGATGATCTGGTTTTTATTCATCTCCAGCTCAGCAGGGTCCTGTACAATTTTTTCGCTGCCATGGGTTTCCAGCAGATCAAGTCCCGGGTATTTATAATCGCGTAAATCCAGGGTGGGCTCATAAGGAGGCAACTCCAGGTCTGTTTTTCCCTCTTCTTCTCCCGGTGTTTCTTCCGGCATCACCTTTATTTCAAGCGGTAATTCATGTTCCGCCACCGGTTCCGCTTTCCGCGGCAGAATAACTACCGGGTGTTTGGCTTCTTCCCGGGGTTCAGGTAATACCGGCTGTTCTTCCTGCACAGGCTCTTCTGCTTCCGGCTCAACCGGTTCATCCCGCTCAATAATATCAAAAGGCACCGGCATTTCCTCCTGGGTTGGAGGCACTACCACAATTCCCCCTTTTTTCTTCAGTCCGTTTTTCTTTGCCAGGGATTCCTCTACTATAAGTTTTGCACCCTCCTCCTCCGCTGGTTCATTCTCCTCATCGGAAGGGGCAAGTGCGCCTTCTTCCGCTGCAGAAACGGCAACTGCCCCGGTTTTGCGAACCGGCAGCTGCGGCATTTTAGGAACGGAGAATACCGGGTTAAAGCGCCAGATAAAATAGGCAATTCCACCAAGCAATAAGACTGCTGCAGCACCAATTGTACCCAGGAAACTGGTCAGCCATTTACTGATCATGTTTCCAACGGCACCTCCCCAGGCAAAACTACTGGTACCGGAAAAAAAAGCCAGGCTGACGCTGAAATAGAATAAACCCACCAGCACATACCGCATATTACGCCCCACCCGAAAAATCTTTTTCCTGAATAAAAGGTTGGCGCCCAGCACAAAAAACAAACTGCAGATGAAATAAGAGGCCAATCCAAAGCCTTTATAAAAAAAGAAATGAGATACCCAGGCCCCCAGCCGGCCCAGCAGGTTGGCTACTTTAATATCTTCGGCAAACAGGAAATAACTTCCCCCCCTGAATACCTTATCCTGGTCAGCTTTCCAGGTAAACAAATAGGAACTGAACGCAATAAACAGAAAGACAGCCAGCAACAAACAAACCGCACCGATTATTTTAAGGGTTCGCTCATCCTTTACCAGCTTTTTTACTTCTACCTGTTCCTCTTTATCCGGGCGCAGATCCACCGCATCTGGTCGTGATTTTTTCTTGGTCTTCACCTTATTCGCCATAAACACAAATATACATGCTGAGCAGGCTGGAAATAAATTGTATTTTGCCGTATCCGATAGGGTGTGAAAAAACGCATGGCCAAGTCAATTAAACCTACTTACCTACGAACCTCATTTGCTTACCTGCTGCCGGCCCTGCTGTGGCTGTTAGCCAGCGATCTCCAGGCTCAGCACCGGCCAGGATGGGATACAATTAAAACCAGTCAGATCCGCTTTTTCTATTCCATCCAACAGCAAACAGGTCTTTATATCGACAGTTCCGAAGAGGCAGAAAAAGGACAAATGCGGCAATTACCCGCTCTCCAGGCTGTTTCCGACAATTTAGAGAAAAGAATTCCCAGCTATTTTGTCGGCAAACCTATTTTTTTGCAGTTTACGGTCTACAACGATGCAGATACCGCTACCAGTTTTTATTTTCTACCCGGTTTCTACTTTGAAGACATTGATTTATTCCGTTATAACAACCAAAGCAGGGAACTGGAACCCGCCCCCGAATACCCCGGCGAAGGAATTTTTAACCCGAATGTTGTCAGCAAACTTATCCTGAAACCCCGCGAAACAGCTACCTATGTTACGAAACTAAGTTTCATAAAAACAACCATCAACACTATTACCCCTACCCTATCCTATGGTTATTTCTTACCTACCCTGCTTACGGAGGTTCAGAATCAGCGGAAAATAAATACTATCATTACTTTTCTGGTTTGCGGCATAATGCTGATGATGATATTTTATTCGCTGGCAGAATTCTACATAAACCGGAACCGGGTCTTTTTGTATTATTCCGCTTACGCCATACTATTGGGTATAATGTTTTTTTTCAAAGCCTACCTGTATAAAACACCCAGCCCCTCCAACTACTTCTTTGAATCCTATTTTGATTTTATGTTACAGGCGGGAGGCACCTTGTTTTATTTCATGTTCCTCCGGAAATTCACCCAATCGGCCACGCAGTTCCCTTTACTCAATAAGGTTTTGCTTATTCAGCAGGCAATTACAATTTCCGGCATGCTTGTATTTACGGTACTGCATTTCTTCAGCAGCAATTTCAGCTTTCAGAACCAAATAGAAAATATTGTAAAATATGCCTGGTCGGCCTGCACCATCTTTTTTATCGCCTTTGCGGTAATCAGGCGGCACCACCTGCTGACCTACCTGGCCATAGGACATTGCTTTTTGTTTTTAGGAGGGTTATTATCACTGTTCCTCATTAATTCATCGTACCGGTTCAACCATCACCTGGCATCACTCATGAATGATTCCTTATTCTGGTATGAAATGGGCATTCTCTTTGAACTGATGTTTTTCCTGATTGCCCTGTCTTATAAAAACAGGCTCGATATTTCCAGCAGGGCAAGGGAAAAAGAACGATTACTGATGGAATATGAAAAAAGTGCCATTGAAAGAAAAATGGCCATCCTGGCGGCCAAACAAGAGGAGAGAAACCGAATCTCTGCAGATATGCACGATGAACTGGGATCGGGCGTTACCGCTATCCGCCTTATGAGTGAACTGGCCAAAACAAAAATGAAAGACTACAGCCTTCCGGAACTCGAACGCATATCAAACTCGGCCAATGACCTGATCAGTAAAATGAATACGATCATCTGGACCATGAAAAACTCAAACGATACGGTCGATAACATGATTGCCTATGTTCGTTCTTATGCTGCGGAGTTTTTCGACACTACAGAAATTCGTTGTTTGGTAGAGTATCCGGAAAACCTGCCGAATATAGAAATGAGTGGTGAAAAAAGAAGGAATGTATTTTTATGTATTAAGGAAGCGCTGCATAATACACTAAAGCACTCCCAGGCCACAGAAGTTAAAATCATTTTCAAAATCGGCCCTCATTTGGTTATCCAGATCATCGACAACGGAATCGGGGTAAAAGAAAGTAATATGCGTGAATTCAGTAACGGACTTACAAATATGAAAAAAAGAATGGATACCATTGATGGGCACTTTAATATCCGGGATGAAAATGGCACTACGGTAACCTTAAGTATTCCGCTTCAGTAGAGCCAGAAAAAGAAGGACCCAGCCAAGTACCAGAAAAAGTCCGCCAACAGGTGTAATTAAGCCAAGTTTGGAAAGTCCGACAGTTTCGGTTGCTTTCAGAAAAGTAAGCAGGTAGAGCGATCCGCTGAATAAAAAAATTCCCACCCAAAATGATTGTGCCGCTCTTTTAAGCAATGAAGATGGATAATGAATAGAGATCAACCCGGTAGCCAGCAGGGCAAACACATGGTAAAAATGATACCGCACGCCGGTGTCGAAGGTAGTTACGGTTTCGGCTGGCACCAATTGCTTTAAGCCATGCGCTCCAAAAGCGCCTAAGATAACAGCCAGTGCACCTAGTATTGCCGCACCGGATAAAATGGATCTACTCATTTAGTATAGCTTCTTTGATTTGTTCGAGCGACAGTTCTTCTTCATGCAACGATAAATGCGCCTGCTCATAGTACATTTTCCTGTCGTGCAGTTTTTTAATAATAAAGGATTTCATATCCTCATCGGGGATATCGCGCAGGAGTGGACGATGTTGTTTTTCTTTAAGTAAACGGTCTATCAGCACGGCCGTTGCAGTATTGAGCCAGATCACTTTCCCATGCTCTTTCATATAATCAATATTCCCGAAAAAACATGGTGTACCGCCACCACAGGAAAGCACAAACGCTTCGTGGCCATTGGTAAGGTTGATAAGAGTGTCTTTTTCAAGCAGGCGAAAATATTCTTCTCCCTGATCGGCAAAAATTTCGGTAATCGGTTTCCCTTCCCGTAAAACAATTACATCATCCAGGTCAAAGAACGGAATATTCATGCAGGCCGACAATTGCCGGCCCCAATGTGATTTTCCGCTTCCCATAAATCCGATCAGATATATTTTCATATCAACTGAATGCGTTCAAACCGGTTATGTCCATACCGGTAATTAATAAATGAATATCATGTGTACCTTCATAGGTAATTACACTTTCCAGGTTCATCATATGTCGCATTACACTGTATTCGCCGGTAATACCCATACCGCCTAACACCTGGCGGGCATCGCGGCAAATCTGTTGGGCTACCTCGCACCCATTGCGTTTTGCCATACTAACCTGTGCTGGAGTAACTTTACCTTCTTCCATCAGCACCCCTACTCTCCAGTTCAATAATTGTGCCTTGGATATTTCCGTAATCATTTCAGCCAGTTTTTTCTGCTGCAATTGAAATCCAGCAATCGGCCGGTCAAACTGAACTCTTTCTTTGGCATAGCGGAGCGCCGTATCATAACAATCCATGGCCGCACCTATGCTGCCCCAGGCAATACCGAAACGGGCTTTGGTAAGGCAGCTCAATGGGCCGCGCATACCCTTGCAGTTCGGCAGTATATTTGATTTCGGAACTTTAACATTATCAAATACCAGCTCGCCGGTAGCAGAAGCCCGCAAGCTCCATTTACCGTGGGTAGTAGGTGTGCTAAATCCTTCCATACCACGTTCTACAATCAACCCATGTACAACACCTTCTTCATTTTTAGCCCATACCACGGCTATGTCTGCAAATGGAGCATTGGAGATCCACATTTTTGCACCGTTTAGTATCACATGGTCTCCCGCATCTGAAAAATTGGTAAGCATACCCGCCGGATTACTTCCATGATTGGGTTCGGTTAAGCCGAAACAACCCAGCCACTCTCCGCTTGCCAGCTTCGGCAGGTATTTTCTACGTTGCTCTTCACTGCCAAATTCATAAATGGGATACATTACCAGCGATCCCTGAACAGAGGCTGTAGAACGCACGCCACTATCTCCCCGTTCAAGCTCCTGCATCATTAAACCATAGGAAATATAATCTAAACCTCCACCACCATATTCTACCGGTATCGTTGGTCCGAATACACCCAGCTCTCCCATTTGCTTTACTATTTGGCGAGGGAACTCTGCTTTTTGCGCGCAGGTTTCGATAATGGGCGAAATTTCCTGCTTTACATAGTTCCGGACCGCATCCCGGATCATATGGTGTTCTTCAGTTAATAAATCATCCAGTAAGAGATAATCGGGAGATTGAAATAAATCCTGTGCCATGGCATCGTTTTTAGTGCTATGAATGTAGCTAGTTTATCCTAAATAGCGGCTCATTTCCACCTGGTACTGTTGCGCAATAGCGCGGGCTTCTGTGGCAAAATCTTCTTTTTCCGAGGCATAGATTACCGCCCGGCTTGCATTCACCAATAGGCCTGCATCCGGAATCAGTGCTTTTGCGGATATATCCTGCAGGCTGCCGCCTTGCGCACCTACCCCGGGCACCAGGAAAAAATGATCCGGTAAAATCTGCCTGATTGCTGCAAAAGAATCTGCCTGCGTTGCGCCTACCACAAACATAAGATTTCCCGGATTTCCCCAGGAAGCCACTGTTTTCATGACCTTTTCATACAGGAACTCTGCCCCCATCTTTTGCAATTCAAAATCTGCTGCCCCTTTATTAGATGTCAGTCCCAAAACTATGGTCCATTTGTCTTCATATTCCAGGAAGGGCTGAATGCTGTCTGAACCCATATAAGGGGCAACGGTAATAGCATCAAACGGCAGGGTTTCAAAAAATGCTTTTGCGTACTGGGAACTGGTATTTCCAATATCGCCTCTTTTTGCATCTGCAATTTTCAGGTGGGTTGAGGGAATATAATCTACGG
>NZ_LUKG01000029.1:19693-21452 GCF_001601815.1 Flavihumibacter sp. CACIAM 22H1
TCTGCAATTTTCAGGTGGGTTGAGGGAATATAATCTACGGTTTCCTCCATAATCTGCCAGCCCTTGCTTCCCATTGCTTCATAAAAAGCAGTATTGATTTTGTAACTCACACAATAATCGAGCGTAGCGTCAATAATTGCTTTATTAAATGCCAGGATGGCATCTGGTTGCTGCCGGAGAAAGACCGGGATTTTTGCAGGGTCCGTATCCAGTCCAACACATAAATAGGATTGTTTCTTTTTGATTTGATCTACGAGTTCTTGCCTGTTCATGCCTGCGAAGATAAGAAGGATTAACGGCCCAATTCCTGTACAAAATGCCAGATTTCCTGATACCTGTTATAAAGCGGTACCGGTGCTACCCGAATAACATCGGGCTCTCGCCAATCAGCAAAAATGCCCTGTTCTGTCAATTGTTCAAATAATGCCCGGCCTCCTGTATGAATCAATAAAGAAACCTGGCAACCCCGCTGTGCAGGATCCGACGGGGTTAGTAGTTCAAATTTACCAGGCTGGTCCTGTTGTAAGTCTTCTAATAAATAACGCAGGTAAGCCGCCATCTGCCGGGATTTCTTTACACAGTTCTCAAACCCAGCCCTTGAAAATATTTCAAGCGATGCACGATGAGCTGCATACAGCAGGGGCGATGGGGTACTTAGCTGCCATCCTTCTGCAGATTGAACCGGCCGAAACCCCTTTTCCATTTTAAAACGGGTTTCTTTTTCGTACCCCCACCATCCGGCAAAACGATATAGTGCATCTTCTCTATGATAACGTTCATGTATAAACGCAGCACCGATTGCGCCGGGGCCCGAATTGAGGTATTTATAGCTGCACCAGCAGGCAAAATCTACATTCCAGGCATGCAGGTTTAAAGGAATATTTCCTGCTGCATGTGCCAGGTCAAAACCAACCTTTGCACCAGCATTATGGCCGGCTGTTGTTATGGCTTCCAGGTCAAATACCTGGCCGGTATAATAGTTTACGCCTCCCCAGAGCACCAGGGCAAGTTCGTCGCCCGTTTCGTGGATTGCCGCTACAATATCTTGCTGCCGTATACAAGCTTCCCCGGCTCTGGGACCCACCTCAACAAGTACTTCATCCGGATTATACCCCAGGGCTTTAAGATGTGTTTCAAACATGTATTGATCACTGGGAAACGCCTTTGCTTCGCAAATGATTTTTTTCCTTTTTCCGGCTGGACGATAAAAGCTCACCATCATAAGGTGAAGATTAACCGTTAGCTGGTTCATTACAACCAGCTCCGAAGGCAGGGCGCCTACGATGGCAGCCAATGGCTTTACCAGGTGATCATGGTAGTTCAACCAGGGATCTTCGCCCATAAAGAAACCTTCCACTCCATACCGGGCCCATTGATCAAGCACTTCGTTTAAGAAGTAGGCTGTTTTTTTGGGCTGTAGCCCCAGTGAATTACCAAGGAAATAGACCTGATGCTGCCCATCCTTTTCAGGAATAATAAACTCCTGCCGGTAGGATGCCAGTGGATCGCTGGCATCTAATGCGAATGCATACGCCAATTCTTTTTTCATATAGCAAGGTATTTATCGACCCCGGTTCTTAGATGGTGCCCGTTCTTCCGCCATCAACCGGAATACTGGTGCCCGTGATATAGGAAGCCGCCGGACTGGCCAGGAAAGCCGCCAATGCTGCAATTTCTGCGGCGCTTCCAAACCGCTGAAGAGGTACTTCTGCAGCCATGGCAGCTTCCTGCTCTTCCAAACTTATTCCCTGCGAATCGG
>NZ_LUKG01000029.1:21968-49263 GCF_001601815.1 Flavihumibacter sp. CACIAM 22H1
CTTCTGCAGCCATGGCAGCTTCCTGCTCTTCCAAACTTATTCCCTGCGAATCGGCCAGGCTTTGCGCCAGGCTTTTTAACCTTGCCGTGGCGGTAAATCCGGGCAGAACATTATTTACAGTGATGCCGTATTTCCCCAATTCATTGGCCATTGTTTTGGCCCAGGAAGCTACGGCCCCCCGAATAGTATTGGAAACGCCCAGGTTATTCAACGGTATTTTTACTGAGGTGGAAACAATATTAATAATTCTGCCATAACCAGCAGCAATCATGCCCGGCACCAGGATTTGTACCAGCGACTGGTTTACCAGGATATGCTGCTGGAAGGCAGCCAGAAAACTTTCCGGTGCTGCATCAATAACTGGCCCGGGTTTAGGACCACCAGTATTATTAACGAGGATATGTATACGCTTTTTTGCAGCCAATTCCTGTACAGCATGGCGCACCTGTTCCCAATCCGAAAAATCAGCTATGGCATAGGAATGCACCTGGCCCTTGGAAGTATCCAATGCCTCCAGCGCTGCCTTCAGGCTGTTTTCATTCCTGGCTAATAAAATGCAGGAGGCCCCCAATAACGACAGTTCCTTTGCAGTGGCTAATCCTATGCCCTGGGAACTGCCACCGACCAGGGCTGTTTTATTTTCGAGAGATACTATCATGCAATACGTTTAAGCAACTACTTCCACCACGCGGGTAGCTTCAAGGCTGGCATTTCGCATCGCAATACTTCTGGCAGCAAGGCCTGCAAAATGCGTGAACGCTTCCTTGGTAATTGCATCATCCGACATCATTATAGGCATTCCTTTATCGCCACCTTCCCGGATAGATTGCACCAGGGGAATTTGGCCGAGGAAAGGAATATCATATTCTTCCGCCAGTTTTTTGCCGCCTTCCTTTCCGAAAATATAATAGCGGTTCTGCGGTAGTTCTGCCGGGGTGAAATAACTCATATTTTCAACGATCCCGATTATAGGCACTTTAATCTGGGCCTGACCAAACATGGCAATTCCTTTTTTTGCATCTGCCAAAGCCACATCCTGCGGAGTAGTAACCACCACAACACCGGTTACAGGTACAGTTTGCATTAAGGTAAGGTGTATATCTCCGGTACCGGGCGGCATATCTATCACCAGGTAATCCAATTCATCCCAGAACACATCGGTAACAAACTGTTTGATAGCACTGCTGGCCATGGGACCACGCCAAACCACTGCATTTTTTTCATCTACCAGTAACCCGATCGACATTAATTTAATGCCATACCGCTCTAAGGGTACAATTAATCCTTTTTCACCTCCTGCCATCATTTTAGGGCGTTCGCCTCGTACCCCAAACATGATGGGAACGCTGGGCCCGTATATGTCCGCATCCATCAGCCCCACTTTTGCACCGCCCTGTGCCAGTGCCAGGGAAAGGTTGGCCGCCACTGTGCTTTTTCCAACGCCTCCTTTGCCACTTACCACGGCAATAATATTTTTTACTTTTGGCAAAATCTGACCAGGGTCTGTTCTTTTGCTATTGGTATTGGCTGTAAAATTTACCGTAACCTGTGCCTCTTTATTAACGAGTAATTTAACTGCATTAATGGAGGCATTTTTCATCAGGTCTTTCATTGGACAGGCAGGCGTGGTCAGCACAATGGTAAAACTTACCTCATTCCCATTGATCTTCAGGTCTTTTACCATATTCAGGCTCACAATATCACTTCCCAAATCGGGTTCCTGCACATTTCCCAGCGCTTTTAATATGTCTTCTTGCGTCATTATTTCTATATTAATGGAGAATTTTAGTGCAAAATTAACCAATGGTATCGGTAATTTGTTGAAGCAGATACCTCGATATATTATATTTGATGCAATGAAGCGAATTTTATCTCTTATCATAGTAAGTATTTTTTGCATTTGTAAGCAGGCTTCTGCGCAATTTGAGACCATGAAGGATTCAGTGGTGATGTTGTATGGTGTGGTTATGACAGCCGATAGCCTGGATGGTATTCCTTCAGTGAGTGTATCCATCAAAGGCAGCGGAAGAGGAACCATTACCAACGACCAGGGGGTATTTTCGATCGTTGCACTTAAAGGAGATATCATAGAATTTACGAGTGTGGGGTATAAACCTAAACTGGCAGAAATTTCCCGCAACCTGGAGGGGAATCAATTTAGTGTGGTTCAGCTGATGGTAGTAGATACCCAGTATTTACCCATGACCATTATTCGGCCCCGCCCCACCAGGGAGCAGTTTGAACGGGATTTTGTGAATATGACCGTTGCCGACGATGATCTTGAAATAGCCCGAAAAAACACGAATGAACAAACCCGCAGGGCTCTAATGAGTATTCTTCCTGCGGATGGAAAAGAAGCTGCCAATTACGCGCTTCGACAGCAGGCTACCCGATATTCTTACCAGGGTACCACGCCTCCTATTAACCTCATGAACCCCATGGCCTGGGCTGAATTTATCAAATCCTGGAAACGGGGTGATTTTAAAAGAAAAAACTAGCCCTTATTTTTACGGCCTAAATCATTGCTATGTTTAATCAGATTGCTGTTATTGGTGCAGGCACCATGGGAAATGGTATTGCTCATGTTTTCGCTCAGTATGGATTTAACGTAAACCTGGTAGACCGGGATCCTGCCCAATTGGAAAAAGCAATTTTAACAATCACAAAAAACCTGGAGCGCCAGGTTGCCAAAGAACTGCTTACGAAAGAAGCAAGTATACAAACCCTGGCAAGAATAAATAAGGTTCAACAACTGGCGGAAGGAGTACGCACGGCCGATCTTATTGTTGAAGCTGCCACTGAAAACACCGATCTCAAGCTTTCGATTTTTAAAGAGCTGGACCAACTGGCTCCGGAAACTGCTATCCTGGCCACCAATACGTCCTCCATCTCCATTACAAAAATTGCCAGTGCCACCAAACGACCGGAAAAAGTGATCGGCATGCATTTTATGAACCCGGTTCCGGTAATGAAACTGGTTGAAATCATCAATGGCTATTCTACCGATGCTGCTGTAACGCGCAAATTGTGGCGCTGAGCCAGCAGCTCCACAAAGTACCGTCTGTGGTAAACGATTATCCAGGCTTTATCGCCAACCGCATTTTAATGCCCATGCTCAATGAAGCAATTTACAGTTTGTATGAAGGTTGCCGGTGTGGAAGTCATTGATACGATTATGAAGCTGGGTATGGCTCATCCTATTGTCCCCCTCCAATTGGCTAATTTTCTTTGGCTTGATTCCTGCCATAGTATTCTCACTGTTTTGTACGACGGCTTGGGAAATCCTAAATATGCCCCCTGTCCCCTGCTTACCAATATGGTTACTGCAAAGAAATTAGGCGTAAAATCCGGGGAAGGTTTCTATGTTTATACACCGGGTTCCAAAGAACTGGTTGTATCTCCCCGATTCCGATAACAATAGAAGGGCTGTAATGGTCATCCCGCTTTTTGCGGTTTCATGCCGAAAAATCAACGATTTAACGGAATTCGCTGGTTTAGCTTCTTATTAAATAAGAATTTTACGCAGCCATTCAGTACCAGCATTCCATTAAACCTTTGAACATGAAAATGGCTTCAATTTTACTGTTGTTAGTAGGACTTTCCCTGGCCACCGGCTTATGTGCAGGTTATAAGGCCCGTTGCGGTCATAGCCACCCTACTAATGAAACGCCCGCTATCCTGCCAATAAAGGATACTGAAATCCTGGAACTTTCTGCATTAAGTGTGTTGGTGTATTAAGTACTGTCCTTTTGATCCTTTTGCGGTAGAATCCGGTAATCATCGGAATTAATTCCTTTGATTCCGGATGGGCGTTTACGGCCTCCGGTTGAATCTTTTTGTAATTCGGGGCGGGTGGTGGAAGAAACCGTATCTAACCGGGTGCTATCCGGCCGGCCGGTTGCAGTTGTTAAGGGAATGCTTGATTGAAGCAGAGAACTGGAATCAAAAAAACCTGGTACAAACAACTGTGAAGCTGGTTGCGCCACGGTATCCTGAACTGCGGTAGCAGTGCCTTCTGCCGAACGCAATCCGTCTTTTTTCGTTTGGAGGGCTTTGTCTGCAGATAGAGTCGGCTCGTTAACAGCAGAAGTGTCGGGGTTTATAGCCGACGGCAGTTCTTGAATTTCCTGTGTGGGGGTACCTGTGTTTAAACTGAGGCGGTATAACAGGAATAGGGCTATTCCGCCCAGGAGAACTAACAAAGACCAACCACTTATTCCAGCCATCGGTCCGCCAACGGCCGGCCCTGTAACCGGCTCTCCACCCTCATCCGGGCCTCCGCCACCAAAATCGTCATCGTCCGATGGTTGGTCCGTATCCAGCTCAGTACTTATCCGCAGCCAGATCATATCCGCCATTTCCGGTAAGGGAGGCAGTTCTTCCAGCTTGCTGGCAATTAATTGTTCATATGGAAAAGTAGCGTTCATGAAGGAGATGCCTCCTGTAATTTTTTAATGAGTTGTTTTCTTGCTTCACTCAGGTGCCATTTACTGGTACCTTCACTTATCTGCAGCTTCTCTGCAATTTCACGGTGGTTATACCCATCCACTGCATATAATACGAATACGGCATGAGTTGCAGGAGGAAGCTGCTGAATTATTGTCATCAGTTCCTTGGCATTTAATTGCTCTATAGCGGAATTATTGATATTGGGTGCAGCCGCTGTTTCAAACTCAAGCTCCATTTCCCTGCCAAATTTTGAACGGGCTTTGATATGATCCAGGCCTTCGTTGATGACAATTCGTCTCAACCAGGTTTGAAAAGAAGCAATTGATGCATCAAAACTTTTGATACTCTTAAAAACCTTTACGAAGGCCTGGCTCACAATATCTGCAGCATCTGCATCATCTCTCGAATATCGTTGTGCTATAATCATCGCATAGGAATAGTACTGGCGGTATAAATATTCCTGTGCCTTCCGGTTGTTGGCAATACAACCATCAATGATTACCTGTATGTCAAGTGTTGCACTCAAGTATTAGTCAGGTCCTGTTTTCTTTTTAAAACTAAGGAGGAAGACGCTGCTGCCAGCACCATCTTATACGCAGGATCCAGGTCATTTAGTATCCATATCTGGTTATCCAACACATCCACGATTCCTACTACACCTCCATCTATCCGGATTTCATACCCTGCAAAAGCCGGTCCGCCAAGTACCTTAACATCCTTCCCTTTTGTATTCGTATAGGTACCGATTCTTAAGGTTTCAATGGAAAACTGAAGATCGCCATTGGTAATATAACCCAACTCTTCATACTCGGCAGATCTGCCCTCTTTATGAACCAAAACCAGTTGCCAGGGCTCTGGTGCTGCATCCGCAACCAACATAATTGCTGCGGAAAAAGCATATTGCAGCCCGGTTGACCTGGCAACTTCTCCCCAACGCGGATCTTTATTTTTATATACCAGTTGTCGTTCATTAAATTTCTCCAACGCAAATACTGCTGCTTGCTGCTTTCCATTGGTTATGGTGAACTGTAGTTTATTTTTCTCCGAAAGGGTTCGGTTATCTGTATTTATATCAAAAACTTTCAGCAATTGCTCTTCCGGTTTAAAACTAATCCGGCTATTCTGCCATACGCTGCTGAAATCCCAGCCCCGTTTTACGGAGCTGGTTTGATATTCCCCAAAATTCAGCTGCTGGTTGATCATCCACCCCTGTACGCCTTTAACTTTCATAGAAGTGGCAGCAGATTTAAAGGAATCGGGAACAGCAACTTTTGCAGCAGTACAGGAAGCTAAAAAAACGCAGCAGATTATATAAAACTTTTTCATACCTGGTGGCTTAACTAAAATTAATTACTATATGTGAAAACTGTCTTTTTCCGGAACAAATCCTGGTTATTGGTATAACTTTTAAAATAGGTATACAATATTTCGGGATAACCATCTGCATTGTAAACATATTCATACTTATACGGAATAGAGGTAGGTACAGCGCCCGCATACCCCGCATTTCTGCCCGTAAGGTTATTTTTGGATACATTGGTGAGGTACATATCCGGAAACAACTTGTTAGTAGCTCGTGGATTGATGTGCTGATCGTACTGAAAGCTTCCCCCTTCACTAGCCCCGGTAGAAGACTGCGCCCGGTAGCTTATTTTGTTTCCGCCGGAAAAAGTAGCGGCGTATTGCAGGGCATGGCCATTATCGAATAGCATGTATACGTCAGTAACCAAGCCCTCTGTAGACGCCGCTTCTTCAATTACACTTGTGGTGGTTTGATCATAGCTGCTTGTATTAATATGCGTTATTTTACCATTCGCAGCGTATTCATACTGTGTTTGCCCTATCAGTTTTTGAGCAGGATCGTAGCGTTTTACGCCGGTAAGCTGGTTTCCGCTGTAAACGCCAAAATCTGAAAAAATGTACTGTAACTCCGCACTTTGTGGCTTTTTCTGGTAATAAGTAACAGACCCTAACTGGCCATCGGCACGCATGGTATAAACCGTCTCAGACTCTTTTCGCCATTGCCCCATAACCTCCAGGTATGTTTGTTCAACACTAAGCCATTTCCTGTTTTTCTCTGCCTCCAGACGAATAACTTCATTATCCAATAACTCCTGGCGGCTGAACGATTTTTTTACGGGTACATTCCAGAGGCTGGTTGAAATTTCATAAGAAACGGCTTTTTCATTCAGGCGGATTTCCTCTTCCACACTAGCCCGTTCAATCCTGCGTGAAACTTTTTCGCCGGAAGCCAGGGTGGTGATCAGGTCAAGGGTTAATACGGGCACTTCATATACCAATTCTCCCACCCTCAATTGCGTAGAAACAGCCAATAGATGCCCGTTGCGCGGAAACAGCGAAGCAGCGTATCCGAAATCGACCGGTGCCACCAGTTCATCTACCGCTATCACCTGTGGTTTGAAAATACTTACCGCTTCACTGATCGGATGTTGCTGCGGCAATCCAACCTGGATGGAGCTAAACAGGCGAGACCCTGCCAGGGGCGTTGCATACAAGGCCTTATTAGCTTTTTTTACAACTAATTGCGTCATTGTGTAACGCTCTTTTTCAACCTTGGCTACTGCAGACTTCCATTGGTAGGAATCGGGGTTGGTTTTACCGATTCGCAGTACCTGATTTTGCCACACGGCCTGCCCTTTCTGATTAACAAGGGTAATAAAAACGTCCAGGCTATCTTCCGCATGATGTTCAGGAAGGCTAAGCTCAAGTTGAAAAACACCCGCATTGTCTACCGGAACAGGTACTGGTTTGGTGGGAGTAATAACGTCCTCATTTTTAGAACAGGAGGTAAAGAATAAAATACCGAAAAGGAAAAGGTTTACTACTTGTTTCATGATTGTATATTGTTTTAACTATGCACTATACCTTTATTGTTCTCAAAAGGGTTGGGTATATTTCTTGTGTTTTAAATAATTTTAACAATTAGCTCTTTTTCCTATGCTTCCACTCCTCTCAAAATTTGTGGCCTTTTTCATTTCGCCGGCCAATTGGATTATTCTGCTGGCTGTTTTATACCTCCTCGGCAAACCCGAGCGCTGGAGAAAAAAAATTGGAATCAGCCTCATTGGTCTTACCTTTTTCTTTACCAACCCGGCAATTTTTTACATAACACTAACTGCCTGGCAACCAGCATTCAGGCCAGCTACCGGTAACTATTCGGCGGTTATTCTTCCGGGAGGATTATCGAGTTATGATAAAAACGGGCAAGGATTTTTCGGGCAGGCTTCGGATCGGTTTATTCAGGCCACAAAACTGGTTCATACCGGTGTAGCGGAAAAGATAATTGTGACAGGCGGAAATGGCTTCCTTAACCGCAAACTCCCGCCGGAAGCGACTTTCGTTAAAGAAGAGTTAATGCAAAATGGTATTCCTTCGTCTAAAATATTTGTAGAAACACAGAGCCGTACGACCCGCGAAAACGCATTGTTCACCAAAAAACTCATCGACAGCCTGGCCCTTAAAGGCCCCTTTATACTGGTTACCTCAGCCATGCATATGCGAAGATGCCAACTGGAATTTGCAAATGCCGGAATACCCACCACTGCCCATGCTTCCAACTATGAAGTAATTAATGGATTTCAGCAATGGTACGATTGGATATGGCCGGATTTTGGGCAGCTTGACAAATGGAACCGGCTTATTAAAGAAGTGGTTGGATGGGTCGTTAGCTCCTTGTAACCTCAACGGTATGCAGCTCTTTTAAGCGGTATAAAACTTCTTCCTCGCGGTTAAGCGGCACACCGACCGTAAAATGGCAGAATAACTGTACCTCCTGTTGAAGAATTGAACAATTACATTGTTTCACAATCATCATTACCTCGTTCATGGTGGTATAATCGAATTGTAGCCGATAAGGATGTTCAATTGTTTTCTGAACAAAGGGAATGGTTTGCAAAACCAGGCTGGCCGTAGTTTTATAGGCATTTATAAGTCCGGGTACCCCTAATAAACTTCCCCCAAAATAACGCACTACTACCACCCCCAGATTGGTCAGTTCTTTACTATCGATCTGGCCCAGAATTGGTTTACCGGCAGAACCTGAAGGCTCGCCATCGTCGTTTACCCGGAAGCTGTTGCCATCCAGGCCAATGCGGTAAGCAAAACAGTGATGAGTGGCTTTGGGATGTTCTTTTTTTAGTTGTTCCAGTTCCTTTTTAAACTGCTCGGGGCTTGTAACAGGGAATGCATAGCCGATGAACTGGCTTCCTCGATCCCGGAATTCCGCTTTCCCCTGTTTTTCTATAGTAGTATAAAAGGTCTTGTTTGCCATAAGTGCCACTCGAAGCAGCGCGCAAAGGTACAGGATTAAGGGCTAGAAAGCGGTTCGTAACAGAATACCTGGTCCGTTCCGGCTAAAAAACTCTTTTTCAATACAGCATGAACCGGCCTGGGAGCCGGGTAGCCCTGATCCAGCACCAGGCTTGCAGAACGGATCTGCCGGATCTCATCCCAATACCCCGCCGCCAGGAAATGGTTAATGGTAGTAGTACCTCCTTCCACCAGTACAGACAAAATAGCTCGTTGGTAACAATCGGCTAATAATTGCGGTAAAAAAGCCTGCTCCTTTGCCAGCTGAACCCATTCGACCTGCCCTGCAATGCCGCTTTTCAGGAAATTGTAAACGATGGTTTTTCCGGGTTCTCTGAACAACCGCCGGTTTTCCGGCACTTTTAAGTGTGGGTCGATAAGTAGGCGCAGGGGATTATTGCCTTTTACCAGGCGAACCGTTAATGCAGGATCATCCGTCAGTGCCGTAGTTGCCCCAATCAGAATAGCGGCTTCCTCTGCCCGCCACCGATGCACCAGTCTGCCGGCCAGTGGCCCGCTGATGGCAACCGGTTCCCGGTTGCCGGTTGCAATAGCCTGGTTCAGGGATTCGGCCCATTTCAGGAGTATATAGGGGCGTTTCTTTTGATGAAAGCAAAAAAAACGGGCATTTAATTCCGCCGCCGCAGTTGCTTCCACCCCCAACTGCACCTCTACCCCTGCTGCTTTTAACTTTTCAATTCCTTTTCCATCTACCTGATCAAAAGGATCTCTTAGGGCAATCACCACTTTTTTTATTCCCTCCCGAATCACCAGGTCTGCACAGGGCGGTGTTTTTCCGAAATGCGCACAGGGTTCCAGCGAAACATATAGTGTACTTTCGGCAATTAAAGGGCGGTCTGCCGGCATTACCGAACCAATGCAGTTAACTTCAGCGTGTGCCTTTCCGTATTGCTGGTGGTATCCTTCCCCAATAATCCTGTTATCGTGCACCAGCACAGCTCCTACCAATGGATTGGGAGCAACATTTCCTGCACCCAGTTCCGCCAGTTGCAGGCAGCGTTTCATATAAAGCCGGTCTTTTTCCATTTATTAGTAGTTATTGGAGTAGGCGCATCCTGTATGCATTCATAGCCGTATTGCCCAGCTTACGTACCAACCGGTAATTTACGACCAAGCCAACCGGTGCTCCAATTACGGGGATGAGTTGCGCCAGTTTGGCAATATCAAGATAATCGCGGTACTCCTGTTGAAAAGCTCTCCATTCAAACTGATGAATATCATCCGGTAAAAGGTCGGCCTTCTCTTTCCAGTGTTCTATTTTTTGGTAAATTTTTTGACGATGCTCCTGACTCGAAAATGCCAGTTCCAGGATATGCAGTATATATACCCGCTCTTTATAATCTTTTACATCAAACCCATACATACTTGCTATATCAAACAATAACTTCAATTTTAATCCAAGCAGAATGGGGAAATCAGCCAGCCCCAGTAACAAACCACCAGCACCCGTTACGGCGCCTTCAACGGAAGCAGTTTTCTGGTACCAGTCGATCCGCTCTTTCACAGCTGCTTCGCGCGCCCAGAACGAGGAAGACTCCAGGGGAACGGGGCTGGTATACTGAGCGCCAAATAATACGGCCCTGATCATTTGTTTTATTGTAGTGGTAACAGCCTGGTGTACTTTTTCCGGAATCCAGCTATTTACCTTGTTCTGCCAGGACTTGGAAAGCCGGTTAATGAACCCGGGCGAGGATTGCATTTCCCGTTGCCAGATCCAAAGTTCCTGCCTTATAAGGTCTTCATATCCTTGCATGAAGGCAATTTCCTACAATTCCCCGGCTTTTAGCGCTTTAAATGCATAATCTGCTGCCCTGGCAGTTAGTGCCATATAAGTTAAACTGGGATTTTGTGTAGCGGTGGAGGTCATGCAGGCGCCATCGGTTACAAACACATTCTTACAGGCATGTAATTGATTCCATTTATTTAACAAGGAGGTGGCAGGATCTAGGCCCATACGCACGCCACCCATTTCATGAATATCCAATCCAGGTGCCTGTTTAGAATCAAAGGTTTCAATATTTTTAAACCCGGCAATGGTAAACATTTCAGTCATCTGCTCCAGGTAATCTTTAACCATCTTTTCATCGTTCTCATCGTATTCCATGTTTATATGCAGTAACGGAATACCCCATTCGTCTTTTTTACCGGAATCCAGGCTTACCTGGTTGCTTTGTTTTGGAATTGTTTCTCCCATCATGTGTGAACCAACTTGCCAGGCACCGACCTGGGGGTTCAGAAGATTTTTCTTTAGCTCTTCTCCCCAGCCATCAGCCGCCTTATTGGGGCGATATGCACCAAAACCCGCAGCATACCCTCTCAAAAAATCGGTCTCCTGCTTTTTTACATTCCTGAATCTTGGCAGATAACCGCTGTTAGGTCGTCGGCCACCGGAACTGTTTTTATCGGCAAATCCTTCATATTCTGCGGATACCCTTGCCCGGTAGTTATGAAAAGCTACGTATTTGCCCAGCAAACCATTTTCATTACCCAGGCCTTCCGGAAAACGCGACGATTTCGAATTCAATAAAATAAGATTGGTATTTAAGGCGGCGGCATTTACGAATATGACCGGAGCAAAAAATTCGGTGGCTTCTTTGGTGATAGCATCAATAACCCGCACCCCTTTTGCTTTTTGCCGGGCCTCGTCGTATATAATGGAATCAACCACAGAATTGGGCCTAAGGGTTAACTTACCCGTACGCATTGCCCAGGGTATAGTAGCGCTGTTACTGCTGAAATACCCCCCAAAAGGACATCCGCGCTGGCAAAGGTTCCGGTTCTGACATTGTGCCCTGCCCTGTTCCAGGTGAATGGGCTGAGGGGCCGTAATATGCGCTGCCCTTCCTATAATAACCGGCCGGTTAGCATAGGCCGCCGCCATTTTTTTTGAAAAATAATCTTCCACACAATTCATTTCCATGGCCGGTAGAAACTCTCCGTCGGGTAAAATATCGAGCCCGTCTTTGTTTCCGGAAATACCGGCAAATTTCTCAACATAACTGTACCAGGGTGCCAGGTCTTTGTACCGGATAGGCCAGTCAACAGCAAACCCGTCTCTTGCCGGACCTTCAAAATCATATTCGCTCCATCGCTGGGTTTGCCGGGCCCAAAGAAGAGATTTACCCCCCACCTGGTACCCTCGTATCCAGTCGAACGGTTTATCCTGTATATAAGGGTGTTCTTTATCCTTAACGAAAAAATGCAAGGCATCTTCACGGAAAGCATAACACTTGCTCACTACCGGGTTGGCCTCAATTAGTTCACGGGTAAGTTGCCCCCTGTGTTCAAACTCCCAGGGCATTTTATTGGTAGTCGGATAATCTTTCAGGTGTTTAACATCTCGTCCTCTTTCCAATACCAGGGTTTTTAAGCCTTTTTCGGTAAACTCTTTAGCAGCCCAACCACCACTGATCCCCGATCCTATAACAATTACATCATATGAATTTTCCTGTACGCCTTTAGTATTTAGGTACCCCATACTTAAGATTTTGAAGTGGTGCTGTTCAACTCAACGCAGCCATAATATTTTCCTGGCACTAATTGATACGGTAATAAATTCGTCATTACATATTCGGACTGTGAATAACCCTGTATTACCAGCCGACGGAAGCTTGAAAGAAAAGAAACCAGGTCCTGTTGTTTGTTTTTTTCGGCTGCCGCCAGGAGCGATGCCGGGTCTTTTAGATCTGCCGGCAATTGTTTTAATCCGGCTATAAAGGCTTCCTGTTCTTCTTTAAGCATGCAATCATCCACCATTTTCAGGGCAAACAGATGAGCGCCCAATTCCGCAGCACCTGGCGAATCGGTAGGCGGAATGATGGAGTCTGCCAGTTCTTTTAACACTTGTTCCTGGGAGGGTGTTACCTGAATAGTATGCAATTGGATAGATAGCTTGCCTTCCTTGTAAACACAGGATGGCATAAAAGCCAATCCTCCTCCTATTATCAAAAACTGCCGGATAACCTGACGTCGATCCATAGTAATAAAATCTTGGTTCAGAAGATAGTGTTGAAAGATAGGAAAATTTCAATGTCCGCTTCGAAATTGTCGATTTTTTTGACCCAGTAATAGGGTAAATTTGCCGGCTAAACGGGCCTTCTTGAGTACACCGATATTTCTTTTGACACCTCCCTTTACGCAGTTGAACACGCCTTACCCGGCCACTGCTTATTTGAAGGGTTTCCTGAATACCCGGGGCATTGAAGCTGCTCAGGCAGACCTGGGTATTGACTTAACCCTGGCTGTATTCAGCAAGCAAGGGCTTATTGAATTATTTGCACAGGTTGATCCCGCAACAGAGAAAACAGCCAATGCCCAGCGCATTTACCGGTTGCGGCATAGCTATATTCAGACAATAGATTCCCTGATCCGGTTTTTACAGGGAAAGGAACCCACCCTCGCCCACCGTATTGCACGCAGAAGTTTTCTGCCCGAAGCCGGGCGGTTTGCGCAACTCGATGACCTTGCCTGGGCATTTGGTGCCATGGGAACCCAGGACAAAGCCAAACACCTGGCAACTATGTACCTGGAGGATCTGTCTGATTTTATCCAGGAAACTGTTGATGAACATTTTGGGTTCAGCAGGTATGCGGAGAAACTGGCCAGGTCAGCCAACCAGTTTGATGAGCTTTACGCCTACCTGCAAAAGCCCCCTGGATTTATCGATCGCAAAATGCTGCATTTACTCGAAGCATCTGTACAGGCACACCAACCCAACCTGGTTGCCTTTTCGGTACCCTTTCCAGGCAATCTTTTTGCGGCATTACGGTGTGGTCAATACCTGAAAACACAGCATCCGGGCATTAAAATAGCCATGGGCGGCGGGTTTCCGAATACTGAATTACGTTCTCTTAAAGATCCGCGTGTATTTGAATTTATAGACTTTATTACTCTTGATGACGGTGAAGCACCGCTGGAGCAACTGCTGTTATACATCGATGAAAAAATACCGGCTACCGAACTCAAAAGAACTTACCTGTTGGAAGGAGATACGATTCGCTTTTTCCAGCATGGCGGCTGCCGGGATTATAAACAAACAGAAACCGGCACGCCGGATTATACCGGACTTCCACTCGATGCTTATATACAGGCCATCGAAATCATTAACCCCATGCATTCCTTATGGAGCGATGGGCGTTGGAACAAACTTACGATGGCCCACGGATGTTACTGGGGCAAATGCACTTTTTGCGATATCAGCCTGGATTATATTCGTTTATACGAACCCGTTACAGCCAGTCTTATTGCCGACCGCATGGAAGCGCTTATTCAACAAACAGGCAATAACGGATTTCATTTTGTTGATGAAGCAGCCCCTCCTGCCCTGATGCGTGCCCTTGCGCTGGAAATATTACAACGAAAACTGATCGTAAGCTGGTGGACCAATATCCGTTTTGAAAAAAGTTTTACCCGCGATCTTTGTTATCTGTTAAAAGCTTCCGGCTGTATTGGCGTATCGGGCGGACTGGAAGTTGCTTCCGACCGCCTGCTTGCATTAATTGACAAAGGAATTACCGTTGCCCAGGTTGCAAAAGTCAACAAACACTTTACCGAAGCTGGCATTATGGTACATGCCTACCTGATGTATGGATTCCCAACTCAAACCGACCAGGAAACCATTGATTCGCTTGAAATGGTCCGTCAGCTATTTGCAACCGGTGTGTTGCAAAGTGCCTTCTGGCACCAGTTTACCATGACCGCACACAGCCCGGTTGGACTGAACCCCGATAAATACCAGGTAAAAGCAATTAAGCCTGTACATATCGGGTTTGCCGACAATGATGTGGAACACGAGGACCCGACCGGCGCAGACCATGCAGCTTATGGGTATGGATTAAAAAAATCATTGTTGAATTTTATGCATGGCAACTGCCTTGACTATCCGTTGCACAAATGGTTTGATTTTAAAGTTCCGAAAACCAGTATTGCACCGAACTATATTCAACAAGTGCTGGAAGAAGAGGAATTACCCGCAACTAAGCCAGGAACCAAAATTGTTTTCACCGGGGAATTACCTGCATCTGAAATGGTCATTAAATCCAAGAAAGGCCAGCAATGGGAATTGATGGAACTTCATTTTGAAACAAGCCAATCCACCCATACCATCCGGCTGCAAAAAGAAGAGGGAGCATGGCTGCTTGCCACACTCCCTCAGTTACAGATCGGTTCTGGTAAAATCAGCACCCGGCAGGAAATTCAAATTTCCTATGAAACGGCCGGTTTACCAGACTTTGAATTATTCTGGGACAACAAACCAATGAATACTATGTATAAAGCTGGCTTGTTCCAATTCTAAAGTTTAATCGCGGCTGCTTAATTTGCTCAAAAGGCGCAGCATTTCTACATACAGCCAAATAATTGTAACCATCAGGCCGAATGCGCCAAACCACTCCATGTATTTGGGCGCTCCCATCTTTACCCCTGTTTCGATCATATCAAAATCAAGGATCAGGTTTAATGCCGCAATAGCTACCACAAATAACGAAAACCCAATACCTAACAAACTGCCTTCATGCAGAAAAGCTATATCCACTCCAAATAAACGGAGCACCATTGCAATCAGGTAAAAAATTGCGATACCGGCCGTAGCTGTAAATACGATGGATTTAAATCGTTCCGTGGCTTTAATAGTTCCGGTACGGTACAGTACATACATTGCAAGTACGGTACCGAATGTTAAGGCAACTGCCTGCATTACAATACCAGGTGCAACCGCTGCAAACGCATCTGAATAAACCGCAGAAATACCACCCACAAACACCCCTTTTACCAACCCGTAGGCAGGCGCAGCATAAGGGCCCCAATGAGGACGAAAACTAATGGCCAAAGCCAATACCAGCCCTACAATGGCCGCCCCAATTACCCAGGGCATAACATTCACCCCTTCAAAATAAGCTTTCCAGGTAAGTAAGGCAGAAGACATAAGAAGGAAAAAAAGGAAAATGAACTTATTCATTGTACCTCTTTCAGTCATTGCTTCAGCAGCATTTCCTACAAGAGAAGCTTCGAATTTTTTTTCAGATAACGCCGGATTTCCAGATTTAAATAATGCCATAGAATCATGTTTGAGCAGCCAAAATAGTAAAAATCATATAGAAACAAAAACGGGGACCACCGCCTTTTAACCCTTTTTGTTTATTCCACCGGGCTTGCTCCTACTGATTTCCGCAATGCGCGCTGCTGACGGCGAAGATTTTTTTCCTGCCTTTTCTTTTCCTTTTTTAATTTCTTTTCGGATCTATTGAGCCTCTTTTTCTGCTTTTTAGCTTTTTTGGCAGCTTTTTTTGATTTCTTCTCTGCTTTTGCAACACGTCGTTCCTGCTTTTTAAAATCCCCGGTCTGGGCATGTGATACTACCGGAACCGCCAATGTAGAAAACAGTAACACCAGTAAAACACCTGTTCTTTTGATCCAATTCATACTGCTTCAATTTATAAATATGATTAAATAGGTACTAAAAACAACTGAACTTTTATTTAGTTAAGCCCCAAACGTTAAAATACATTAGCGCAGCAACAACAATTTCCTGATCCTTTTTTTATAGTTCCGGTTGATGGGGTAGCTGCGTTTAGGGGTAATATTATTAAAAACAAGGGCTACCAGTAATAATACAAGTGCGCCGCTTAATACCGGGAAGAAGATATAGGTATATCCTAAGAGCTTTATTTTATCTGAGCCGATCACTGCCAGCAGTGCGGTAGCGCCGCCAGGTGGATGCAGTGTTTTAGTGAACTGCATGGCTATAATTGACAGTGAAACCGCTAATGGCGCAGTTATCCAGATAATATCCGGCAGCAACAACTGAATGCTTACACCGATGAACGCGGATACCAGGTGACCGCCGATTAAATTCCTTGGTTGGGCTAATGGGCTTTGAATAATTCCGTAGACCAATACACTGGATGCCCCAAAGGAGCCGATCAGGAATAAGCTGTCTGAATCTTGCAGGGCATGACTTTGCCAAAATGCAATAATTCCAATACCAATAAAAGAACCGAGGAACGACCAAAACTTTTCTTCTCTGTTAACAAGTGTTTCTTTATAATAAATGTACCTGGAATAACGAAGGGTTCGTTTGAATCGTTTCTTAAACATGGTCACCAAACATTGAACTTATTTCATCTTACGTACGTTGATGGCGCTGTATCCTTTCGGACCACTTACCACTTCAAAGTTCACTTTATCATTTTCCCCTAAACGGGTTTGCATCTCGTTTACATGAACAAAAATACTTTCCTGGGTCTGTAAATCACGGATAAAGCCAAACCCTTTGGCCTCGTTCATAAAAGATATAACCCCTGACCGGATCAGGTCTTCCGGCGATAATTCGGCCTGTTTAGGTACGCTGATCTGGATATCTTCAACATTTATCTCCACTTTTGCAGAAGGGTCTGGCGGCGTGCTGACAATATTGCCATCTGCGTCAATATAAGCCATCATATCTTCCAGAGACTTCCCTTTTTTGGCCTCTTGCTTCCGCTCATCCTTGCGTTCTTCCTTCTCCTGCTTCTTTTTCGCCCGCTTTTTCTCCATTTCCTTCTTATTGAACGACTCTTTCGACCTGGCCATACGCAAATCTTGTTTGGTGAACAATGAAGGTCGGATTTTTATCCGCCATCTGCAAAACTTTCGTATACCGCCATGCCCCCGTCAATAAAGATGCTGGCCCCGGTTATATAATCCGAATCATCGGATGCCAGGAAAACAGCCAGGTTGCCAACATCCTGCGGTTCACCTATCCTGTTATAGGGGATCAGTGTCATCAGCTGCTGGTAAGCCTGGGGCGTTTCCCAGGCAGCCTTGTTAATGGGGGTTCGGATGGCACCCGGGCAAATACTATTCACCCTGATCTGCCGGGGTCCGTATTCCTGTGCCAGGCTTTGCATCAGCATTTTAATGGCGCCCTTGGATGCCGCGTAGTTTACATGTCCAGCCCATGGAATTAATTCATGCACCGAGCTCATGCAGATAATTTTTCCACAAGCCCTGGAACGTTCGGGTTGCAAACCTCTGCGTAGAAATTCGCGGATTGCTTCTCTGGCGCAGAGGAACTGACCGGTAAGGTTTACATCAATCACTTTTTGCCATTGTTCCAGGGTCATTTCATCAAAAGGGGCATCCTGCTGCAGGCCTGCATTATTCACCAGGATATCCAGGGTGCCGTATTGTTGAATTATTTCCCCAAACATAGAAAACACTTCTTCTTCCCGGCTTACATCGGCTTTTATTGCAATGGCGTCAGAACCACCGGCCCGAATTTCTGCTGCAACTTCCTCCGCCGAAGCAGCGCTGGAGGCATAATTTACAATTACCGCAGCCCCTGCTTTCCCTAATGCAATTGCGATAGCACGTCCTATTCCTGAGCTACCACCTGTAACAAGGGCCACCTGCCCTTTGAGTTTTTTTTCAGTCATAGCATAAATTACAAAAAAATTGGGCCAGTGCGCCTACCTTTACCCGATCAAACAAGGCCCCGTTTTTGGCTACACCACGCGATCATATTATACGGCAACTCAGCCCTCTTTACGGAAAACAGGAAGCCGACCTTATTTCAGGCATGCTACTGGAAAAAATCACCGGGTTATCCAAACAGTCGTTGAGACAGCTTACTGCGGCCGATCTTTCCGATAAGCAGCAATGGCAACTGGAGGAAATGCTGGAACAATTATTAAAACACCGCCCGATCCAATACGTACTGAATGAGGCCTGGTTTCAGGAAATGCCGTTTTTTGTGGATGAACGGGTTTTAATTCCGCGTCCTGAAACAGAAGAATTGGTAGAATGGATAATCCGGGACTATAAACTGGCAGACGCACCTCTGATCCTGGACATAGGATCGGGTAGTGGTTGTATCCCCGTCAGCCTGGCAAAAAAACTGCCTGCCGCCCGGATTTATAGCTGTGATAGCAGTGCTGCAGCCTTAACTGTGGCGGCATTAAATGCAAGCCGCCTGCATGCTGATATACACTGGCTGGAACTGGATTTTACACAGGAGGCAAGCTGGTCATCTTTGCCAAACCCCACCTGTATTGTAAGTAATCCCCCTTATATTCCTAAGAAAGAAGCGGCTACCATGAGTCGGCATGTAGTAGAGTTTGAGCCCGGCATGGCCCTTTTTGTACCCGATGAGGCCCCCTATCTTTTTTACACGGCAATTGCCCGTTTTGCCATGGAACGATGCCAGCCCGGTACAGGAGTTTACCTGGAGATTCATGAATCACACGCCGTAGGCGTCAGACAGGTGTTAGAACAAACAGGTCTGAGGCAGGTGGAAATACGAAATGATATGCAGGGTAAAGAACGAATGATCAAGGCCATCCGCCCCTAGTTATTGCACCCCGTTTTTATCAACCGCTAAAACAGAACGAGCCCCCAGCTCACGGGCAACCCGCATCACCGCTACCACATTTTCAATAGGCACCTGCTTATCGGCATTAATTACGACCGACGGCTGATCCGTTTCCTTAGCCAGGATGGGTTGCAACTTCGCTTTTAACTCCTCCATACTTACTTTGGAAGTACCCACAAAAAACTGATTATTAGCATCAATTGAAACCACTACGGTTTGTTTTGCCTTCGTATCACTCTTAGCTTTCGGCTGAGAAAGTTTGATCACATTCGGATTAGCCAGGGTAGATACGATCAGGAAAAACAGCAACAGAATGAACAGGATATCATTCAGTGCGCCGGTATGTACCTCGGCATGGCCTCTTAAACGTCGTTTTAAGTTCATGCTTTTCCTTTATCTCGTTGGTTCCTGCAGGGTATCAATAAAATCTGAGCTGGCCACTTCCATCCGGTTTACCGTTTTATCTACCTGGGCATTCAGGAAACTATGCCCTACATAGGAAAGCAAACCAATGATCAACCCGGTTGCCGAAGTAATCATCTTAACATAAATACCACTGGCAATAGTGCTGAGGGTGTATTCACCGGTAGAAGAAATACCATAGAATAACTGAACCATCCCCACGATGGTGCCAAGAAAACCGAACATCGGCGCTATACCAGAAACCAGTGATAATACCGACAGGTTTTTTTCAAGCTTATACATTTCCAACCGGCCTACATTTTCCATACTTTTTTCAATAGCATCGATTGGTTTGCCAATCCGTTGCAAGCCTTTATCAATTATTCTTGCCACCGGGTTATTGGTGTTTTTTGCCAACGACCTGGCCGCAGCCACATTACCACTTAAAATATGATCCTTGATGATACTCATAAAGTTCTCATCAATTTTACTGGCTTTTTTAATGGCCAGGTAACGTTCAAAAAAGAAATACACCGCAATAACCAGCAACAAAAACAGGGGAATCATCAATGGACCACCCTGAAAAAGCAGGTTGATCATACTGAGATCTTTTGCTTCATTGGTAGTTGCCTGGGCACCATTCGCCAATTGTCTGGCGGTATCTGCAATCTGAAGGAGGAACAAGTTCATCGGGTTGTTTTATACAATTTGTCGGGTGTGAAAATAAGGCTATTATTTGCTAATGAATTCTAAAGATTCTGCAGCAGCAGGAATCAGGCACCTACCTGTTTAACCATCATGGCCTGAATCTGCTTCATCGTTTTCTCCATGCCTTCTGCACTGCCATCCAGGAAAATAACATTTCCTTTACCATATTCAGCAAAGTTTTTTACGGCTTCCGTCCACATACTGAAAAGTATAACATTGGTGTCCAGGTTGGCCTGCCGCATACGATCTGCAGCTTCGCTCATTCCTTTGGCCACTTCTTCCCGGAAAAGTGCAACCCCCTGTCCTCTCAAACGGGCTGCTTCCCGCTCGGCCTCTGCTGCAATTTTGATAGCATTCCCTTCCGCTTCGGCGCCCTTGGTTTTGGTAATCAGCAATGCTTGTCCCTCGTTTTCTGCGGCAGCCTTCAGGTTATGCGAAGCTACCACCCGGCTCATAGAGTCCATAATAACCTGGTCGAAGGTAATATCATTAATCTGCAGATCTAATAAATGATAACCCCATTCTTCCAGCAACTGGTCTATCTGATCCTTTACATATTCTACAATCTCTTTCCGTAATCCCAGAATTTCTGCCTGCCGCTTAGTAGCCACAAAGGATCGTATGGTTCCTTCAATCGTACGGCTTAATGCCTGCATCAGATCTCGCTCGCTGATGAATTTAAACGCCACTTTTTTAATGGTTTCTTCCTGTTCATTCTGAACAGCGTACAACAGCATGCTTTTAAAATACACATTGGCCTGGTCTGCCGTTACTGCCTGAAATTCCAATTCTACCGAACGGTTCTGAATGGAAACCCTTTTCGATATCTGCTCCAGGAAAGGAATAATAAAATTCAGACCGGGGTGCAGAATACGACGGTACTTTCCAAACATCGTTACTACACCAATACTTCCCTGGTTGATTGTTTTAAGGCCGGCCAAGGCAGCCAGTACCAGGAAAATTATCCACCAGCTCGATAAAAGAACATCAAACATACATTTAGATTTGGGGTTAATATACTATTATTCTCAGGAGTTTCTTTCCCAAAGCTGCACCAATTCCAGCAATACCCGAACTGATTTTTCCATATCCTGAACACTTACATATTCCTGCTTACTGTGCAAAGACATTTCACCGGTAAAGAGATTCGGGCAAGGCAGGCCCATAAAGGATAACCGGGCGCCGTCTGTTCCTCCCCGAATAGGAAAGTTCCGGGGCCTAATGCCAGACCGCTTCATAGCTTCTTCCGCCAGCGCTACTACGTTCGGAAACGCCTTCAGTACTTCCTTCATATTTCGGTATTGCTCTTTCACCTCATAACTGGTGCGGGCACCCGGATATTTTAATACCACTTCGTCTGCCAGGTGTTGTAGCAGGTATTCATGCTCACCAAGCTGTTGGGTATCAAAATCACGGATGATAAAATCTACCTGTGCCAGTTCAGCCCCTCCCGCCATCCGAACCGGATGAACAAAGCCTTCCCTGCCTTCCGTTACTTCGGGAGCTAATTTTTCCTTTGGCAGGGCAGCCAGGAATTCTCCGGCCAGCTTTAGGGCATTGATCATTTTACCTTTGGCGGATCCGGGATGTGCGGCAATTCCATGGAAATAAACCGTCATAGCATCAGCCGAAAAATTTTCATCTTCCAGGCTGCCCAGTTCACCGGCATCTAGGGTATAAGCAACCGATGCGCCCAGTTTTTTAAGATCCACTTTGTCCACGCCTCTTCCTATTTCCTCGTCGGGTGTAAAAAGGATTTTTATTTCGCCGTGCTGCAAACCCGGTTTTGCAGCCAGGTACGCTGCCATATCCATTATAATAGCAAGCCCGGCTTTATCATCTGCACCGAGCAAGGTGGTACCGGATGCCGTAATAATATCGTCCCCGATCTTTTCCGCGAGGTATGGATGGTCTTCCACCCTTATTACCTGTGTCGGATCATCGGGCAATACCAGAGGAGCTCCGGAATAATTGGTATGCAGAATAGGCCGCACCCCGGCACCACTGCAGTCAGGAGCCGTATCTACATGCGAACAAAAACAAATCACCGGCACCTTTTTAGCACTAGTGGCCGGAATGGTTGCATATACATATCCGAATTCATCCAGGTGCGCATCGGCAATTCCCATAGCCTGTAACTCCTCTACCAACAAACGAGACAGGTTCTTTTGTTTTTCCGTACTGGGCTGGGTTTCACTGTATGGATCACTTTGCGTATCAATCTGCACATAGCGCATTAGACGCTCCTTTACAGTAAACCGATCTATTTCGGGCATGTTTGGTTAATTTTCGGCCAAATTAATATATTGATGGCAAAGCAGGTTATTGATAAACCCTGGAATTTACCGGGATATGTTCGGGTAATCGTTTATACACTCCTGTTTCTGGGTGTGCTTATAGGCGGGGGAACAATTGGCGCACTGCTGGGATTTGATGTTTATCTTACCACTACCCTAATGGCGGTCCTTACCGGCCTCCTCACTTATTTTCTCCGCATTTACCTCGACCGCGAAAGCTGGGTTTCCCTGGGATGGGAATGGAAAGGCTTTCAGAAAGACTGCATCGTGGGTTTACTGGTGGCCCTTGCCATATTAGGCAGTGGCAGTTGCATTTTATTGTTGATGAATGCCATAGAATGGGCAGAAGTACAATGGAATGGACAGGCTTTCTGGCTTTCACTTGGTTTAATGCTGCTGGTGGCATTTTATGAAGAACTGGCTTTCCGGGGTTATATATTGAATAACCTGATGAAATCCCTGCACCCATTTACGGCCCTGCTCCTATCCGCTATGATTTTTGCGCTCTTTCACGGAACGAATCCAAATGCCTCCGTTTTATCCATCCTGAATGTTTTTCTGGCGGGATTATTATTAGGAATAAACTTCATTTTTACCCGTAATCTCTGGTTTGGAATCGGGCTGCACTTTAGCTGGAATTTTATACAGGGACCTGTACTCGGCTATGAGGTCAGCGGCCTTTCACTTCCTTCTATACTGGTTCAGCAGCAAACCGGCGCTGATATACTTACTGGTGGCAATTTTGGCTTTGAAGGCTCTATTATCAACACGGCCCTGATGTTGTTGACCATACTTGTTTTATTGGCTGTTTACACGAAACAATTCCAAAAAAAATGGCTGCTTTAGAGCAGCCATTTTTCAATCTTATACAAACCTGTTAAGGCATAATTATGCGGGATGGGGCACCGATAATTTCTACCAGTTCAATATCAAAAACCAGGTCTTCGCCGGCCAGTGGATGATTGGCATCCAGCAAAATGGCCGCATCCTGAATTTCGGTAATAACAACCGGAACCACCTGGCCCTGGCTATTATTCAGGTTGAGGCGCATACCTACTTCCATCGGCATATCTGCAGGCACCTGTTCTTTGGGAAACTCGATAATCATATCGGGATTTTTCGGACCATAGGCGTCATCAACAGGAATATGAACGGTTTTCTTATCCCCTACCAGCATACCCATCACACCGTTGTCGAAACCGGCGATTACCATTCCACTGCCTACCTGAAACTCCAATGGATCTCTTCCCTCTGAACTGTCAAAGGTAGTTCCATCAGTTAGGCGACCATGGTAATGTACTTTAACGGTATCGCCAGATTGTACTTGTTGCATAAAAAATATTTAAATTGATCAATTCAGCACACAAGGTAAGGGAAAAGCGGGATAGCTCCTGCTACCAAACCGTTATATTTGTCCCCTTCCATTACCCCCTTATTAACTGATCATCCATGGATTTTCGTTCGCTCCGCATCGTTTTTATGGGAACCCCTGATTTTGCCGTTGCATCCCTGGATGCCCTGGTAAAAGCCGGTTGTACCATAGTTGGTGTTGTTACAGCCCCCGACCGGCCAGCTGGCAGGGGTATGCAATTACAGGAAAGTGCAGTAAAAACCTATGCCCGCGCGCACCAGTTGCCGGTACTGCAGCCGGAGAAGCTGCGCGATCCGCATTTCCTGGAAAAACTGGATGCGCTCAACCCCGATCTGCAGGTGGTGGTTGCTTTTCGTATGTTACCCGAGTTGGTATGGAATCGCCCCCCAATGGGCACCATAAATGTGCATGGCTCCTTACTACCCAACTACCGGGGAGCCGCTCCCATTAACTGGGCAGTAATCAATGGGGAAAAAGAAACCGGTGTAACCACGTTTAAACTGCAACATGCCATTGATACCGGCAATATTTTATTACAGGAAAAAATGCCTATTGGTGAAGAAGAGGATGCCGGGTCGGTGCATGACCGGATGAAAATATTGGGTGCAGCTACCCTGGTAAAAACCATTCAAGCACTGGCTGCCGGCACCCTGCAGGAAATTCCCCAGGAAACCCTGCAGGAAAACAAGCCCCCGCTGCACCATGCACCCAAGATATTTACCGAAACCTGCCATATTAACTGGTTTCAGCCTATAGACACCATATATAACCTGATCCGCGGACTTGCCCCATACCCCGGCGCATTCACCCTACTGGAAGGTAAAACCCTTAAAATTTTTGCTTCGCGCAAAGAACGGGTAAACCCTGGCTCCGCGCCTGGCCAGTTTGAAACAGATCAGCAAAGTTTTCTGAAATTTGCAGCACCGGATGGATATATTTTCCTGGAGGAAATTCAATTACAAGGCAAGAAAAAAATGAAGATCGCCGATTTTTTACGCGGCTATCGTTTTACGACTCAATCAACCCGCCAATGATAACTTATAATACTAAAGACTGGCTATCGGTTCTTTTCAAACTCCACAAAGCAGATACAGTACGCCAGCTTTTTCCATTGGTACTACTGATCTGCTTGTACTCCTGGGGAGTGGCTTACCTGGAAGTAGAAGTGCTGAAACTATCGGACAACAGTCACCTCAAGTCCGTTTCACTGATGCATAGTTTACTTGGATTTGCCATTTCTATGCTCCTGGTTTTCCGGACAAATACCGCCTATGACCGCTGGTGGGAAGGACGGAAACTCTGGGGTGCCCTTACCAATAATACCAGAAACCTGGCGTTAAAACTGGACAGCATGCTGCCCCCGGAGGACCAGGCTAACCGTAACTTTTTCCGCAAGTCTATACCCTTGTATGCAAGCATGTTAAGAGATCACCTGCGTTCTGAAAAAACCAGGCTTGCCCTGGATGAAATCGATCATCCGGAATTAGAAGTAGATCAAACCCGCCACCTTCCCAACCAGGTAGCCTCCCTGCTGATGAAACGTATTCAGGAATTGTATCGGAAAGGAGTAATCAGCGGAGATCAGCTTATTATTCTCAATGCCGAGCTACAATCCTTCACCGATATTTGCGGAGCCTGCGAACGTATTAAAAACACCCCCATTCCTTATTCCTATAGTGTGTTTATTAAAAAATTCATCTTCATTTATGTAATTACCCTGCCGATCGGGTTCGTTTTCAATATGGGTTACCTGGTAATTCCGGTAGTGGCTTTTGTATTTTATGTGTTGGCCAGCCTGGAACTGATCGCAGAGGAAATTGAAGATCCCTTTGGTGGTGATGCCAACGATGTACCCACTGAAAAAATAACCGAAAATATCCGTAAACACATTACTGAATTACTTTGAATTACCGTATGATAAACCGCTTTAATTCTCTTGGTATTGGTTGTATGATCTTGATTGCCTCAGCCTGTGGCACGGCTAAGAAAACCACCAGCCCGGTTTCGCAACCTATTGTAAAAACCCTGGCGCCACTTACAGAATCGGTTATTCATATACCGGTTAAAGTAGTTATTAAGCCCTTTCTTCAACAGGCAGAACAACTGGCACCCAAAGAAATTACCTCCGAGGGCTGGCCGGCCTATATGCCAAGCGGCTGTGATTTTCGGTATAAATACCGTTTTTTAAGAGCTGGTTTTCAATTCAGTTGTCTCAACAACCGGGTTACCATGAATATGAACGGGAAATATCAAATAGCAGGCAGTAAAACGGTTTGCGTATTGGGTCAGTCTGTTTCACCCTGGATCAATGGCAGTTGTGGTTTTGGCGATGAACCGATGAGAAGAGTGGCGATTCAACTGGTATCAGATTTAAAATTTACTGCTGACTATCGCTTACAAACCAGTACCCGTGTTGAAAAAGTACAGGCAGTAGATAAATGTGTTGTTACCGTTTTTAACAATGATGTTACCCAGCAGGTAATGGACAGCATTGCAGCCTCTGTCAATTTTTATGGGAAAGAAATCGACAATAACCTGCGAAATCTTCGCTTTGATGAAGTACTGAACCCACTTGCCGAAAAAGCCGGTAAAAAAATTCCGTTGAGCACGTATGGTTATATGAAATTAAATGCCAATTCCGTAAAACTGGGGGCTATTAACCTTACCGGTGATACCCTACGTTTTACAGCCGGCATTTCCTGTTTCCCGGAAATCAGTTCTGACAGTGTCAACACTTCGGTTACCCGGCATTTACCCCCGCTTACCGGTGTTGTTAATGGCGATGGGTTTACACTTACCACCAATGCCGTGTACGATTATCTTACCATCGACACGTTATTAACCAGGACCCTGAGAAACCGTTCCTTTGATGTAAAAGGAGAAAAAATAATGATCTCTTCGGTAGAGGTAAGCGGACTGGACCAGTATAAAGTACGGTTTAAGATCAGTTTTACCGGCACTAAAAAAGGCACGTTGTTTTTAACCGGCACCCCCGAACTGAACCTTCACAGCCAGCAACTGGAAGTTCCTGACCTGGAATACGACCTCAATTCATCCAGCCTTGTTTTGGCTGTTGGTAAAACCTTCTTTAACCGGCAAATACTCGAAAACCTGCGTCAACAGGCAAAAATAAATGTACGCGATTTGTACCTGAAAATAAAGCCAAAATTGATGCACAGTTTAACCGTACCATCATGGAAGGCATCTTTATGAAAGGGCATACAGAAGACCTACGTTTAACCGGTCTGGTCATTAACAAAGACAATGTGCAGGTGCAGGCGCAGGTAAAAGGAATTGCAAACCTCGTCATCACCCAACTACCCCAGCAATAATCAAACTGTTTCAAACCAAAGCGGACTGGGATCATTC
>NZ_LUKG01000030.1:0-39402 GCF_001601815.1 Flavihumibacter sp. CACIAM 22H1
CCTGTGTGGTACACAATACGATGTAATGGTTCTGAACAAACTCCTTATCATCCAGGTTGGCTACATCAATAATAGCCCGTACTTTATCATCTGAAGGCAACTGCATCAGGTTCTGAATGGCGCGTCCTTTACTGTTTTTCTCCCCTTCCGGAATTTCATATACTTTCAGCCAATAACACCGGCCTTTTTCGGTAAAGAAAAGCATGGTATGGTGCGTAGATGCTACGAAAATATGTTCCAGGTAATCTTCATCGCGGGTTCTGCTGCCCAGGGCTCCTCTTCCTCCTCTCCGCTGCTGGCGATATTCGGTAGCAGACGTCCGTTTGATATACCCCAGGTGCGAAATAGTGATCACCACATCTTCTTCGGCAATAAAATCCAATACATTCATTTCATTGGCCAGGTAGGTGATATCTGACTTACGCGGCGTGGCAAATTTATCTTTTACCTCCTGCAATTCTTTCTTAATGATATCGTACCGGAGGCCTTCATTGCCTAATACTTCCTGCAGGTGAGCGATCAGTTTCATCAATGAATCGTATTCCTCGCGGATCTTTTCCCGTTCCATTCCGGTCAATCGTTGTAAACGCATTTCCAGAATAGCTTTTGCCTGTATTTCATCCAGTCCCCATCCTGCATTTACCAATGCTTCTCTTGCAATTTCCGGGGTGGCAGAACTACGGATCAACGCAATCACTTCATCCAGGTGATCCAGCGCTATCAGGTAACCCAGCAATAAGTGCGCTCTTTTCTGCGCTTCTTTTAATTCATATTGTGTACGACGCACCACCACTTCATGGCGGAAATCAACGAATTCATGAATCAGTTCTTTGAGGTTAAGGGTACGCGGACGGCCTTTGACCAATGCTACGTTGTTGATGCCAAATGAGGTTTGCAGCTCGGTAAATTTGTAGAGCTGGTTTACCACCACATTGGCTACGGCATCCCGTTTCAGGTCGATTACAATACGGGTACCTTCCTTCTGGTTGGATTCGTTATTAACATGCGCAATTCCTTCAATGGTCTTGGAAATTACCAACTGGCCGATTTTATCGCAAAGTGCATCCCGGTTAACCTGGTAAGGGGTTTCTGTAATAATGATCTGCTCCCGGCCGCTGGGCTTGGTTTCGATCTGCATTTTACCCCGCAGCACCACCCGTCCTCTACCTGTTAAAAATCCCTGTTTTACCCCATCCATTCCCCAGATGGTTCCTCCTGTCGGAAAATCCGGTGCTTTTACATATTTGATCAGGTCTTCCACGGAAATTTCACGGTCGTCGATGTAAGCGATACATCCATCTACCACTTCTCCGAGGTTATGGGGTAACATATTCGTGGCCATACCTACGGCAATACCGGTAGAGCCGTTTACCAATAACTGCGGAATTCGGGTAGGCAGCACCGTTGGCTCTTCGAGTGAATCATCGAAATTGAGCTGAAAATCCACTGTTTCCTTATCGATATCTTCCAACATGGCTTCTGCAATCTTTTGCAGCCGCACTTCCGTATAACGCATCGCCGCCGGACCATCACCATCCTGGCTTCCGAAATTACCCTGGCCGTCGATTAATGTATGCCGCATACTCCATTCCTGTGCCATCCGTACCATGGTATCGTATACAGAAGCATCTCCATGAGGGTGGTATTTACCAAGAACCTCTCCTACAACCCTTGCCGACTTCTTATAGGGTTTATTGGAATTGATCCCAAGGTCATTCATGGCAAACAAAACCCGGCGATGTACCGGTTTAAGTCCGTCCCGAACATCGGGTAAGGCCCGACCTACTATAACCGACATCGAATAATCGATATAGGCGGTCTTCATTTGCTCCTCGATATTGATCTGAATAATCCGGTTGGTGTCGTTGGTTTCCTGTGGCGTCAGATTTTCTTCCATGCTGTAAAAAAATTAACCTTTTAAAAGGGTTCTTTGTTATTTAGTAAAAGCCGATTAGAAAGTGGGCAAATCTACCGTTTTTAAGGGGCAAAACCTTAACAATTCACTCAATTTTACCCCAATTTTTCCACTATTTAGTGGCTATCTTTTTTGTACTTTTATCAGCCAAACCAGGTGCATTCCAAACCAACCATAAAACCCTTCAAGTATGCAACATTACCGGTTGTTGCGAAATAATAAAGAATCAGGCCCCTATACCTGGAAGGAGTTGGCGCACCTTCCCCTCAAACCCTATGACCTGGTTTGGGTGGATGGAAAAAGTGCGGCCTGGCGTTATGCTTCGGAATTACCGGAATTCAAGGAACTGGCTCCGGCTGTTGAAGAAGATTTTTACCAGCTCTTTCATAAAAGTCCGGCTGAGAAAAGCACCGAAGCCCTGCGGCCGGTAGCAGCAAAATCCATTAATGTTCCTGCTGATTCCCCGGGCAAAAAAAGAGTGGCGGTTATTTTACCAGAGCAGGCAGCTGCCCCTAAAAAGGAGCCGGCAACAGCACCCGCACCGGTTGCTGCCCCGGTACCGGAAAAAAGGCAGGCGCCGGTGGTAGTTGAAACAGCAGTACAGGAGGAACTGTTGCCTGCTGACCCGGTTATTGACCAATTACAGAAGGTACCCCGGCAACAAAAGTCAACAACTGCAGGGCGTATTTTACCAAAATTAGGGTGGGCCGTAGTAGTGGCCGGCCTGGCGATTGTTGGTTTCCGGTGGATGACATCCAACACCAATCAAACGGTATTGCAGGAGAATAATGAAAGCGCCCTACCGGTAATTCAAACCACCCAATCCAATACCGAAGAGGAGCTGCCCGCAGGTTTACCGTCGAACCCGGCGTTGGAGTTTGCGGCACTGAAAAGACACCTGTCGGTACGGCCCGATCAGATTAACGTGGGCATGTTTGGAGGAATTAGCCGGCTCGTACTTAGTGTCCGAAACGATTACGGGCAGCCGCTCGAAGGGGTTACAATAGCTGTAGATTTTCTGGAGAAAGACCAATCACTACACCATACAGAAATTGTGCAGGTGAAGCGGATTGATGCTCAAACCACCATTTCCGTACCCGTACCTGCTAATGGAAAAGGCAGGGCCGTGCAA
This sequence comes from Flavihumibacter sp. CACIAM 22H1, assembly GCF_001601815.1. Lineage (GTDB taxonomy): Bacteria > Bacteroidota > Bacteroidia > Chitinophagales > Chitinophagaceae > Flavihumibacter. Next base: position 3,048 of record NZ_LUKG01000030.1, read on the forward strand.
ACGCGTATTATTGGAATCGGAGACGCGGAAAATTAAGCAACACTATTCTACCTGCCAGTCTTTTTCTGCAAGTATATTATATTGGATATCGCGGTATACCAGTTTATATTTTCCCGGTTGTAAAAAAAGCCAATAGTAACCATCCCTGTCTGTAAGATAGGTTTGATCCGCCGGCACCAAACTGACATAAGGTAATTTAAGCACTTCATCGGCATAATAGGCCTGTACAAAAAAAAGTTCCCGTTGAGCGGGTTGTATGGCAACTTCTTTACGTTTACCCGAAAGCGTTAGGAAACTTGCACGGTTCCGGATTGCTTTAGGTTGCGGAAAAATAACCTGCAGGTCGTATTGATCGTTTTCCAGTAAACTTACCGGCTGCTTGCCGGAGAGTGCAATAGAAACCTGTTCTACCGGGATTTTTTTAAGCATTTCGTCATAAAAATACCGGCCATACTCGAAGCTGCTGCCACTGCATAATTCTGTTTGATCAATGGTCAATGGATTAATACCCGACAGGCGGTAAAAGACCGTTGCCATAGGGGTAAAATCCCCGATTGGTTTTTCTGCAATATGGGCCTGTTCATCCAGCACCAAAACCCGGGCACCCGGCTCTCGCTGAAATATTCCTGCCAGTTTAGTTGCCTGCACTGCATCCTGCACATTGGCCGTTCGTTTGGTAATACCGGTATCGCCTTGTGGTATTAGGGTGTAGCCGAGTGCACGGGCTTTGCGGATAATTTCTGCTGCCAAAGGATCAGCAACCTGGTAGCCCATGAACCTGTTAACGGTTTTTTTATGGGGGTCAGCAAGGGGATTCAGCCAATACAGGGATAAATACCGGAACCCCAATTGATAAAAATCTTCCAGCAAACTGTAAAAAAATGCCCGTTGCTGCAACTGTGCTCCATTTTCGTTAAACATCACAATTTTCTCCGTGGCAGCCCGGTTTAGAATCCATGACCGGGCATCCTGCAGTTGTAATTTTCCCATGGTATCCAGATAACGGCGAACATCTTTATACCCTTCCTTCATCATGGAATCATAGGAATTTTTCAGGTAATAATCTGCCAGCAGGTGATCGCCCGCAAAAGCCAGTTGACGGGCCAGTTGAAATTTCTCCTGGGTTGATTCTACGGTTTTAAACGCGGCGGCTACCGAATGCAGGTACTGTTGTTCCTGCTCACTGCTATCTACCCGGTATTCCTGTAATTTACGTGCGGCGGATGAAAGTTGTGCTGTACCGGAAACCCCGATTAACACTAAAAGAACCAGGGAAAGAATGCATTTCATGCTGCAAATTGAATGGAATTAATTCATCCTGCCTGTTAGCAAAAGATTAAAAATAAGCTTGAAGTAATTGCTTTTTAAACCGCTCCATACCGGTACTGGCCGGTTCTTCAATACGGTGTACCCGGCTGCCGAGGCCTACAGCGGGGATTTTTTTATCTACCACATAAACCGGGCAAGCGGCTGGCACAAAATCAATCAGAGAGGCTGCCGGGTATACCACCAGTGAAGTACCAATTACCAGGAAAATATCTGCATTCCTGACCAGCGGAACTGCCGCTGCTATCTGGGGAACCGGCTCTTCAAACCATACAATGGCGGGTCGCCAGCGGCCCCCATCCGGCGCAAGGGCTCCGGGTTGCATATCTCCTTCTATCGAAGCGGAAAGGTCTATATCAAACTCACTGTGCATTTTGAAAATTTCCCCGTGCAGGTGCAGTACTTTTTTTGAACCAGCCCGTTCGTGCAGGTCGTCAATATTCTGGGTAATGATCTGTACATCAAACTGGGCTTCTAATTCAGCCAGGATTTCATGCGCGCGGTTGGGTTTGGCTTCGAGTACATTTCTTCTTCGCTGGTTATAAAAATCCAGTACGCGTTCAGGATTTTTTTTCCAGGCACCCGGGGTGGCTACCTCTTCAATGGCATACCCTTCCCACAGCCCATCGCTGTCGCGAAAAGTTTTCAACCCGCTTTCTGCGCTGATGCCGGCCCCGGATAATACAACCAGTTTTTTCATTATTGTTCTCCTGCCAGTTCCATTATGACGTTCCATTCATGCTCCGTAACGGGTTGCACGCTGAGCCGGCTCAGTTTAACCAGCGCCATATCCGCCAGCCTTTTATCGGCTTTAATGGCGGTAAGCGGAACGGATCTTTTTAATTTTTTCACCGGTTTTAGATCCACCACCACCCAGGCTTCTTCCGCCGTGGTGGGGTCCTGGTAAAATTCTTTTGCTACTTCTGCTATTCCAACCACTTCTACCCCTTCGTTGCTATGGTAATACAGTACCTGCTCTCCTTTTTTCATAGCCTTGAGGTTATTTCTCGCAGCGTAGTTCCTTACCCCGTCCCAGAAGGTTTTTTTATCCTTTACAAACTGGTCCCAACTGTATTTGAATGGTTCTGATTTAACTAACCAATAGGCCATGAACAAGATTTTTAAGTAACAAATGTAAGTTACCAGCCCGATGCCAGTACATCTGCAATATGAAAAGTCTGCAGGGCAACCTGTTTTTTTTCAATGCAACCATTCAGGTGCATCAGGCAGGAAAGGTCGGTACTTATAATAGCGGAAGCACCCGATTCAAGTGCATTATTAATTTTCTGCTCTGCCATTGCCACACTAATTGGCTCGTATTTTATGGAGAAGGTTCCGCCAAATCCACAACAGGTTTCAACGTCCTTCATTTCTACAAGCTCCAATCCGGCAACATTTGCTAATAGTTTTCTGGGTTCTTCTTTTATTTTGCGTTCCCGCAAAGCTGCGCAGGAATCGTGGTAGGTTGCTTTCATAACCATACTGGCACCCAGGTCTTCCACCCCTAATACATTTACCAGGAATGAAGAAAATTCATAGGTCCTTGCACGCAGCTCTTTTATTTGATTATGGATGGACGAGTTGTCAAATAATTGCGGGTAGTAATTGCAAACAAAGCCAACACAGGAAGCACTGGGGGCAACCAGGTAATCGGCATGCGTTATATTTTCTTTTACAAATTTTTCGGCAACGGCTTTTGCTTCGGCCTGAAAACCGGCATTAAAAGCAGGTTGCCCGCAGCAGGTTTGGTTGGGATTATAGTCGACTGTACAACCCAGTTTCTCCAATACTTTTATCATATTAAAAGCGGTGGATGGATATAATTGATCCACAAAACAAGGAATGAACAATTGAACTTTCACTGGAATTATTTTTTAAAACTGCGCTGAAGTGCAATCATCTTTACTGCAGTAATAGCAGCTTCTTCGCCTTTATGCCCGTGTTTACCGCCAAGCCGCTCCCAGGCCTGTTCTTCATTTAATACCGTTAGCACACCAAATATGGTGGGAACCGGTAATTCGTTATTAAGTAAAACAACCCCATCCGTAACAGCTTTGCAGACATATTCAAAATGAGGCGTGTCTCCTTTTATAACACAGCCCAGGGCAATAAAAGCATGCGGCCGGTCATCCCAGTATTTCTTCGCTTCCCAGCAGGCCCGGATTGCAAAAGCAATTTCCACCGCCCCTGGCACAACAATAGTGGTAATTTTTTCGATGCCCTGTTCTGCCAGAATTTTTTTTGCCCCGGCTTCAAGTTCATTAATGATGCGGTCGTTCCACTCGGTTTTCACCAGAACAACACAGGCATCCTTGGGGAGGATGCCTGCAGGTATCTTTACAAGATGGGTATTTCCTGTTGCTGCCATATGTATTATAATTCACCCAGACGTGCCAGGTATTTGTCTACTTCAAAGCCTCTTTCTGAACGGGGATATTTTTCCTTGATCAGCTTATAGGCATCAATGGCTTCTTTATTTTTTCCCATTGATTCATACAGGTATCCGCAACGAAACAGGTACTCTGAAGAATTGAATTCATCTTTTTCAAAAATTCCGGCAGCTTCTTTATACAGTTTAGCCGCTTCTTCTTTTTTACCCTGTTCTGCATACGCATCTGCCAATAAGGATTTGGCACGGGCATTAATCTGCAGAGAACTGGTTGAAAAATCTTTCAATTGTTTTTCTGCATTCGCAAAATCACCCTGGCGCAGATAAATGGCTCCTGCGTAAAATTTAGACAAATTAGCGGCTTTGGTTCCACTGTATTTATCCATTATTTTAAGGAACCCGGGATTGGTTGCATCCCCGTTTAATGCAAGGGATAAAGAATCACGTTGAAAATATTGTTGTGCCTGGAATATAGCATCGTTGGCTTTTTTCTCTTTTGGCTCTGCAACCAGGTATTTATATCCTACGATTCCACCAGCCACTACTACCAATGCGGTTAGGCCGATCAGGATATTTTTGCTGTTCTGCTGCCAAAAGCCGGTTACTCTGTCAACAACCTCGTTTGTTTCGTCCGGTTGTACCGGTATGTTCTTATTCTCCGCCATGTTTTATTAGGAATTATTAGTCTACGATAAAGGGATAATTCTGGTCAACATAAATATCTTTCAGCACTTCGCTATCATCTGGCCAGGGGCTTTCTTCCGCAAATTTCACGGATTCTTCCACTTCCGCTTCTACCCTTTTATCTATTGCGTCGATTTCTTCCTGTGTGGCGAATTTATTGTCAAGAATAGTTTTTTTCACCATTTCCAGAGGGTCTCGCTGCTTGTATTCTTCTACTTCTTCTTTGGTACGGTATTTCTGGGGATCGGAAATAGAATGCCCTTTGTAGCGGTAGGTTTTAATTTCGATAAGGGTAGGTCCGTCTCCTTCTCTTGCGCGCTTAACCGCTCTTGCCACGCTTTCGTGTACGGCTTCCGGGTTCATTCCATCAATTGAATCAGCCGGCATTTCGTACGCATCGGCTAATTTATAAATATCGTGCACATTGGAGGTTCTTTCTACAGACGTTCCCATGGCATAATTGTTATTCTCGCAAATGAAAATCACCGGTATTTTCCATAACATAGCCAGGTTAAATGTTTCGTGCAGGATTCCCTGGCGGGCAGCCCCATCTCCAAAGAAAGTAAGGCATACCGCATCGGTTCCTTTATACTTTTCCGCAAAAGCAATACCTGCGCCGGTACCGATCTGGGCGCCGACAATTCCATGGCCTCCGAAAAAGCGTTCTTCTTTACCAAAAAAGTGCATGGAACCACCCTTACCTTTTGCACAGCCGGTAGCTTTGCCATATAATTCCGCCATACAGGCTTTGGCGCTGATACCTTTTGCCAGGGCCAGGCCATGGTCGCGGTAGGCAGTAATAAACGCATCTTCCGGCTTGGTAGCGGTCATACATCCGGCGGCAATAGCTTCCTGCCCTACATAGGCATGGAAAAAACCACGGATTTTGCCTTCCATTTTGTATTTCTCTTCAGCCTTTAATTCAAACTGGCGGATCAACTGCATTAGTTCATACCAGTAGAGATAGGTCTCCTTTGAAAATTTTGTAGCCACTAGTTAAGTTTTGAGACGGGCAAAGATAAGGGAAAAATCAGCTATTCAAGCAGTTAAAGAGTGTAATATTGCATTCATCTTGCTACAGCTGGCCTCCATATCGCTTTATCAGTTTAAAAATTATTTGAATGCCAGCTGGCAATTCGATCAGCAGATCGTGGCCATCAGTGGTCGAAATGGGATCGGTAAAACCAATTTGCTGGATGCCATCTATTTTCTCTGTTTCACCAAAAGCTATTTCCACCGCTCGGATGCAAACCTGGTTTTACAGGGTGCCCAGGGGCTTCGGGTGGCAGGCCTGTTCCATAAAGCCGGCCAGTCGGTGGAAGTAACCGGTATTATCCGGGAAACCGGAAAAAAAAGCTTTACGATCAATGGGCAGGCCTGTGAACGCTTATCCGATCATATCGGGCAATACCCAGCGGTTATAATTGCGCCCGATGATGTGCAGATAATTCTTGGCGGAAGCGAGGAACGCAGGCGTTTCCTAGATGCCCTGCTTTCACAGATCGATCATGACTACCTGCTTCAGTTAATGACCTATAACCGCGTTCTGCAGCAACGTAACAGCCTGCTCAAACAGCAGTTGGAAACAGGGCGCCGGGACCTGGAATTATTGGATATCCTGGACCGGCAATTATTGGCGCCGGCTGCGTATGTATATGAAAAACGAAACGAGTACTGCCAGGTACTCTTAGCACAGGCAGTGGACCGGTATGCCCATATAGCAGGTACCCGGTATGATCTTGAACTTAAGTACGATAGTGCCCTGCATTCCGGCGGAATGGCCGACCTGTTGCATGCACATCGGAACCGGGATCTGGCCAGCGGCCGTACCCAGGCAGGCATTCACAGGGATGATATCCAGCTATTGCTATCTGGCCAGGCATTCCGCCAGATAGCTTCACAGGGGCAACGTAAAAGCCTCTTGTTTTCATTGAAACTGGCAGAGTTCAATTTACTGAAAGAAAAGAAAGGGTTTGCACCCCTCCTACTGCTCGACGATGTTTTTGAAAAACTGGATGCCGACCGCATGCATAACCTGCTTTATGAAGTCTGTCATGCTAATGACGGACAAGTATTTGTGACCGACACGCACTCAGACCGGTTAAAAGAAAGCTTTGAACGACTCGGGAAGGGATACCAGGAACTGAAACAGGCATAAAAAAACCAGCTCTTAGAGATAGCTGGTTGGCGGAAAAGGGGGGCCACACCGCACCAAACGCTCAGTTCCACTCCCCCTCTCTACCAAACCTTCTGCTATTAACCAGAAATATCTTTTCAGAGATATCGTGGTATGGGTAGTCTACGGATCAAGGCATACATTCAGTTTTCAAAAAGACACATTTCAACCGTAGGAGATGGATATAAAAACGGGACCAATAACCATACAAAGATGCAAAGCTAAATCCATTAGTTGCATGAACAACCAGTTTATTGTGTATTTTTTACATGTTTATCCGATTTAGGTACCTGCTTTTCCGAATCGGCTATCTGCCTATCTTTGCTGCATGGGCGAATATTCATTAGGAGACGCTATTCAGCAATTCCTGCAGAAAAGCAGGTTAAAAGGTTCAGTGCAGGCCCTTCAGATAACCGATGTATGGGAAACCATTATGGGAAAAACGGTGGCCCGTTACACGGAAAGCATCAAAATTTATGGCGACAAATTATACATCACTACATCCATAGCGCCGTTAAAACAGGAGCTGCTGTTCCAGAAAGAACATATTATTGCCAGGGTCAATGAGGCATTGGGAGAAAAAATAATCAAAGACGTAGTAGTGCAGTAATAACAGCCGGCAACAAGCCCTCTCTATTGAATCCGGGCCCGGGGGTCGATCAGGCCGTAGAGCAGATCAGCGATTAGATTAACGACCACAAAAAAGCCGGCAGACAATAAAACTGCCCCCATCACCACCGGGAAATCCAGTTTTTCAAGTGCATCAACGGTAAGTTTACCGAGTCCTTTCCAACCAAAAATATATTCTACAAAAAATGCACCTGCCAGCAATTCCGCAAACCAGCCGGTAATGGCTGTAAGTACCGGATTTAACGCATTTCGCAGGCCGTGTTTCCAAATAACTTTCCTGGCAGAAAGCCCTTTTGCGCGGGCCGTACGGATATAGTCCTGCTGCATAACATCTAATAAGGAAGCCCTGGTGAGCTGGGCAATAATTGCAAGTGGACGAATTCCCAGCGTAAGCGCTGGTAGTATCAGATTAGACAGTGTAAGCACAGGCTGCCCGGTTTCCGTGTCGAGGTCAAACCAGGAACCTGTCATATGTAACCCTGTATAGGCTGTCCAGACAAAACCAAACAAATAAGCAATGGCAATAGCCATAAAAAAAGAAGGAGCCGATATACCCAGGATGCTGGTAAAGATAGCGGTGGTATCCAGCCAGGTACCTTTTTTCAGGGCGGCCAACACCCCTATTGAAATGCCTCCAATAGTTGCCAGCAGAATGGCTGCACTGGCCAATAAAATGGTTCCCGGCAAAGCTTCCCTGATGATGGTGCCAACTTCTCTCCTGCTCTGGTACGAAGTGCGCAGATAGGGAATTTTAAGGCCGATTTTTCTATTACCCGTATCTATGAAAAAGCCCTTTAACCCCTTGCGGTCAATTTCATCCTGGCTGTGAAAACCAAGGGGTGAAACATCGTTCAGGTAAGCCAGGAATTGTTTCCATTTGGGTTGATCGAGGTAAAGATCGCGTCGGATATTATCTTGTGTAGCCTGGTCGGCTCTTTGCCCCATTACAAGCCTGCTGGGATCACCAAAGCCCTGAAACAGGAAAAAGACCAGTACTACTACGCCCAGTAAAACGGCCCCACCATACACCAGCTTTCGTAAGAAATATTTTGCCATAGGTGATTTTCTTTTCCATCCATGTCCGGCCTTTACTTCACCGCCTTTTTCTCTACTACCACCCCGTCCACCAGCTTATACAATGTTGCGGGGTAACGGGCAGCCGTTTTAACAGCCACCGCATCACAACGCAGCACTAATACCGGTGTTTTGGAGCTGGTGATAAACGACTCCACAACATCTGCAACGGGTGTTATTACATATACCGGCCGACCAGATTCCTTTAGCTTACCGGCCAGTTGATCCAATACCTGAAGCAGTTGTTTTTTATCCTTTTCCTGGAGCGACTGGATGAATAACCAATACATTTCGCCAGATTGGTTGATAATGGCTTGGGTGGTATCTGTTCCGCCCGGTGTAAGCAATACAAAATCTTTGATCTTGGGTTCTGCATTTCCTTTCCGGATAAGCTTATCATATCTGCGCACAAATGAATAAACAGATTCATCAAAATCATCCGGAAACTGATCTGCCGTAAACTCCAGTTCTTTACCAGCTTTATTGTAAACAAAACTGATAACGGTACTGTCTGGAATGGCGCCGGCCGGAATTTTCATCTGTTCGCTGATACGGGCTCCTTTTTTATAGGGCAGGCAATCCAGCACCGGCAGATAGTTAAGAACATACCATTGGAAACCAAAACTAAAAACAGTGGTAATAAGTAGTATCAGTATACTGGTACGGCTGCTTATACGCGTTTTAATACGATTCCGGTTAACAAATAGAAGAAGAATACCTGCTAACAGAACCAGGTCCTTTACAAAAGACTGGTCGGCAGTAAGCGGAATGCAATCACCAAAACAGCCGCAGGTTTTTATTTTACCGGAGAACAATGCATAGCCGGTAAGAAAGGTAAAAAAGATAATAAGCAACAATAGCAACCAGCTAAACAACCTCATTTGCCAGCCAATAAGTACAGCAACACCCGCAATAATTTCAAAAGCGATCATCAAAACAGAAAATGCCAGCGTATAGTCATTTAGGTTATGAAGGCCCCATACCTCAAAAAATTCCTGCATTTTGTAACTGAGCCCCAGTGGATCATTGGCTTTGATCAGCCCGGAAAAAATAAAAAGTATACCTACCAGGTAGCGGGTTACTGTAAGAATTGTTTTCATATTGCTGGTTGACTTTAGCTGCTTAATGTTTACCTTCTTCCAATAAGATCAAGGCAAATGCTGCATAGTTAAAAATATCAAGATAGTTAGCATCAATACCTTCACTGATCAGGGTTTGTCCGTCATTGGCAAGGATCTGACGAATTCGCAGGAGTTTGGCAAGGATAAGATCAGTAAAACTTTGCTGGCTCATATCGCGCCAGGCTTCGCCATAATCATGGTTTTTTTTCGACATCAGCAATCTTGCCCGGTTAACCTGATGGTCATATAACTGATTAACCTGCTCGGTGGGTAAATTTTCTGCAGGTTCCTGTTGCAGTTCAAGTTGCATCAAGCCTATTACGGCGTAGTTTAAAATTCCCATGAATTCTGATTTGATGCTATCGCCAACCAATTGCTTTTTATTTTCCTGGATGGTACGGATTCGTTTTGCTTTAATAAAAAGCTGGTCTGCCACAGAAATAGGTCGGTATACCCGCCAGGACGTACCATAATCGCGCGTTTTTTGGATAAAAATATCTTTGCATTCCTGAATAGCCTGGTCGTACTGTGTTATTGTGTTGGGCATGGGTTCGAATAAAATGTTCATCTTTATCGTTCAAAAATAAGGATTCAAGCGCATGTATACCCTCAATTGCCGTGGAGCTTTGCTTGTACTGGATCAACCAGTTGTGATGGGCATTATTAATCTGACCCCAGATTCTTTTTTTTCAGGCAGCAGAAAGGAGCAGGTATCAGCAGTACTGGCAAAAGCGGAGCAAATGATACGGGAAGGGGCTACCCTATTGGATATTGGGGCCCAGAGTACTCGTCCGGGTAGCAACTATCTTACCGCAGCTGAAGAGTGGGCCCGGCTGGAACCGGTTTTACCTGTTTTACTTGAAAAATTTCCATCCTGTTTTTTTTCGATTGATACGTTTCATGCACGGGTAGCCGAACAAGCCGCCGCCATGGGTATCCATATGGTGAATGATATCAGTGCCGGATTACTGGATCCTGCTATGTTGGCGGTGGTAGCTGCGGCTGGCCTTCCGTTTATTGCCATGCATATGAAAGGAACACCTCAAACCATGCAGTCACTAGCTCAGTATACGGATCTGATAACGAAACTAACCGATTATTTCCTGGAACGTGTTAATAGCTGTAAAGCGGCGGGCATAAAAGATATTATTCTGGACCCCGGCTTCGGATTTGCCAAAACAATATCCCATAATTTTCAATTATTACGAGCGCTGGATCAGTTGCAGCTATTAGGGCATCCCCTGTTGGTGGGGCTTTCCAGAAAATCAATGATTACCAAAACCCTTGGGGTGCCGGCAGAAGCCGCCCTGAATGGTACCACCGTTTTAAATACGCTGGCGGTACTGAAGGGTGCATCCATTCTGCGGGTACATGATGTAAAGGAAGCCATGGAAGTGATTAAGCTGGTAAAAACAGATCATTGATACAAAAAATGCCGCCCGGTTTCCCGAACGGCATTCTCATGTGTGCGTGTATCAGCTATAGTAACAATTCCGCAGCTTTATTGTTTACCATCAACCGGCGGCATCAGGGGGTTTTGTTTGGGTTGAGGAGCCTGATCATTGATATCAACCATCTCTACATCAAACATAAGGGCTTCGTTGGGCTGACCACCAGGACCCGGACGTGATCCATAAGAAAGAAACCCGGGAATATAGAGGGTACCTTTTCCGCCTTTTGCAAATTCTTTCAAGCCCTCATCCCAGCCCGGAATCACCTGGCCCATACCAAGGGGGAATGTAATGGGGTCTTTTCCGGCTTCCATGGTAGATTCGAACTCTTTACCTGTAGTAAGGATTTTACCCCGGTATTTTACGGAAACGTATTTACCAGAATCAGCTTTGGCACCGGTACCAGGATTATCAACTTTCACATAAGTACCTTTACCAATTTTGGTAGCATTGATGTTATTTTTCTTGATGTACTCATCAACCAGGGCCTGATCGCGGTCTTTTTGTCCGGCCATTTCTTTATCCTGAGCGGCCTGCACCTGTTGTTCATTGTCCAGGATATCCGTAACCTTCAGGTACAGATAAAGTTTGTCGCCTTTTTTCATAAACGGAGGCAACATGGGGTTTTGTTTCATCAGGCTATCTACTTCCTGCACTACCACCACACTATCTCCTTTAGAAAGAAAACGAAATACTTCTGCTGCATTGTAAACTGGTCCAACACTGTCTACCCGTGCAAATACAGGTACACCTCCATTGGAAGTCATCAATAAAGAGTCATTTACTTTCTGCGTATAGTGCACCTGAAGGAATTGCCCGATTTTTACCTGAGGACCACTTCCCTTTTCTACAATCTTATACGTGATACCGCTGGCTGTTTTACTGTAGTCGGTACTACCACAGGCCGCAAGCATGGTTGCGGCAATTACTGTTGAGAATACAAGCGTTTTTGTCATTTTTTATATCAGTTGAAATTCTGATGCATTTTCTTTAAGTACCTTTTTAAAGGTTTTAACAGTTTCTTCCAGGGAGGCACTGCTTCGGCCACCGGCCGCATTAAAATGCCCTCCCCCTTCAAAAAACCGACGGGCAAAGGTATTGACATCTACGTTACCCTTGCTACGGAAGCTCCATTTTCTTTCTTCGTCCCGATCAATACAAATCGCAGCCATCTTAATGCCGCCTATGGAAAGTGGGTAGTTCACCAGACCTTCGGTATCGCCGGTTTTGATATCATACCGCAGCAGGTCGTTTTTGGAAATATAGATGAGTGCCGTATTGTATTCGTAATAAACTTCCATGCGGCTGGTGAGGACAAAACCTATAAAGCGAAGCCGGCTTTCCATGAAATTATCATAAATATGCTCATGTACTTTGGTGTGTTTCAGGCCCGTCTCCTTCAGATGAGCAGCCATTTTGTGTACATTAGCAGAGGCTGCGGGAAACCTGAAAGACCCCGTGTCTCCGATTAAACCGGCATATAAACAGGCAGCTACATCTACGGTAAGTAGGTTTTCCCACCCCCCTTCTATGATAAAATCATAGATCATTTCGCAGGTACTGCTTTTGGTGATATCACTGATACCGTATGCAAAACTTTCTACCGCTGGTTGTTGATGATGATCGATCAATACTTTAGCTGCCGTTGCCTGTTCCAGCACGGGCGCCAGGTTTTTGGTGCGGCTAAGTGTATTAAAATCAAGACAAAATATCCAGTCTGCTGCATTAATTAGGCTGGCTGATTTTTCGCGGGTTATCTCAAAATTCAACACGGCTTCTGCACCTGGCATCCAATCCAGAAAAGCAGCCCAGTTTGTTGGTGAAATCACCGTAACGCTATGGCCGAGGGCAAGCAGTACCTGGCTAAGTGCAAGAGAGGAGCCCAGTGCATCCGGGTCAGGCTTCTGGTGGGTTGTAATAATTACGTTGGCCGGTGTAGCCAGTTTCGGGTAAATATGATGTATAGGTAGCATAAAGCCGGGCAAATGTAGGGAAAAATAGCTACCTTTGCGCCCCAAAGAGCAAGTATATATGAGTAACAGAACATTCACTATGATTAAACCCGATGCAATGAAAAACGGCCATGCCGGTGCTATCATTGATCGGATTATCAAAGAAGGATACCGCCTGGTGGCCCTTAAATTAACCAAACTAAGTGCTGAGAAAGCCGGCGAATTCTATGCCGTACACAAAGCACGCCCGTTTTATGGGGAGTTGGTTGAGTTCATGAGCAGCGGTCCCATTATTGCGGCGATACTGGAAAAAGAAAATGCAGTTGCTTCTTTCCGTACGCTGATCGGGGCCACAGACCCGGCAAAAGCTGAAGAAGGAACCATTCGGAAATTATTTGCTACTTCACTTGGTGAAAATGCGGTACACGGAAGCGACAGTGATGAAAATGCAGCCATTGAAGGAGCATTTTTCTTTAGTGGTATGGAACAGGTAAACGGTTAATTTCCGTCCTTAACCACAAAACATTGAAAGGGCCTCCTATTGGAGGTCTTTTTTTTTGACCTATATTATTGTACCAATACAGCTGTTCGACCGTTGTTTTCAACAGGTCGCAGGGTGTAGCCCGCTTTACGCAAGAGGTTAAGCACCCCTTTTTCGCCGGGTAAATGCGCCGCGCCAACGGCAAATAATACCGCATTTTTTTGCATCGCGGTTTCCATGGGTTGTATCCAGCTGGCATTCCTGCCGAAGAGAAAAAGTTCGAGGTAAGCGCTAACCCCGCCCTCTTCTTCCAGCGTAAGCTTTTCAATCTGCTGCAGGTCCTGCGAGCGGTAAATCTCCGACATGCGATTGGTAAAACTGTCCTGGCGGGCTTCTTCATCAATGGTTTTAAGTAATTCTTTCGCCTGTTCGGTATAAGGTATACTATCAAATACACCTGCCTGGAAAGCGATGGTTTCCAGTCCGCCAATAGCTTTACCTTGTGTTTTTGCCTGTTTCAGAATTAATTCTTCCATGCCGGTTTTGGCATTGCAAGGCATTTTTGATTCACTTAACATGGCGGCCACAAAATATGGTTTGAATCGTTCCATCATACTCAGCGGCAGCACTGTTTTATTGTTCGAAAAATAATCCTTTACCCGTTGGTACTCTTCCGCACTCAGCAGGTCACTGATTTTTTTATTGTCTTTCATCCGGATATATTTAAATACACCCAGCATTTCACCCGGATTATCCATATCAATTTCGAAAAAAACCTGTTCCGATTTTTGTATGGCGGCCAAGAGGCTGTCCGACATCATTTCCTCCGCTGCACATAATACGTGCATGGTACCAAAAATATAAGAAGGTTTGGAGAGTCCCTTACCACTGATTTCCCATAACAGGGTTTTGGGAGATTGGGCTGCGAGCTGCAGGCACTGGAACAATAAGCTAACAGCGGTAACTAAGAAACGATGCTTCATGGATCAATTTATATTTCGCGGGCAATCCAGTTGGCGCCCCATCGACTTTCCGTTATAGCCGCCGCGCCTTGCACTGCCCAGCCGGAAATTTACTGTGATTCCCTGAAAATAATACCAGTCTTTAAAATTCGGGCCTCCCCGCACGGCACCGGTCGGGTACACCTGGTTTCCATTTTTCAACTCATCTCCCCGGTAGGCCAGTTCTACAGCAAGGGCCCCCCTGCCTGCCAGCAGTATATCGGGGTCGACATAATTGGTACTTACATCATCGAGGTAATCGGTAAATGTTTTACGCATACCGATTTCATATCCAAGGGTAACCTGCTCATTCAAGCGCAGCTGAATACCTCCGCCGAATGGAATAGCCAACTGCACTCTTTTATACATAACGCGGTCGGGGAATGCGGTCAGTCCCTGTCCTTCGGTTCCAAGGGGTTGGAGATAGTATTTGTTTCCCAGGGTATCATGGGTATAGGGATCAAAGCCAAATACTCCCAGCCCTGCTATCAGATACGGGGTCCATTGTTTGGATTCAAGGTCCAGAAACCGGTACATGAGCTGAATATTTCCTTCCAGGATCTGCGATTTGAAGTTGAGGTTCCTGGATCGTAAACCTGCATCCTTGTTGAAGCGGTCATCGGCGCTTATCCGGCCATAATTGGCCATTCCGCGGACCGCAAAATGTTTGTTAATATCATATTGAACCCCCACTCCAAGGGCAATCTGGGCCTGTTGGGTGGTAAATCGCCTGTCCTGTAGATCGCCCTGATAGTTTGCAACCCCGCCAAAACCGACCAATTGCCAGTTTTGTGCCAGAAGGGATACAGGTAAAAATGCCAGTAAGCCAATAAGGATTGTACGCATAAAGCAGGTTGTGATCGTAAATTAGCAAGTTTTAAGCCAAGCTTATAGCGTGCAAACACCCACTATTCGTATTTCAATGCTTTTCCTCCCGGATCAGATCGGAAAAAAATTGATTATAATCCTGCCAGGCCTAAACAGAACTACTTACGAAAAGAAAAAAAGTCCCGATTGGGACTTTAATTAGTTTATTCCGGTGGCTGTTTAATAGCCGAGGATTTTCAACATACTTTGCGCCGACTGTTCTTTGGCGTACACCCAGTCTACGAGTTTACCATTTTTATCATGGCCGATGATAATATGTTTGGGGGATGGAATCATACAATGTTTAATTCCTCCATAACCGCTGATCTGATCCTGGTAAGCGCCGGTATGGAAGAATCCCAGATAAAGTGGTTCACCTGTACCAACTTTCGGCAGGAACACTTCGTTGATATGCTCTTCCGAATCATAGTAATCATGGCTGTCGCAGGTAATTCCGCCCAATACCACCCGCTGGTATTCCTCATCCCATTTATTGATGGGTAGAAGCAAAAAGCGTTCACCAATTCCCCAGGTATCGGGCAGGGTGGTAATGAAAGAGGAGTCAATCATGTACCAGATTTCCCGGTCGTTCTGGGTTTTTTGGGCAATAACAGAGTAAATATGTGCCATGCTCTCCCCTACCGTATAGCTTCCGAATTCGGTATAAATATTCGGCATGGGCACTTTAGCCTTTTTACAGGCAGCTTTGATATTGCTTACAATTTCATTGATCATGAACTGGTAATCATAGTCAAAGCCCAGGGAATGTTTAATGGGAAAACCACCACCAATATTTATACTGTCCAGTTCCGGACAGATTTTTTTCAGCTGGCAATACAGGTTAATGACCTTATTTAATTCCGACCAGTAATAGATATCATCCTTAATTCCTTTGTTCAGGAAAATGTGCAACATCTTCAACTGGAATTTATTTTCGTACCCTTCTATCTGGTCAACATAAAACTCCAGGATATCTTTTGCCCGGATACCCAGGCGAGAGGTATAAAACGGGAAGTTGGGTTCTTCTTCTGCCGCAACCCGGATACCGAGTTTAAAAGGCGCCCGAACTGATTTGCGATAGTCTTCCAGTTCGTTAACATTATCCAGTACGGGAATTACATTTTTAAACCCACTATTAATGAGGCCCGCAATTCGTTTCGTATAGGTTTTCTGTTTGAACCCGTTACATATAATAAAGGTATCCTTATTAATCTTCTTCTTAGCGTAGAGCTTTTTTATAATCTCAATATCGTAGGCATACGAAGTTTCGAGGTGGATATTATGTTTGAGCGCTTCTTCCACTACAAAGGAGAAATGAGAGCTTTTAGTGCAATAACAATAAAAGTATTCCCCTTCGTATTTATGTTTTTTGAACGCATTGGCAAACATCTGTTTGGCCTTATTGATCTGCATGCCGATTTTCGGCAGGTAAGACAACTTTAAGGGGGTGCCATACTTGTCGATAAGTGCTTTCACATTAAGGCCGTTGAATTGGAGGTAATCGTCTTTTACCTCGAAACCTTCCTGCGGGAAATTGAAGGTTTGGTCTACCAGGTCAAAGTAGGTATTGTTCATCTAGCGGAAAACATGATTAATTGGGTGATTCATATAAGCTACAAACCTATAAGAAAATCATGAATTAAATAGAAATAAAAAACCGGCCCAAACGAATGGACCGGTTAACTATTATTGGTATGGTGGAACCATATTATTTAACAGAAGCAACCAGGGCTTTGAAAGACTCCGGATTGTTCATAGCCAGGTCTGCCAATACTTTACGATCCAGAGTAATTCCTTTCTCATTCAACTTGTGAATGAATACGGAATAAGTCAACCCTTCTTCACGTACAGCGGCATTGATACGGGCAATCCAAAGAGCCCGGTATTCGCGCTTTTTGAGTTTACGACCCACATAGCTGTAGGTCATCCCTTTTTCAACCAGGTTTTTGGCTACTGTATATACATTCTTACGTTTACCGTAATATCCTTTTGCTTGGTCAAGGATTCTTTTTCTGCGAGCTCTTGAAGCTACTGCGTTTACTGAACGAGGCATATGCTAATGAGTTTAAATTTGGTGGTTAAATAAGCTTATTTAAGACCCAGCAGGCGTTGAACAAAGAACATGTTGGAATCTGCTACTACGCCGGCTTTGCGCATACCTCTTTTACGTTTGGTGGATTTTTTGGTCAGGATGTGACGCTTAAATGATTTCTGGTGCGTGATCTTTCCTGTTGCTGTCACCTTGAAGCGCTTCTTTGCGCTTGAATTGGTTTTTACCTTTGGCATTCTGATAACTTCTCTAAGTTACGCCCTGCTGGCGCCCCACACCGGTGGAGACTTATGGAGCCATTTGGGCAATTTCATCATGTTGCCATGATGCCCTTAAGGGAGCGCAAAGGTAGATTAGTTTCCTGAAATTACCAACCGTAACGCCTTTTTTTGTTGGCCGGTTCTTAGTTTAAGAATATAAACACCGGCCGGACGTCCTTTGGTGATGGAAGCAAGACTTACCCAATGCTGACCAGGGCCTACCGTAATGCTGGATTGCGACAATTGTTTACCAGACATATCCACTAATTCCAGCTCCAGTTTGGCACCATCCAGGCGGGTAAGCTGCAGCTTTAACTGGTCGCCCCTGCCTGGATTAGGATAGACAACCGCCTGCAGGCTGGCATCAAACTGCACCACCCTAATAACAGAATAGCGAACGCCTCCCCGGTTGTCCACCAGCTTAAGGCGGTAAAAATAGGTTCCAGGAACTTCTATTGAATTATCCAGGAAGCTTGCCGACAAGGCGCTGGATTCACTGATGGCATTACTGAAGATGGGCAAAAAGCCGGCATCCCGGTTATTTGAGCGTTCCAACTCCAGTTTAACAACACCCTGCCAGTCGGTAACCGACCAGCTTAACCTTGCAGCCGGTTCGTTCCCCGAGCGCAGCGCCGAAAACTGAACCGGGGCGTTGCGGGTATTTCTACCCAGGTAAAATTCTCCGTACAAAGCGGTTGAAAGCTCTACATAGTAACCATTGTCATAAGGGACCAGCTCAAACCCTGCCGGATCCCAAATGGTTTCATAACCAGGTACATTATCGGAGATCTGCTGGTTAAGGGTGCTTACCGGGCCGGCATACCTGAAAACGGAAAGGTCGTAGGCACTTAATTTTTGCGTACAGGTATCACAGGGGTTGGCATCCAACCAGGCCTGAACGGTTTCATCCGGAATATAGAAACGGAACCGGGCACTGGTATCGGCATAGGCATCGGCCCCCTGGAGCACCCAATTGAAGGGCAATACCTTGTTACCGGAAAAATCGGCCATACCTTCTATTGGTGCATACGTAAACTGTACGGAATGGGTTCCTTCCTGGCCGCTCTTAAGTTCCGCCATTAGTTGTCCATCTGCCAATACCTGCGAAAATGAATCTTTATATACCGAACTGTTTTTTGTTTGTTTTTTAGTGCCATTAAATAAAGGATAATTCCTGCTATATACATGAAAATCATCTAGTAAGAGTCCTCCTGGTGTTCTTGGCATTATAGTAGCTGCATCATTTCTTCCGAGAGACATTAAGCGAAATTGAATGCTCGATGCGCCGGCAGGCAATGCGGAGGAAATCACCCGCCACCGATCATACCCCGGCAGGCCGCAACCAATCCAGGCGGTCTGTTCGGCATTTGTATACCAGTTAACCTGCGGGGCAACTGTTTTCAAGGGCAGCCACACCTTTCCCGTATCAAGGGAATATTCCATGAACACAGAATCCCTGTTATCGCACAATTGTTTATTAACAGATGCAGAAAAATAGGGTTGGGCAAGACCGCGCAGGTCAAAAAGCGGGCTCAGCAAATAGCCGGAAGGAATTATAAAACCAATACCCTGTATGGAGGAGATCCATTGGGTTCCCCAGAAAAATTTTCCATTGGCCGGTTTATACGGCGCAATAGAGGCACCGAGTTGAGAGGAATGTTCATATAAGAACGTGGAACCCCATCCGGCCTTACCCGATTCAAACCCTTCCAGGTAGGGAAAGCGCTCGATTTTCCTGGCGTACGCCAGATTGACCGACAGGCTGTCATCCGCCCGGTAAGGATCACCCTCGGCAGCTACCCAGGCTTTTACCCGGGCAAGTGCAGCAGGCCAGTTGTTTACAGGGAGTCTGAAATTAACGATGGCAGTATCGCCCCCCGCAATACTGGGAAATTCAACCTGTTGTATAATTTGATCAGGCGACTGAAGGGAAAACAATACAGGTTTACTGGCAGATTGTTTATTGTTGGCGGCGTATAAACTAATTCCGATGGTATCGCCGTCGGTTACACGTTCCTTTTGATAGGTAAGATATACTAAACGGATATCCTCCTCCGCTTTAAAAAACTGAATTTTCCTAAATACGTGTAATAGTTGCTGATAACTCGAATGTACCACCCGTAATCGCACCTGAAAACTGGCGCTGAATTCCTGGTGCCCCTTCTTCAATACATTACTGATATTCAGGAAATCGATTTGCGGTTGCTGCGTAAGTGGATCGGACAAAGCTATCCCTAACCAGGAAGACGTATCATTTCCCCGGATAAAACAATCCACTTTTGCTAAAGGGAAATCGGGTATATCAATCGACATACCGATATTATCGTCAACGTTATAGTTCGCAAAGTTATAATTACCAATTAGTTGAACTGATTGATCTTCTATTTTACTATTAATAAAAAAGCCTTTTGAGGTTTTTGTCTGTAATTCAAG
Organism: Flavihumibacter sp. CACIAM 22H1; assembly: GCF_001601815.1. Lineage (GTDB taxonomy): Bacteria > Bacteroidota > Bacteroidia > Chitinophagales > Chitinophagaceae > Flavihumibacter. Next base: position 22,943 of record NZ_LUKG01000030.1, read on the forward strand.
GGCCGCTGTATTCAAAAGCAGATCCCAGGCAGGTAGTCCTACTAATGCTGAATATCCCGGATTTCTATAAATAGTGTCTTTTATTTCGTTTAAATTTTCGGTGAAGGGAAGCGTTAAAGGACTTGTACCAACGTAACGCCAATTTATGGCGGAGCTATTATTTGTAGGATTAGGGTCCGTGAGTGTTGAAATTTTAAGTTCAAATCTTGCCGTTTCGCCCAAATTACCTACTGGTCTCAGCTTTGTGGTCCAGGTAACTGTTTGTCCGCCTGGAAAATTTCTCACCAGGGTGTCGGCTGCAATAGGAAGGCCATTTTTTAAGAGAACCAGGAAAACGGTGTCAGTAATAATAGAACTGCCTTCATTTCGTAGTTGCACAGTGAAGGGTAGCAAGCTATCCCTGGCTGAGGGGCTACGACTTACAAGTAAAGAATCAGTAACCTGAATGGAAAGATCGTTGTTCATACCCGGAACCGGGCAGATCACAGGTCGGGTAAGAATTCTTTTGGCGATCGCCGGCAACCCTAGCTTACCCTGCAGGATGGGGCGGATACTTACCCAATAGGGTTTTCCCGGTTTTAACTGTTGAATCTGGTAAACGGTATCTGAACTGTATTGGATCGTTTCCATTTCTGTTCCATTATATAAAAGAACTGCAACGGAATCAATACTGGCAGGCTTTTTCCATTCAACCTTTATCTTAGATTCACAATCACTACTTACTGAAAAAACGGGTTCTGGCAAAATGCTAAAGGGAGCTGAGATTCGTTCCTGACCACTAGGCTGATGCACAATTTTTACCAATACCCTGTTGTTGGTGATGGAGGGAATTGTCCAGCTATTCCTGTTAGACAAAGCAGCTGCCCCATAAATGGTTGTCCAGCTAATTCCCCCGTTTGTCGAAAAAAAGAATTGGTAACTATCGGCTTCATGCCCGGGGTAACGCCAGTGTATAACTCTACGATCGCCCTGTTTATACAGTTCCCCTCCGGCGGGTTGCAGCAGATCAAAACTAAGTTCTTCCCAGTTGTACACTACATAAAAATTTTGTGGGCCCAGGGGCACTTCGTAGCCTTTTATTATTACCTGGTATCGCCCCGGCAGTGCACGATCAATTACCACCTGCTCAATGTTGTTAAGGTGGTCTTTAGCCCTGGTAGCCTGCTTTAATACGCCGGTAGCGCTTGTGTCCAAAACAAAAGGATCGTAAATGGAACCGTCGGGCAGTTGCACGGTAATATCCAGGTCGTTAACCAATGCTAAGGAGGAATAATAAGAAGGCGGTTGATCATGCCAATAGAGCATGATTTTGAAATCAGCTACTTCCCGGTCGAGGTTAATTTCAAAACGCTGTTCTTGCTGGTGTTGAAGCCTGCCTGAAAACCAGTTTTTGGCATTCATGGTTTCAACGGCTTTCCTGATATTCAACCAGCCAAAACCATTGGCAAAATCTACATATTTTGTTCCCAGGTCAGTAGCCGTATTACAAACCAATGCTTTCATGAGCGCTCCGTCGGGGTCATCCCCGTTAAATAATTGACGGTATCTTTCGTAGAGCAGTGCCAGTGCTCCACTTACCTGGGGACTGGCCATACTGGTACCATCCAGCCTGCCATATCCATTATTGGTGGCCGTGGAAAATACATTGGTGCTAACAGCCACAATTTCGGGTTTTACCCGACCATCGAGCGTGGGCCCTTTGGAATAAACAGAAGCCGATCCGGCTTCATTGGTTCCCCCAACGGTTAATATATTTTTTGCTGCCTGAAAGGCATTATCGATGGTGCGGTAACTGACCGGGTACTCACCACAGGTCAGGGTTCCGGTATTTCCGGCAGCGAACACGTGCAGCAGGTGCGGCATGTCCAGTAATTGCTGGTCGGCCTGTCCGCAATAGCCCGAATATTGGCCGGAATAAGGCAAACAAAAACTGCCAGCGCCATAGGAATTATTCGTAATTACCATGCGCTTCTGTGCATAGAGTTCAGGTGTCTGAAATATTATATTATTAAAATATTCTACTTCAAGCCGGGCATCGTATGCAAAACCACGCATAATCGGGTTCACATGTCCCTTGCCGGCCATAGTACCTGCCACATGGGTAGCATGAAAGTTGCCGTTATACAACTGGCCATCTTCATAATAGTTATGATCAATGTGGTAAATTCTGCCGGCATCTCCAATACCCATCGTTATACCTTTACCTGTTAGTCCGGGTACAGTACCATTTCCCTGGTGTACCAGGTTTCCGAAATGAGATTCGGTACCAATAATATTAAGGGCAAATAATTCGGGTACAGGCAAGGCATACAATACAAATGGCTGTTCCAGTAATTTCTCCAAGGCTGGTGGGCTGAGGCGGGTTTCCAGCATTCTGCCATACAAAACCCGGGTTTCCGATGCTGCGGGTGCATCGGAACCAAGTAATGTTCTGATGGCACGGACAGCCGCCGCCGAATCTATTCCTGGTGCCAGCCAAATATGATATGCCTGCCTGGCAGTAGCAGCCAGGGCTCTTTTTGCAGCAGGTACAAATGCCTCTTTTTCTTTCTTCAAACTGGCAGCTGGGCTGAATATACCCGTTATGCCCCACTGTTGAAGATCCTGCTGCCGAATGGTAGAAGGAACCGTGGCCAGGTAGGTATTACCAGGAATGTATTCATGCAAAACGATTCCCCTCGCAGCCATTTGCTGTTGCTGTTGAAGCCCGGGAATGTTGCTGAATTTTATAAAATAGATACCAGAGCCTCCTGCTTTACCGGAATTTTCCAGGTGATGCGCAGTGGGTGGTGCAAGGACAAAAAGCTGGTTGGCAGCTGGCTCCTTGAAAAGTACGGGTCGGGTGCTTTCGGCCGGGGTTTGCGATTGAACTGCTTTGCAAAAAACCAGCAGAACCAGCAAAACCCTGACGAAGAGCAGAGGTTTAGGCATAAAAAAAGAATCTTCTTAAATATACCCCAGATTCAACAATTTTCATAACTGTTACCGGGTTTTTTAATAAGAAAAGCCCGCGTTGGCGGGCTTTTACTAATATGTTGCGGTCATTATTCTCCGCCTTCTTTCTTCTTTTTCTGGCTTTTGGGAGCCCAAATAGCCAACATCCGTTTTCCTTCCATTTTTGGCATACCTTCCAGTACGCCGAATTCTGAAAGACGTTCAGCAAATTTCAACAATAGCAATTCACCCCTGTCTTTAAACTGGATGGCCCTGCCACGAAACTGCACATAGGCTTTCACCTTATTGCCATCCTTGAGGAACTCCTCGGCGTGTTTTGCTTTAAAGTTGAAATCATGGTCGTCCGTATTAGGTGTAAAACGAATTTCCTTCACTTCACTTTGCTTGGCTTTCGCCTTCATCTCCTTTTCCTTCTTTTTCTTCTCGTAAAGGAATTTATTGTAATCAATAATTCGGCAAACCGGCGGGTCTGCATTCGGAGAAATCTCTACCAGGTCAAGGCCCTGGTCCTGTGCCATGCGTTGTGCTTCCTGTATGGAATACACACCAACTTCTACATTATCCCCAACCAATCGCACCTGTGGTACGCGAATCATCTGGTTGGTCCTGTGCTCCTGTTGTTGTTCTTTTTTGAACCTTGGATTGAAAGCCCCCCTCGGAGGCCTGGGTGGAAATGCCATTTAAATATTTTGATTAAATAATTTACGTCCTAAAAATAATCCATTTTTTAATCCCCGCTGCTTCGTTCCTTAATTTCCCGTGAAAGAACGGTAACAAATTCCTCCACCGGCATGGTTCCGGCGTCTCCCCTGCCCTGCCGACGGATAGCTACCCGCCCCTCATTTACCTCTTTTTCCCCTAGAACCAGCATATAAGGAACCCGTTGCAACTCAGTATCCCTGATTTTTTTGCCTATTTTTTCATTCCGGTCATCAATGGATACCCGGATACCGGCTGCTTTCAGTTTGTTTTTCACAGATTGGGCATATTCCATGAATTTATCACTGATCGGCAGAATTTTTACCTGCTGCGGACTTAACCATAGCGGCAATTTACCGGCATAATGTTCCAGCAGGAAGCCGATAAACCGTTCGTGGGTACCTAATGGAGCCCGGTGAATTATCAACGGGGTATCGTGGTTATTATCGGCTGTGGTATAACTTAATTTAAAGGATCTACCCTGTGAAAAATCGACCTGGTTGGTAGCCAGGGTAAATTCCCGGCCAATTACGCTATAGATCTGCACATCAATTTTCGGACCGTAAAAAGCCGCTTCATCCTGTACTTCAACAAAGGGAATGTTGGAATCTATCAATACCTGGCGAACCATAGTTTCCGTCTCTTTCCAGAGTTCGGGTTCATCCACGTATTTTTTACCCAGCTTTTCCGGAGAATGCAGGCTGAGCCGCATTACATATTTATCGATACCAAAAATCTTAAAATACTTCAGGTACATTTCATTAACCGCCCGGAACTCCTCTTCAAACTGCTCTTTGGTACAATAAATATGTGCATCATTCATATGAAGACAGCGCACCCGCATCAGGCCGAATAGTTCACCACTCTGCTCATAGCGGTACACAGTTCCGTATTCTGCAATCCGGTAGGGCAAATCGCGGTAACTCTTTGGTTCTGCAGCAAATATTTTGTGATGGTGGGGGCAATTCATCGCCCGCAGGTAGTATTTCTCCCCTTCCAGTTCCATCGGCGGGTACATGCTATCGGCATAATAAGGAAGGTGCCCGCTGGTGAGGTACATGCTTTCCTTGGCAATATGCGGCGTAACCACCCGGTGGTAACCGGCTGCTTCTTCGGTTTCCTTGGCCAGTTTCTCCAATTCTTCAATAATGATAGTGCCATTGGGCATCCACATAATCAGCCCCTGGCCAACATCATCATCCATGGTATAAATACCCAGTTCTTTCCCCAGTTTCCGGTGATCTCTTTTCTTCGCCTCTTCCAATAAGGCAAGGTATTCGTCCAGCTCTTTCTGGCTCGGAAAACTTACCCCGTATACCCGGGTAAGCATTTTATTCTTTTCATCCCCTTTCCAATAAGCGCCGGCAATATTGGTAAGTTTAATAGCCTTGATAAAACCAGTATGGGGTATATGCGGACCACGACAGAGATCCGTAAATGCGCCCTGGGAATAAAATGTAATTTCCCCGTCCTGCAGGTTTTGCAGCAAATCCAGCTTGTATTCATCCCCTTTCTCTTCAAAATAGGCAATGGCATCCGCTTTGGGAACCTCCTTACGAATAAAAGGGTTGTTCTGCTTAGCCAATGCCGCCATTTTGGTTTCGATAGCCCGGAGATCCTCTTCATGGAGGCTTTGTCCACCGAGGTCTATATCATAATAAAATCCATTATCTACAGGGGGACCTACCCAGAATTTTACACCCGGAAACCGGTCTTCAATGGCTTCCGCCATCAGGTGGGCCGTGGAATGCCAGAAAGTACTTTTCGCTTCTTTTTCTTCCCAGGTCAGGAATTTTATGGCAGCGTCTTCATAAATTGGACGATTCAGGTCCCAAACCTGGCCATTCACTGAAGCAGCCAGAATTTTTCTTGCCAGTCCCTCACTGATGGATTTGGCAATTTCTAAGGAAGAAGTTCCAGGTGCATAAGCACGTTCTGCTCCATCCGGAAAACTAATCTTGATCATTTTAAGTTCACAGTTTTAACTTCGCAACTCCTACGAACGAGTTGAAAGGAGGGCAAAATTAACGAACTCTTGCCAGAATAACTGGTTGAGCGGTATAATATTAAGGCCTCTTTTTTCTTAAATTGAACGACTAACAGGACTACATGAGGTTTATTTTTACACTATTTCTTGCCCTTGTTCTGCAAGGGGTAATGGCGCAGGACATAACCGGAATCTGGAGAGGGCATTTCCGACAAACCAACCGATCGCTTCAATTGCTCAACCTGGAAGACCGCTATCGCTTCGAAGTACAGATAGCCCAGGAAGGGAAAAACTTTAAAGCGGTAACCTATTCCTACAAAACCACAGAATTTTACGGCAAAGCTGATGCAAAGGGCGCCATCCATACGGGTACTAAAAAAGTATACCTCGAAGAACTAAAGATCGTAGATGTGCGCATGCAGATCGGGAATGATGCCTGTATAATGACCTGTTTTCTTCAATACACAAAAAACGGTAACGAAGAATTTATGGAGGGCACTTATGTAAGTATGAACACCCGCGATTCCTCCGATTGCGGACGGGGAACGGTTTTTCTGCGAAAAGTGACTACCTCCGATTTTTACAAAGAGCCTTTTCTAACCGAGCGCGAGAAAAAACCAAAAGCAGAAGAATCGGTCCGTATAAATGAAGCCCCGCCTATTGCCAGAAACAATCCGCAAAAGCCCCCTGCCACCGGCAATAAACCGGTACAACCACCGGTAAAACCCAAGCCTCCGGCAAGCAAGGAGCCGTCTCCGGCAGCACCTGTTATTCCTGACCCGGAACCTGAATTTAGAAAACCTGCCGCCCCTGTGGTAGTTCCACCAGTAATAAAGGATCGGGAGAATGAAGTCGTAAAAACGTTTACCGTTACTACCAGGCAAATTTCCATTAACCTGTACGACAATGGTACCATTGACAAGGATACGGTTTCCGTGTACCTGAACAACCGGCTCGTAGTATCGAAAAAAATGCTTTCCCTATCGCCCATCACCGTTAATATAGACCTGGCGGAAGAAAATGATTATGTAGAATTGGTGATGGTAGCGGAAAACCTCGGGGAAATTCCTCCTAATACTTCCCTGATGCTGGTAAAAGCAGGTAATAAACAATACGAAGTACGGATTACCTCAACGGAACAAAAAAATGCAGTGGTGGTATTTAAATACCAGCGAGAATGAGACTACTCTTTTTTATCCTGGTATTAGTATTGCAGGAACCGGTTTTTTGCCAGGACCTGAATGGGATCTGGCGAGGGTCTTTAACACAGGAAGCGGGTGGATGTTTCCCGGTTTATAACCTCGAAATACAGGTAATTTCAACGGGTACCGACATTGAGGGATATGCTTTTGACTATTATGATAAAAAACGCTTTGTCAAACATCACTTCAAGGGCACCTATAATGCAGCGCATAAAAAAATGATAATCCGGGAAGACCAGTTGCTGGAAGTGCAGATTCCACATGACTGTGTGGTTTGTACAAAAACCTATGAACTGAGTTTTGCAAAAGCTGCCGACCGGGATGCATTAACAGGCACCTGGACAGGCATAGAAGCCGATAGCAAAAGGGTTTGTCCGGCTGGTAAAATAACCCTTTACCGGGAGTCGCAACCAGATTTCCCCACGCCGTTTACAGATAGCGCACAACAGGTTAATCATAAGGGATTACTGAAAATGAAACAACGCAGCACAGAAATAGTACAGACCTTAGTGCTGGATAGTCCAACAGTAAAAATCGACTTATACGATAATGCAGAAATCGATAATGACACCGTTACCATTTATTTAAACAATGAATTACTGCTGTACCAGCAACGTCTTACAAATCATGCGCTCAGTATCAGCATTAAAGCGGTGGCCGGGCAGGAGTATGAATTGGTAATGTATGCCGATAACCTGGGAAGCATTCCTCCCAATACGGCATTGATGACGGTGAGTTCAGGTCGTGATAAATTTGAAGTACGTTTATCGGCATCCGATAAAAAAAATGCAGCCGTTCGTTTCAGGGTCCGGAAAAAAGACAACTAATGGAAACAATCACCTACAGTATCCGGTCTTTTATACTATTTTACCTGTTCCTCCTGCTCAACAAATTGATTTTCTTTTGTATAAATTATGCGTCTTTTTCACTGGACAGGCTTTCCGATGGTTTTTCCATAATAGCTGGTAGTTTCTATTACGATTTCTGGGTCCTGTTTTTTTTCTGGTTATTAAACTGGGCAGTCCGATTAATTAAAAATAGCCACCCAACTGGCAAAGCAGGCAAAATAGCAGAGCTATTAATGGTATTGGTAGTATTTGGATATATCCTGTTTTCCGTGTCCGGCGCATTGTTCTACAAGTTTAACTTTGAGTTGCCCTCAAATCGGACCCTTTCCATTATGTGGGATAACCGGCATTTTACAGGGGTTTATCTACGCCAGTATAGTGGGTATTTGCTGGGCTTATTGCTGGCACTGGCTACCGTAATCTATTTTATTTTCAGGAAGAAAAGCCATACCCAGGCAGCTAAGCAACAGGTAGTTTTAAAGCGTAAAACCCTAGTAATTTCGGTTCTGCTGTTCTTCTTAACGGGCGTATATTTAACCAGGGAAAAAATAGGGAGTGGTTGGCTTTCTCCTAATAGTTCTTTCCGTTTTGTAAAGCCCAGGTATTATAATTTAGTCATCAACCCTTTCTTTAATTTCGGGTATTCTTACCTGAAGCAACTGAATACTTCCGACCTTTTTATTGACCTGTTAGAAACCGAACTGCCTCCTGTGGAGCAACCTGTTTCCGGAAGCAAGGAAGATACCTGGAAGGGCTTTGGACAGTTCCGGGGAAAAAATATTTTCCTGCTGATTATTGAAAGTGCATCGGCTGAGAATTTTGATGAAAGTTCACCCAGCAAATTCGAGATGCCTTTTTTTGATTCACTTAAAAACCATAGTTTATTTTTTTCAAACGCATATGCCAACGGCTACCTGTCGAGCGAAGGAGTAAAAGCCATTTACCTGGGTATCGGCAATCATATAATGGAAAAAAGGGTTAAACATCCTTATATCAAAGACCGGCTTTACCTCGCCAATCTGTTGTCCGGCGCAGGATATACCAGTAGTTTTTTTTACAGCAACGACAGTTATGCGGCAGATTACTGGAAAGCGGTTGGGTATGCCGGTGTCCGGAATTATTATACTACGCCCCTTCTGGATCCGGCATATAAACATCTGCCGGAACAGGAACTGCCCGATCATGTATTCTTTCCCCTGGTTGCTGAAAAAATGAACAGCTTTGAAGAGCCCTTTTTTTCAGGTATCTCCAATGTTTCTACCCATAATCCTTATACCCGCTTTCCCGGTTATGAACAATACAAAAATAAAGCGCTCCCCTTTTCTCAGGCTGCATCCATGAGGTATCTGGATGATGTTCTACGTGATTTTTTTCACCGTATTCAAGCAAATACCTGGTTTAAGAATACCATTTTTCTGTTTGTAGGGGATCACTATTCAAGAGCAGAAGATCTGCTGAACCGGTCTGACTGGGGATTACTACAAATTCCCCTCATGATATATGCACCCGGAGAAAATCTTATCGGAAAAGCGGATTACCCCGTACAACAAGCCGATATTCCGTCTACTATTCTGGAAATGGTGGGCATACCTGATGCCTTTACCCCGGCCGGCCGCAATATTATAGGACCTGTTACCAGCCAACGGCAAATTCTGACCAGAAAAGGAAATCTGCTCTTATTTGCCAATGATTCTTTATTTCTCTCCTACGACATGCTCCAACGCAGGCCGGTTGGTTGCTGGAATTATCGGAAAGATCCTGGATTGAAAAGCGAAATAACGCCGCCTGCTTTGTTCATAAAAGATTTCTTTACCTACCTGGGAGGCCTGAAACAGGTATACCGTCCACTAACCGGTAATTAGATTTTTGTAGTAATGCCCATAAACAATGCGTCGGCAATAAAACCGAGATGGTCCTTGAATTTTTCCTGATCATTGCCAAGAAATAAACGGGATCCGATTCCTTTTAATGAAACATTGATCGCTTTTGCCCAGATATCAATTTCTTCATGACTGAGTTCCCTGATCTCGCCTCTTCTGATCCCGTACAATACCAAATCTTTGAGAAAAACTTCCATATAGGCATTTCGCTTTTCGGTGATATTCATGATCAGAAAAGGGTTTTCCATTAATTCTGCTTTAAAAACAGAATATTCCTGCTTATTGGAAATTAAGTGGGTAAATAAACTAACCACAAAAGAACGGAACCGATCCTGAACGGCTTCTTCCCGGTTCATAGTTTCCACTGCATTGCGGTGTTGGAAGTCCATATCCTCCAAGGCCATGGCTTCAAAAATCTCCTCCTTGGTCTTAAAATAGTAGTAAAGCGAACTTTTGGAGCGGCCGATTTTTTTGGCAATATCCTCCATCGTGGTTTTTTTGAATCCAAAATGGATAAACAATTCCCGCGCCCCGGTTAATATCTCTTTACGAACTGGATCTAATCCAACAGACGTTTCGCTTAGACTATTTGACATTTTCAGTCGATTTTTGTAAATATTCAAATTTACTACAATTCTTTTCGATCCAACCATGAAAGCCGGATAAACACGATTGGAAAGCCTATCGTTTCTACTGTGCAATTTTCAATAAACTGAATTTCAACAATATACAAAATGTTAGGCGCCAGATTTAGCGGCTCGTAGCCAGGCTTGGAAGCAGGCTTTGACATTTTCTTAACATTATAATTTCGACTATTTTATCGTTTTAGTCAAATATTCATATAATTTTGACCCATAAACCAAATTAGTCGAAAATTCATGCAACAAACTATTTTGGACGCCGTACACCAGGTTTTCACTACACAGTGTATAAGCCGGTTTACCATGGATGACCTCTCGGCACAATTGGGAATTTCGAAAAAAACACTGTACCGCTTTTATCCAAGTCGGCAGGAGTTGGTAGACCAGGTATGCAAACGAGTAGCGGATGATAATGAGGCAGCCATGCAACCTTGGGATGCCGACGGCATCAGCAATCTTAATAAGCTGGTCGGACTAATCTCCAATGTGGTGGTATTCTGCAAAACGATTAGCCCGGATTTTTTTACAGACCTCCGCCGCCACTACCCTGTTCAGTATATAGAATTGAACCTGAAGCTGGAAGAAAGCTTGCGAAGCCGCATCCTCCGTTTGCTGGAAGACGGCATACAGGAAGGTGTTTTTCGGAACAGCCTGCATCCTGCATTGGTCATCAGTATCTGGCAACAACACCTGCAAAAGGATTTTGAATATGCGGCCCAATTGGTGAATGATTATTCGAAAGATGAAGTATTCCGCCAGGCAGTTTACCTGTTTTTATACGGGATCATTGCGCCTGCCGCCATTCCTACGCTAGAGGCATTAATGCTTGAATTCAATTGGAAATCACCTCTTACTATCAACGCTATTTAATAATAAACAACGATGAAGACTAGAAAAAGCCGGTTCTCCACCCTTTTGTTAGCGGCACTGCTGTTGGCAGGTGCCGGTGCAGAAGCACAAACACCGGATCAACCATTAACCCTGTCCAATGCGCTAAAATATGCGCTGGAGCACCAAACCGACATCCGGAAAGCAAAACTCGACATGGAAAATTCAAACTACCAGATCGAGGAAGTTAAATCCAGGGCACTGCCCCAAATAACCGGAACCGGCGGTTTAACCTACAATCCAATCCTGCAGTTAAGCGCTGTACCAGGAGATTTAGCCGGGCAACCAGGCACCACCCTCCTAATTCCGTTCGGGCAAAAATGGATTGCCAGCTCGGTCATTTCTCTTTCGCAAAACATATTTGACAAATCCGTATTTACCGGTTTAAAAGCTGCAAAAACCACCCGGGAATATTACCAGGTACTGGGAAAATTGACCGACGAGCAGGTAATTGAACAAGTGGCTAATAACTATTACCAGTTACTGGTGCAGCGGCAAAAACTTGCGGTTATTGACAGTACCATTGTTAATTCCACCAAGGTGCTGGACGTAATTAGCGGCTTGTATAAAAACGGACTGGCAAAAAAAATTGATGTAGACCGTACCCGGGTAAATATTTCTAACCTGCAGGCGCAACGGCAACAAGTACTGAATGCGGTACAGATCCAGGAAAATACCCTCAAATTTTTTATGGGAATGAAAATCAGTGAACCCATTCAGGTGCCCGCAGCATCTTTCGAAGCTATTCAACCGAATGCAGCCATACTGTCAGAAACCCCGGTGGTAACCAATATGACCGATTATCAATTGTTAAAAACACAGGAAAAACTCCTGCATTTTCAGAAAGAAAGTATGAAGGCGGCTGCTTTTCCTACCCTCAGCCTGAATGGAAATTATGGTTACCAGGGTTTGGGGAATACGTTCCCAATCGGAAAAGGGCCTTCGCAAAATATAAACTGGTTTGATTATGCGAATGTGGGACTGACCTTACGTATTCCTATTTTTACCGGCTTTGGAAATCGCGCACGGATTCGCCAGGCAGATATTGAAGTAAAGAAAATCCAGGAAGACCTTAACAAGCAGGAACTATCGCTCCACCTTGCTTATGAAAACGCAAAAGCGCAACTCGTGAATGCGCTTACCACTTTGCGCAACCAACAGGAGAACGTGGAACTTGCGAAAGAAGTCTATTTCAATACCAGGAACAATTATGATCAGGGCCTTGCACCGCTCACTGATTTACTGGATGCCGAAAACTCGCTCACCACCGCACAAAATAACTACTCAACCGCCCTGCTGGACTACCGCCTTGCTGAAATCCAGGTTATTAAAACACAGGGAAAACTCACCACACTTTTAAACTAATTGTAATGAATAAGCTAGTAAAAATCCTCTTAACAATAGGCCTTGTAGGAGGCGCCCTGTTTGCCATTATTGCAGTTTTAAAAAAGAACAAAGCAACAGCCGCTGCAAAGACAGAAATTGTAGCACAGAAAAACAGTACCGTATCGGTTCGGGTTGATACCATACATAAATCAAGTCCCGACATTTCTGTAGTAGCCAATGGAAATTTTGAACCGTTTCAGGAACTATCCTTTTCGGCAGAAAAAGCCGGACGGGTTGTAAATGTGTTGGTAAAAGAAGGAGATTTTGTACAAAAGGGGCAGGTACTGGCCACCATCCGGGTAGATCAGTTAAACGTAGATCTACAAACGGCAACAGCCAATTATCAAAATGCACAGACCGACCTTACCCGGTATGAAAATGCATTTCGTACAGGAGGCGTTACCCAACAACAACTGGATCAGGCAAGATTGAACCTGGCCAATGCCAAAGCAAGGCTACAACAATCGAACATTAATTTAGGCGATGCCACTATACGCGCCAGTATAAGCGGTATTATCAATACCCGCAAAATTGAACCAGGTTCGGTGGTGGCACCCGGAACCCCCTTGTTCGACATTGTGAACATTTCAAAACTAAAATTGAAAGTGAACGTAAACGAAGCACAGGTAGCCCAACTGGCCATTGGCAAACCGGTAAAGATCAAAGCCAGTGTATTTCCAGACAAATCATTCGCGGGCAAGGTATCTTTTATTGCGGCCAAAGCCGATGCTGCTTTGAATTTTCCGGTAGAAATTGATGTATTGTCCAATCCGGGTAACCTGCTGAAAGCCGGTATGTATGGTACCGCGGAATTTGATTTTGCACAACAACAGCCCATTGTTCTGGTTCCGCGTGCCGCTTTTATCGGAAGCGTTAACAGCAATGAATTGTTTATTGTGAGGAATAACAAAGCCGAACTGGTTCAGGTAACTAGTGGCCGTGTGCTGGGCAACCATGTAGAGGTATTGGAAGGCATCCAGGAAGGAGAGCTGATCATTACCAGTGGACAGATCAACCTAACCAACGGAACCGACGTAACCATTATTCCTTAAAATCAGCTACATGAAACTTGCAGAATTATCCATAAAAAGACCCTCGCTGGTAATTGTATTATTTACCATACTTACACTGGGGGGTCTGTTCAGCTATACCCAACTGGGTTATGAACTGATTCCAAAATTTGAAACCAATGCCATAACGGTATCAACTATCTATCCGGGTGCTTCGCCCAGTGAAGTGGAAAACACTGTTACCAAAAAAGTAGAAGATGCCGTTGCATCACTGGAAAACATTAAAAAGCTCGAATCCAAATCACTCGAAAATGTATCGCTGGTAACCATTACCCTAACCAGTAATGCAGATGCCGATTATGCATTAAATGATGCACAACGGAAAATAAATGCCGTATTAAAGGATCTGCCGGAGGATGTGGATCCCCCCTCCCTAACCAAATTTTCGCTAAGTGATTTACCGATAATGACCCTGGCCGCATCCGCAAAATTAGATGAATCTGATTTTTTTGACCTGATCGACAAACGAATAAGCCCGGTTTTATCAAGGGTAAACGGTGTAGCACAGGTGAATCTGATCGGCGGACAGGAAAGGGAAATCCAGGTAAGCCTTGATCCGGATAAAATAAAAGGTTTTGGACTATCGGTTCCCCAGGTGCAACAGGCCATCCTAAGTTCCAATCTCGATTTTCCAACCGGTAATGTACAAACGCGGGAACAGAGCATACTGGTTCGTTTATCCGGAAAATACAAAACAGTAGAAGAGCTCCGGAACCTGGTGGTTTTATCCAATAATGGGATCCAGGTTCGCCTGGCCGATGTGGCCGATGTACAGGATGGCCAGAAAGAAGTGGAAAAAATAGCCCGGGTAAACCAGGAAAATGCAATTACCATACAAATCATCAAACAATCGGATGCAAATGCCGTAGCGGTAAGTGAAGAAGTACAGAAACAGCTTCAACGGCTGGAGCAGGATTACCAATCCGCCAGCCTGAAACTTACCATTGCCAATGACAGTACCGAATTTACGCTGGAGGCGGCCGATTCGGTAGTACACGATTTACTGCTGGCGGTTGTATTAGTGGCTTTTGTGATGTTGTTCTTCCTCCACAGCTTACGGAATGCGGTAATTGTAATGGTGTCCATCCCTGCCTCACTTATTGCTACTTTTATTGGAATGGCCCTGTTTGGTTACACCCTTAATCTCATGAGTTTACTGGGCCTTTCGCTGGTAGTAGGTATCCTCGTGGATGATGCCATTGTGGTGCTGGAGAATATTTACCGTCATATGGAAATGGGTAAAAACAGGGTTCGTGCAGCAATGGATGGTACCAAAGAAATCGGGTTTACAGTAACGGCCATTACCCTTGTAATTGTAGTGGTATTTCTTCCGATTGCCTTAAGTACGGGCCTGGTATCCAATATCATTAAACAGTTTTGTGTAACCGTAATTATTTCGACCCTTTTATCCCTGCTTTCTTCGTTTACCATTGTACCCTGGTTATCATCCCGCTTCGGAAAACTGGAACACCTTACTGGTAAAACCATATTTGGTCGTATCATCCTGGCATTTGAAAGCGGGTTGGATAAATTTACCCATTGGATCTCCGGCATTCTTACCTGGAGCCTGCGGCATAAGCGCATTACACTCGGTATTGTACTGGCTTTGTTTTTCGGGTCATTTTACATAGTTGGTGCCGGCTATGTAGGGTCTGAATTCTTTTCCAAGAGCGATCGGGGCGAATTCCTGGTTCAATTGGAATTACCCAAAGATGCGGCTATTGAACAAACCAATCAATTGACACAAAAAGCAGAAAACTATCTTAGAAATAAACCGGAAATTATTGACCTCATTACAACAGTAGGCCAAACAAGCGAAGGATTAGGCGCTTCACAAAGCACCGCTTATAAAGCTGAAATAAAAGTAAAACTGGTTCCTAAACAACTACGCGCCGACGACAGTTATGTGTACGCGGCAAAAATTAAACGGGAACTGGAAACAAAGCTGGTGGGTGCTAAAATAAAAACGACCCCTATAGGTATGCTGGGTACTGCCGACCAGGCGCCGCTTGCGCTGGTTATTACCGCTTCTGACCTGGACAGTGCCATGGTATTTGCAGAACAAGCGCATGCTTTATTGAAAAAAATTCCAGGTGCAACCGAAACCAAACTAACGGTTGAATCCGGAAACCCGGAAATCAATGTGCAGGTAGATCGGGATAAGATGGCTGCATTGGGATTGAATATGCAAACCGTCGGTTTAACCATGCAAACTGCCTTTAATGGCAATACGGACGGCAAATTCAGAGCCGGAGAATATGAATACGATATCAATATCCGTTACGGAAGCTTTTCAAGGTCGAATATCCAGGATGTACGTAACCTTGAGTTTGTAAACAACCAGGGGCAAATGATTAAGCTGTCTCAGTTTGCTACAATTGCGGAAGCATCGGGCCCCAGCCAGCTGGAACGCAGGGATAAAAGCCCATCCGTAACTGTACAGGGGCAAACAGTTGGTCGTCCTACCGGTACAGTGGCTACTGAATGGGAAGCTGCTTTTTCCCAACTACGCAAACCTACCGGTGTTAACTATCTGTGGGGAGGTGATATGGAGAACCAAAGTGAAGGATTCGGAACACTGGGTATTGCCCTGCTGGCAGCTATTCTGCTGGTATACCTGGTAATGGTTACGCTCTACGACAGTTTTGTGTATCCTTTTGTGGTGTTGTTTTCGGTACCACTTTCCTTCATAGGCGCTTTCCTGGCGTTGGGATTAACCAATAATTCGCTCAATATTTTCACTATCCTGGGAATTATTATGCTCATAGGCTTGGTTTGTAAAAACGCTATTATGATCGTGGACTTTGCCAATCACCGGAAAGCGGAGGGGGAGTCTACGTTTCAGGCATTGATACAGGCCAACCATGCCCGGTTAAGGCCCATTCTGATGACCACTATTGCCAT
>NZ_LUKG01000030.1:39897-47462 GCF_001601815.1 Flavihumibacter sp. CACIAM 22H1
GTTAAGGCCCATTCTGATGACCACTATTGCCATGGTATTTGGTATGTTGCCGATTGCCATAGCATCTGGTCCGGGTGCCGAATGGAAAAACGGACTTGCCTGGGTAATTATCGGCGGGTTGATCAGTTCCCTATTTCTGACCCTCGTAATTGTGCCGGTGATTTATGCCATTTTTGATGGCTGGCTGGATAAAGCTAAAAACAAAAAGAAAGGACAAAAAACAATTGATGAATTAATGGTGGAAGATTTTGAACCGTCTCCCACACAGGATGGATTTACACCTGCGCATGTGGTTTAACACAAAGCCGATTCCTGCGGGAATCGGCTTTTTTATTACAGTTTAAAATTCCAGGTTACACTGGGAATGATTGGAAACAAGCTTACCTGTCGGGCATCCACTTTCAGGGTTCCGTCCAGCGCTGAGCCGGTTTGGTCAAAATAAAGGAAATAAGGATTTAGCCGACTGTATACGTTGTAAATACTAAATACCCAATGCCCCTTGATTTTGCGCGGCTTTTTCGGCTGGGGTGTATAAGTGGCCGAAAAATCGAGCCGGTGGTAAGCCGGCAGGCGATATTGATTGATTCGGCTATACTCCTGGGTTAGCACACCATTTATAAGGTAAAAACGTTCCGGCAAGCTCGTGGCATTGCCGGTACCATACACGAAAATGGCAGAAAGTTTCCATTTCTTATTAAGCTCGTAACTGGCCACAGCAGAAAGGTCATGCCGGCGGTCGTACCGGGCGGGATATTTATTGCCTTCGTTCAGATCGGGGAACTTCCGGTAAGTCCAGCTGAGCGTATAACCAATCCAGCCGGTCATCCTTCCCTGGTTTTTGCGAACAAAAAATTCAGCGCCATAGCTCCAGCCATCTCCGAAAACAAATTCTTCCTCCGGGTCGGCCAGGGAGGGGGTATAACCTTCCCGGTATTCAATCTGGTTCTGCATTTGTTTATAATACAGCTCCACAGACGTTTCGTACATATTCTGTTTAAAATTCCTGAAATAACCCGCCGCATATTGCCAGCTCAGCTGTGGCTGAACAAATAAGGTACTGGGCACCCATAAATCAGTAGGCAGGGTATTACCGGCATTACTTACCAGGTGAATATATTGGTAGTTTCTGGAAATAGAAGCTTTGACAGAACTGGCATCATTGATACTATACCGCATGGTTAAGCGCGGTTCCAGGCCACCATAATTTTTAACCCGGTCGCCTTTGCCATAAACCACACTATCGGTTTTATTTCCATCGTTATCCCGTTCGTAGCGGGTATAGGCACCCACCTGAGTAAAATTGCTGTATCGCAAACCGGCACTGATGCGGAATTTATCGGTCAGGTCCCAGTCGTCCTGTAAATAAACAGCCATTTCCCGGGCAAACTTTCGTTGTGCATTGTTTGGCGAAAAATCAATAGAATCGGACCTGCCGGAAACCAGGTTGGGTTTGAATGTATGGTGCGTGAACTGAGCTCCAAATTTCAGTTTATGCTGAGAACCGGGATAATAATCAAGATCAAATTTGCCGGTCAGATCACGGATACCAGACTGAACATTAAAGCTGAGGTTATTCTGGGTACCGTTAAAGGCAAAGTTATAATCATTAAACACCAGGGTGGTATTGGAAAAAAGTTTGCGATGGAACAAATGATTCCAGCGAAGGGTGGCGGTAGCATTTCCCCAGGGAATATTAGCACTGAAAGAGCGTTGGCTGTTTTTGAAGGTAAATACATCGCGTCCGAAATAACCGCTCAGGAATAAGCGGTCCTTATCGGAAAATTTGTAATTCACCTTGGTATTCAGGTCATAGAAATAATAACCCGATCCATAAAAGGAACTCTCTTTTTTTACAAAGGGTTTTACAAGGGCATCGATATACGTGCGCCGGGCGGAGATAATAAAGGACGCTTTATCTTTTTTTATAGGTCCCTGTATATTTAAGCGCGATGCGATGGCACCGATTCCTCCTTCCACTTCCATTTTTTTCATATTGCCATCTTTCATGGCAATATCCAGTACCGAAGAAAGCCTGCCGCCGTATTGCGCCGGCATACCGCCTTTAATAAGACTTACATTTTTTATAGCATCGGAGTTAAATATGGAGAAAAAGCCAAACAGGTGGCCCGAATTGTAAACTACGGCATCATCTAACAAAACCAGGTTTTGGTCGGGGCCTCCTCCCCTCACATAAAAACCTGCATTCCCTTCTCCTGCATTGCGTACTCCTGGCAATAATTGAAGGGTTTTCAGCACGTCTACTTCGCCAAAAATGGCCGGCAATGATTTTATCTGTGCAATACTAAGGTCTACTTTGCCCATCTGCGCCTCCCGCACATTTCCATCTTTTCGCTTGGCATAAACCACCACTTCCTCACTTGCAACAATCCGGGGATAAAGATTGATGGCTATGCTAAGATCTTTGTCGAGCTGAACGGTAAGGTTCTGGGGGTCATAACCGGTATAGGAAATGCTAACCTGATAGGTACCGGGCGCCAGGGTTATGGAAAAAAAACCGTACGAATTACTATTCACTCCCTTCCCCTTTCCATTTATTGAAATAGTAGCTCCGATCAGGTTTTCGCCCGACAGGGTATCTTTTACATACCCGCTGAGGGTGAATTTTTGTTGTGCAATGGCGTTCTCCAGGGTAGCCAGCAACAGCATAAAACAAAGGATAAATCGGTTCATAGGCGCAAAACTACCTGCTCCTGAACAAATACAGGCAAGCTTGGTTCATATTTTCCGTAGGAAAGCGCATTTATTTTAACTTTGCGGCCCATGTTAGTAGGATTACAAAATGTTACGTTTGAATTTGGAGCCCGGGTTATTGTATCCGATGCCTCCTGGCACATACAGCCAAATGAGCGAATTGGTCTGATCGGTTACAACGGTACCGGTAAATCAACCTTATTGAAACTGATCGTAGGAGAATACCTGCCCTCTGCCGGAACCGTAGAAAAAAGCCGGGGTACCAGTATCGGGTACCTGCACCAAGACCTGTTGAGCTTTGAAACCAGGCAATCGATCCTGGAAGTAGCACTTAGCGCTTTTGAACGGGTACAGCAACTGGAAAAAGAAATTGAAGAAATTGGCAGGGAACTGGAGCAAACCGGCGATGAAAAGACCCTGCACCTGTATTCCGATAAATTACATGAATTAGAAACCCTGGGCGGTTATGATATCCATCATCGTACAGAAGAAGTACTGCACGGATTAGGGTTTTCCGTGGAAGATATGGCCCGCCCTTACCAGGAATTCAGTGGTGGCTGGCGAATGCGGGTATTGCTGGCAAAAATGATTTTACAGCAACCCGACCTATTATTATTGGATGAACCGACCAACCACCTCGACCTTCCCTCTATTGAATGGCTGGAAAAATACCTGCTGCATTATAAGGGATCTGTCGTAATTGTGAGTCATGATAAGTTTTTCCTGAACCGGATGGTTACCAAAATAGTAGAAGTATACCAGAAACAACTTCATATCTATACCGGTAATTACGAATTTTACGAAACCGAAAAAGCCATGCGCGTGGAATTACAACAACGCGCATTCGAAAACCAGCAAGAGTATATCCGGCAGCAGGAACGTTTTATTGAACGATTCCGGGCCAAGGCTACCAAGGCTGCCCAGGCACAAAGCGCCATGAAGCGGCTCGATAAACTGGACCGTATTGAAGAAGTAGAAATTGAACGCCCCAATATCAAGATAAATTTCCGCATCGATAAAGTACCTGGCAAGATCCTGGTTGAACTCAAACATATTACCAAAAAATATGGTAATCAGACGATCGTGGAAAATTCCTCGGCGGAAATTGAACGGGGCGATAAAATTGCACTCATCGGGGCCAATGGTAAAGGAAAATCTACCCTACTACGGATCATTGCAGGTATAGAGTCTTTTGCGGGAGAACGGAAATGGGGCCATAACGTGGAAGAAGCTTTTTATGCCCAGCACCAGCTGGAAGCATTGGATGTTAATAATACCCTGCTGGAGGAAATGAAAACCTGTGGCAGTCAGAAAACCGAACAGGAACTGAGAACCCTATTGGGTTGTTTTCTGTTCAGCGGAGACGATACCGATAAAAAAATTAAGGTATTAAGCGGTGGAGAAAAAGCAAGAGTAGCGTTGGCCAAAACCATCGTCAGCAAAGCAAATTTCCTGATGCTGGATGAACCGACCAACCACCTCGATATGCATTCTGTGGAATTACTGGTGGAGGCATTAAACCGCTATGAAGGAAGTTTTATCCTGGTGAGTCACGATCGTTACTTTATTTCTAAAGCTGCCAATAAAATCTGGGAAATTGACAACCACGAGATCAAAGAGTTCAAAGGCAGCTATGGCGAATGGGTGGAATGGAAAGAACGGATGGCCAAACAGGCAGCACTTGCCGAACAGGCTGTTAAAGCAGAAAAAAAAGAAGCTGCCCCCACAATTGTTCAACCCGTGGCTAAACCAGCAGCACCTTCCTTAAACAGGGACCAGAAAAAAGAACTGCAGAAATTACAAAGGCAGTTCAGCCAGGTAGAAGAAAAAATAGCCCGTTTAACGGACGAAAAAACAAAACTGGAAGCCGCCCTTGGCGACCCTGCCACTTATTCCAATAAGGAAAAATTTGCTGCTACCGAAGCTGCTTACAAGAAAAATGCTGAGCTACTGGCTGCATTAAATGCAGAATATGAAACCTTATTCGAAAAGATCCTTTCAATGGAAACCGAAATGGACTAACTTCATGGGTTATGAAACCATGGGTGATACTGCTTTTCGTACTACTGATTTCATTAACCGACCTGGTTCAGGCACAGCGCCCACCTGCACAACGTCCGAAAGTAGGACTTACCCTTAGCGGAGGAGGTGCAAAAGGCCTGGCGCATATTGGAATTCTGAAAGCAATTGATTCAGCAGGTTTACAGATCGACTATGTTACCGGCACCTCTATGGGGGCCATTGTTGGCAGCCTCTATGCCATCGGTTATTCCGGCGATTCCATATTACAGATTGCCCGTGCAATGAATTGGAATGTGTTATTAAGTAACCGTTCTTCGCTACAGGCTTTTATCATGGAAGAAAAGCAGGAATATGGCCGGTATGCGTTGGAATTACCCATGGAAAAAGGACGATTTCGTATTCCATCGGGTGTTCTGGAAGCAGAAGAGCTGTGGTTGAAGTTTAATGAATTGTACAACCCGGTTTATGGAGTAAGAGATTTCAACCAGTTTAAACGTCCGTTTAAATGTATTGCTACCGACCTTGAAACCGGGGACGCGGTTGTTATGGATAAGGGCGATCTGATATCGGCAGTACGCTCCAGCATGGCCATTCCTTCTGTATTTACGGCAGTTCAGGTAGGGGGTAAAAAACTAGTGGATGGGGGGTTGATCCGGAATTTCCCGGTAAGCGATGTACGCAATATGGGGGCCGATATCGTAATCGGCAGCAGTGTTAGCTCAGGATTGCTTTCTGCTGATAAAATTACCTCGCCGGTACAGATTCTGATGCAGATTGCATTTTATAAGGAGGCCAACCTTAGCAAGCAGGAAGTTGCACTAACGGATTATTACATTGAACATCCGGTTGCCAATTATTCGGCAGCCAGTTTTAACTACAGCGACAGTATATTAGAAATCGGTTTACGCATGGGAGCCCTGCATTATCCCTATTTCAAAAAGCTGGCCGATAGCCTGAATGCCCTTTACGGACCTCCTCAAAAAATTGAATTTCCGCTGGTTAAAGACCGGGTAACCATACGACATATTATCAGTGATAGTTTACGGTATATCACCAAACCATTTCTGCGTCGGATGCTGGGATTGAAAGAAGGCGAATCCTATACCGTAAAAGAAATGGAAGATGCCATCCGGCAGGCTTATGGAACAAGGTATTTTAACCGGCTTTATTATCAACTGGAACCGGTAACTGGTGAGGAAGGGGTAGCAGATATGCACCTGATAGCGGAGGAAAATGCGCCCATTACAGCAAAACTTGCCGTTCATTATAATACCCTGAGCGATATGAGCCTTATCGCTAACCTGAGTTTCCGGGATATTTTGGGAAAACAAAGCAGAACATCCGTAGCCGCAGCCATTTCAGAAAATTTCCGTTTCCGGGCGGAACATAGCCAGGTATTTGGAACGCCGCATGTACCGCTGGCCTGGGTTTCTGAATTCTATTTTGAGCGACAGGAATTTCCAACCTATAATTCCTATAAATCCATTGGGTTGGCCAGGGAACTCAGCACCTTCGTTGATACCAGGTTACAGCTTGCCTACAAAAGAAGGCAATCCTATGCAGCAGGTATTCATTGGGAAAGAGCATCACTGAAACCACTAACAGAAAACCTGCAAACGATTGAGGGTAAAATCCGTTACCTGCAGGGATATCTGCGCTATGAATACAATTCACACGACCGTTTGTTCCTGCCCAAAAGAGGAACCTATACCCTCCTGGAACCATCCATCATCTTTGCCCAGAAGCCCAATGCCGTATTCCTGGCTTCCGGCGTACCGATCCTTAACATTGATTCACTGGGGCTAACTTTTGGCAGTTTCGCCCGGCTTCGATTCCAGATTCAGAAAGTATTGCCTATCCGTAAAAGATCCTTTCTCACTTTGCAGGGAGAATCTGCCGCTAATTTTAATGCTTCGCAGTTTTTGTTTCATGATTTTCTCATAGGTGGAATGAAGCCAATTATGCGCAACCAGGTAAGTTTTGCCGGTTTACAGGATGCTACTATTACCACTAATAGTTTTATAAAAGGGGCCATCAATTGGCGTTACCAGATAACAGGGGCCGTTTACACCGGCATAACCTTTAATTTATTATATGCCAATTTCCTAAAAGAACCGTTTGAAATAGAAGACAGGCGTTTATTAAGCGGTTATGCATTTACGCTGGGCATTGACTCCCCTATTGGTCCGCTTGAATTCAATTTCATGTATGGAGATCAATCTCGCCATATCAGAAATTACGTTAACCTGGGTTTCCGGTTCTCGCGCCAAATGTTTTAATTGATTTTGATATCCTGCCGGGCTTTAACAAAATCAGTTACCAAAAAGGCAATCAATTGGCCAATGTTGTCTGCTTTTCTGCCATCGCTGAGCTGGGCTGCTCCTTCGCAGATATGCAGGTAGGCCGGTTTCAGATCCTGTGCCACAAAATTTAAATATTGCCGGGCATGCATTACCGTAATTCCGGAAGAAGCGCATGCACTGCTAAGCACTTCCTCAATAACGTCCAGGTCGAGCTCTATACCGCAAAAAGTTTCGTCCATAAAATTGGTACAATGGGCTACTGCCTGTAAGAAATTTCTTTTTTCCTGCAGGAAAATATCTTCATAACTGATCAGATCCAAAAAGGGGTTATTCACGAAATCGAGCCAAACATTCTGCTGTATATACGATTCCTTCACCCCAATAACGCTGTATTTCTGAAGGTATCCATCTTCTTCTGCATACCGGAAGCCATTGCCGGAATGCCGGCCTTCGGTGGGTCGGAAATCTGTATGGGCATCGAGGTTGATTACATTAATTTGTGCCAGGGGTAATTTTCCTGCTTTAAAC